>NZ_JBHSMC010000001.1:0-874562 GCF_042655485.1 Lederbergia graminis
CCCAAAAATCTATATTACAAAATATTGAGTGGGAGCCTTGACAGTTTCGTTCATATCAGGAGGCTCATTAGCCGCCCGCGGAAAGCGAAGTGTATTTCCGAAGCGGTATAGCTATACTTACATTGTTCGGATTTACATCCAGGTCAAATCGTTTTGTCCCAGCCACTTTCATTCACAATAAGAGATTTTTATTTTTCGTTATTAGTATCTTGTATCCAATTTTCTACCCATGCTTCTGCTTCTTTCCAGTTGTATACGCGTATTACCTTTTCTGGTGCAGGTTTGCGGTTGTAGGGTGTGTCGAATAGGATGACGGGGATTTGTAGCTCTTCTGCAATAGCAACTGCATTATCATGCTTATCCTCAAAAAATAAATCAATATGATGTTTTTGAGCGGTTGCGACTTTATCGTGCGAGCCGATTAGCTCAATATGATGATAATTGATTTCGTTTTGCTTAAACCAATTTTGTGTTACGTCTAATAGATTAGGGGTGCGAGCACTTATAAAATATAATTCATAGTTTTGAACCCATCTAGATAAAACAGGTTTTGCACCCTCTGCTAGTGGCGATTCTGCATAAATTCTAGGCTCTGTATCGATAAACCATTGAATAACTTTATCTTTTGGTAGATTTAAAGCTGCATCAATTTCATATTCTGTTAAGTCATCCAGTGTAATATTTAATCCAAAATCTTCATTTATAAAAGGAACTAATGAAGTAGGGCAAGTAACGGTTCCATCTATGTCAATTCCAAAACGTTTCTGCATGAATAATTTCTCCTTACTACATAATAGATTTATTGTACCATAAAATAAGAGGAGCTATCACCAGCGATAGCTCCTCCAATGTTATTTAGTTCGTAACATTTTGTTCTTCTTTTTGCTTTTTGAAATATTCCGCAGCCATGATATCAATTTCTTTCTTAAGTTCTTCCACCATTGTTTCTTCTGGAACTTTTCTTACTGTTTTTCCTTTTTTAAACAATAGTCCTTCACCACGGGCACCTGCAATCCCTATATCTGCTTCACGAGCTTCACCAGGACCATTAACTGCACAGCCTAATACGGAGACCTTAATTGGTGCTTTAATATTTTGAATATATTCTTCCACTTCATTTGCAATACTAATTAAGTCAATCTCGATTCTTCCACATGTAGGGCATGAAACTAGTGTTGCTGCATTAGAAATTAGACCAAATGATTTTAATAGCTCACGAGCTACTTTCACTTCTTCCACTGGATCAGCACTTAGAGAAATTCTTAATGTATTACCAATACCCTTACTTAAAATCGCGCCTAGACCAGCAGCGCTTTTTACTGTTCCAGCAAAGAGAGTACCACTTTCTGTAATACCAAGATGGAGTGGATAATCAAATGCGCGTGAAGCTTTTTCATATGCTTCGATTGCTAAATTTACATCTGAGGCTTTCATGGATACGATAATATCATGAAAATCCAATTCTTCTAGAATTTGAATATGGTGGAGGGCACTTTCAACCATCCCATCCGCTGTTGGATATCCATATTTTTTTAGAATATGTCTTTCTAAACTTCCAGCATTAACACCGATACGAATTGGAATCCCCTTAGCTTTAGCTGCTTTTACTACAGCCTCGACTTTTTCTCGTTTACCGATATTGCCTGGGTTAATCCGAATTTTATCTGCTCCACCTTCTATTGCAATTAAAGCAAGACGATAATCAAAATGTATATCGACTACAAGTGGGATATTAATTCTTTTCTTAATTTCAGAAATTGCGTTTGCAGCTCGTTCATCAGGGCAAGCTACACGAACGATTTGACAACCAGCTTCTTCTAGTCGATTAATTTCATTTACTGTAGCTTCCACATCATGTGTTTTTGTCATTGTCATACTTTGTATAAAAACTTGGTCACTGCCACCAATCGTTAAATTACCAACTTTGACAGGACGAGTTTTTGTACGATGTATTATTTCACCCAAGAGTTTTCTCTCCTTTATAAAAAATGAAACATTATCAATCTATCTTTATTTTAATAGATATAGTTTATTGTAGCAGTGTTTTATATAAATTGACAACACAATGAGTAGTAATTATGTTTACTACTCATTGTACGTAGGGAATTTATAACTTTTTCCAATTTGAATTTGCTCTGGTTTTATACCTTCATTCATTTTTTCAAAGTCTGTTACAAGTTGATCGATTGATACTGGAATTGGTCCTTGCTGGATTTTCTCCATGACAGAAATCACTGTATCACCAGGAAGTATCTTAATAATTTCATATGTTGGGTCTTCAATTTGAACTGGATTGTTTACTGCAATAGATTGTTGTGCCGAACTTGTAGGGAGTGTACCAGCAGTTAAATCATAATAGATGGCATACATTGTTATGATTGCTGCGAATAGAACGAAAACTCTTTTCATTATTATCCCGCCTCTTCCTATTATATATTATGCATATGAAGAGAACGGTCATAATATGTCCTATTTTTTTGTTACTGGCATCTTGTTAATGCTTGCATAAATATAGAAAAACGTTAATGCTAAGTCAATGAAAAATCCATACGGAATAGTAAAGGGGAGAAGTGGCTCCAATCCAAAAATAATAGTTGGTAGGGTGATGCTATATGCTGTTAATCGCCAACTTAATCGATATGGTAGTTTCCGTTTTAATAGATTTGCTAATCCTTTTGCTATATACGCTAATATAGATACTTTTAGAAATAAGATTCCTGTATTCAACACAAACATAAAGAAAATGAAGATGGGTAGCATAATTGCTACACTTCCAGCATCGAAATCTGGTATAAGATTAGTTGAATCTTTTTCAATAATAATGGAATTAATCAGTGATGGTACAAAGTATATACAAATAAGAATAAATACGTATTGAATTGTTTTTCCAATACTTAGAAACCTAAACTTAGCGATATCCGTAAAAGAATATAAGCTTTTATAAAATATCTGTAAGAGCGAAATGTTTCTCACTATATCACGTCCTTCTCTTGCTACCAATAGTGTAGATGGATTAATAGTTATTTTTCAAGTTTTTAATAGACAATTTCTTTATTTGAGATTCAATTTTTAACAGGATGGTGACATTTGTATGGAAATATTGTATTGGATACTTGTGATAGCTTTAATTGTTGTTGCGTTTGTTGGGCTAGTTTACCCAGTAATACCTAGTGTTCTCTTCCTATTAGGAGCGTACATTCTTTATGGTTTTTTATTTAGTTTTTCTGATTTGAGTTGGCTATTTTGGACGATTCAAATTTTGTTCGTCATTTTATTATTTATTGCAGATCACTTTGCTAATTTATATAGTGTAAAGAAATTCGGTGGTTCCAAAGCGGGAATATGGGGAAGTACGATAGGATTAATATTTGGCCCATTCATTATTCCAGCGTTCGGTATACTACTAGGTCCTTTTATCGGGGCAATAGCTGGAGAATTACTAGTAAATCGTACAAACTGGAAGGAAGCAATAAAGATAGGGATAGGATCTGTAGTAGGGTTTATTAGTAGTGTTGCTGTAAAGGCGGTAGTTCAATTTATTATGGTTGCATACTTTTTATTTCAAGTTTGGAAATAGTAAGCAAAAAATTTGAATACAGCCACCATTTTTGATAATCTGAATGTGTAATGAAGAATCGTGGAACGATTCAAAATTATTACATAGGGAGGAATTTAATAATGGCTTATGAATTACCGCAATTACCTTATGGTTATGATGCATTAGAGCCTCATATCGATAAGGAAACAATGAACATTCACCACACAAAACATCACAACACATATGTTACTAATTTAAACAAGGCGCTAGAAGGACATGAAGATTTAGCAAGTAAATCTGTAGAAGAATTAATTGCTAACCTTGATGCAGTGCCTGAATCCATCCGTACTGCGGTAAGAAATAATGGTGGGGGTCATGCAAACCATTCATTATTCTGGACTCTTCTTTCTCCTAATGGCGGAGGTGCACCAAGCGGATCACTTGCTGAAGCAATCAATAACAAATTTGGTAGCTTTGATACATTTAAAGAAGAATTCCAAGCTGCAGGTGCTGGCCGTTTCGGTTCAGGATGGGCATGGCTTGTAGTAAATAATGGAGAGCTAGAAATTACAAGCACTCCAAACCAAGATAGCCCACTATCTGAAGGAAAAACTCCAATCTTGGGTCTTGATGTCTGGGAGCATGCTTACTACTTAAAATATCAAAACCGTCGTCCTGAGTATATGAGCGCATTCTGGAACGTTGTAAACTGGGATGAAGTTCAAAAACTTTACGACGCAGCAAAATAAATAAGTGAATACTATAAAAAAAACGGGTTACTTTTTTAAGTAACTCGTTTTTTTATAGAATAATTCTCCTTACTTCACTAATGATAAATAGAAGTAAAGGGGAGT
This sequence comes from Lederbergia graminis, assembly GCF_042655485.1. Classification (NCBI taxonomy): domain Bacteria; kingdom Bacillati; phylum Bacillota; class Bacilli; order Caryophanales; family Bacillaceae; genus Lederbergia; species Lederbergia graminis. Next base: position 4,393 of record NZ_JBHSMC010000001.1, read on the forward strand.
AGTGTATGATTAATTTCAAAAAAATGTTCAGTGAAATTGAAATATCTCGTGATTTAATTCTATTACTTACAATTGGTGGTTTATACGCTTTAAGTATTGCATTATCTAATACGTTTGTTAACGTATATCTTTGGAAACAGTCGAAGGATTTCATGGACCTAGCTATATACAACCTCTCTAGTACAATAATGCAACCAATCACTTTTTTTGTCGCAGGTAGATGGGCAAAGAAAATAGATCGGGTCATTGTTCTTCGACTAGGGGTTGTTTTCTTATCATTATTTTTCATTGCAGTTCTTGTTTTTGGTGAACGTGCATCTAGCTTTTTAATCATACTTGGCGCCTTACTTGGTATTGGATATGGCTTTTATTGGCTAGCATTTAATGTACTTACATTTGAGATTACTGAACCAGATACACGTGATTTTTTTAATGGTTTTATGGGGGCTTTAAGTTCTATCGGTGGAATTATTGGACCAATATCAGCAGGTTTCATCATCACACGCTTTGCTTCCAACATAGGTTACACTTTAATCTTCTCTATTTCGTTAGGGTTATTTGTAGCGGCAGTTGTGACTAGCTTATATTTAAAAAGAAGACCTTCTTCGGGCCAATACTTAATCAAAAGGATTTATCAAGAAAGAAAAAAGAATATAAACTGGAAATTGATTACAAATGCACATCTGGTACAAGGTCTTAGGGAAGGTACATTTCTATTTGTTATTTCTGTTTTTGTCTTTATCAAAACAAATAATGAACTTGCACTAGGTACTTTTGGTCTTTTACATGCAGGAATGTCCTTTATTATGTTTTCATTAGCAACAAAACTGATAAAAAAGGAAAAACGGAAAAAAGTCATGCTATTCGGTGGTATCGTATTATATGCAGCCATTTATTTAATCGTATTTGACCCTACATACACGAGGCTGTTAATCTATGCAACGATAATCGGACTTGCCTATCCACTTATGCTTGTTCCATATTCATCTATGACTTTTGATGTGATAGGGAAGGCTTGGAAGCCTGCTGAAATGAGAATAGAATATATAGTTGTAAGAGAAGCATTTCTAAACACCGGAAGAATCATTTCTATCTTAATTTTCATTGGTGCAATCTACTTTTTTCCAGCAGAAAAAAGTATACCAATTCTTTTACTTATATTAGGATTAGGGCATACGTTAGCTGCATTTTTATTATTAAAATTAAAGCCCCAATAAGGATAGTTGATATTTAAGTGTAGAAAAGTAGCCATTTTTCTTTTACAATGGAGGTATGAAGGCGAAGGGATTGATCCGCTTTGAAAAAAAAGAATAAGAATAAAACTCATGTTCCGTTTCGTATGAACATGTTGTTTTTTGTTGTATTTGTTTTATTTTCATTATTAATTCTCCGATTGGGTTTTGTCCAAATTGTGAATGGGGAAGATGCAAAGAGACAAATTGAACGGACAGATGATGTGACAGTAAGCACTTCAGTACCTAGGGGAATCATTTATGACCGTAATCATACTCAAGTAGTGAGTAATGAGCCACAAAGAGCTATTATGTATACAGCTCCAAAGAAATTTGATCAGAAACAAACACTTGAAACTGCTGAAAAGTTAGCACAAATGATTGAAAAGGATACCGGTAGCATTACACATCGGGATAAAGTTGACTTTTGGTTAATGAAACATCCAGAAGAAGCACTAGCAAAAGTAACTGAGGAAGAACTAGACTCACTAGAGAGTAATGAAATATATAAATTACAGCGCGAACGAGTTACAGATGAAGAGTTAGCTTCCCTAACGGATGACGAGTTAGAAGTTTTGGCTATTTATCGAGAGATGACAAGTGGATATGCTCTAGATCCACAATTTATTAAGAATAAAGATGTAACATTAGAGGAACTTGCTGTTGTGAGTGAACATTTATATATGCTCCCAGGTGTAGATACAACAATGGATTGGGATCGTACATACTTATATGGAGATTCTTTGAAAACAATTTTAGGTATTGTAAAGCCAGGTTTACCAGCTGAGAAGCTTGATTATTATGAAGCAAGAGGTTACAGTCGTAATGATCGAGTAGGAGTAAGTTATATTGAAATGCAATATGAAGATGTCCTTCGAGGACAAAAAGAAAAAACAAAGAATATAACAAGATCTGGAGAGGTCCTTGAAAAAGAACTACTTCAAGAAGGTCAACGTGGGAAAGATCTCGTACTGTCTATGGACATGGAATTACAAATGGAAATTGATAAAATTATTGAAGAAGAATTAAAAGCTTCAAAAGAGAAACCAGGCACTAATTTGTTAGATCGTGCATTTGTGACAGTGATGGACCCTCATACAGGAGAAATACTTGCGTTATCAGGTAAGCAATATTCATTAGATGAGGATACCAATGAATATACCTTTAAAGACTTTGCTGCTGGGAATTTTACGACAGCATATGTACCAGGATCAGCCATAAAAGGTGCTACGGTTTTATCGGGCTACATGACTGGAGTTATTAAACCTGGCTCATACTTGATTGATGAACCAATTGTACTCCCAAGTACACCTACTATGAGTTCATGGTTTAATTCTAGTAGAAAAATGAACATTAATGATACGTATGCGATTGTACGTTCTTCTAACTCTTACATGTTTAAACTTGCAATAGCTATGGGTGATGGACAGTATAAGCCTGGCCAATTAATTATGGATAAAATAAAGTCATTTAATCAAATGCGCTATCACTTTAGCCAATTTGGTTTAGGAATTAGAACCGGAATTGATCTTCCTGGGGAACAGATAGGGTATAAAGGAAATATTGAAGAAGCGGTAGCAGGTAACGCTTTACACTTTGCTATTGGACAATATGATTCCTATACAACGTTACAGCTTGCTCAATATATTTCCACGATTGCAAATGGCGGTTACCGCATGGAACCTCATGTAGTGAAGGAGATTCGTGAACCGGGCGATGGAGATGGTACACTCGGTCCGATAGTGAAGGAAATTCAGCCGAAAGTATTAAATCGTATTGATGCAACAGATAAAGAAATTGAACACGTGCAAAATGCGATGTGGGGTGTATTTCATAATAATTCTATCGGTACAGGTCGTGCTTTTGATGCTGAACCATATCGTAAATATCGTGCTGCTGGTAAAACAGGAACAGCTGAGACATATGATCAAGGTAAAAAAGTATGGAATTTGACACTTGTCGGCTATGCACCATTTGAAAACCCGGAAATCGCATTTTCAGTTGTCGTTCCTTCAGCTTATCTTGATGGGTATAATGATACTGGAATCAACTCATTAATTGGAAAAAGAGTTCTAAAAGCATATTTTGATTTAAAAGCAGAACGAGCAAATAACAATGCAGATTCTAATGAAGATGATGAAACATCTGATAATCAAGAAGAAAATAATGAAAATTAAAAAGCAGGTATTAGCTACCTGCTTTTTTCTTTGTAATAATATTGGCAATTTCTTCTATTTCCATTGCAGTATGTAATTCATACGTTCCAACTTGAATATAGCGTTGCAAATCTTGGTTAGCTAAATAATCATTGAATTCTTTTGCATTGTCGATAATATCAACTTCTACTAGCTGTTTACTAATATCATTGGAAGACATACCTGCATGAATAGTTAATATATAATGAACAGGTGTTGCTTCCTTTGTTTCTTGTTGTCCGGTTTCTTGCTCATCTGCTTTTTCTTCAATCTTTTTGTTCTCTGCTTCTTTTTGTTCTGCTACCAATGCATCATATTGAGATTTCCAATGCTTTATATCACTTTTCAATGTTTCGTATTCACTTTTTTCTATTTCTATATAACCCGCTTTTACTTCGTGTTTATCGGAAGCTTGTTCTTCGTGGAGAAATTGTTTATAAACAAATAAAAGAATACTTGCAAGTAATAAACCGTATGCAAATGCTCTTGTAGAATTTCGATTCACTTATTAAACCCTCCCAAATGTTTGGTGGATAATAGTTTTTACTGTTTCCAATGGTAAGGAGGATTGTTTTGAAATTTGGTGTACATTTTTTCCTTGTTTATGTAATGCAATAACAAGATTCTTTAAGATTTCGTTTGGTTCTAGTGAATTTCGAGAAATTATATCAACACCTTGCTCCATTAACAATTCTTCTTCTAATACTTTTAATCGTTTTTTTACCAAGTATTGCTCTTGTAATATGGTCATATTAAGTTGTTCTACTTCTTTTTCCAGCGATTTAACTTTATCTGGTTGTAAGAAGGAAATAATAAAAAGGATGATGGAAGCTGCTAATAAAATAATGATAATCGTATCCATGTTTCACCTCAGTTGCATGATATATACTAGTTATACCATAGATTGCGTCTATCCTCTATGAATGATATGCTGAATCGAGTAATTCAGCAAAAATCCACTAGCATTTCTCAAAAAATAGTGCTATTATAGAAAAGTCGTATCAATAGTGTAGAATGCATTGAAGATTTGGAGGGAAATACATGCGTGTTAATATTACTTTAGCTTGCACGGAATGCAGTGAGCGTAATTATATTTCAACAAAAAATAAACGTACTACTACTGACCGTCTTGAGCTTAAAAAATACTGCCCAAGAGAAAAACGAGTTACTTTGCACCGTGAAACTAAATAAATAATCGAACAAAAGCCAAAAACACTCTTCCATAGTGTTTTTGGCTTTTTTGCTATAATAGAGGAACAATGGAGTGGTGATGGTGAATAAAGCGAATTTAAGAAACCAAATGAAAGCACAATTGAATAATTTGGATCAAGTTACATATGAACATTACTCATATCAGATTGCACAAACGCTTTTTTCTTCAAATGAATGGAAAGAAGCGGATACAATTGCCATTACAGTTTCCAATTTTCCTGAAGTAGATACAAGACAAATAATAAGAAAAGGCTGGGAACAAGGGAAAAGAATGGTTGTACCAAAATGTATCCCGAAAACAAGGGAAATGAAATTTAAGGAAATATCATCGTTTGCGCAATTGGAAATTATCTATCATGGTTTATTAGAACCTAAAAACGATGAAACAAAAGAAATCCCCAAAAATGAAATTAAATTAATGATTGTTCCTGGGCTTGCATTTAATGTAAAAGGATATCGTTTGGGATTTGGTGGTGGCTATTATGATCGGTACTTAAGTGATTTTACTGGGAGAACATTAGCTCTTGCCTTTTCAGAACAAGTACTAGATGAGATTCCAATCGAGTCATTTGATTTACCAGTCATGAAAATAATAACAGAAATGAAAATTATAGACTGCAATAGCTTTACGGAATAATTCCTCCTTATCAAGTCATTCTAAGCATAGGAGGGATGTATGATGAAAACAAGCTTAACATTACTGATGGTTGGCACTGCACTTGGAGCTGCATATAAATATCGCTATAAATTATTAGATATGGCACTAAGTAACGATTATTTAAGTAAACTTAGTGTAAATACAGTAATGAAAATACCAGGAGTTAAAGACCGTGTGATCGGGTCAGTTTTTGGTAAATAAAAAATAGACGAGCATCCTAGTAGTGTATTCCCAGTATTAGAAGTTAAAATAAAGTATATATAATTAATTAGGCAAAGGAATACATGTATCTAGGTGCTCTTTTTTTATGATACTTCTTTGTGAATGTAGAAAGTGGGGAAAATTGTATTGGTAGAGCGTGAACATTTCTTACAATGGATACTATCTTATTCTTTTATTAATGATAGTGGTTATCGACTCATAAGGGTAAATGAAAACCAAACAGAGATGTGGTTTGAAAATCCAAAAAATAAACAGGCACGAATTATTCGTTTAGTTCAAAAAAACTTAGATTGGGCGAATGCTGTTAAAAGAGATCAACAAATGGCATTAGTACAAGCAGAGAAATTACGGAAACATTTGTATTTACGAGAACTTAACATCCTCAACATATACGTTTCTCCATATCCACCTGTAGATGAAGCGAATAATACATTCGAAAATATCTTAACGATAAAACCAGGTAAAACAAAATTTTCTACCCTCTTAGTTACTAGAGATAATTTGGACGAGTCAATAGCAAAAATTGAAAGTTTGACTAATGGGAAACTTGAATTTACCTTAAAAGATCAATATGAAGAATCAGAGATATTTGTACTAAGGCAAGCAGTCCTACAAAAGGCAGTAATGCAAGAGAAGGAAGAACGTAGTATTTTTGAACATTCCAAACCGTTATTCACTTATATTTTAATGGCGATTCAAGTAGTAATGTTTTTAATTTTAGAATCGAAGGGTGGGAGTACAAACTCAGAAACATTGATTCAATTTGGTGCCAAATATAATCCCTTAATCATGGAAGGTGAATGGTGGAGGTTTATCACGCCAGTTTTTTTACATATTGGATTCTTACATCTTGTCATGAATACACTCGCGTTATATTATTTAGGTACTGCAGTTGAAAAAATGTTTGGGCATACACGTTTTATTTGGATTTATTTATTCTCAGGATTCATCGGCTCACTAGCTAGCTTTATATTAAGTCCTAATCTATCAGCTGGTGCAAGCGGTGCTATCTTTGGATGTTTTGGAGCCCTTTTATACTTAGCTGTTGTTAACACCCCGTTATTCTTTAGAACAATGGGAATGAATGTCATCATTATGATTGGTATTAACTTAGTATTTGGCTTTACTGTACCAGGTATTGATAATGCAGGTCATATTGGCGGATTAATTGGTGGTTTTTTAGCGACTGCGATCGTCAATTTTCCTAAAAAACGGAATATGAAAATACAAGGAATTGCATTGTTAGGAACACTAATTATTACAGTTGGCTGTCTGTTTATTGGTTATCAAATAGATCGACCAGATGTAGTGAATGCACAATTGCAAGAAAAAATGGAAAAGGGTAATGTGGATGAGGCATATGAATTTGCTTCTAATTATATTGCCGATGGAAAAGGAAACGCGGTTACATATTTTCAATTGTCTTATTTAGAAATTCAATTACAGAAATATGATGATGCAAAACAGCATTTATTAAAAGCGATTGAGCTTAATCCTAATTTCCATGAAGCTCATTTCAATATTTCATTATTATATTATGATGAAGGAAATTACGATAAAGCAAAAGAACACGTAGAAAAAGCAGTTTCGTTATCAAATGAACAAAAATATAAAGATTTTCTAGAAAATATTAGTCAATCCTAGTGTGGTGTGTTGGTTGAATTCAGTATATGATGTACAGCAATTACTTAAAAAATTTGGTACAATCGTCTATATAGGTGAAAGAATGTTGGATTTAGAAATAATGGAATCCGAATTAAAAGAACTATACTTTCATCATTTTATAAGTATAGAAGAACTTCAATTAGGTCTTGCAATATTGCGTAATGAAATGAAAAAAGAGGAAAAGAAGAGAGAGGGTTAAGAAATGAACAATGAAAAATGGTTATTAGGTATTGATATTGGGGGAACATCAGTAAAATTAGCTTTCGTAACAGAAGCAGGTGATATTCTACATAAATGGGAAATACCTACAAATACTGAAAATCAGGGGAAAACAATCATATCTGATATTGGTGCTGCAGTTAGCGAAAAACTTACTGAGTTAAACGAAACAAAGGAAAAATTAAAAGCTGCTGGAGTTGGTGCTCCTGGCCCTGTTAATACAGAAGAAGGGTTACTATTTGAAGCAGTGAATTTAGGCTGGCAAGGTACAATTCATCTTCGTGACTTGGTTCAAGAGCAAGTTGGAGTTCCTGTTGCAATCGAAAATGATGCAAATGTTGCTGCTCTAGGTGAGATGTGGAAGGGTGCTGGACTTGGAGCAAAAGACTTAATTTGTATTACACTCGGTACAGGTGTTGGCGGTGGAGTTATCGTAAATGGTGATATCGTACATGGTGCAAAAGGTGCTGCTGGAGAAATTGGACATATTACCTCTGTTCCGAACGGTGGGTATCAATGTAATTGTGGGAAAACAGGCTGTTTAGAAACATTAGCATCTGCAACTGGAATAGTTCGTACTGCTAAAGATAAATTAGAAGGTAGTGCTGTAGATTCTACTTTACGACAATATTTACAAAACAATGATTTAACAGCTAAGGCTATTTTTGATGCTGCAAAAGCTGGAGATCAACTTGCGCTAGAGACTGTTGATTCACTAGCGGACCATTTAGGACTAGCAATTGCAAACATTGGCAGTCTATTCAATCCTGAGCGTGTTGTAATTGGTGGTGGAGTATCTAAAGCTGGTAACATCTTGTTGGAAAAAATTGAAGAATACTTTGTTAAGTATACATTTAAACCTGTTGCTCAATCTACAAAACTTGTTTTCGCACAATTAGGTAATGATGCAGGAATAGTTGGAGCGGCTTGGTTAGCAGCAAACAAAAACTAACATAAAATATATAAAGAAGGATAGAGGAGAGAAATCAGCTATCCTTTTTTTTTGTGTCTAAAAAGTGAAAATTAAATTAATGGACAAGTATTTGAAACTTTTGCCTGCGTTTATTCGTCTATATATAGGGTAAGAAATATGAAGCTATGTCGATTTATTGTGTTTTTTAATCATTGCGTCTGAAAAAGAAAGGGAATATGATATTGATTAGAATTTCACGATTTACAAAATGTAAGAATAACATCTTATAAGGGTCACCTAAATAGGGAGGCTATTTTAGTGAATAAGTTAAAAAAGGCAAATATGTTGATCCCGGTATTCGCAATTGTCATGCTCTGGTTGAAAACTTATTTTGTCTATAAAACTAGCTTTAACATCAAGATTGAAAATATCATGCAGGAGTTTATTTTATTTATAAACCCGCTAAGTTTTATTCTTTTTGTAATTGGTGTGTCGTTATTCTTTAAAAGGGACTCATTACGGAATGGATATATTATCACTGTCAGTATTATCTTAAGTATCATCCTATACAGCAATGTAGTGTTTTATCGATTTTTCACTGACTTTTTAACATTACCTGTATTGTTTCAAACGAGTAATTTTGGCGACTTAAAAGAAAGTGCTATCACAGAGATTAACTGGTATGACTTTATTTATTTTCTAGATCTTGTTTTGTTAATAGCATTGATGAAATTGTATAAGAATGCAGAAAAACTTAACCCGATAAAAAAACTAAACAGACGTGCTTACTTTTTGATTGCTGCTGCCATGTTGTTTCTTAATCTTGGTTTAGCAGAAACAGAGCGCCCACAATTATTAACAAGAACCTTTGATCGTGAAATGCTCATTAAAAATTTAGGAACATATAATTATCATTTATATGATGTCTTTCTCCAATCTAAATCATCTGCACAAAGAGCGCTTGCAGATAGCAGTGAGTTAGCAGCCATTGAAAACTATATCGAAACAAATTATGTGGAACCAAACTCAGAGATGTTTGGGGTTGCGAAAGGGAGAAATGTCATCCTTGTTTCACTGGAATCCATCCAATCCTTTGTCATTAATAATGATGTGTATGGACAGGAAATAACTCCGTTTTTAAATGATTTTATTAAGGATAGTTATTACTTTGATAATTTCTATCATCAAACTGCACAAGGAAAAACATCTGACTCTGAGTTTATCGTAGAAAATTCGATGTATGGTTTAAGTAGAGGTGCAGTATTTTTTACACACTCAGGTAATACACTTAACGCTATGGCTAATCAATTACGTGACATGGGTTATTATACTTCAGCTATGCATGCAAATAATAAGAGCTTCTGGAACCGCGATATTATGTATGAAGCTATAGGCTATGATTACTATTATTCTGCAGCTGATTATGAGATAACACCTGAGAATTCAAAAGAGCCATGGGGGATGAAAGATAAGTATTTCTTTGAGCAGTCTGTGGAAAAAATGAAAATGATGAGACAGCCGTTTTATACAAAAATGATTACATTAACAAACCATCATCCTTTCCACTTAGATGAAGAAGATAAACTTATTCCAGAATACGATTCTAATAGTGGAACATTTAATCGCTATTTTACAACAGTAAGATATATGGATGAAGCTTTGAAAGAATTTATTCAAGAATTAGAAGATCAAGGAATTTACGAAAATTCAATTATTGTGTTATATGGTGACCATTATGGAATATCGGAAAATCATAACGAGGCAATGCAACAATATCTTGGGAAAGAGGTTACACCTTTTGTAAATGCTGACTTACAAAAAGTCCCGTTCATTATTCATATCCCAGGTGTTACGGACGAAGGTAACGGAAGTGTTATTTCAACTGTAAGTGGCCAAATTGACGTGAAGCCAACATTATTAAATTTAATCGGTATTGATACAAGAGGGGATATTCAATTTGGTGGAGATGTATTCTCTGAGGAACATCCAAACACAGTAATATTTCGGGATGGTAGTTTTATCACTCAAGAATATGTTTTTACAAATAACACATGTTTCTCAGCGATATCTGGTGAACCTATAGAACCGAGTTTATGTGAACCATTCCAGGAAAAAGCAACGAAAGAGCTAGAGTATTCAGATAAGATAATTTATGGTGATTTATTAAGGTTTTATGAAAAAAGAGATCAAAAGCTTTCGATTCAATAATGTGAGAAACTCCCTCAATACATATTGATGGAGTTTCTTTTTCAACTTCCATAACAGATTAGAAGAAAAGGGGGGTACTTGTGCAAAGGAATTTTACAATCTTAATATGTATTATTTCAGTTCTTTTACTCGTTGGATGTACAATCGAGCAGACAAGTTTACCTCCTTCTACTCACCCATTAAAAGACAACTCGATATCCATGAAAAAGATTCATTCTATTATCCCAATTAATATTACAAAAGATCAATTTGAAAGAGTGTATGGTTGGTTAGATAATCACCATATTCTTTATTCTTTTACAAGCGAAGGTAAATATATTTTGAATAAACATAACATCATGAATGGAGAAACTAACGTTATACTCACTAGTGAATCTCCAATAGTAAACGTGCTAATTCATGAATCTAAAGAACAAATCTTTGTACATACATCTCCTAATGGGCACTTGGCCCAAGTATACTTTATGGATAATAAAGGAGAAATAACATTTGAAACTGCCATTGAGTCATTTGAACTTGCATATGAATGGAATGATTTTAATCCGAATATTATGCTGACAACAGCTTTTTATGAAGACTGGACTTTTAAAGTTCATAAAATTAATGTTAGCCATCAGCAAATGGAAGAAATAGATAATATCCAGCCTTTTTATAAATGGTTAAGCGAAGAGGATATTTTAATACAAAGTTGGGCGGAAGAAGAAATGTCCTTCTTTGCTCCATTAATACGAAAATCTCTTAACCAACGAGATGATTCCTCGAGTGTAATGCAAGAAGTATTTCGGTATGATACATTTTCAGATACTGTAATGGTAATTACGGTACCTGACGAAATACAATCCACTTTACAATATTCGTTTTATACGCAGGATTTTTCTAAGTTATTATTCGAATTATCAATTCCCAGTTTAACTCAATATTCAGATTGGCAAGTTCCGTACTATGATTTTGTTTCAACACAGTCTAAATTTCTTACTTTTGCTCCACTTAACCATGGTAGTGTTGATTTATATACAGATGGGTATAACTTAATCAGCCTAGACCTTGTGGTAGGGGAAGATGTTATAGAATTCGAGAATATGGAGAACAAGCCACTATCATGTTCACCTGACGGATTAAAATGTTTATATGGATTCGAATTGGAAGAGGTACTCGATTTACAAAAAGGGATAAGAATATCCCTAATTAAGTAAAATGCATCGTGGAAAAAATGAGAAGAATAAAAAAACAAGTGGAGAAAAACGTAGTTTTTCTCCACTTGTTTCATTTTTAGGACTTTTTATACACAGCCCTTTTTAAAATTACTGAGGGAGTGATTCTGGTAATTTTATTAACGTCATGATAGCAAAGAAACCAAATACTCCTAATGCACCTGCACCGAATATAATTCCAAGAAAGTTTTTGTTTTTTAATGCGCTAATTGTGCCAAAAACTGCAAGTAAAGCAACTAAAAGAAATATAATAGCAGTACCCATTCTATAAATAGCTCCCTTCTGTATCAATTCAGTAATTATTATGTAGTCAAGGCAATACACTCTAACTTATTCTATAGCTTTTTTTGTTCTTTGTCGAGTCATTAAAAGTGAAACTTCTATGAATGTAGTATATGTTTAACTTAGCTTTTTATTTAAGTGTATTTTTTAACTTAAAACATTTACATGGTAAAATGGAGAATATTAGTAATGAAAGTAGGGATGTAGAATGAAATGGGTGCAAATTCCGTTAGGGCCATTACAAACAAACTGTTACATTCTTTATAATGAGGATAATGATTGCATCGTATTTGATCCTGGAGCGCAAGGTAGAGAGCTAGTTGAGTATGTAGAAGAACAGCAGTTTTCACCTAAAGCCATTTTAATGACACATGCTCATTTTGATCATATCGGTGCAATTGATGCTATACGTGATCGTTGGAGGATTCCAGTATATATACATGAACTTGAAGAAGATTGGCTAACAAATCCGTCTTTGAATAGATCTAGTTTCTTTGGTGCTGAAATTACAGTAAACCCAGCCGATAAGATTATCTCTCAAGAAGGTAAGCTAAATATTGGTGATTTTTCATTTAGCACATACCATACTCCAGGGCATTCACCTGGAAGTATTTCTTATTACTGTAAGGAAGCAAATATAGTTATCGCAGGTGATACGTTATTCCATCATAGTATCGGAAGAACAGATTTACCTGGTGGTAATCATGAACAAATAATTACCAGTATCGAGAGTAAATTATTCACACTACCTGATGATACAATCGTTCTACCTGGTCATGGAACAGCAACTACCATCAAGCAGGAAAAAGAATCCAATCCGTTTCTATAAATATAAAAGCTTCTGTGCACAGAAATGCACAGAAGCTTTTATTGTTAAAATGCAATGTCTCTTTTTTGGAAGAACAAGAACGTAAGCGTCATGAAAATAACATAGTACACGAGCAACAATACTGCAGAAAAACCAACTGTTACTCCTTCTGCTAATGTATCAGTTATTGCGTAAATTGATAAATCCAAGTGTGGGAAGATTAAATACTTCAACCATGTTAATTTCCCGAAATTTAGTAATAAAATTATTACTTGACCAATTGTACTTGAAATGAATAATACACCGACACCGACACCTACTGCCAAAGCTTGACTTCTAAATAGAGTGGAGAGCATAAAAGAAATAGTAACTGTTATAACCAAACTAGGAAGTAATAGTAACATTTTCTTCAGAGCTTGAGCACCAATGGCAACTTCAAATTCTCCTGATAATCCAATTTCTGTGGTTGTAGCGTTGAAATCTCCAAATCCAAAGAAAATGGAACCAATAATAAATCCTACAACATTTAAACTAATTAATAGCATTAATGCATATAGGATAACTGTAATGTACTTTGATAATAAGATTTTCCAACGAGCATGTGGGCGGATCATTAATTGCTTTATCGTTCCAGAAGAAAATTCCGCTGCTACAATGGCACTAGCAACAATTACACTAAATAAGGTAACGAGTGAACCTAAACCATACACAATATTATTCATGTAATGCCATGTACTAGTAGATTCTGTTGTCCCAAATCCAATTTCCGGGAATTTATTTATGATAAAGAAGTAAATTATTGCCCCGCCTAGTGCAAGTACGAAAAGTATAATCATATAGATCCATGAACTTTTTTTAGAGAAAATCTTCATTAATTCATTTTGTATTAAACCAATCATCAAACATTCACCTCTTTTGCAGCATTCGTGATTTCCATGAAGCGATCTTCTAATGTTTTCTTCACACTAGAAATTTCATAAACGTGTATATCACCTTGTACGAGTGTTTTATTGATTTCTGCTATTGAGTTATAATCAATCATGATTGTAAATTGATTATCGTCTTTCTTCGTTACATTATCATAGGACTGTTTAAGTAATGCGATGGCTTGATCGCAATTATTAACAGTAAATGTAACTTCACGGAGAAGGGTTTCTTCCATATTTGTCGTGTCTGACATCGATTCAATATGAAGTAACTTCCCTTTCTCGATAATTGCAAAGCGGTCACACATTAACTGCATTTCAGAAAGTAAATGGGATGAAACTAAAACTGCAGTTCCATTATCAGCAAGTTGACGTAAGTGATCACGGAACTCTCTTATACCTGATGGATCCAAGCCATTCGTTGGTTCATCCAGTATGAGAAGTGAAGGACTATGTAGAATTGCTTGTGCAACTCCTAGTCTTTGGCGCATACCTAACGAATACGTTTTTACTTTTTGATCAATCGCATGTTCCAACTTTACCAGCTCGATTGTTTCTTTTAATTTTTCATCTGTGATAACGTTTCTAGACATCCGCTTATAATGCAGTAAATTTTTACGACCGGACATATAACCATAAAATTCAGGATTTTCTACAATTGCCCCAATCTCATTGAGTGCACCATTGAAATCCGTATCTAAGTCATGACCATTGATGTTTACTTTTCCACCAGTTCTGTTAATCAGTCCAACAATCATCCGAATAATTGTTGTTTTACCAGCACCATTTGGACCAAGTAAACCGAATATTTCCCCTTTAGGGATTTCAAAGCTGACATCATCCACAATCTTCTTAGAGCCGATTGTTTTGGTTAAATTGTCTACCTTTAAAATTGTGTTACTCATGATTTCCCTCTTTTCTTTTTAACATATTTTTATATACGAGTGACGGATAAAAAGGTTTCGAAAAATTGTAAATAAAAAACTGTTCCAACAAATAGGGAACAGTTTTTTAAAGGATTAGCTTAGTCCGCCACCCGGAGGCATTAGGAATAATGTATAGTATGTAAATCCAGCGAAAAATACGGTTAAGTATGCTCCAAATACATACATATACATCCGTTCAGATAATTTTAAGTAACTTAATAGTACAAAAAATCCAGTTTGTCCGAGAAACAATAATGCCGTTTTGTCCATGTGTCCTAAATAAAACATAATAGCCATAATACCAGTCCAGAATCCTAATACTCTGTACATACGATCCATATGTATCCCTCCTTTGTAGCCAGTGTCCATCAATTCCTTATTATAAAGGAAGTTGTTTGAAAAAGTAAATATATCAGAAGATAAGATTGTGACGAATACGTGATATTCACATGTATTCACGTATATTATACCTCAATAAAACAAGAATTAATAATATATTTTAAAATGTAGCAGGAGAATGATGAAAGATGTCGAATCATATATGTAACATAAATAGGAAAGGTGGTGCTTTATGCATAAATGATTACCGAGGTGCTAGTAGAACAAATATTAAAAAATGCTTTTGATGATTCCGCTACAGATATCCATTTGATCCCTTATACACATGGATATGTCGTACAGTATAGAATTCAAGGGAGATTATTTTCAGTGAAGAAAATATCACTGGAAAGAGGCGATCGTCTCATTTCTCATTTGAAGTTCTTAGCTGCTATGGATATTAGTGAGAAACGAAAACCTCAGAGTGGTTCTCTTGAAACAAATGTTTCGGGAAAACGAATAGCCCTTCGAATTTCTACCCTTCCAACTGCTCAATTAAAAGAAAGTATTGTAATCCGTATCCTTCCACAGAAACAAACTCTTTCATATGACAAACTTTCCTTATTTCCATCCCAATCCAACTTACTTACTACCTTTATGGGACAAGCTCATGGAATGTTAGTATTTAGCGGTCCTACAGGAAGCGGAAAAACTACGATGATGTATGCACTTGCAGAGTATTCAGCCTCTACATTAAATAGGCATGTTGTAACATTGGAAGATCCTGTTGAAAGACAAACGGAAAATTTACTACAAGTCCAAGTAAACGAAAAAGCTGGAATTACTTATAGTAATGGCTTACGCGCTATATTACGCCATGATCCAGATGTCATACTTATCGGTGAGATTCGCGATGCAGAAACAGCAAGAGTTGCAATTCGAGCGGCGATGACTGGACATCTTGTTTTGTCCAGTATTCATGCTAGAAGTGCAGAGGGAGTACTTTATCGTCTTCTTGAATTAGGAATTCAACCTCAAGAGATGGAGCAAACACTTTTAGCAATTACAGCACAAAGACTTGTTACGATTAATTGTGCTTATTGTGGATATGCCTGTTCGAAGTATTGTTTAAAAATGAGGCAAGCGAGAACAGGGATATTTGAAATTCTGTACGGTGACTCATTGAAAGAATCAATTGCTCTTACGCAAGGGAAGGGAGGTATAAGTAATTATGCGAAACTCCAAGACTTGATTAGAAAGGGGATTGCACTTGGGTATATTTCAGCAGAAGAATATGGTCGCTGGATTGTGGAAGAAAAAAATGACCTTAAAAGAACAGGGTATATTTCTCATTAGATGTAGTGAGATGTTAAATAACGGATTTAACCTGCTAGAGGTTTTAAGTCTTTTAAGTAAGCTGCGATTCCACCAAAGTATATTGAATTCAATGATACATGATTTGCAAACTGGAGATTCAATATATCAAGTTCTTTTAAGAAATCATTTTGATAAACAGGTCTGTACACAAATTTATTTCGCTGAAAAACACGGATATATCTCCACAACCTTACAGGAAGCAGGATCGTATTTACTGAAAAAGGAAGAAGGGAAGAAAAAGTTAGTAAAATTACTCCAATATCCGCTAATATTGCTCCTCACTTTGTTCGTCGTAACTATATTATTAAACACATTATTACTCCCGCGTATACAAATACTTTATACTTCTATGGCACACAACCACGGTTCCCATACATCATTTAGCCTTCAAGTATTGTCTTTTCTCCCATACTATTTACTCCTTATTTTATTACTAGGATTGTTGATTTTTTTTATATGTAAGTGGCGTGTCAAAAAAAAATCTGCTGTCTCGATTGCTACATTTTTTTCGAAACTCCCATTCATAGGATCTTATTACACGCTTTATCAGACATTCTTCATAGCACGTGAATGGAGCAGCTTATTAAGGTGTGGTTACTCATTCAGTGAAATTATTACGATTATGAGAGAGCAAACATTCCTTCCGTTATTGCATGAGATGGCTACTGATTTGAGGAGTCAACTTATTAATGGAAAAAAATTATCAGACGCACTCTCTATATTCGCTTTTTTTGAAAAGGATTTAGCGAGTATTATTGCACATGGTGAGTACAATGGGAGATTAGATAGTGAGTTGCAATTTTATAGTAAGGTTTGCTTTGAAAGATTAGAAGAGAAATTAACGAAACTCTTTTTACTAATACAACCGATTATTTTCCTTTTCATCGGGTTATTAATCATCTTGATATACATGGCCATTTTTTTACCTATGTTTCAATTAATCGAAAACATATAAAAAGGAGAAAACGTAATGAATAAAATTCAATTGTTCAACCAACGAGGATTTACCCTCATGGAAATGATGATCGTATTACTTGCCATATCCGTTATTTTACTTGTTGCGTTACCTAATATTTCGAAACAAAGCAATAGTGTAAATAATAAAGGCTGTGAGGCTTTGGTTCATATGCTACAAAGTCAGGTACAGCTCTTCCATATGGATAAATACCGTTATCCAGAAAGTCTAGAAGAATTAGAAGATTTTATGGAAAAAGAAGTTGGAGGAGAGTGCCCAAATGGAGCTGAATTAGAATTGATGGATGGAGTTGTCTCGATTAAGCAATGAGCAATCATTCAAAAGGTTTTACATTGATAGAAGTATTAATTGTCATCACTATTTCAACCATTATACTTTCAACAAGTGTAATTGCTTGGAATAGTTTCTGGGAAACGGTACAAAAAAGAACGTTTATTGCTCAATTACAGACTGACTTATACTATGCCCATGCTTTTGCAATTAATCGGCAAGAACCTGTTACTGTAAGTTTTCATATTACAAATAATCGCTATCAAGCTGAGACAGGAAAGAAAGAAGTACTCTTCTATAAACATTTACCCAACAATTGTTTTATCACTAAAGCAACCATCAATAAATTCTCGATTTCACCACAAGGGACTGTATCTCATTTTGGCACAATCGATTTCCAAATAAACTCACAGCCAGTAAGACTGAGTTTGAGAATTGGAAGTGGGAGGTTTTCCTTTGAAGAATGAGGCTGGCTATATGTTGATAGAATCAATATTTTCCATCTCCATGTTGTTTATAGTATGTGCTTCATTACTTCCCATCATGATCACTATGCTTTCCAATTTACGAGATTCTGAAAAGGAATTAACCGCTTTTCGGATATTGTATGAACAATTAGAATTGGATACGGAATCTAATGTTATGGAGGATAGATATATTAGAGGGGTGCAGTACCACTATCAACTGAAAGAAGTAAATGGTGAGTGGAGGGCTTGTGTATTTTATGAAGAATATGAATACTGTACAGAATAAGCAAGCTGGTTTTACACTCTTAGAATCCATTATTTCACTGATGATTGTCTCGGCAGTATTGTTCATGATACCAATTCTTCTTCACATTTATGTAAAATTGGACCATTCTGTACGGGTGAAGGAGGATTTTGAATGGAATTTATATTTAATCCAATTACGGAACGAGCTGCAAGGTAGTGAAAAGGTGGATGTTCGCAGGCAGCGCATCTTTATCTATAAGAATAACATGATGTATACACATGAGATTTATGGAAACATGATGAGAAGAAGGGTCAATGATAGAGGGCATGAAATCGTATTACACCATATCGTGTTTTTGAACTTTATCGAAGATGATCAGCGGCTCATTTTGAATGTTGAGTTTGAAAATGGTATAAAAGAGCAAGCACATTTTAAAATACCGAAGTAATAAAGGAGGTAAAGAAGATTTTAGATTGTCAAAAGGGGTCAATCTATCCTCTCGTTATAATCATTACAATGATTATATTCTTTGTATTAATAGAAATATCCATTGTTTATATATCTAAAATCAATTTTCTGCATGAAATGAAACAATATTATGAAAATCAAATAAATGGTTTAATAAAAGGCTCTGTTAAAGTTCATTTTTATTAACAATTTAGTTGATTGTAGCGGATGTACACGAGACTCCTGCGGGAACAGCACGAGCCGAAGATCCACTTGGCAAAGCGGTTTTCTTTGCCAAGTTAGCTGAGGCCGTGCCCGCGGAAAGCGAGTGTACAGGAGCGTAAATCAACAACAGAGTTTAACAGAGCTAATAAAAAATAAAAATGGATGATGGTCTCACTTTGTGATGAGTGATATGATAGTTTCATAGTAGAGAATAATAAAGGTGGGTATTAGGTGTATAGTGGACCAATCATATTAATAGGTTTTATGGGAGCGGGTAAAACAACAATTGGACAATTATTAGGACAAATAACTGGTCTCCCTGTTATTGATACAGACATAACTATTGAAGAACAGGAAAAAAGAACAATAAATACGATCTTTAATCAACATGGCGAAGAGTACTTTCGCAATGTAGAGTCACGCGTATTAAGACAAGTTGTGAGTGAGAATGCTGTAATTACAACTGGTGGAGGTATTATTTTAAGAGCTGAGAATCGTCAATTATTAAAAGAGACAGGAAATACTTTCTTTCTGGAGTGTGAACCGAATGTTGTAGTAGAACGATTAGCTGAAGATGATACACGACCATTACTCAAAAATAAATCACTAGCTGAAATAACTCAAATGTATCATAATCGTTTACCATTATATAAGGAATGTGCTACTTGTACTATTGATACATCCACTCTTACAATGGAAGAGGTAACAGAACTAATATTAAAGCGTATGAAATGAATAAGGAATTGTCCATACTTTCTAATAATAGTAGAAAGTAGGTGGGAATCTTGTCAACAAATGATTATATAAAGTACATTACTGAAACATTTGTTAAACATTTCGAAATTCCTAAAGAAGAACGCAGGCAATTGCGGTTGGAAAAGAAAGAGGCAAAGCCTCCTGCAATTTTTCAATGGTTCGGTCTACTGCCGTTATCCATTAGTATGATGTTTAAAAGGAAAGGCTAACCCTAAACGATGGAAGGGGTTAGCCTTTTATCATGTTTGATGCCAAGTAGTAAATACCTCCATTAATAATTTCAATATTTACTTTTGGCTCATATTGTTCTTGTAGTGCTTGCTTTTCAATCTCATATGTTTCAGGCTTTTCATCATGATCTTCATAAAAATGATCTAATAATGTTAAATCTTCGTTCCAGCGCGCAACTGCTTCTTCAGCCCATTTGTGTTCTTTCCCTTGGATATTTCCGATAACATAATTTTCTATTCGTTTAATTCCACTTGCTGGTTTAATAATTGGAGAAACAGTAAAACAATAATCCGGTATTTTAGGTGTTAGTGACAGGTCTTCTGTAGCTTGGAAAAAGTCTTCTATTAATGTGCCGTTAATTAAATTTAATCCGTATGACTGAAATACATCACGTTTCCGGTCACAACGATAAGAAACTTTAAGGTTAAGTAATAACCAAGGATGCAATGGAATCTGTTGGTTCACTACCATTCGTTTAGGCTCTTCATAAAGTCGAATATGTGAAGATAATTTTTTCGTAGTAGCAAATAATTGATGAAGCCTTGGAGCGCCGAAATGAATCGCTTCACCTTTTAAATCTGCTGGTACATTTTCAGCATTGGTGATGAAAGTTATTTTCATTGGATTTGGAACCCCACCGGTCTTTTCCAAATAAGTCCAATAAAATGGGCGATTCATTAGCGCCTTATCCATATCAATTGTTAGTTGTACTGTCATATACCCGTCATTATTTTCTTCAATTGTACAATTGTTACTTGTGAAGAAAGTTTCAAGATATTGATGTATTTCCTTCTGCAGCATGGGCCTCATCCTCCATTCGGATTGTATCGGCAAACTGTATTAATGAAGATAAATTACCCATTTTTACTTTCATTTCACCTTCTGTTTGTGATTTTAGGAAGATATCCTGTAAATACTCTTCAATATTTCTACAATCTAGTCTCGTAAGTATTTCATCTAGTTCACCGATAACTCGTTCGAATAAATTGATTTTCTCATATAACAGTTTTAGGACATTTTCTTCAATCGTATCTTTAATTGCAAAATTATAGATATGAACATTATTTTCTTGTCCTAGTCGATGAATACGACCAATTCTTTGTTCTAGGCGCATTGGATTCCATGGTAAATCAAAATTAATAATATGAGAACAGAACTGCAAGTTAATCCCTTCACCACCAGCTTCTGTAGCGATTAATACTTGAGCATGATTTTTGAATAATTCTCGCATCCAATCTTTTTTTCCACGTTTAAATCCACCACGAAATGGAACGGATTTAATACCATTTTGCTGTAAGTACCATTGTAAGTATAATTGTGTTGCTCGATATTCTGTAAATATGATTACTTTATCATCAATTGATTGTATGAGTTCTAGCGCCTTAACTGCTTTTGAATTTTGTGTGATTGCTTCGATCTTACTTTGAATAAATTTTAATTTTTCAATATAAGTTGGAGAAGGGTTTTCTTGTTTTGCTAACATGTTTTTTAAAGTAAGAAAAACTGCTTCACGACTACTACATGCTTCTCGTTTTAAAGTCACGAGTGAGAATCCATGTACTGGTAACCCGGATACGGATTCTTTAAGAGATTCAATAGAATCGTACAATTCACGTTCTTCCGACGTAAAGTCGATTGGAATAGTTTCTACAATTCTTTCCGGCCACTCAATACCAGTATCACCACGTCGATTTCGAATCATTACTTTATTAACTAGTTCTTTTAGATATTGATCATCTTGCATGGATATTTTTTGATTCTTATATTTTTCTAAAAATCCACTTTGGCTACCAAGATGACCTGGTTTTAATAATGATACAAGATGAAAAATCTCTTCTACTTTATTTTGAATTGGGGTTGCTGTTAATAGTAAGCAAAACTTCTTTTTGAGAGCTTGAACAAATTCATAGTTTTTAGTTTTATGATTTTTCAACTTGTGAGCTTCATCTATAATGACCATGTCATAATCTTGTTCAGCGATAATCTCTCGATGAGGGCTTCGTTTAGCAGTATCTATGGAAGAAACAACGCAATCATATTGTTCCCATACATAACTTTTTCTTTGTCCAATTGCAGGGATATAGAATTTAGTATTTAGTTCTTGTACCCATTGGGATACTAAAGAGGCTGGCACGAGAATTAGAACTTTCTTTACTAGTCCACGAATCATGTATTCTTTTAATATGAGACCTGCTTCTATTGTTTTCCCTAAACCAACCTCATCTGCAAGTATTGCTTTTCCATTCATGTTTTCTACTACTTGTCTTGCAGTTTCTAATTGATGAGGAAGAGGGGTGAGGTCAGGTAAAAATGTTGGTGCTACTAATCCTTCAAAAGATGGAATGCTTAAATGTTTTTCCGCCTCTATCGCTAATTTAAATAAATCATAATTTGCCCATGGTCCATCATTCTCTAATTTTTGCAAAAAACTTTCTTGCCAAGTTTGGTCAAAGTTAACTTTGATAGACATACAAATCCTCCTAGCAGATAAAGGGAAATTCAGTGTTGGTTTTACGTATTATACCCAATTCTTCAAATTTTATTGGATTTATTATCAGTAACATATAAAAAAACCAGATACTACGGTAATCTGGTTTTTTTATATTATCGTAAAATGTCGGATAAAAGTTTGGAGTCTCAGACTCAGCTAATAAATAAAGTCCATCATTTCTATCTATACAAAAGGCTGTCCACTACATGATGTTAGGGACAGCCTGATGATTAACTATTATATTTTTTTGTTGTTTTAATTTTTCCGGTCCACTTTTTAAATCCACCTTGTAAGTGGGAGAGATCGCGATAACCTTTGCGGTGTAAAATTTGTGCAGCTCTTCCACTACGCATACCGCTTTGACAGTATAAATAGACTGGCAAATCTGGACGGATTTCTTTCAATCGTGATTTAAGTTGTGTAACTGGAATGTTACGTGCTCCTAATATATGTCCAGCATCAAATTCGTTTGCTTCTCGAACATCAATAAGTTGTGCCTTACGATATCCAGCTCGGAATTCATCTTCTGTTAATGTTTTTAAGATTCTTTTTTGCTGGAAGTAATTAAATAGGGAGACGATAATAAATACCCCTAATATGATAAGTATGGTATATAAAAAACCCAATTTGTTTTCCCCTTTCTACTAATAGCCTACCTCTATTATATGCATCATTACGTATTGAATCAAAATCTTTTTATAGATAATTGATTTTCTGCTAAAAAAGATTTTAATAAATAGTCACTTTTATATGATTTTGCTTCTAAATAGCATTACATCGCATGTTTGGAGACGAATGGATTATCGCAAGTGCAAAAATTGTCCAAAAACCGCAGATTTTGAGAGGTTTTATCATGTAATCTATCATTTTCTATCGATATCTACTATTTTTAAATTTGACAAAAAAGGTTTGTGGTTTAATTTTTACTATATGTAGTGTGGTTGCCGAAAAATATATTCAACATATTGTGTTTAATCATTGATTTTTAGGATATATATGTGGTAACTTTTATTAAGAGTAAAGTATGAAGGAGTTGGAGTAGTGTCTATTACATCTACTAATAAATTAACCCTGAATGTAGAAAGGCTCAATGAGGATATTCGTTTGTTCAATCCTGTACATCCTATTACACCAGACATGAAGATCACCCATAAAGGTGTATCTAGACTTGTCATGATTGACCGTTATGCATTTAAGGATACTGAAAAAATAACATTAACAGAAGGAGACTTCGTAGTCTTAACAATTAAGGAAGATCCAAAATTCCCAGCAAGAGGACTAGGATTCATTAAAAAAATTGATTGGGAATCCAAAGTTGCTGAGGTATTAGTGGAAGATGAATACCGTAATTCCCTCGATGATGAAAAAGAAAGAGAGACTGGCCTAATTGTTCGCCCTCTAGACATTATTGAAAAACCACTTGAAATCTTCTATGAACAAATTGCCAAAAGAAATGCTACTGGTTTAGCAGCTGTTGAAACAACAGAAGAGAAGCGCAAAGAATGGTTCGAGAAATTTTATAAAGAATTAGCTAGTTTAAATTTTGTTCCTGCAGGACGAGTTTTATATGGTGCAGGGGCGGATACAGATGTAACGTATTTTAACTGTTATGTTATGCCATTTGTTGCTGACTCAAGAGAAGGTATTTCTGAGCATCGTAAGCAAGTAATGGAAATTATGAGCCGTGGTGGCGGTGTAGGAACAAATGGTTCTACATTAAGACCTCGTAACACACTTGCACGTGGTGTAAATGGTAAATCATCTGGTTCTGTTTCATGGCTTGACGACATTGCGAAACTAACACATTTAGTGGAACAAGGTGGATCCAGACGGGGAGCACAAATGATCATGCTTGCAGACTGGCATCCTGATATTGCTGAATTTATTATTTCAAAAATGCAAAATCCACATATATTGAAATTCTTAATTGAAAATACAACAGATCCAGTAATTAAGAAACTTGCAAAAGACAAGCTTAAATTTACACCATTAACAATGACAGAAGAAGCTATGTACCAAGGTATCCTAAACTACCGTAATATCCCTGGTGCTGGTGGATTTAGTGATTCTATTTTCCGTGAAGCAGAAGAAAAACTAGCGGATGGTGGAACATATTCAGTTCATAATCCTGAATTTTTAACTGGAGCTAATATTTCAGTATGCTTAACAAAAGAGTTTATGGAAGCTGTTGAAAACGATGCTGAGTATGAACTCCGCTTCCCTGATGTGGAAAATTACAATGAAGAAGAAATGAAAATATATAATGAAGAATGGCAAAAAGTTGGAGACGTTCGTGAGTGGGAAAAATTAGGATGCAAAGTTCGCACATATCGCAAAATAAAAGCGAAAGAACTTTGGAACTTAATTAACATTTGCGCAACATACTCTGCAGAGCCAGGTATTTTCTTTATTGATAATGCTAATGACATGACAAATGCACAAAGCTATGGTCAAAAAGTAGTAGCAACAAATCCATGTGGTGAGCAACCACTTGCACCATATTCTGTATGTAACTTAGCTGCTGTAAACCTAGCTGAAATGGCAGATAAAGAAAATAAAACTGTTAACTTTGAGAAGTTAAAAGAAACTGTTCGTATTGGAACGCGTATGCAAGATAACGTTATTAACGCAACACCGTATTTCTTAGAAGAAAACAAAAAACAGGCTCTTGGCGAACGTCGTGTTGGTCTTGGTGTTATGGGTCTCGCTGATTTATTAATCTATTGTGAGAAAGAATACGGATCACCTGAAGGAAATGAATTAGTGGACAAGGTGTTCGAAACGATTGCGATTACTGCTTATGAAACATCTGTTGAATTAGCGAAAGAAAAAGGAAGTTTCCCATTCTTAGTAGGTGAAACACCTGAAGAAACACAACGTCTACGAGAAGCATTTACAGAAACTGGTTACATGAAAAAAATGCCTGAAAGTTTAAAGAAATCAATTTTAGAAAATGGAATCCGTAACTCTCATTTATTAACTGTTGCTCCTACAGGATCCACTGGAACAATGGTTGGAGTTTCAACTGGATTAGAACCATATTTCTCTTTCACTTATTACCGTAGTGGACGACTTGGTAAGTTTATCGAAGTAAAAGCAGATATTGTGGAAGAATACTTGAAGAGCAATCCAGATGTAGATCCAGATAATTTACCAAACTGGTTTGTAACTGCAATGAGCCTTTCACCAGAAGCACACGCAGATGTTCAATGTGTAATCCAACGTTGGATTGATAGCTCTATTTCTAAAACGGTAAATGCACCTAAAGGATATTCTGTTGAACAAGTGGAGAAAGTATACGAACGTCTATACAAAGGTGGAGCAAAAGGCGGTACTGTCTATGTAGATGGAAGCCGTGATTCACAAGTATTGACTTTAAAAGCTGAAGACAATCAAATGGAAAAAAGCGAACAACTAGAGTTCAAACAACCAGATTTTAAGCAACCAGTTGTCTTGGTTGATACAATCCAAGATCTTCGTTCTACAAGTGTTACAATTGGTTCTGAAATCGGTAATACTTGTCCAGTATGTCGAAAAGGACAAGTAAAAGAAATCGGTGGATGTAACACATGTGATAACTGTAATGCCCAACTTAAGTGCGGACTATAATAAATAATTAAAACAGGCTTTCCTTTATAGGAAGGCCTGTTTTTTGTTCTAAATACTACAATAAACAATTAAAAATATATAAAGCTTTCCGAAAAGAGGGATGACAGCGTGGAAATTGATGGTGTTTTTTCGGGTGGTGGAATAAAAGGTTTTGCCCTTATTGGTGCATACCAGGAATTAGAGGAAAGAGGTTTTGTTTTTAAACAAGTTGCTGGCACAAGCGCAGGGGCCATTATGGCAGCCTTTATTGCTGCTGGTTATACGAGTAAAGAAATATTATCAATCATGGAAGAAACAGACATGAAGGATTTTTTAGATGCGCGAAACACATTGCTCCCATTTTCAATTGCAAAATGGCTATTATTATACTGGCGTATGGGTATGTATCGAGGAGAAGCACTGGAAGAGTGGTTAAGTAAAAAGTTAGCTGCAAAAGGAATCTATACATTTGGCGATTTACCAGAAAATAAATTAAGATTAATAGCGTCTGATTTATCCACAGGGAGAATGGTTGTCTTGCCAAATGAATTAGATCAATATGGAATACCTAAAGAGACTTTTCCCGTTGCCCGAGCTGTTAGAATGAGTTGTGGGCTGCCGTTTTTTTTCGAACCTATAAAACTCCGCTCGCTTGCAGGAACAAGTATTGTGATCGATGGCGGATTACTTAGTAATTTCCCAATATGGTTATTTGAAAATGAGAATGGAAGACGATCCAGGCCAGTTATTGGAGTGAAATTAAGTCAAAATTTAGAAGAACAACCCAAACGAATAATAAAAAATGGATTGGGCCTTTTCGAAGCACTGTTTATTACGATGAAAGATGCTCACGATACGAGGTATATATCTCGGAAACACGAAAAGGACATCATATTTATTCCGATGGAAGATGGTCTAACCGCAGAGTTCTCATTATCTGATGAAAAAAAAGCAACACTAATAGAAAGAGGGCGTAAAAAAACGAGCGACTTTTTAAATAAGTGGACTTATTAAAAAATCGCTCGATCTTTTTTCTTATTTTTTTTACCTTCTATTACAGTTAGGTGAGCAGTAGATTTTTTCCGAAGTGGCCGTTTTCGAGACGAACTGATTACTGTTTTATTAGCTTGTCGCTTACGTTTTTTTGATAGTTTTACTGCTTTCGCATATGCGATACTATCTTTGCTATTAGGTTTCCTACGCATCCACACTTTATAAATGACAATAATTAATGCTGTAATAACAACCATCGTTAATAATTGTTTAAGTAGACTAGAAGGATTACGTATTAATGTTGAGGCTAAACCAGTTAATGCAAGGATTGCTACAACTCCTACTATCCAATTACGAATGTTCAAGCCCCCACCTCCTCAGGAATTTATTACTATATTTCCCAGAAAGAACCGTAAGTATACTAAAATATATTTATTTTAACTTGAAAAACTTCTTCGTCATTATCACTATTGTACTAAAATATAGGAAATTTCACCACCTTAAATAAAATCATGCACAAATTTAAGTAATGCTGGACATGATATAAATGGAGGTGGATGTTTTGGAAAAAGAAAAAAATGTAAATAAAACACATATGAATCTTATGCAATTGACGATTATAACAGGACTTGTAGCAGGAATACTTGGTTCATTAATCGGTTTTTTTGCGCACACTTTTAAATTTACTGATATTAATCCGGATCTCATTCTTGCACCTTTTCAAGGTGAATGGAAAGAAGGGTGGCTTGGAATCGTGATTGCTACTCTACTATATGGAATAATATCCATAGTTGTTGCCCTTTTGTATTACTTTACATTAAGGAAGCAAAAATCAATTATTTGGGGAGCAGTATTTGGAGCTGTTATTTTTCTATTGTTGTACTTCGTCTTATATCCAATCATTCCAGGACTAGATCAAATTTGGAAATATCCGCTTCTTACAATTGTAACAGAAGTTTGTTTCTTTATATTATATGGTATATTTATCGGGTATTCGATTTCCTACGAGTACCAAGAACAGCAGTACTGGGAGAAAATAAAATTAGAGCAACAAGAGTCGTAATAAGGTAACACGAACTAACATGGAAAATGGATATTATTGATATACAAAGAGCTATAATCTTTTTCAATCATCCTTACTTTCACTATTTATAGTATGTGTACCCGAAGGTTTTGTGGTAAAATGTGTACTGGAAAACTTTTCTTTCTAGGGTGTGAAAATGGATGAAAATGCTAGTATTAAATGGACCGAACCTCAACATGCTTGGGAAACGAGAACCAGGCATTTATGGGAATAACACGTTGCACCAATTAGAAGAGGGCCTTGTGAATATTGGTCAAAAGATTGGGATCGATATCGTGTGTTTTCAATCTAATTATGAAGGAGCTTTACTTGATCATTTACATCAAGCTGAAGAAAAAGGATTTGAAGGAGTAATTATAAATCCAGGAGCTCTTACTCACTATAGTATCGCGCTTAGAGATGCAATTGCGGCAATTAAGATACCAGTGATTGAAGTTCATATTTCCAATGTACATGCTCGAGAAGAATTTAGAAAACATTCTGTTACAGCTCCAGAATGTATTGGCCAAATTGCTGGTTTTGGGTTTTACGGGTATGAGATGGCAGTCCATGCAATGATGAATTATTTAGGAAAGAGGGGGTAAAATGTCAAAGCTAGATAAACTTAGAAAACAATTTAATCAATTTAATATTGATGGTGTATTAATTACTAGTACATATAATCGTCGTTATATGACTAACTTCACAGGTACTGCAGGTGTCGTTCTAATTTCAGAAGATAGAGCGCTGTTCATTACAGATTTCCGTTACACAGAACAAGCTGCTGAACAAGCTACTGATTTTGAAATAATAAAGCATAACGGCCCTATCATTAGTGAGGTAGCTGAACGAGTGAAAGAACTTGGTATTAAAAAATTAGGCTTTGAACAGGACCATCTTAGCTATTCTGTTTGGAAGCAATATGAAGAGCAAGTAAAGACTGCTGAATTAGTACCTGTTTCTAATATGATTGAGAATATGCGTTTAATCAAAGATGAAGAAGAAATTAGTATTCTGAAAGAAGCGGCGGATATTGCGGATGCAACATTCAAACATATTCTTGACTATATTAAACCTGGAGTTACAGAATTAGAAGTATCAAATGAACTTGAATTTTTCATGAGAAAATGTGGTGCAACATCCTCTTCATTTGATATTATTGTAGCATCTGGTGCAAGAGCTGCATTACCACACGGAGTAGCTACTGATAAACAAATTGAAGTTGGCGATTTCGTCACAATGGATTTCGGGGCACTACATAAAGGATATGTATCGGATATTACTCGCACAGTAGCCGTAGGAAATCCATCGTCACAATTAAAGGAAATATATGATGTAACCTTAGAGGCACAACTTCGAGCGATGGACCAAATAAAGGCTGGTATGACTGGGATTGAGGCAGATGCAATCGCTAGAGACTATATCACTGAAAAAGGATATGGTGAGAATTTCGGTCATTCTCTAGGACATGGTATTGGTTTAGAAGTACATGAAGGTCCTGGTCTATCATTTCGCTCTGAAACTAAGTTAGTTCCTGGAATGGTCGTAACAGTGGAACCAGGAATTTATTTACCTGGCATTGGCGGGGTTCGAATTGAAGATGATATTCTTATCACCGAAAACGGGAATGAAACATTAACGCATTCCACAAAAGATCTTATTATCTTATAATTTTGGAGGAAATTAAATGATCTCAGTAAATGAATTTCGTACAGGATTAACGATTGAAACAGATGGTTCTATCTGGCGCGTAATGGATTTCCAGCATGTAAAGCCAGGAAAAGGAGCTGCATTTGTAAGATCAAAATTAAGAAATCTTCGCACTGGTGCAGTTCAAGAAAAGACATTTAGAGCCGGTGAAAAAGTTGAAAAAGCACAAATAGACAATAAAAGAATGCAATATTTGTATGCGAGTGGCGATATGCATGTATTCATGGATAATGAAACATATGAGCAAATCGAATTACCTGCATCTCAAATCGAATATGAACTAAAGTTTTTACAAGAAAATATGGAAGTTCATATTATCATGTATGGTGGAGAAACATTAGGAATTGAATTACCAAATACAGTAGAACTTGAAGTAATTGAAACTGATCCAGGAATTAAAGGTGATACTGCATCTGGCGGTTCAAAACCAGCAAGATTTGCAACAGGATTAGTGGTACAAGTACCATTCTTCGTTAATACTGGTGATCGACTAATTATTAACACTTCAGATGGCTCATATGTTTCAAGAGCATAATAATGATGAAAAAAACCGAGGGATTTTTGTTCCTCGGTTTTTTTATGTTTAGAAAATCTCATATTTGAAGACAAGCTGAATACATATTAGTAGTGAGTGATGGAAGGAGAGAAACATGATGGAATCAGTCCTGCAAATGTTGCCGTTACGAATTAGTGAACAAATAGCCAAGCTTCCTGATAGTATAGTCGCTGAAATTGAAGAAATAAGACTTCGAGTTAGCAGGAAAGTAGAAGTTGCTTCTCGCGGTGTTCCTTATTTTCTCCCATATATTTTCACGAAAAATGATGCAGATCAGTTTATAAGTAAAATTGCTAATCATTCCTTCTATACGATGGATGAAGAATTAAAAAAAGGCTATATTACGATCCGCGGAGGACATCGAATTGGTCTAGCAGGGAAAGTAATACTAGAAAATGGTTATGTTAAAGCAATTAGACATTTATCATCTTTCAACATTAGAATTGCTCGTGAAAAAATTGGTGTGGCAGAATCCTATCTTCCATACATTTACGAACAAAAATGGAAAAGTACAATGATTATTGGTCCTCCACAAACCGGGAAAACAACCTTATTAAGGGATTTAGCAAGAATCATTTCTACTGGTATAAAAGAAAAGGGCATACCGCCATTGAAGGTAGGAATTGTAGATGAACGATCTGAAATCGCAGGTTGTGTGAACGGTACGCCTCAATTGCATTTTGGGACAAGGGTAGATGTTCTGGATGCATGTCCTAAAGCAGAAGGAATGATGATGATGATTCGTTCCATGAGCCCAGATGTCCTTATAGTCGACGAGATTGGGCGTGAGGAAGATAGTATTGCGATTATGGAAGCGGTAAACGCTGGTATTACACTAATCATGACAACACATGGGAATACGTTTTCTGAAATAAAGAAACGGCCATTATTACAGCAAATAATAGATCAACAAGTATTTGGTAGATTCATAGAACTATCTCGCGGAAATGGACCAGGAACGGTCTCAGCTATTCGAGATAGTATTGGAAATATACTTACTCTTAAGAAAGGAACTGCCGTATATGTTTAAGATGATAGGTGCGATTTTTATTTTGGCTGCGACAACATGGGCAGGATTTGAATATTCAAAACGGTTAAGTATTAGACCGAAACAGCTACAACAATTTAGAAATGCATTGGAAACATTAGAGGCAGAAATCATGTTTGGACACACCCCGCTTGGGGAGGCAGCACGAAGAATATCGAAGCAAATGGCTGAACCTATTGCCAGTCATTTTCGCTTATTTGAACAAAACTTACTTCAAGAAGAAATAACCGTTAAAGCAGCATGGGAACAAAGTCTTAAAACAATTTGGAAGAAGACTTTTTTAAAGCAAGGAGAATATGAGATACTACTTCAATTTGGAGAAAACTTAGGACGTCATGATCGTGAAACAGAGCAGAAACAGATTATGTTAACTCTTTCCCATCTAACCCGTGAAGAAGAAGGGGCAAGAGAAAAACAAGTGAAATATGAAAAAATGGCAAAAAGCTTTGGAATATTGACGGGGATGCTAATTGTTATTCTTCTTATCTAATCGAGAGGAATAATAAGTTGATAATTTCGATTGGATTTCGGTTTGTTAATGATAGGAGGAAATTAGATGGGCATAGAGGTAGATGTCATCTTCAAAATTGCCGGAGTTGGTATTATTGTAGCATTTCTACATACCATACTTGACCAGGTTGGTAAAAAAGAATATGCACAATGGGTTACACTGTTTGGATTTATTTATATTTTATTTATGGTCGTCTCCATTGTAGATGGTCTGTTTCAAAAAATAAGATCCGTGTTTTTATTTCAATGATAGGGGGAATCCACCATTGCTATTTTACAAATTGCTGGGATTGCCCTAATAACTACTTTCTTAGCACTTGCCATTAAGGAACATAAGCCTAATTTTGCATTTTTACTCGTGTTATTTGCGGGCACCGGTATATTTCTATTTCTTGTTGATCAAGTTCAAAAAATCATCTCCATGATTGAAAGTCTGGCATCTAGTGCTAACGTAAACTCAATGTACATTAAAACAATATTGAAAATAATAGGGATTGCATACATCGCTGAATTTTCAGCACAGATTAGTAAAGATGCTGGCCTCGGTTCTATGGCCTCGAAAGTGGAGCTTGCGGGAAAAATATTAATACTGGCATTGGCAGTGCCAATCTTAACTGCATTAGTAGAAACGATTATTACGATGATTCCATCCAACTAAATCTATTAAAAGGAACGGAGTGAGAATAATGCGGCAATGGCTGCTAATTCTTTGTATCTGCTTCCTGCCTTTATTGTTTACTAACAATGCACATGCAACAGAACCAGAAAACAAACAGGTAGATGACGCAGCAAATAACAACTATATGGATCGCTATTTAGACGAGCTAGGTGTTGATGAGCTTAC
Organism: Lederbergia graminis; assembly: GCF_042655485.1. Taxonomy (NCBI): domain Bacteria; kingdom Bacillati; phylum Bacillota; class Bacilli; order Caryophanales; family Bacillaceae; genus Lederbergia; species Lederbergia graminis. The sequence goes on from NZ_JBHSMC010000001.1 coordinate 37,187, forward strand.
GAAGTATTGGGATAAGATCGTAGATGACTATGGCAGTTATTTACCAGAAAGCAAAAGAGGGACATTGCTTGAATTTATTAAAGGGGACAAGTCTTTTTCGTTTAAGGATTGGGTAAGCGGAATAATGAATTTTATGATTCAAGAGATTGTCCTCAATATTAAATTGCTTGGTTCGCTGATGCTTCTAACGATATTAAGTGTATTCTTACAATCTCTCCATAGTGCATTTGAACAAGGATCTGTTAGCAAGGTTGCCTATTCGGTTATTTTTATGGTGTTAGTCATCATTGCCCTCAATAGTTTTCGAGTTGCAGCGGAATATGCTATCGGAGCTATTGATATGATGAGTCAATTTATATTTGCGCTAATACCATTGTTATTAGCATTAATAGCTTCTTCAGGTGGAGTAGCATCATCTGCATTCTTTAGTCCTATATTAGTGTTTTTAGTGAATATAAGTGGAATTGTGATGAAAAATATCGTTCTACCTCTCTTATTTCTATCAACATTTTTAAGTATTGCCAATACATTAAGTAGCCAGTTTAAAGTTTCTCAATTAGCAGATTTATTGAAGAAGGTAAGTTTAGGGGTATTAGGGATTTTTATTACTGTATTACTAGGTGTAATTTCCATTCAAGGGGCTACTGCTGCAGTTGCGGATGGGGTAGCGATTCGAACAGCAAAATATGTAACTGGTAATTTTGTGCCTGTAGTAGGAAAGATGTTTACGGATGCTGCTGATACTGTGTTGACTGCCTCTGTATTGCTTAAAAACACATTAGGGATCGCAGGTGCCGTCATTATTTTATTAATTGCAATCTTCCCTGCAGTAAAAATTCTTGTTATTTCTCTCATTTATAAATTGACAGCAGCCTTATTACAACCAGTCGGTGATGGTCCAGTTATTAGTTGTCTCAATGCTGTTAGCCAATGTATGATGTATATTTTTGCTGCTCTAGCAATCGTAGCTTTTATGTTTTTTATCAGTATGACGATTATTATTTCTTCTGGGAATATAACATTAATGATTAGGTAAGGAGGGAGTACATTTGGCATTTATTAGCGAATGGGTTGGAAACATTATAATATTTCTCCTTCTTGCCATGGTCATTGATATGCTCCTCCCAGATACAGAATTAAAGAAATATACCAAACTTGCAACAGGCTTAATTTTAATGGCCATTATTATTACACCAATATTTAAAATATTATCGGCTGATTTTGAAGAAGTCCTTTCCTCCTTAACAAAAAATATGGATATCCAAGAATTTTCAATCGGAAATAAAATAGAATCGAAAAAAAATGTGATACAAGCTGCTCAAGCCGAATATACATTAGAGCAAATGGCTGTCCAAATGAAAACAGGAGTGGAAAAGGAGTTGATAGAGAAGTATCAAGTAGAGATTCAAAGCATTAATATTAAAGCTCCGGCAGAAAATGACCTCACAATGGATGACATACAAAATATTACTGTCGAGCTAAAGGCAGTCGATTCTGCTACAAAAGGAAGTGCTATAGAAGCCATTAAACCAATAGAAATCAACATCAACGAAAAACAGATGGATGAAGAAACGACCGATTATGAAGCAATCAAATCATTATTAGTGGATCGCTGGGAAGTCCAAGAAGATATGATTGAGATTGTGTCGGGGGAGGCATCTAATTAAGTCTATGAACAAAAAAACTCCTATGGAATGGGTCAAACAAAAAATTTCAGCTCTTAAAATTCAACCTCCCGGTAAAAACAATGATAAAAAACCAGTATACCTACTGATTTTATTAATTTTAGGAGCTCTATTTATGATAATAGGAACATTTTGGAAAGATGGTGGAGAAGATAAACCTGCTGCAGTATTCCAAAGTGAAGATGACTCTAGTACTGAAACGTTTGGGAAAAGCAAAGGCGACGTAAATAATAAAATAGAAGAATATGAGATTTACTATGAAACACAATTAAAAGATGCATTAGAGAGTATTGTAGGCGTTTCAGATGTAACTGTAGTCGTAAATGTAGAATCAACAGAGAAGAAAATAATCGATAAAAATACGGTCATCACAAATGGCATTACTCAGGAGGAAGATGGTAATAACGGTACTAGAAAAACAGAACAACAAACAAAAGAAGACCAAACAGTCATTATTAATGATGAACCAATTGTGTTAGAAACAAGGAAACCAGAAATTAAAGGTGTACTAGTTGTAGCGGGAGGTGCTGAGAATTTACAAGTGGCGAAATGGATACGAGAAGCTGTAACGAGATCACTAGATGTACCAAGTCACAGAGTATCGGTACTACCTAAAAAATCTAAGGGGGATTCCTAATGTTATTAAAAAAGCAAACAGTATGGTTATTAACAATGTTAAGTCTTGTAGTTGTACTATCTGTATATTATGTCACATCAGATCCAGCAAATAATAACTTAGCAACTGGTGGACAGGAGTCGGACGAAACTGGAAAGAATATTAGTGATGAAGATATGAAGATTATCACGGATGCTGCTGGAGATGAAGTTTTTGATATGGTTCGAATGAACTTAGAAGATAAGAGAGGAAAAATGCTGGAAGATTTAACAATACAAGTAGCATCTGATGAGTTAACAGCAGATGAAAAGATGGATATTTATAATCAAATGGAAGAAATTAGTGAGATAAGTACAATTGAAAAAACGTTAGAGAGCTATATTAAGAACCTAGGTTACAGTGATGCATTAGTTAAAATTGAAAATAACTTAGTTGATATTACAGTAAAGGCAGATGAAGAGCATTCCCGTTCTGCTGCAGTAGAAATCATGGAACTTGTTGGTGCAGAAGTAGGTACTCAATATATTCCACAAGTAAAATTTGCATCTAATTAATTCTTATGACTGGAAATAAGAATGTATATGGAATTAAGAGCCAAACTATTGCTTGAATTATTTTCAAGATAGTTAGGCTTTTTTTTATTTATTTAGCTCTGTTAAACTCTGTTGTTGATTTTCGCTCCTGCACACTCGCTTTCCGCGGGCACGGCCTCAGCTAACTTGGCAAAGAAAACCGCTTTGCCAAGTGGATCTTCGACTCGTGCTGTTCCCGCAGGAGTCTCGTGTACATCCGCTACCATCAACTAAGTTGTTAACAACAATGAACTTTAACAGAGCCATTTATTTTTTAGAACAAACGATTTCTCTGCAGTTTTTAATGTGTATTTCTCTCAGTGAAAAACTATGAAAAAGAAAGGAATTAGATTTAATAAAAAAGTTTTTCTCGCTTTTATGAATGTTATGTTAGAAAATTACTAGAGAAAAATATTTATTTTGTTTATAATTATTAATTTATCGACGAACAGCATTGAATTTTGATAAGGTATTATATTATGATATTAGCAGCTACTCATAAATTTAAAGGAGTGTCATCTATGCTTAAAATACAAGAAATTCGTGAAATTATAAAACTAATTGAACAATCTGATATTGATGAATTTATTTATGAACATGAAGGATCCAAGTTAGAACTGAAAAAAAATAATACAACAACTCAAGTAGTACAAGCAGTTCAAGAACAAAGCGTACAACAAGTTCCTGTAACAAACCAACAACCTGTAGTTGCAGTTCAGGGACAGGCTGCACCGTCGGAACCATTGAATAACATTGCTGAGAACTTACATAAAATTACTTCTCCAATGGTAGGGACATTCTATCAATCGCCATCTCCAGACAATCCAGCATATGTGCAAGTAGGATCTAAAGTAAAAGCTGATACAGTGGTATGTATTGTAGAAGCAATGAAGTTATTTAACGAAATAGAAGCGGATGTTGAAGGAGAGATTGTGGAAGTCCTCGTGAAAGATGGCGAACTTGTTGAGTATGGACAACCATTATTCCTAGTAAAGCCGTTATAAGGAGAGAAATCCATGATTAAGAAACTTTTAATAGCAAACAGAGGAGAAATAGCAGTTCGAATCATCAGAGCATGTAAAGAGATGGACATCGAAACAGTAGCAGTATACTCTGAGGCAGATAGTGAAGCTTTACATGTTCAATTAGCGGATGAAGCTTACTGTATTGGACCTAAAACTTCAAAAGAAAGTTATTTAAATACTGCAAACGTAATTAGTATAGCTAAGTTAACTGATTGTGATGCCATCCATCCAGGATACGGTTTTTTAGCTGAAAATGAAGATTTTGCTGAGCTTTGCCGAGTATGTAATATTACTTTTGTTGGGCCAAGTCCTGAAGCAATTGCCAAAATGGGAACAAAAGATGTTGCCCGAGAAACAATGAAAGCTGCAGGAGTCCCAATTGTTCCGGGATCAAATGGAATAATAGAGAATATAGAACAGGCAGTGGAACTAGCATCAGAAATTGGCTATCCTGTAATTATTAAAGCTACTGCAGGTGGCGGAGGTAAAGGTATCCGTGTCGCTAGAACGGAAGAAGAATTAATAAAGGGTATTAATATTACTCAACAAGAAGCATTAACTGCTTTTGGTAATGCTGGAGTTTATATTGAAAAATACATCGAAGATTTTCGTCATGTAGAAATTCAAGTATTAGCAGATAACTTCGGAAATGTAATACATCTTGGTGAACGTGATTGTTCTATACAAAGAAGATTGCAAAAACTATTAGAAGAAACTCCGTCTCCAGCTATTGACTCTGAAATGCGTGAGCAGATGGGTGCTGCAGCTGTCCAAGCAGCAAAGGCTGTACAATATACTGGTGCGGGTACAATTGAGTTCATTTATGATCATAGAAATCGTAAGTATTACTTTATGGAAATGAATACTAGAATCCAAGTTGAGCATCCTGTTACAGAAATGGTAACTGGGGTAGATTTAATTAAAGAGCAAATTAGAGTGGCAAATGGTGAAAAACTATCACTATCACAGGATGAAGTGGAATTCCGTGGATGGTCCATTGAATGTAGAATAAATGCGGAAAATCCAGAGAAGAACTTTATGCCATCTCCAGGAAAGATTGATATGTATTTACCACCTGGTGGGTTAGGTGTGAGAGTTGATTCTGGAGCATATCCTGGCTATACAATTCCGCCATATTATGATTCAATGATAGCAAAGGTAATTTCATACGGTGCAACACGTGAAGAAGCAATTGCCAGAATGAAACGTGCACTAGAAGAGTTTATTATTGAAGGAGTTAAAACAACCATTCCATTCCATTTGAACTTATTGGAAAATGAAACGTTTGTGAGTGGTGATTTTAATACTAAATTTCTTGAACTTCACGATGTGATGAAATAAGAAATGCTTGTTCATCGACATTCCTACGATGGATCCCTCAGCTGAAAGGAAAAGTCGGTAGGCTTTGGAATGGAACAAGTACAATAAACCGGAGGTGCTTTATAGTGGAAGAAAACTTAAATATGTTAGAAATGACAAACGAAAATGGTCAAAACCATGGGAAAATTGAGATTGCACCTGAAGTCATAGAAGTAATTGCAGGAATTGCAGCTTCTGAAGTAGAAGGAATCGCACAAATGCGTGGAAACTTTGCATCTGGAGTTGTTGAACGTCTTGGTAAAAAAATTCATGGTAAAGGGATTAGAGTTGATTTAACGGATGAAGGCATAAAAATAGATGTTTATTGCTTAATGGATTTCGGTGTATCGATCCCAACAGTTGCACAAAAAGTCCAAGATAACATCAATCAAACTTTGTATAATATGACAGCTTTAGAGGCTTCTGAAGTAAACGTCCATATTGTTGGAGTTGCCTTTGAAAATCATAAGAATGATAACAGTCAAGATTTTGATGAGCAATGATGAGAAAGCCAGGGTAAATCACCCTTGGCTTTTTCATGGATTTTTTACTTAAAGGAGTTATGACATGAAGAGAAGAGTTGCTCGCGAAAAGGCTTTGCAAGCTTTATATCAAATTGACATGAGTGGTGCAGATCCAGCGGAAGCCCTTGAATATGTCCTGGAGGAAGAAGAATCAGACATTTTCTTAAAGACGTTAATTGAAGGGACGATGGAAAATCGCAATGAAATTGATGAAGAAATCGAAAAACACTTAGAGAAGTGGACATTAAGTCGACTTGCTAAAGTTGATTTAAATATATTGAGAATTGGTGTGTACGAATTAAAATACTTAAAAGATGCTCCAAGTAATGTTGTGCTAAACGAAGCGATTGAAATTGCAAAACGTTTTGGAGATGAAAAATCAAGTAAATTCATTAATGGTATACTATCAAAGGTAAAAGACAACTTATAAGCTTTTGCATACTTAGGGGGAGATGGAATGTCAGCAACACTTATCAATGGTAAAGAAATATCTGCCAAAATAAGAAAAGAATTAGAGCAGGAAGTTGCAGAATTGACTGCTGCAGGTATAAAACCTGGACTTGCTGTTATTTTAGTTGGGAATAATCCCGCTTCCAGAACATATGTAACATCAAAACAAAAAAGTTGTAAAGCAATTGGAATGGAATCATTATTAATTGAAATGCCAGAAGATGTAGAAGAAGCAACACTTCTTGCTAAAATTGAAGAGCTAAATAATCAAGATGATATTCATGGTATTTTAGTTCAACTCCCACTTCCCGCACATATATCAGAACAAAAAGTAATTGAAACTATTTCACATACCAAAGATGTAGATGGCTTCCATCCAATAAATGTAGGTAAAATGATGATTGGACAAGATACATTCCTTCCATGTACTCCTTACGGGGTAATGAAAATGCTGGAGCATGAAGGTATTGAAATCTCAGGTAAACATGCAGTGATTATTGGAAGAAGTAATATTGTTGGTAAACCACAGGGGCAGTTACTATTAAGAGAAAATGCAACAGTCACTTACTGCCATTCAAAAACACCTGATCTAGCATCATTTACACAAAAAGCTGATATCTTAGTTGCTGCTATTGGTAAAGCGAAGATGATTACGAAGGATTACGTAAAACAAGGGGCAGTCGTGATAGATGTTGGAATGAATCGTGATGAAAACAATAAACTATGTGGTGATGTTGATTTCGACGACGTTGTAGAGAAAGCAGGATATATTACACCAGTTCCAGGAGGAGTTGGTCCAATGACAATCACAATGCTCTTAGCCAATACTGTAAAATCCGCTAGAAATGTGCTAAACAATCGCAATCAGTAAAAGAACGTAGTAAAATAAGGTTAACTAAAAGAAAAGCTGACATCCTCCATATATTTGGGTGCAGCTTTTCTTTCTGAATAGAAGGTGAAAATGCATGACGAATGTTCCTTATTTGACAGTAAAAGCATTAACGAAATACATAAAACGGAAATTTGATGCAGATCCCCATTTAACTGATATATATGTGAAAGGCGAAATATCTAACTTCAAGAGACACTCCAGTGGACATCTTTATTTCACATTAAAAGATGATAAGGCTAGGATAATGGCTGTCATGTTTACAAGTGCAGCAAGAACGATAAGATTTATTCCTGAGGACGGTATGAACGTTTTGGTGCGTGGCAGTATTACCGTTTATGAATCTAGTGGTCAATACCAAATATATGTGCAAGAAATGCAACCTGATGGTGTTGGAGAATTATTTCTTGCCTATGAACAACTAAAAACAAAGTTGGAAAATGAAGGTTTATTTGACACTAATCGAAAAAAAGTAATTCCAGAATATCCAAAACGGATTGCAATTATTACATCACCAACAGGTGCAGCAATCAGAGATATTATTACAACAATAAAAAGAAGATACCCGATTGGACAAATGATTGTACTACCAGCATTAGTTCAAGGTAAACAAGCTGGTATGTCAATTGCTAGTGCTATTGATAAAGCAAACAAATTATCAATTGCTGATGTGCTAATTGTTGGTCGTGGCGGTGGCTCTATTGAAGAACTATGGGCTTTTAATGAAGAGATAGTTGCAAGAGCGATTGCTAACTCAAAAATCCCCATTATATCAGCTGTAGGACATGAAACAGACTTTACAATTGCTGATTTTGTAGCTGATATTAGAGCTGCAACCCCAACAGCAGCAGCTGAATTGGCAGTACCGCATATTGAAGAATTAATGGAACGCCTACTTAACCGAAAGAATCGCTTGTTTAGAGGGATGTCCACAATTGTAAAAGAGCAGAGAAGTAAATTACACAACTTAGAACAATCATATATTTTTCGAAACCCTCAGAAACTTTATGAACAAAAATGGCAATACTTGGATAGGGTACAAGAACGTTTAATAAGAAGTCAAGAAATAATCATAAATAAAAAAAGAGATAAGTTGCAAAAACTTGATCGAAAACTAGCAACTCATCACCCAGCTATGAAGTTGGAAATAAGTAAAACAAAATTGAAACATTTGAAGCAACAACTACAACAGTCTATGGTTACAATGCTAAAGGAAAAGTCAGCAACATTTTCAAATAAAATTGCTACATTGGATGCACTTAGTCCATTAAATATTTTACGTAGAGGATACAGTGTTGCTTACACAGAAGATAATGTGGTAGTTAAATCGACTTCCCAAGTTCAACAAGGTAATAAAATAAAAGTTCATGTTGCGGATGGAAGGTATTATTGTACTGTTGATTTTATTGAAGAGGGTGAGAATCTTGGATAAAAAAATTTCATTTGAAGAAGCAATGGAGCAATTAGAAACTATTGTACAGCGACTAGAAGAAGGAGATATTCCATTAGAAGAAGCATTGGATATGTATAAAAAAGGTATTGATTACTCTAAGATTTGCCATGACAAATTGAAAAATGCAGAAGCTCAGCTTACAAAAGTACTTACAGATGATGGTGAAGAGGAGTTTCATTTGCAAGAGGAGGTACGCGATTGACAGTACAATATGAAAGTTTCGTGGAAAAGTACAAAACCCTTTTAGATAAGGAACTTGCTGCAGCGGTTAATGTTTTAGAAGCTCCGAAAGTATTAAAAGAATCCATTACATATTCATTAACGGCAAAGGGGAAGCGGATTCGTCCCATACTATTATTTGCAACCATTGATGCTTTTAATGAAAAGCCTGAATTAGGAATGAAAACTGCATGTGCATTGGAAATGATTCATACGTATTCACTCATTCATGATGATTTGCCAAGTATGGATGATGATGATCTAAGAAGAGGTATTCCGACCAATCATAAAGTATTCGGAGAGGGATTTGCAATCTTAGCAGGTGACGGACTATTAACATATAGTTTTCAATTAATCGCAGAAGATTCAAACCTTACAGATAAACAAAAATTATGGTTAATAGCACAATTAGCAAAAAGCGCTGGCCCAGAAGGGATGGTTGCTGGTCAAGTAGCTGATATTCAAGCGGAAAATAAAGCTCTTCAGCTAGCCGACTTAGAATATATTCATCACCATAAAACAGGTAAGCTTTTAACTTTTAGTGTATTAGCAGGAGCGCTTATTGGTGGAGCTAGTGATGAACAACTTCAATCCTTGGAACGTTTTTCACAACATATAGGACTGGCATTTCAAATCAGAGATGACATTTTAGATGTCATCGGAGATCAAAACGTGATTGGTAAACCTATAGGTAGTGATGATGGAAAGTTGAAATGTACATATCCAGCACTGCTCACATTAGATGGTGCTAAGGACCATTTACATAAGCAAATAACGGAAGCTAAAACGATTTTACAACAATTAAATTTAAACAGCGGTCTGCTCTTATATTTAACGGACTTAATTGCAGGGCGCAATAATTAACAATGATTGATGAAAACATATGCTTGTGTTATAATCCCATTATAATTATTCACTTGTGCGAATATGTTTTAACTTAATGAATATGAAGTGTTATTAGCCGTTATCACTTAAGTGCTAGCGGCTATTTTTTCAATCAAATGTTACAGAAATTTAACATCAAGATAAAATCTGATGAATGAAAGTGAGTGGTCCTGTTGGATCTTTTATCAATTAAAGACCCTTCATTTCTAAAAAAAATGAATAATCAACAACTAGAAGAACTAAGTGGGGATATCCGCAAGTTTTTGATTGAAAAGCTTTCGAAAACAGGCGGCCATATTGGACCTAATTTAGGTGTAGTTGAATTGACAATTGCCCTACATAAGGCATTCGATAGCCCCCAAGATAAAATAATATGGGATGTTGGACACCAATCATATGTTCATAAAATTCTTACAGGTAGAGCAAACCAGTTTGATACGTTAAGACAATATAAAGGATTGTGTGGCTTTCCAAAAATGTCTGAAAGCGAACATGATGTCTGGGAGACTGGACATAGTTCTACTTCTTTATCTGCTGCAATGGGAATGGCTATTGCACGAGATGTTAAAGGGGAGTCTTCCTATGTTATTCCTGTAATAGGTGACGGTGCACTAACAGGCGGAATGGCATTAGAAGCATTAAATCATATTGGGGATAGTCAGAAAAATATTACGGTTATCCTAAATGATAATGAAATGTCGATTGCTCCTAATGTAGGGGCACTTCATAATGTTCTCGGAAAATTAAGGACTGCAGGTAAGTATAAATGGGCGAAAGATGAATTAGAATATTTGTTGAAGAAAATCCCTGCTGTAGGTGGAAAGCTCGCAGCTACAGCTGAACGAGTGAAAGATAGCCTAAAATATTTGCTTGTATCCGGTGTGTTTTTTGAAGAAATGGGTTTTACTTATTTAGGACCTATTGATGGACATAATTTTGATGACTTGTTTGAAAATTTCCAGTACGCAAAGAAAACAGAAGGCCCAGTTTTGTTACATGTTATCACTAAAAAAGGAAAAGGTTATAGTCCAGCGGAAGATGACAAGATTGGAACATGGCATGGAACAGGTCCATATAAAATCGAAACTGGTGACCTAATAAAGTCTGTAAATAAAGCTCCATCTTGGAGTTCACTTGTCAGTGAAACTGTTCGATACCTTGCACGCACAGACAAACGAATTGTTGCAATTACACCTGCAATGCCAGTTGGTTCAAAACTGGAAAACTTTGCAAAAGAATTCCCGGAACGAATGTTTGATGTTGGGATAGCTGAGCAACATGCAGCGACAATGGCTGCAGGCCTTGCCACCCAAGGAATGAAACCATTTCTTGCTATTTACTCTACTTTTCTACAAAGAGCGTATGATCAAGTATTACATGACATTTGTAGGCAAAATTTGAATGTATTTATAGGTGTTGATCGTGCAGGTCTAGTAGGAGCAGATGGAGAGACGCATCAAGGTGTTTTTGATATTGCTTTTTTAAGACATTTGCCAAATATGGTTGTGATGATGCCAAAGGACGAAAACGAAGGCCAACATATGGTATACACAGCTGTACAATATGATAAGGGACCAATCGCACTTAGATTCCCAAGAGGTGATGGATACGGTGTCCCTATGGATGGAACATTAACAGAGATTCCAATAGGTTCATGGGAAATATTACGAAAAGGAACAGATGCATGCATTCTTACATTTGGAACTACTATACCAATGGCTCTGGAAGCTGCTAATAGTCTTGAAAAGCAAGGAATATCTGTTCAAGTAGTGAACGCTCGATTTATTAAACCATTAGATGAGTCCATGTTACACGATATTTTTGCTACTGGAGTACCAATCCTGACGATAGAAGAAGCTGTATTAAAAGGCGGTTTCGGTAGTGGTATTCTAGAATTTGCACATGAGCATGGCTATCATAATGCAACGATTGAACGGATAGGTGTTCCGGATCAATTTATTGAGCACGGTAGTGTGAAGGAAATCTATGCTGAGATTGGCATGACTTCAGAAGCAATTAAGGCAAAGTTAACCAAGATACTTCCTGAACAGAAAAAAAGGGCGTAAGCAGATGAAACCAAAAAAACAACGACTAGATATTTTGCTCGTAGAACGTGGTTTATGTGAAACACGAGAAAAAGCAAAAAGAGCTATAATGGCTGGAATTGTATTTACTAATGAAACGAGACTTGATAAGCCAGGAGAGAAGGTAAATGAGGATATTCCTCTAGTTGTAAAGGGGAATCCTTTGCCTTATGTAAGTCGTGGTGGATTAAAGCTAGAAAAAGCTTTAAAAGAGTTTAATGTTTCTGTTGCAGGAAAAGTAGTAATAGATATTGGAGCATCGACAGGTGGATTTACTGATTGCGCCCTCCAAAATGGAGCGACAATGTCTTATGCGCTTGATGTAGGTTATAATCAGCTAGCATGGAAGTTGCGTCAGGATGAAAGGGTAGTCGTGATGGAAAGAACGAATTTTCGTTACGTGCAACCAGAACATCTTATAAAAGATTTGCCTAACTTTGCTACGATTGATGTTTCTTTTATCTCTTTAACACTGATTTTACCTGTACTTCGTAACTTACTAGTGACAGATAGTGATGTTATTGCATTAATAAAACCACAATTTGAAGCTGGTAAGGAACAAGTTGGCAAAAAAGGAATCGTAAGAGAGCCTGAAATTCATGAGCAAGTGTTAAAGAAAATAAAAGATTTTTCACTGGAACAAGGATATGATGTGCAAAATCTTTCCTATTCACCCATTACTGGTGGGGAAGGAAATATAGAGTTTTTAATTCATTTAAAGTGGAAGGGACATGATCGTGGTGGTATCGATCATTTGTCAGCCCCACTCTATGAAATCGTAAAAGAAGCACATGCAAAACTTAAAAGTTAGCGATAGGGCAATCCGTTTTGGATTGTCCTTTACTTTACATAATATTATAATAATCAGTAAGTAGGTATAAAAATTCAGATTCAAAAAAGGTGGTAACTTAATGACGAAAGGTCAGCGCCATATTAAAATACGTGAATTAATTGGAACAAAAGAAATTGAGACACAAGATGATTTAGTATCGCAATTAAAAAACTTAGGCTTCAATGTTACACAAGCGACAGTATCTCGTGATATTAAAGAACTACATCTAGTTAAAGTACCTTTAGCTGATGGGCGTTATAAGTATAGTCTTCCAGCTGATCAACGCTTTAATCCATTGCAAAAGTTAAAGCGTGCGTTAACTGATTCATTTGTTGGGATTGACTATGCGCAAAATTTGATTGTGATGAAAACACTTCCGGGAAATGCTCAGGCTGTTGGAGCATTAATTGACCATCTAGAATGGGATGAAATTATGGGATCAATCTGTGGGGATGATACGTGCTTGATCATTTGTAGAACGAATGAAGATGCAGTTACTATTCACGACAGATTTATTGATATGTTATAAAAAGGCATTCCGTAATAGGGGGAGATAATTTGTTACAAGAATTATCGATTAAGAATTTTGCGATTATAGATGAAATAGCTGTCACTTTTAATAAAGGCCTTACCGTATTAACAGGGGAAACTGGAGCTGGGAAATCGATCATAATTGATGCATTGCATTTATTAGTAGGTGGTCGTGGTTCATCAGAGTTTGTCCGTCATGGGGAGAAAAAAGCGGAGATTGAAGGTTTGTTTTTCGTAGATCAAAACCATCCGTGTTATTCGCGAGCACAGGATTTTGGCATAGAGATAGAGGAAGGTATGATCATTTTACGAAGAGAGATATCCGTAAATGGAAAAAGTGTATGTAGAGTTAACGGTAAATTAGTAACAATTTCTACATTACGTGAAATTGGTGCTACTTTAGTCGACATCCATAGTCAGCATGAACATCAAGAATTAATGGACGAGTCCATCCATCTTCATTTACTTGATCAATATGGCAAAGTAGAAATTGCCCCAGCATTAAAAAATTATCGTGAAGTGTATGTTCAATATGAACAGACAGCTAAGAAAATTAAACAATTAAGTGAAAATGAACAGCAAATGGCACATCGGTTGGATTTACTTCAATTTCAATTACAAGAGATACAACAAGCTAACTTAGAGTTAAATGAAGATAAGCTACTTGCTGATGAACGAAGACAATTAAATAATTTCGAGAAGATTTTTGCTGCAATTAAATCAAGTTATGAAGGGTTACAAAATGAACATTCAGGTTTAGATTACATAAGTCATTCAATGGCACATATGGAAGTAGCTGCAGAAATTGATAGTCGCTATCAAAAATTACATGATACAATCGCGAATTGTTATTATTTATTAGAAGATGCAGCTTCAACCCTTAGAAATGAATTAGATTCATTAGAATATGACCCAGAACGATTAAATGAAATAGAAGCACGCATCAATGAGATTAACCAATTAAAAAGAAAATATGGATCCACTGTGGAAGAAATTTTAGAATATAGTTCTAAAATTGAAGAAGAAATAGAAGTGCTAACGAATCGTGATAAAAGTATTGGTCAATTACAAAGTAAGCTGGATTCATTAAAAGAAGATTTACAATTAGAAGGGAAACAACTTAGTCAAATTAGGAAAAAATGGGCGAAAAAATTAACGGCAGCAATTCACCAAGAATTAAAAGAACTATATATGGAAAAAACAATTTTTGAACCAAAGTTTTTATCGAATCATGAAAATTTTACCGAGTTTAAACTAGATGGGTTAGATGAAATTGTATTTTATATATCTACAAACCCAGGTGAACCGTTAAAACCTTTATCTAAAGTTGCTTCAGGTGGAGAAATTTCACGTATTATGCTTGCCTTAAAAACCATTTTTTCCAAACATCAAGGTATAACTTCGATAATTTTTGACGAAGTTGATACTGGTGTTAGTGGTAGAGTTGCTCAAGCGATAGCTGAGAAAATCCATAAGGTCTCCGTAAATTCACAAGTACTTTGCATTTCTCATTTACCGCAAGTAGCAGCAATGTCAGATACTCACTTATTTATAGCAAAACAATCCACTGCTGGAAGAACGAAAACAACAGTAGCATCATTGAGTAAAGAAGATAAAATTAATGAAATTGCTCGTATGATTTCAGGTGTGGAAATAACGGAATTAACAAAGGAACATGCAAAGGAATTGCTAGAAATTGCATATAAGGTAAAAAATATTTAAAGCTATCCTTCATTGGACAGCTTTTTTATTTTCTTCCACTTATAAATGATGACAAAGCAGGCTAAATTATAGATGTGGGCTAGAAAGCGAGGAGATGATCATAAGTATGTATGAGAAAATAAGAAAAATAACAGGTGGAATTCTCCTTGTTTCACTTCTAATGCTTAGCTTTTATAAGCCATTTCAACAATATTTACAAATACCTGATAAAATTACTGTTTTTGAGGGACAAAAGCAAAGTATTCATACTGGGGATGCTATAGCTGTATCTTCAACTCCCACCAGTATAAATATTCATAATGAAGACGCCACATTAGCTGTAAGTGGAAAATATGCCGGTGAAGATGAAATTATTTTAGAAATTGCCGGGTTTCCAGTAAAAAAAGTGGATGTGGATGTACTAAAAGATTTTAGAATCTATCCTGGTGGTCAGTCTATTGGAGTTAAGCTAAATACATTGGGCGTACTAGTGGTAGGTCACCATTTAGTATCTACTGAAAAAGATAAGTTATCTCCTGGGGAAGAAGCTGGAATAAAAGTAGGAGATATTATCACAAAAATAAATGGTGAAAAAATCAATAGCCTTTCGGATGTAGCACCTTTTGTCAATAATGCTGGGAAAGACGGAAAAACGTTAAATCTTTCTATTCAACGTGGAGAAGAGAAATTTGACACAAAACTTCGTCCGATGTTAGATGAGAAAGATAAAACATACAAATTAGGTTTATACATTCGAGATTCAGCCGCTGGTATTGGAACAATGACTTTTTTTGACCCAATTTCAAAAAAATATGGTGCTTTAGGTCATGTAATATCTGATATGGACACAAAGAAACCAATTGTTGTCGAAGATGGACAAATTGTAAGATCAACAGTAACGGCAATTGAAAAAGGTAAGAATGGTGTTCCGGGTGAAAAACTTGCACGTTTTTCAGCGAATCGAGAAGTGATAGGTAATATTACAATCAATAGTCCTTTTGGGATATTTGGAAAACTTAATCAATCGATATCAAACGGAATTACGGATAAACCGTTACCGATTGCTCTTTCTCATCAAGTGGAAGAAGGTCCAGCAAAAATATTAACTGTTGTTGATGGTAATAAAGTGGAAGAATATGATATAAATGTTGTTAGTACGATTCCACAAAAATTCCCTGCGACAAAAGGGTTAGTAATTAAAGTGGTAGACCCTAAATTGCTTGAAAAGACAGGTGGTATTGTACAGGGAATGAGTGGTAGCCCAATCATTCAAAATGGAAAGATAATAGGTGCAGTAACTCATGTGTTTGTAAACGATCCTACTTCTGGCTATGGTGTACACATAGAATGGATGTTGCATGAGGCCGGAATTAATATATATGATCGAGGCAAATCGGAAGAAAAGGTAAGTTGAGGGTGTAGACCCTCTTCTTTTTTTTGTGTGCGAATTTAGTGAAAAATATGATAAAATAAAGATAATTCGACATTAGGTTGTTCTGCCTGTCGAAAACCGTTGAATAATGAAGCATTTTAATGAAAACGTGAGATATCATAGTACTATTTATTTATTTTGAATAAATTTAAAGGATTTTCTTATTCTTTGGCGTATTTAAGTATTAGGGGAAAATAAAGTAGCAATTATATATATATTTTTCGGACTTGAGGAGGAAAAAGAAGTGAAAAAAATCAAAGTTTGTATTGTGGATGATAATCGAGAATTAGTCAATTTATTGGATGAATTTATTTCTTCGCAAGATGATATGGAAGTTGTTGGTATGGCACATAACGGTCAGGATTGCCTTCAACTTTTAGAAGATATATCACCTGATGTTTTAATATTAGATATCATCATGCCACATCTTGATGGTCTGGGTGTATTAGAAAAATTACGGGAATCCAAGGAAATTAAATTTCCAAACGTAATCATGCTAACTGCATTCGGCCAAGAAGATGTTACAACAAAAGCTGTTGAACTTGGTGCTTCTTATTTCATACTGAAACCATTTGATTTAGAGCATCTGGCAAATCACATACGCCAAGTAAATGGTAAAGGTAGTGAGGTGAAGCGGAAAGCACCAACAATGGCCGCGAAGTCACAATCTGAATCGAAACCCAAAAATTTAGAAGCTAGTATTACTTCCGTTATTCATGAAATTGGTGTACCAGCACATATTAAAGGATATCTATACTTAAGGGAAGCAATTACGATGGTATACAATGATATTGAGTTACTTGGATCCATCACAAAGGTTCTGTATCCAGACATAGCGAAAAAATATAACACAACAGCAAGCCGTGTTGAAAGAGCAATTCGCCACGCTATCGAAGTAGCATGGAGTCGTGGTAATATTGATTCTATTTCCTCCTTGTTCGGTTATACAGTAAGTATGTCAAAAGCAAAACCAACAAACTCGGAATTTATTGCAATGGTAGCAGATAAATTACGTTTAGAGCATAAGGCATCATAATGATTTTTTGATTAAAAGGACAATATAATTATTTCTTCACTAGAGCCAAACTATTTCTTGAATTGTTATTTCAAGTTAGTTCGGCTTTTGTTTTCTTTAAATTAATCTCTTTGAATAGAGTGTACATGAGGATATTTTTTCTTAGTGGTATACTTGAACTAGCAAAAAATTTATTAAAAATACAGGTGGTGAAAAAATGACCCTTATATTAGCACATCGGGGTTCAGCCGGGACACACCCAGAAAATACAATGGAATCATTTAAAGCTGCAGAGAAGGCCGGTGCAGATGGAATTGAATTGGACGTTCATTTTTCGAAAGATGGCGAGATTGTCGTAATCCATGATAATACAGTAGATCGTACAACAGACGGGACCGGATATATAAATCAGCTTACATTAGCTGAATTAAAAAAACTGAAAGCAAATTACCATTATAAACACTTTTTTAATAAAGCCTCACGTATTCCAACATTACGTGAAGTGTTTGAATGGCTTTCCGGGAATCAGTTATTGTGTAATATTGAATTGAAAAATAGTGATCAACCACATGAAGGATTAGAAGATAAAGTAATTGAACTCATAAAAGAATTTAACCTTGTGACAAGGACTTTTATTTCATCATTTAACCACTATTCACTTGTATACATAAATAATCAATATCCAGAGATGGAGACTGCACCACTATACAATGATATTTTATACAAACCTTGGGAATATGCTAAGACGTTAGGGTCAATTGGAATCCACCCAAAATATAAGGTTATTACGAATGAAATGATTGAAACAGCCATTGAAAACGGTATTGCAGTTAGGCCGTACACTATTAATAAAGAAAAAGATATGAAACGCTTTATTCAAGCAAATTGTTCTGCGATTATAACCGACTATCCTGAAAAAGCAGTGAAATTGAGAGCGAAAATTAAACGCTAGATCTCATCTATCAGAGATCTAGCGTTTTTTAAAACGATCTTGTACATTATTTTTCTTGCGATCACGATGCAAAATAAACCCAGCAATAAAACCTAGACCTAATACAAAAAATATAAGTCCAGATAAAAATTGTAACCATAAGTAGCCAAATGGCGGGTTAAGTACACCAAATAGCATATCTCTCATTAATTTAATACCATATCCAGCTAGAACACCGGGGATTAACAATATAATTAGTGCAATAACTCGTCCCATACCACTACCCCTTAAAAAAAATTGCCATAAAAAAATCATATACCAATGCTATGATTTGTCAAGAATGACGCTTTTCGTTACAATGGTATAGAATGGAATTATGATTAGGTATCATGATAAGGTCATAAATTTTATTTCCTGGAGGATTATAATGAAAATTTTTGAATATATGAATGAGTATGATTATGAGCAATTGTTGTTTTGCCAAGATGAACAATCTGGTTTGAAAGCTATTATTGCAATCCATGATACAACTTTAGGACCGGCACTTGGCGGTACACGCATGTGGACATATAAATCTGAAGAGGATGCAATTATTGATGCATTACGCCTTGCAAGAGGAATGACATATAAGAATGCAGCCGCAGGATTAAACCTTGGTGGTGGTAAAACAGTCATCATTGGAGATCCACGTAAAGACAAGAATGAAGAAATGTTTCGTGCCTTTGGTCGTTTTATTCAAGGATTAAATGGCCGTTATATCACTGCAGAGGACGTAGGTACAACAGTAGAAGATATGGATATTATTCATGAAGAAACAAATTTTGTTACTGGAATTTCTCCTGCTTTTGGTTCATCCGGTAACCCTTCACCAGTCACCGCATATGGGTGTTATGTTGGGATGAAAGCTGCTGCTAAAGAAGCGTTTGGAACTGATTCACTTGAAGGGAAGACAGTTGCTGTCCAAGGGGTAGGTAACGTAGCATTTGAGCTTTGCCGTTATTTACACGAAGAGGGTGCGAAGTTAATTGTAACGGATATTAATGAAGCAGCTGTTAAGCGTGCCCAAGAAGCATTTCAAGCACAAGCAGTTGATCCGAATGATATCTATTCTGTAGAGGCAGATATATTTTCACCATGCGCGCTTGGTGCAGTGATAAACGATGAAACTCTCCCTCAACTTAAAGTGAAAGTAATTGCAGGATCAGCAAATAATCAATTACAATCGACAAAGCATGGTGACAAACTACATGAGTTGGGTATCGTATATGCTCCTGATTATGTAATAAATGCTGGCGGAGTAATTAATGTCGCGGATGAATTATACGGTTATAACAAAGAACGAGCATTGAAAAAGGTAGAAGCAATTTATCAAAATGTAGAAAAAGTTATTGAAATATCCAAGCGTGATCAAATACCAACCTATATTGCTGCAGACCGTATGGCTGAGGAGCGAATTGAAAAAATGAGAAAATCAAGGAGCCAATTCCTTCTTAATAATAAACATATATTAGCAAATAGGATGTAAGAAAAACAGGAGGGAAGTAACTTGGCACAAGAATATGATTTAGTTATCCTTGGTGGAGGAACAGGTGGTTATGTTGCAGCAATTCGTGCATCACAGCTTGGTCTTAAAACAGCAATTGTAGAAAAGGATAAAATTGGTGGGACATGCCTTCATAAAGGATGTATCCCAAGTAAAGCATTGCTACGTAGTGCAGAAGTATATTCATTAACAAAACGTAGTGATGAATTTGGTGTTGTTACAAATACCACAACCCTTGATTTTGCTAAAGTTCAATCCCGAAAAACAGCAATAGTAGAAAAACTATACCAAGGTGTACAATATTTAATGAAACAAGGGAAGATTGATATTTATAATGGTTTTGGAAGAATTTTAGGACCATCTATTTTTTCTCCAGTACCCGGGACCATTTCCGTGGAATTAGAAGATGGACAAGAAAATGAAATGTTAATTCCAAAAAATGTTATAATTGCTACAGGTTCTAAGCCACGTAGCTTGCCTGGACTTCATATAGATGGTTCTACTGTTATTACCTCTGATGAAGCATTAGAAATGGAGAATTTACCCAAATCGATGCTTATTGTAGGTGGAGGAGTAATAGGAATTGAATGGGCTTCAATGCTAGCTGATTTTGGTGTAGACGTAACAGTAGTCGAATATGCCAATCGTATTATTCCTACGGAAGATGTAGAAATTTCTAAAGAATTGGAAAGACTATTGCATAAAAAAGGAATCCGTATTATTACAAATGCAAAAATATTGCCGGAGACATTCACGAAGAATGAGGAATCCGTAACAATTTCCGCTGAAAAAAATGAAACACTCCAATCATTTACTGTTGATCGTATTCTCGTTTCTATTGGTAGGGAAGGGAATATTGAAAATATAGGGCTACAAAATACTGACATTATTACAGACAATGGATATATTCAAGTGAATGCTCATTATCAAACGAAGGAATCCCATATATATGCCATAGGTGATGTGATTGGCGGTTTGCAATTAGCACATGTTGCATCCCATGAAGGTATAAGAGCTGTCGAGCATATAGCTGGTACTAAAACAGAGCCCCTTCGTTATGAGCATATTTCTAAGTGTGTGTATAGTCATCCAGAGGTTGCTAGTATTGGCTATACAGAAGAGGAAGCAAGACAAAGAGGTTATGAAATAAAAATGGGCAAATTTCCTTTTCAAGCAACAGGAAAAGCCCTTGTTTTTGGAGAATCAGATGGTTTTGTAAAAGTCATTGCAGATAAGAAGACGAATGATATTTTAGGAGTTCATATGATCGGACCTAATGTAACAGATATGATATCTGAAGCAGGTCTTGCAAGTGTTCTTGACGCTACACCATGGGAAATTGGGAATACTATTCATCCACATCCATCCTTAAGTGAAGCGATTGGGGAAGCGGCATTAGCGGTGGATGGAAAAGCGATCCATATATAACTCAATTTGGGGAGGAGTTAATTTGGCAAATAATCGGCATACTGAGCTTGGCCTCAGTAATCAAGATGTTTTAAATATGTATGAGACAATGATAATGGCAAGGCGTATCGATGAACGGATGTGGTTATTAAATCGTGCTGGTAAAATTCCTTTCGTCATTTCTTGTCAAGGGCAAGAGGCAGCCCAAGTTGGTGCTGCTTATGCATTGAATAGAGAGAAGGATTATATTTTACCGTATTATCGAGATTTAGCCGTTGTACTAGCATTTGGTATGACACCAAAGGATATTTTTCTTTCTGCTTATGCAAAGGCAGAAGATCCTAACTCAGGCGGAAGGCAAATGCCAAGTCATTATGGTCAAAGGAAAAATAGAATTGTAACAGGTTCTTCACCTGTAACAACTCAAGTTCCCCATGCGGTTGGAATTGCGCTTGCAGCACGTATGGAGAAGAGTGATTTAGTTTCATTTGTTACATTTGGAGAAGGTTCATCCAATCAAGGTGACTTTCATGAAGGATTAAACTTTGCAGGTGTGCAAAAGTTGCCAGTTATCTTCATGTGTGAGAATAATAACTACGCCATTTCCGTACCGATTGAGAAACAATTGGCTTGTGAAAAAGTATCCGATCGTGCGATTGGTTATGGTATGCCAGGCGTTACGGTCGATGGACTTGATTTATTAGAAGTATATAAAGTAGTCAAAGAAGCAGCTGATAGAGGCCGTCGTGGAGAAGGACCTACATTAATCGAAACCATTACACATCGATTTACAGCTCATTCCTCTGATGATGATGACCGTGGTTATCGTTCTAATGAAGAATTAACACAAATTAAGAAAGAAGACCCTGTACTATTTTTTGAAACTTATCTTGAGGAGTGTGGAATTCTAACAGAAAGTATGAAGAAGGAAATAAACGATCGGGTTATGCAGGAAGTGAACGAAGCGACAGAATACGCTGAAAATGCTCCGTATGCCAAGCCTGAAGATGCCTTAACGTTCGTTTATGCTCCAGAGTAAGAGGGGGAATCTAAATGCCAGTAATTTCTTATATTGAAGCTGTCACGATGGCACTTCGGGAAGAAATGGAACGCGATGAAAAAGTATTTATATTAGGGGAAGATGTAGGAGTAAAAGGTGGCGTATTTAAGGCGACCCAAGGTCTATACGAGCAATTCGGAGAACAAAGGGTAATGGATACTCCACTTGCTGAATCAGCTATTGCAGGTGTAGGAATCGGAGCTGCAATGTATGGGTATCGTCCTGTTGCAGAAATGCAGTTTGCTGATTTTATTTTACCAGCTGTGAATCAAATAATGTCAGAAGCAGCGAGAATTCGCTATCGTTCCAATAATGATTGGAGTTGTCCGATTGTTGTACGGGCACCATATGGTGGTGGTGTTCATGGTGCTTTGTATCACTCTCAATCTATAGAGGCTATCTTTGCTAATCAACCTGGTTTAAAGATAGTGATGCCTTCCACTCCTTATGATGTAAAAGGTTTATTAAAAGCAGCTATTCGAGATCCGGATCCTGTACTCTTCCTAGAACACAAACGGGCATATCGGATGATTAAAGGGGAAGTCCCTGAAGATGATTATGTTTTGCCGATTGGAAAAGCGGAAGTGAAGCGGGAAGGAGAAGATATTACTGTAATTACATATGGACTGTGTGTTCATTTTGCATTACAAGCAGCTGAAAGATTAGCGGAAGATGGAATTGATGCACAAATTTTAGATCTGCGTACAGTATATCCATTAGACCAAGAAGCAATAATTGAAGCAGCTAAAAAAACCGGAAAAGTATTATTAGTGACAGAAGATAATAAAGAAGGCAGTATCTTAGGTGAGGTTGCCGCGATTATTGCTGAACATTGTTTATTCGATCTTGACGCTCCAATTAAGAGATTGGCTGGGCCTGATGTTCCTGCTATGCCTTATGCTCCAACGATGGAAAAGTTTTTCTTAGTCAATCCTGAGAAAGTCGAAAATGCAATGAGGGAGCTTGCTGAATTCTAACAGGTAAAAGGAGGTTATCATCATGAAGACAGAAAAAATTACCATGCCAAAGCTCGGCGAGAGTGTTACAGAGGGAACAATCAGCAGGTGGCTTGTACAGCCTGGTGATCATGTAAATAAATATGACCCATTAGCGGAAATCATGACAGACAAAGTTAATGCAGAAATCCCATCTTCATTCTCAGGAATTATTAACGAGTTACTAGTAGAGGAAGGGTCTGTGCAGCCAGTCGGTGTAACAATATGTACAATCAATGTAGAAGGAACCACTGGACAAGCTAATGATACAAATACCGAAGTGCAAGAAGTAAATGAAAGTGATAACCCGACAGTAGTAAAACAATCAGATTCTAATGAAACGGGGAAAACTAGATTTTCTCCAGCTGTTTTAAAAATGTCACAAGAACACGATATTGATTTATCCAAAGTCAATGGAACTGGTAAAGATGGTAGAATAACGCGAAAAGACCTTCAGAAGTTAATTGATACAAATTCTATTCCAGCGAATGTACCGGTAGTGGAAAATACTCCTGAAGTGAAAACTCATAGCCAACAAAAACAAACTATTATTCCAACTGCTGCAGGTGATATAGAAATTCCTGTTACCGGTGTAAGAAGAGCAATTGCTAATAAAATGCGTAAAAGTCTTGATGAAATTCCGCATGCTTGGATGATGATGGAAGTAGACGTAACAAAGCTAGTTCGCTACCGAGAATCATTAAAAAATGAATTTAAACAACGTGAAGGCTTTAGTTTAACTTATTTCGCATTCTTTGTTAAAGCAGTAGCTCAAGCTTTAAAAGAATTCCCGATGATTAATTCGATGTGGGCAGGAGATAAAATTGTACAAAAGAAAGATGTGAACATCTCGATTGCTGTCGCAAAGGAAAATGAATTATTTGTTCCAGTCATAAAAAATGCGGATGAAAAGTCAATAAAGGGAATTGCTCGTGATATTGCTGAACTTGCTAAAAAAGTTCGTAATGGTACGCTAAAAAGTGAAGAGACCCAAGGTGGAACTTTTACGATAAACAATACTGGTTCGTTTGGCTCCATTCAATCGATGGGGATTATCAATCATCCACAGGCTGCAATATTGCAAGTGGAATCAATTGTAAAGCGTCCTGTTGTGGTCAATGATGCTATTGCAATACGAGATATGGTGAATCTTTGTCTATCACTAGATCATCGTGTATTGGATGGTCTTATTTGTGGCCATTTCCTCCAACGAGTAAAAGAAATTCTAGAAAATATACCAAAAGAAAATACATCTGTTTATTAAACAGAAAGCTCTGTTAAACTCTGATCTTGATTTTCGCTCCTGTACACTCGCTTTCCGCGGGCACGGCCTCAGCTAACTTGGCAAAGAAAACCGCTTTGCCAAGTGGATCTTCGGCTCGTGCTGTTCCCGCAGGAGTCTCGTGTACATCCGCTACAATCAACTAAGTTGTTAACAACAATGAACTTTAACAGAGCCAAACAGAAAGAAGAAGCTTGTTACATTTTATCTTGTAACAGCTTCTTTTTTTATTCTTTTGCTTATTCTGCAGTACTAACATGAATGTAGCTTGCCATATGTTAGTATAACGAATCTTTTTTTAAAAGAGGAGGGATACTCTTTGTTTATTGAAAAAGCGAAGCAAACATTGTTTCCTGATTACAATTACAAGACATGGGAGCGGTTAATAAAGCAATCTATCCCAGTAAAACATACTAAAGAAGGTATGCTAATAAAGCCTTTATATGTTAATTCAGATTGGCAACACCGTGTTAACTCTGAACTATATTCTAATGCCCGTGATTTTAATAATAACTGGAAAATTTCACAAAAGATGAAACATCGTGATTGGAATACTTTGGTGGATATGGTTAGGCTAGCCATATGTAATGGACAAGATGCTATTGCAATAGATTGTGATTACTTATCTGATCATAAACAAATAGATTTTAATGATTTGAAAAAAATAATGACGGTAAATGAAATTCCTTTTGTTCTTCGTACGTCAAATTATCCACTTATCATCAAAAAACTCCTAGAAGTTCCATTCAAACATGTAATAGGCATTATTGCTACCGATCCTATTTCTGCGCAACTAAACAAGAAAGTGATAAGCAAATTATCAGTTGAATGGCTAGAGAATGTCCAAAAACTAGCTGATCCATTTGGAGAGCTGAAAGTCATTTTGGTTGATATGATACCATATAGCAATGGAGGTGCTAATACTCTAGCTGTATTAGCGTTAGCTATTGCAGAGGCAGTTTATTATATCGAATGTATGAAAAAGCTAGGTTGGTCTCCTGAGAAAACGGTAAATAAAATAGCATTTCATTTTCAGATTGGGGATGAATTTTATGTAGAAATAGCAAAAATTCGGGCTTTTCGAGTCTTATGGAGAACGATACTTAATGCTTATCAGATTCATCAAGCAGATATCACAATATCAGCAGAAACAGCTACATTCCAGCAATCAAGTGGACCTTTTAATGAACATGATATTATTCTACGTGCAGGAACAGCGGCGTTAGCAGCTTCTATCGGTGGAATTGATTATTTACATGTAACACCATTTCATGAAGAAGATAAGTTGGCGACTAGAATCGCTCGCAATACTCAGCTAATTATGCGGGAGGAGGCATATTTCCATCGAGTATCAGATCCTTGTGGAGGTTCCTTTTATGTGGAGGCATTGACTGAAAAACTAATAGATGGAGCATGGAAGATTTTTCAGAAAATTGACCAAAATGGTGGCATATTACACTCACTACGAGAGAGTGATTTTCAAAATACGATAGGAAAATGGCAGAACAAAGAAGGGGATATAGATGAATAAACCTAACTTTCAATCCATTCATCCTTTTAAGGAAAACAGTGGAATTTTGCCAAATGTTCATATAAATAAAATGGAATATGAAACAAAAGAGAGAATTACTATTCAATCACTATATACGGATAAAGACATAGTCGATACGAAACATATAAATAATTTCCCCGGTTTACCACCCTATACAAGAGGACCATACCCATTAATGTATGTAACTCGTCCATGGACGATAAGACAATATGCTGGTTTTTCTACGGCAGAGGAGAGTAATAACTTTTATCGTAATAGTCTTGCGAATGGGCAAAAAGGATTATCTGTAGCTTTTGATTTAGCAACACACCGTGGCTATGATTCGGATCATCCGCGGGTTGTAGGAGATGTTGGGAAGGCTGGAGTAGCAATTGATTCTGTAGAAGACATGAAGTTATTATTTAAGGATATTCCTTTAGATCAAATGTCTGTATCCATGACGATGAATGGTGCAGTTATCCCGATTATGGCATTTTATATTGTTGCTGCGGAAGAACAAGGTGTGAAGACCCATCAATTAGCAGGCACTATACAAAATGACATTTTAAAAGAGTATATGGTTCGAAATACGTACATTTATCCTCCTAATATGTCGATGCGTATCATTAAAGATATTTTTTCCTACACAACTAAGAACATGCCAAAGTTTAATAGTGTTTCTATTTCTGGTTATCACCTTCAAGAAGCAGGCGCACCTGCAGATATAGAGCTTGGGTATACATTGGCAAATGGATTAGAGTACGTGAGAACGGGTGTTGAAGCTGGACTACAAATTGATGATTTTGCACCTAGACTTTCATTCTTCTGGGGTATTGGGATGAATTATTTCATGGAAGTAGCAAAATTACGTGCTGGCAGAATGATGTGGGCACAGTTGATGAGTCAATTTAATCCCAAAAATCCTAAATCACTTGCTCTCAGAACACATTGTCAAACATCTGGTTGGAGCTTAACTGAACAGGATCCATACAATAACATTATTCGTACTTTAATTGAAGCTCATGCAGCAGTAACAGGTCAAACACAATCATTACACACAAATGCATTGGATGAAGCCATTGCATTGCCAACCGAGTTAACAGCGCGTATTGCAAGGGATACACAAATCTACTTACAGAACGGTCTGGGGTTAACCGATGTCGTGGATCCTTTAGGTGGATCATATTATGTGGAATCTCTAACAAATTCCTTAATGAGTAGAGCTTGGGGGCATCTGGAGGAGATGGAGCAATTAGGTGGGATGGCGAAAGCAATAGCAACTGGTATACCAAAGTTACGCATTGAAGAAGCAGCTGCTGAAAGACAAGCGAAAATTGATTCAAAAAGCGAGAAAATTATCGGCGTAAATTGCTTTCAACCGCAAGAGAAGGAATCGATGCAAATATTGCATATTGATAATATGGAAGTAAGGAATTTACAGATAGAAAGATTAAGAGAACTCAAAGTAAAGCGTAATAATAAGAGGGTACAGGAAGCTCTAAGCTTGTTAATAGAAGGGGCAAATAGAGATGGTACTAATTTATTAGAACTTGCGATTGTTGCTGCGAGGGAACGGGCAACATTGGGAGAAATATCTGCTGCAATTGAAAAAGTATCTGGCCGTTATCGAGCCATAAATCAATCAGTTAGTGGTGTTTATCAATCTCATTATACAAATGATGAGGAGATAAATTTGGCAAAGCAAATGGCAAATGATTTTTTAACGCAGGAAGGAAGAAGACCGAGGATTTTAATTGCTAAAATGGGGCAAGACGGTCATGATCGCGGAGCAAAGGTAATTGCAACTGCATTTGCTGATATTGGCTTTGATGTTGATATTGGACCTTTATTTCTAACCCCGGAGGAAACTGCTAAACAAGCAATCGAAAATGATGTACATGTAATTGGTATTAGCTCGTTAACTGGTGGACATACAACACTCGTACCAAAATTAATAAGTGAATTAAAAAGAGTTGGACGTGATGATATTCTCATCGTTCTTGGTGGGATAGTACCTAAGCAAGATCATGCACAATTACTAAGAAATGGGGTTGCAGCAATCTTTGGACCTGGTACAATCATTCCTCAAGCTGCTAAAACGGTACTAGAGAAGATATTTGAAAAGCTTGGTTACGTGAAAGAAGATGAAGATGATGCCTGACCAAATTCGCTTCTTTAAAAAGCAACATGATCGAGAAATGTCTATTCAGCAAATCGTAGATGGAGTCATAAAGAAAAACATTGCAATACTTGCTAAGGCCCTCACAATTATCGAAAGCAAAACGGAACGACATCGAGAACAGGCACAAACGATTATTCAACAACTGTTACCATATGCTGGTCGTTCGATAAGAATTGGTATTACGGGTGTACCAGGTGCTGGGAAAAGTTCTTTTATTGAAGGATTTGGAATGATGTTATGTGATGCTGGATTTCGTGTAGCAGTTTTAGCTATTGATCCAAGTTCTACCATTACTGGTGGAAGTATATTAGGAGATAAAACACGAATGGAAGCATTAAGTAAACATAAGAATGCATATATTCGTCCCAGTCCTTCTAGTGGGACATTAGGTGGTGTCCACGAAC
This sequence comes from Lederbergia graminis, assembly GCF_042655485.1. NCBI lineage: Bacteria > Bacillati > Bacillota > Bacilli > Caryophanales > Bacillaceae > Lederbergia > Lederbergia graminis. The sequence continues at coordinate 65,794 of NZ_JBHSMC010000001.1, forward strand.
GAACAAGAGAAGCGATTATTGCATGTGAAGCAGCAGGTTATGACATTATTTTGGTGGAAACTGTTGGCGTGGGACAAAGCGAGGTTACTGTTCGGAGCATGGTTGACTTTTTTTTATTATTAGTATTAACGCGAGCAGGAGATGAACTACAAGGTATAAAGAAAGGAATACTGGAATTAGCAGATGCTCTCATTGTCCATAAAGCAGACGGTGATAATTTATCAATAGCAGAACAAACACGGAGAGAATACAAGCAAATATTACACCTAATACATTCAAGAATCGATTGGTGGAAACCACAAGTTCTCTTATGTTCCTCTATTACTGGTAAAGGTTGGCAGGAAATATGGAGTTTAATAGAGGGGTTTATACATGAAGCTAAGATTCGAAATTACTTTGAAACGAATCGTCAATTTCAAGTGCATGCATGGTTTCACTCACTTGTGATGGAGAGGCTAGAAAGGTCTTTTTTTCAAAATAAACAAGTGATAGAGAAGAAAAAGCGAATTGATGAGCAATTGGAAAATGGTGAAATTACAGTCCCGCAAGCTGTAGATTTACTATTTTCTGTGTACAACTCCAAAAAAAATGGACAGCGCTAAGTTTGCTGTCCAAAAAAACATCTAGGGAGTTTAGGGGTATGGATCTAGATGTAGTAGTATCATTCCCTTTTCCTCCAAGAATTAAACATGGAGCATCAACATATTTGATAAAAATGTATATTTACTGCTATGATATGAATATAAGTAAACATACCTATAAGGAGTTGTGTACAGTGGATTTTAATCTTTATATGAATGACATTCTAACACAGGCACGTGAAGACATGGTTAAGTCAGGCTACGAAGAACTTACTACACCTGAAGATGTTGATACTGCTTTAAATAGAGAAGGAACAACATTAGTAATGGTTAACTCTGTTTGCGGATGTGCTGGAGGTATTGCACGCCCAGCTGCAGCTCATGCTATTCACTATGATAAGCGTCCAGATCATCTAGTAACTGTTTTTGCTGGACAAGATAAGGAAGCAACAGCAAAGGCTCGTAGTTATTTCACTGATTACCCACCATCCTCGCCTTCTTTTGCATTATTAAAAGATGGAAAGATATTAACAATGGTGGAGCGTCATGAAATTGAAGGCCATGATCCAATGTCTGTTGTAAACAAACTACAAAGATATTTCGATGAATATTGTGAAGAGGTTTAATTAAAAAGTACTAAAATGAAAAACCAAACTATTACTGGAATTAAATTCTAAATAGTTTGGTTTTTTTGCATACATGAAATGACACAACTGGATATTCTGCTATGCCGAGTCGGTTTACTTTCGTCAAGACCTTTATTGTCATCATTATTATTGTATGTAATTTCTTCTTTTTTCACAAACTAAGTGAAAAGAGGTTGTTATAATGAAATTATTATTTTCTATCATGATGTTAATCAACACAACGTTTTGGCCATTTGATGCTAATATTCTACCAGGTGACTCGCTTGTAATTGTAAATAAAAAATCCAATCAACTCGTTTTATTTGAAGGTGGACAAATTGTTTTAGAAAGTAGCATAGCTTCGGGAAAAACAAATGAACTCACACCTGAAGGATTATTCTCTATCACAGTGAAGGCGATTAATCCTTATTATCGAAAATTAGACATTCCGGGTGGAAGTCCACTTAATCCATTGGGGTCAAGATGGATAGGTTTTGATGCAAGAGGCACTGATGGTAGAACATATGGAGTCCATGGAACTAATCAACCACAATCGATAGGGCAATATATATCGCAAGGCTGCATAAGAATGCCAAAAAAAGAACTAGAGCAATTATATGACCGTGTATTAATTGGGACGAAAATCTTAATTGTAAATTCTTCTGAATCAATGGAAGAATTAGCAAAAAAATATGGAGCAATTTAATATGAAAAAAGGTGAGATAATCCGAATGTGGATCTATCTCACCTTTTTTGTTTATTCATTTATTAGAACATGGAAGCTCCAGCAAAAATTGTCGTTGCAATCATTGAGATGAGCATGATATAAATTACTATCTTTTGAATTTTTTTATTGGACATGTCATGCACCCCTAAAAAATTTGATTTATTATTATTTTATCGAGAAAATCTGTTTTGTACAACCTTTCTTTTATAGGAAAGTATGACGTAAATAGGAATATATATAGAATGGAGACTTTTTTCAATATATTTTAGGAGGCGGAACAATGAAACACATAGATCACATTGGCATCGCCGTTAAGTCATTACAGAATACGATTCCATTCTATACACAAATTTTACCATTAACTTTGATTTCAATAGAGACAGTAGCATCCGAAAAAACAAAGGTAGCATTTCTGGAAGCAGATAATATCAAAATTGAATTATTAGAAGCAACAGGTTGTGATAGCCCAATAGCAAAATTTATTGAAAAGTATGGTGAAGGAATCCATCATATTGCCTTTCAAGTAGATTCTGTAGAAAAGAGCATGAAAGAACTAACCGAAAATCAGGTCAAATTAGTAAATGAATCGCCTAAATTAGGGGCGAATGATAGTTTAATTGCATTTATTCATCCCAAATCGGCACATGGAGTACTAGTTGAATTATATGAAAAGAAGATTGCAGGGGGCGACTTATCATGACTGATATATATGATAAATTAAATGAACTTTACGATCGTCGTCGGCAAGCAGAATTGGGTGGTGGGGATGAACGCATTCAAAAACAGTATGATAAAGGTAAACTAACAGCAAGGGAAAGAATCAATATATTACTTGACCGTGGTACTTTTGTTGAACTCAATCCTTTTATAGAGCATCGATCGACTGATTTTGGACTAGACAAAACGAAATATCCTGGTGACGGAGTTGTAACTGGCTTTGGCAAAATTAATGGAAAGCCAGTTTATTTATTCGCGCAAGACTTTACGGTATTAGGTGGAGCATTAGGAGAAATGCATGCAGAGAAAATTAGCAAAGTGATGGATTTAGCAGCTAAGAATGGAACACCGTTTATCGGATTAAACGATTCTGGTGGAGCGAGAATTCAAGAAGGGGTAGTGTCGCTTGATGGTTATGGACATGTATTTTATCGTAATGCCATATACTCTGGTGTTATCCCGCAAATATCGATCATATTAGGACCTTGTGCAGGTGGAGCGGTATATTCACCAGCAATTACTGATTTTGTTTTTATGGTAAATAATACGAGTCAGATGTTTATTACAGGACCTAAGGTAATAGAAACCGTAACAGGAGAGAATATTAGCTCTGAAAATTTAGGTGGTGCAAGAGTTCATAATACCATAAGTGGAAATGCTCACTTTCGAGCTGATTCGGAAAGAGAATTGTTAACGATGGTCCGAAAGTTATTAGACTATTTACCACAAAATAATCAAGAAACATCTGATAAAAAGAAATTTGATGGTAAAGATGATTATCGATCTAAATTGCTCGATATTGTTCCGTTTGATTCAGTTCGACCGTATGACATGAGACAAGTAATATTAGAAGTAGTGGATTCCAATAGCTTTTTTGAGGTTCATAAAGAATTTGCTAAAAACATCATCGTAGGGTTTGCAAGAATACACGGTGAAGTAGTGGGGCTTATCTGCAATCAACCTAAATTTATGGCTGGTAGCTTAGACATTGATGCTTCTGATAAAGCAGCACGGTTTATTCGCTTTTGTGATTCATTCAATATACCGCTTATCACATTTGAAGATGTGACAGGTTTTTTTCCAGGTATTAAACAGGAACATAGTGGTATCATTAGGCATGGAGCCAAGATTCTTTATTCTTATTCAGAGGCCACTGTCCCAAAGATTACTGTTATTGTAAGAAAAGCTTACGGTGGTGCATATGTAGCGCTTAACAGTAAAGCGATTGGTGCAGACTTAGTATTTGCATGGCCTAATGCTGAAATTGCCGTGATGGGACCACACGGTGCTGCTAGCATCATTTTTTCACGTGAGATTGAAAATAGTGAGAATCCAGAGGAAACACGCCAAGAAAAAATGGAGAGCTATCGTGAGAAATTTGCAAACCCATATATTGCAGCAGCCCATGGTATGGTAGATGATATCATCGATCCTCGTGAAACGAGAATAAAGTTAATTCAAGCATTAGAAATGCTCCGTAATAAACGAGAAGTGCGACCTAAGAAAAAACATGGTAATATTCCTTTATAGGGTTTCTCAGTAATATGATAGAAAATATAAAAATATGGAGGCTTTACACAACATGATTAATGAAGAAAGAATATTAAATGAATTTCTTGAATTGGTCCAAATAGATTCAGAAACAAAACATGAAGCTGAAATTGCAAAAGTATTAAAAGAGAAATTTTCAAGTTTAGGCGTGGAAGTATTTGAAGATGATACAACTGCAGAAACAGGACATGGTGCAGGAAATTTAATTTGTACTCTAAAAGCGAATAAAGAGGGGGTTGACCCGATTTATTTCACTTCACATATGGATACCGTCGTACCAGGTAATGGAGTAAAGCCATCTATTAAAGATGGTTATATAGTAACAGATGGCACAACAATCTTAGGAGCAGATGATAAGGCAGGGCTAGCTGCAATGTTAGAAGCGTTGAAAGTAATAAAAGAACAAAATATCGAGCATGGGGATATCCAGTTTATTATTACTGTAGGAGAAGAATCTGGACTTGTCGGTGCTAAAGCTCTTGACTCTTCACTAATTAATGCAAAATATGGTTTTGCACTAGATAGTGATGAGCAGGTTGGTAATATTATCGTTGCAGCACCGACACAAGCCAAGATTAGTGCAGTTATCCATGGGAAGACAGCTCATGCTGGTGTAGCACCTGAGAAAGGAATCTCAGCGATTACCATCGCTGCAAAAGCAGTTGCAAAAATGCCACTTGGAAGAATTGATGAAGAAACAACAGCTAATATCGGCCGTTTTGAAGGGGGACAAGCAACAAATATCGTTGCAGATAAAGCGTATATCTTGGCAGAGGCACGCTCACTTGTTCCAGAAAAAATGGAGGCTCAAGTCGAAAAAATGAAATCCGCTTTTGAAGAAACGGCTAAAAGCATGGGTGGTTCTGCTGATGTAACAGTTGAAATTATGTACCCAGGATTTAAATATGCAGATGGTGATGAAGTTGTTGAAGTTGCCAAAAGCGCTGTGACCAAAATAGGTCGTTCTCCAGAATTACATGCAAGTGGCGGTGGCAGTGATGCTAATATTATCGCAGGATTTAACATCCCTACAGTTAATTTAAGTGTTGGTTATGAAGAGATTCATACTGTTAATGAGCGGATGCCAATTGTAGAATTAAATAAGCTTGCTGAACTCGTCGTTGCAATTGTTGATGAAGTAGCAAATCGCTAAGGTTGCTTTTTTCAGCTAGTCTGCATTGTACCATATGCAGTATAATAGATATTAAAAGCAGGTACTGTTATAGTAACCTGCTTTTTCCTAAGGAAGGAGGACAATTATTATGTCAGACACTATATTAGTCGTTCATGCTGGAAGTGAGGAATATGGGATTCCAGTTGCTGCTGTCCAATCTATTGAAACATCCGAAATAGAAATGGTTGAAAATCTTCCTGAATACATGCGAGGAACTATCCATGTAAGAGGCGAATTAATCCCAGTATTTGATTTAGAATGTATTCTTTACGGCGACATAATGGAGATTAGTAGTGAATCTCGTATCATTATTTTAAAAGCAGCTGATTTTACATATGGATTGTTAGTTAAAATGACTAAAGAAATCTTAGAAATAGCACCAGAAGTGTTACGACAAATAGAGTTAATCAAGGAGCAAACCAAATATATATCTGCCTTTTCGAGCATGGAGGATGGGATAATTGCTATTCTTGATCCAGTCAATCTCCTTGAAATGTTAGAAGACATGGAGAAAATTAAAGATTTTTTACAATCTCAAGAGGAAACAGTGTAATGCAATGTATTCACAAATAAATGAGGTAACGAGTTTTTATCCTAAAAATGGCCGTGTCATACTTCATGTGGATATGAATAGTTTTTTTGCATCTGTAGAGATGGCTTATGATTCATCATTAAAGGGCGAGCCTCTAGCTATTGCTGGTAATGAAGAAGAGCGCAAAGGAATTATTGTCACTTGTAGTTATGAAGCACGTAAATTTGGGGTTAAAACAACAATGCCACTGTGGGAAGCTAAAAAATTATGCCCACAATTAATTGTGAAACGACCTAACTTTGATCGTTATCGCAAAGCATCAAGTGCAATGTTTGAGGAGCTACGTCAATATTCTGAGCTTGTTGAGCCTGTTTCTATTGATGAAGGGTATATAGACATTACAGAATGTTATGAGTTAGGAACACCAATTGAAATAGCTCAGTCTATTCAAAATAGGCTACTGAATCAACTTGATTTGCCATGTAGTATTGGTATTGCTCCTAATAAATTTTTGGCAAAAATGGCGTCTGATATGAAAAAGCCTTTAGGGATTACGGTTTTGCGAAAGCGCGATATACATCACTTGCTTTGGCCACTACCAACGATTGAAATGCATGGTGTAGGAGCAAAATCAGCTGAGAAGTTAGCAACCATTAATATTCATACAATCGGCGATCTTGCTCAGGCAAATGACATCCAATTAAGAGCTGTTCTTGGTATTCGTGGCATCCAATTACAAGAAAGAGCAAATGGGATTGATCCACGTCCTGTTGATCCAGAAGCAGGGAAAGAAAATAAAAGTGTAGGCAGTTCCATTACATTACCACGTGATATCACAAATCAATCCGAACTATTGGATATTTTAGAGAATCTTGCAATTAGTCTTTCGGATAGATTGAAACGGAAACGGTATATGACGAAGAATGTAGCAGTAATTATTCGTTATAAAGATAGAAAAACAATTTCGAGAGGCAGGAAAATAATTAATCCAATTAGGAAACCAGTGGATTTATTTCATGCTGCAAAAATATTGTTTATGCAGAATTGGGATGGAAATCCTGTTCGACTACTAGGGTTATCTGCCCAGGACATAGTTGATGAAGATGAAGCTTATGAACAACTTGACTTATTTACATATGAAAAAGCAGCTCAGAAAGAGCCGCTCTATCAAGCAATTGATACACTTGTAAATAAATATGGAAAAAAAGTTGTTCGAAAGGGAAGCGAATTACAAAAAGGTGAAAATGACAAAAAATAGTACATATTACTTTTTTAAAAAGTGTATGAGCTTACTGATTACATTTTTTTTGTTCGTTTTCACTTCTTCTGGCTTATGCTCTGGTTCCTGTTTCTCTATATAGATTTCTTCTTTATCTATAGCATAGTCATATGCGAGTACTAAACCGATGTCTGTATTGGATTCCTTATTGGTTACGATTGAAAAGGGGATATTTATTTTTCTTGCATTGGCAATATAATCAGAAAGATAAGCATAGTCGAGATCTCCGTTTAATAATAGTGTTGCTTTTGGATGATCTTTCATTAGTTTTACTACCTCAGGATATACTCCTTTTTCCATCACTTGACTCTTTGTCAGTGCGACGACTATTCTTTCTCTAATGGTACCAAGGAATTTTCTGCGTTCGTCTGGCTTAGTTTGTTTTACGCCGTACATTCCTTTTTTTAAATAATCATCTATATTGGAATTATTCACGGCAAACACCTCCGCGGTATTTATATTCTTCTAGTGGTGGAAAGGTTCGGATAAGGGAATAGGTCTTATACAATGTTAGAATTTCAATACCGCTACGGAAATACACTACGCTTTCCGCGGGCTTAGAAAAGTGAAAGGCGCTTGCTTATCGGCGACAAGCAAATGTTCTGAGACAAAGAAAGGCGTTCTTTGCCTTTCATGTCTCAGGTTATTTGACCTCGAGCCGATAGCGCCTACAACTAGACAAGGCTAATGAGCCTCCTCGGCTTGCGCCTTCGGGGTCTCATCGAGGCCTTTGTTCCCGCAGGAGTCTTCGTGTATTTCCTTCGCTATACACGTCATTCCTTATTAGATTACACTTTAAAAATTAATCTACTTACATTGTAGACAATTCCATCCTATTAGAACAGCACTGCAATTTTAAAAAAAACGTTTTTCATAACAAATTAATTTTTATAGGAAAAAAGCCTAACTATCCTGAGTAATTCAGGAAATAGTTTGGCTTTTAATTCCATTTACATTATTTTGTCCCAGCCTCACTTTTTAAGTGCTTTAAACAACTTATTCAAGATTTGATACATTCCACCAGAAGAATCCATCTTTTTCAAGTAGTTGGTCTGCTTCTTTTGGTCCCATAGATCCTGCTTCATAATTAGGAAATGCTGCTTTTTCATTTTCCCAGAAGTTACTAATCTTATCTACGAAGCTCCATGATAATGCAACCTCATCCCAGTGTGTGAAGTTTGTGGCATCACCACGTAAGCAATCATGTAATAATTTCTCATAAGCTTCAGGAGTATTGAGACCTGCAATATCATTATTAGAAAAGTCTAGTTTCACCGGAGTAGTTTCTGTTGAATGACCAGACGATTGCTTAGCATTTAGATGTAATGTAATACCTTCCTCTGGTTGAATATGGATTACCAGTAAGTTCGGTGCTAGTTGATTATCTGACTTATAGTATAAGTTCATTGGTACGTCTTTAAATTGAATAATAATTTTTGTTGATTTTGTTTGCATTCTCTTTCCTGTACGAATATAGAATGGGACACCAGCCCAACGGAAATTATCAATCATTAACTTTCCTGCAACATACGTATCCGTATTTGAATCTGGATTCACATTAAGTTCCTCGCGGTAACCAGGAATTTCTTGACCATTTAAATTACTTGGTCCATATTGTCCACGTACAAAATATTGTGGTACTTCTTCATTTTCAACAGGTCGTAAAGCACCAAGTACTTTTACCTTTTCACTGCGAATTTCTTTCGGTGTAAGTTTTATTGGTGGTTCCATTGCTAGTAATGCAACCATTTGTAGCATATGGTTTTGAACCATATCTCGTAATGCTCCACTTGTTTCATAATATCCGCCTCGTTCTTCCACTCCTAATACTTCACTTGAAGTGATTTGGATATTAGAAATGAAGCGGTTATTCCAAAGAGGTTCAAAAATAGCATTTGCGAAGCGTATTACTTCGATATTTTGCACCATTTCTTTTCCTAAATAATGGTCAATTCGGTATATTTCGTTTTCAGGAAATACATTTCTAATCCGGTTGTTTAATTGAATGGCAGATTCTAAATCATGTCCAAATGGCTTTTCAATTACTAAGCGGTTGAATCCTTCTGTGTTTGTTAATCCATCCATTTTCAAATGCTCTGCGATTGTACCGAAAAATTCAGGTGCCATCGCTAAATAGAAAATGCGATTTCCTTGTAGAGTATATTTATTATCGAGTTCATCTGCTAAATTTTTCAACTCTATGTATGAGTTAGAATCACTTACATCATGTGGTTGATAATAAAAATGAGAAATAAAGTCATCAATATTCTCAGCATCTTTTATCGAAGTGAGGACAGAATCCTTCACGTGTTCTCTTAAAACGTCATTTGTCCAAGGGCGTCTTGCTACACCGATAACTGCAAAGTGATCCGCAAGTTTGCCCTTTCTATAAAGGTGATAAAGGGAAGGGTATAGTTTTCTTTTCGCTAAATCACCTGTTGCTCCGAAAATCATTATCAGTGATGCTGGCGTTTCTGTTTGAATCATATCGAATACCTCTCTTTTCTGTACGTAAACTTTCCCATCAAAAATTTGCTTTCTTATATATTACCAATTACTCTGAGAAAAGACGACTAATATTGCTGATTTTTTCAGAAAAGTTTCATTGCTGCTTAATTAACTATGATAAAATATAAAAAAACTTTAATAATTGAGGGATGAAAATGGAATTATTATTCCTTGGAACAGGAGCCGGAGTTCCTGCTAAGCATCGCAATGTCTCTTCACTTGCTTTGAAGCTATTAGATGAGAGAAATGCAGTTTGGCTTTTTGATTGCGGTGAAGCAACTCAACATCAAATATTACATACATCTTTGAAACCGAGAAAAATAGAAAAAATATTTATTACTCATTTGCATGGTGATCATATATTTGGCCTTCCAGGTTTATTAGGCAGTAGATCTTTTCAAGGCGGATTGTCCGATTTAACGGTGTATGGTCCACCAGGAATACGCGATTATATTGATATTTCCCTACAAGTAAGTCAAACGCATCTAAAATATCCACTTAAAATTGTTGAAATAACGGAAGGGATTATTTTTGAAGATGAGCAATTTCTTGTAGAAGCTCGTTTATTAGATCATGCCATTTCAAGTTTTGGTTTCCGAATTACGGAAAAAGATAAACCTGGTACACTTGATGCCACCCAGTTAATGGCGGAAGGTATCATGCCAGGACCAATTTATCAGCGCTTAAAAAACGGTGAAATTATTACCTTAGATGATGGTAGGACCATTGCTGGCCATGATTACCTAGGACCGGACCAAAAAGGGCGTATTATCACCATTCTGGGTGATACGCGACCATGTACAAATGCTCTTAAACTCGCAGACAGTGCAGATTTATTAGTGCACGAGGCAACTTTTGCTGCAGGAAGTGAAGGTATGGCTACTGAATATTTTCATTCCACTACTACACAAGCTGCTCAGCTCGCAAAGGAAGCAGGAGTTAAGATGTTATGTTTAAATCATATTAGTTCACGATATTTGAAAGAGCAGTCAAAGCAATTGCTTGAAGAAGCAAAAGGTATCTTTCCAAATACGGTAATAGCTTCGGATTTTTTTGAATTAGCTGTTCCCGTTGGAAGTAAATGATAACTGCTAATTTCACTTCGATTCCTATTTTCTTTTAGACTGTTTTATATTATATCAATCTCATGCAGGTAGGTGTAGTAGCTTACCTGCTTTTTTTTATATTTTCGAATGTCCTAAGTGTCTGGACTTATTCGTTGCGGCTTCTATACATTTTATAAAAGCTTGGCCAACTCCTAGTTCATCTAATACGTGGAGGCCTGCTTCAGTGGTTCCTCCAGGACTTGTAACATTTTCTCTTAATTTAGCTGGTTCTTTTCCAGATGATTTAAGCATTTCTGCTGCTCCAGACAATGTTTGGATAATTAATGCTTTAGCAACTGATTTATCTAAACCATTTTCAATAGCTGCTTGTTCCATCGCCTCTACAATATAATAGATATAAGCTGGTCCACTTCCTGATAAACCTGTTACGATATCAAGTTGATGCTCTTCTACAATGGTTGTCATGCCGATACTTGAAAAAATATCAGTCGCAACGCTTCTTTGTTCCTCCGTAACGATATTATTAAAGACAAGGGCAGTTGCAGAAAGCCCTACACTAGCAGAGGTATTCGGCATTGCTCTAGCTATTGCACAATCCATCCCTAACTTATCTTTCATCTGTTCTATTGATATTCCTGCCATAACAGAAACGATTAATACATCATTTCGTATATATGTACGTATCTTTTCGAGTACTTCATTAGCATCCTTTGGTTTTACTGCTAGTATGATGATCGAAGTATCTTTCAGTAATTCTTTCATATCATATGTTGAGGAAATCCCATATTTTTGTCTTAGTTTCGTCATCTTTTCTTCGTTATGGCGATTTGTGACATATATATTTTCAGATGGGCAGATATTGTTTGAAAGCATACCTGCGATGATTGCCTCTGCCATTGAACCGGCACCTACAAATGCTATTTTCATCGCGATCCCCCCTTAATATTAATAATCTTTAGATTTATATGATTATGCTTATTATAACAATAATTGTCAAGATATTTTCTCAATAATCTGTTAGTATAGTAGAATAATGTTAGTTCCTGTCCATAGGCGGAGATTAATGCTGAACCTCCACCGTAGTTATAGGAAAATGATAAGAAGTCACTAGCAAATTGGAGATTTAATCATGGCATGTATAATTAAGTGAATTTTTTCATAAAGGAAGTTTGAATGGTATGGCAAGCATATTAAATAATAGGATTCGCGGAAAGAATATAGTGATTACTGGAGCGTCTGGAGGATTAGGTGAACAACTAGCATATTTATGCGCCAAAAACGGGGCTAATCTTTTTTTGCTTGCTCGTAATAAAAGGAAGTTAGATAAAATAGTTGCAACTGTTCATCAACAATATGCTGTAAAATGTACGGCTTTTGCATTAGATGTTTCTCAGGGAGAGCAAGTCAAACAAGTTTTTCTAAAAATAATGAAACAAGCAGGGACGATTGATGTACTTGTGAACAATGCTGGTTTTGGGATATTTGCAGAGGCAAAAAACACTGATTCAGCGGATGTTGAGGCGATGTTTTCTGTTAATGCTGTTGGCTTAATCACTTGTACACAGCAAGTGATACCATCGATGTCAAAACAGCAGTATGGCCATATTATCAATATTGCGTCTCAGGCGGGTAAAATTGCGACTCCGAAGTCAAGTGTATATGCAGCAACTAAACATGCTGTTTTAGGTTATACGAATGCATTAAGAATGGAAATGTCGCAAGTTGGTGTGTATGTAACAGCAGTTAATCCTGGGCCAATTCGAACGGGTTTTTTCCAAACGGCAGATCCAGGTGGTTCTTATCTTGAAAATGTTGGACGTTTACTTCTAGAACCAGAAAAGGTTGCAGAAAAAATTGTGCGAGTGATGCTTTCAAACAAACGCGAAATCAATTTGCCGCGTTGGATGAATAGTATTGCTACTCTGCATACAATGATGCCAAGTATTGTAGAACGACTTGGTAAAAAGGCCTTTTTCAAAAAATAAATGTATATAAGTTAAAACAAAAAACTCTCTTCTACGGAAGCGGGTTTTTATTGTTTTAGGGAATAAATTCCATTGAATAATTCTCTATAATCGGCGTATAATTAGAACAAATGTTCGTTGTTAAAGGAGACGAGGAAAATGGCTGTAGAGTATAATATGCTACCACGTCATAAAATACTTTGTATTGATATGAAAAGCTTTTATGCGAGCTGTTCAGCTGTAATGCAAGGACTCGATCCATTACAATGTCATCTTGCTGTAGTCGGTAATTTAAGCCAGCCTGGAAGTATTGTCCTTGCTGCATCTCCACGTATGAAGAAAGACTTCGGTATCAAAACTGGATCAAGATTATTTGAAATTCCAAATGATAAACGAATTAAACTCGTGGAAGCACGAATGAGTCTGTATTTACGAATATCTACGGAAATTATCCGGCTTCTTCATCGCTATGTTCCAAAGGAAGCAATTCATGTCTATAGTGTCGATGAAAGTTTTATTAAAGTTGATGGAACGAGTGCTCTTTGGGGCGATGCTAGAACAGTCGCCGAAAAAATCAAAGATGATTTACTGCGTGAATTTCAATTGACTTGTTCCATTGGTATTGGTCCTAATATGTTAATGTCAAAACTTGCTCTTGATTTAGAGGCAAAGAAAAATGGGATTATAGAATGGACATATGAGGATGTACCGGATAAACTTTGGCCAGTAACCCCATTAAGAGAAATGTGGGGGATAGGTCGGCGTGTTGAAAAAACATTAAATAATATGGGGATTTTTTCAGTAGGTCAACTTGCACAGAGTGATTTAAATTTGCTTGAAAAGAAGTTTGGGGTAATGGGGAATCAACTTTACCATCACGCATGGGGAGTGGATCTTTCCGAATTAGGTGCACCGATTATGGAAGGTCAAATTAGTTTTGGAAAAAGCCAAATTTTACTACGTGATTATGAGAAAAAAGAAGAAATCATGACGGTCATATTAGAAATGTGTGAGGAGGTTGCAAGAAGAGCGCGAGAATCTCGTAAGGCGGGGAGAACAGTCAGTCTCGGCATTGGTTATAGTGAAAAGGAATTTAGCGGTGGTTTTCTGCGTTCCTACACGATGGAGGAGCCGACAAATACAACAATGGATATTTATCGGGTCTGCTGTAAACTTTTCGAAACACATTACACTGGAAAGATAGTGCGACAAATATCTATAACATTAGCTAAGATTACAGATGATCAGCACATGCAATTAGATTTATTTAAGCCAAACAAGGTGCGCGAAAAGGAACTTGGATATGTCGTTGATCAAATTCGTCGCCGGCATGGAGCAACGTCTCTATTGAGAGCTATCTCTTATACAGAAGGTGGAACAACACGGAGAAGAGCAGCTCTTGTTGGTGGGCATAAAGCATAGAAGGAGGGGAGCGTATGATTCGTGACAGGGGGCGAATAAAATGGAATTCACTGATGCTTCCAGAACATGTAAAAATGCTGCGGAGTTGGGCAGAGGAAGATTTACAAGAGCAAGCCAAACAGTTAGATGAACAGAAATTAGAGATACTAAATGAGAGAGCGGAAGAGGCAATGAAGGATTGTACGCAAGTGATTATTACGTATTTTAACGTTGCTCAGTATGATCAAATAAAAGGGAGGATTATTTCTTACAACCCTTTAAAACAGCAGTTATGCCTACTGGATGAAGAAGAGCAAAAGCAATGGATTAATGTAGAGACTATTGATCAAATCGATATGATAGATGAATGAACAAACCCGCAATCATAAATGACTGCGGGCTTTTTACAAGAAATTTAGTCAATTTCTTCTGCTCTTACAGATGATTCAAATACACCTTTATGAGATCCATCGCAAAAAGGTTTGCGCTTGGATAGACCACAGCGACATAATGAAAATGTTTGTTTCGTAGGGATAACATTTCCTTCTCCATCTATTAATTCTACATTACCGGTAATTCGATAAGAGCCATTGTCATTCACTTTAATTTGTACTTTATCCATAACTAAACACACCCCTTATATATTCTTGTAATTAAAATACTAGAAGGTAAAGCAAAGAAATGCAACCTTATATATGAGAGTGAGGGTAATATGGTAAAATAAAAGGGAGAAAGGATGGTGCATTTTGATGAAACTAACGATTACAGACGAAGCTGTAAACCAAATCGAAGCAAAAAAGCAGAATCAAGATTTTGTGGTAAAATTAAAATATGAAACAGATGGCTGTGGTTGTGCAGTAAGTGGAGTACCAACACTACAATTAATGAAGCAGCAGTCATTAGATCAAGAGGATATTGCCTTAAAAACAAATGCCATGGATGTTTATATAGAAAAATCAAAGGAAATTTTCTTTGCAGATGAATTAAAGCTAGATTATTCCGTACAAACAGGATTATTCCGCTTAGTGAGCCCAGGAGAAATATTAAATGGCAGAATGAGTTGCACGATTCAATAACAACAGTGAGACTGGGACAAAAGAAAATAGATGAAATTAAAAACCGAACTATCGTTTGAATCAAAGATAGTTCGGTTTTATTCTGCGTTCGAGAAGGGGTCCACTATACGAATATAAACTAATCAGCGAAGTGTATTTCCAAAGCGTATAGTTACACTATACATTGTCCTAATTACGTCTAGTTTTCAAATGGTTTTGTCCCATCTTCTTTACTATTGTTATGTTAATTTTAGCAGCTTTTCTTTCAGCTCGTTTTCCATAGTGACAAGTTCTTGTTCTGCTTGTGCACGTTTTGCACGACCTTCTTGTTGGATTTTAATTGTTTCTTCTAATGTTGTAATTAGGTTAGACTGTGTTTTCTTCAATGTTTCAATATCAACAAGTCCACGTTCGTTTTCACGTGCAGTTTCAATTGTATTTGTTTTTAACATATCGGCATTTTTAAGCAATAAATCATTCGTCGTTTTCGAAACTTGCTTTTGAGCTTCAACAGCTTGACGTTGACGGATTAAAGTTAATGCAATTGCAATTTGATTTTTCCAAAGTGGAATTGCTGTCATAATGGAAGTTTGAATTTTCTCCGCAAGTGCTTGGTTTGTGTTTTGAATCATTCGGATTTGCGGTGCACTTTGTATCGTAATTTGTCTACTTAATTTCAAATCATATAAACGTTTTTCTAGGCGATCCGCGAATTGTACCATATCATTTACTTCTTGATAAGCCATTTGATCCCCAGATGCTTCTGCTTTTTTCTTTAATTCAGGAATTAACTGTGTACGTAACTCTTCTATTTTGAGTTCACCAGCAGCAATATAAATATTTAGGGCATGGAAGTACTCTTTATTTTTTTCATACAACTGTTCTAACGTTTTAATATCATCAACTAACGTTTGTTTTGATTGATTTAATTTAACTGTTATTCGGTCAATTTGCGCACCAGTTTTTTGGTATTTAGACATAATTTCTTGAATCGAGTTAGAAATTCTTCCAAACATCTTCGCAAAGAAATTCTTTTTCTCAGGTGTTAATTCATCCGGATTTACATCGCGAAGCTTACTCATTAAATCATTTAAAATATCCCCAATAGGACCGATATCTTTATTTTGAACGTGATCCAACATATGGGTAGAGAAGTTCAATAGTTGGCCTTGTGCTTGAGTACCGTAAGCAATCACGGCCTGATGATTAGCTGGATCAATTTGTTTTGCAAGTTCTAGTGCTCGCTTTCGATTTTCCTCAGGTAATGTATCAACTAAGCGTGCAGGTTTGGCCTCCACCTTAGGGGCAGGCTGTGGTACGAGCTCATCATCTCCAAATGGATTTGCAAGTAAGTCATCTAGGCTATCTGTTTTTAAAACGGAATTCGTTTGATTATTTTCACTCATTCTTTCGTGCTCCTTTCATCATCAAGCGGCTTGTAGTCCAGTTTTTTTAGTGAATGTTTAGCAACATCTAATTCAAAGTTTAAGTCATCAATATCAGCAGATAAAACATGGTATATATCTTTTTTTATCGATTCGCTTAAATCCTCTAGGGTGCTTTGCGTTTCTTTTAAGGAAATATACATTTTTTCATTTTTAACAGGTTGTGCAGCAAGCATTGCATAACGTTCAGATAATTCTACTACAGAATCAAGATGATAGAAGAAAAAACGTTCTGCACGATAAAAACGACGAGGATCTTTATTAATAATTCCAAACATGCGTTTCGAAAGTTTTGTCAATTCATATAGCTGCTTAAACGCACCCATTGTTCTAACAGAGAAGAACGCTTTTTGTAGTCGACTGATTTTTTTCTTTGCGTCTTGTAAATTTCTTTGAATATAGGCATATTCTTTTCTTGTTAATTTATTCTTTTTCAAAAATTTATAATTTATCACAGTTTTAATTGTGAAAAAAGTAATTCCACCGATTGCAATTGCAAGGAGAGAGGAATTAAGAAAATTCAAATCAAAACCAAGTAATAAAATTAACCAAATAATAAATGTTTCGCCGGCAGTAAACATACCGAGAAAAAATGAATAAATAGACCTCAACATGCATCGACTCCTATCCCAAACTATCCTTACATTATTTACGGACTGATGGTAAGAAAAGTTTCACCTATATATCTATTATAAGTAATTAACTGTGCTATTTAAAGTATAGAAAGCGATAAACAAAAAACTATAAAAACATACGTTGAAAAGATTGATTTACAATAAAAAATGTAAGACGATAGGAAGTAGAGGAAAAAGGGGTGGATGAAATTGGCAAAAAGAAAACAAAAACAACCACAGCATAATAAGCAGAAAAAAGATTCAGATGCGCTCACTTTAAAAGATGGTCTAAATATAGAGACGTTAGAGAAACTCAAACAAACTCAAAAACAATTGCTCGAGCAAGAAGAAGCGAAAAAAGCGGCTGAAAAGGCACGTTTACAAAAGGAAAGAAAACAACGTGAAAAAAATAAATCTTTCGAGGAATTATTAAACGAAACATCACTGAACTGGAAAGATTTTAAATAATATAAAGGCTTGGTTCCACATGTGGAAACCAAGCCTTTTTAAATAGATTCAGGCGATTCAATTCTCTTTGCTGTTAATACATAGCGATCAGGAGCATCGCCAATAAAATAAAACGGATAACAAGTTGATACAGTTAGGATTTCGTCAGGAGCAGTAGAGCGAATAACAGTTGTATCATCAGCATCTACGATTTGAGAACCAATAATTTCATAATAAAAATCCCCATAAGGCATTTCTACATGAAAAATATCACCATTTTCTAAATCACCTAATTTACGGAAAACAGTATCACGATGGCCAGATAATAGTATTTGATCTGGTTGACCTGGGAACACAGTATTGGAATAATGTCCAACACCTTTTTCTAGTTCTTCTTCATCTGTACCTTCGATGATAGGAAGTTCCGCATCCAACTTAGGGATATTTAATATGCCAATTACTTCGCCTTTTTCAAAGGAAATATCCAATACTTCTGTTTCATTCTTAGGTATCTCCTTTTTGAGACCTGACTCATGATGAACTAATTCTTTTGCTTGTGCCAATGAAAGATTCGTTTTCTTTTCTACAAGATAAATGTCTTTCAGTGCAGTAGCTACTAAGATGATTCCAGTCAAAATCAAAACAACGGAGACAAGTTGAAATAGTCGCTTCCGCATAATAATCGTGAACACCATCCTTAATAGAAAGTATAGAAGGCTACTATTTGATTTATTATTTATTTCTCATTTTCCATTTATTGAATTCAAGAAATTCACGAAATTCCTGTTTGGATATACCGGAAGACATTGCTTCACGGACAAGATCTTCCCAGTCACTATCAAGATTTGCATCTTGGTTTCCATCTGTTTCTCCATGCAGTAATGTTTGAACAGAGATGTTTAAAACGGCAGCGACTTTTTCAAGAAATTGTATAGAAGGGTTCGATTGGATATTGCGCTCGATCGAACTTAAATAAGATTTTGCAACACCAGCTTTTTCGGCTAATTCTGATAAAGACATTTTGTTGATATTTCGATATTCACGTATGCGTTCACCAATCATGTATCGTCACCATCCTTCGGGTATATTATAACATATAACGAAGGCATGTTTCATATTTAGAACAAAAAATCATTTCAATTTTCCAGTAGATGTTGATGGAACAACATGAGAGCGCTCTCTAAAAAATTGGCGAATATTTTCTACACTTATTCCTGACTCTATAGCAGATACAATTAATTCCACCCATTCCTCATCTAGGTGAATATCTTTTAGTGTTTTACCCAATGTTACCCCTCCGACATCAATAGTTTAGGTATGTTTTAGGTAACCCAGCCGCCGTAGTTCCTACCGTAGGCCTGTGGCTTTGCGTATCTGCCTTTCGATCAGACTTGCCTTTATCTTTGAAACATATCACTTTATACCTATATTATAGCTACTCCAAAAGTAACAATCTCAAGAAAAATGTCGATGTCGAAGGGTTTTTTATAGGGTGTATTATTACGCTACATATATCGAATCGTGTCGAAAATAGACGGTTTAAATAAAACGGAAAAAATTTATGCGTGATGTCTATAAAAATAAGGGTGAAAATTGTTAAGAAAAACAGTTATTACGATCGTTTTGTTGAACAAAATTTATAAAGTTATCTATGATTGGTATAGATGCTTTTCTTTGTAATCATTTCAATATATGCAAGCTCTTCTTTTGATAGCGGAAGCGCGTTAACTGCACGAGCATTGTCGCGAATTTGTTCTACTGAACTAGCTCCTGTAACGACAGATGCGACTTGGTCATGAGCTAAATTAAATTGTAATGCGATTTCATTAAGAGTACGAGTATTTGTATCTAAGAGCTTTGCTTTTAAACTATTAATGATTTCCTTTACTTCTAAAGCTGAATAATCTAAATAACTTTCCCAATCATAGTGTTCTGCTTCTAAACTTTCAATCATTTTTTCACTAAGCAAACCTTTTGCAACAGAACCACGCGTTACAATACTAATATTATGTTTCTTTAAGAAAGGCATAAGTTCTTCAGGACGTCGATCAAGCAGACTATATTGCATCATGTTACTAACAATATTTGACTTTTCTGCGAAGCTACGTATGACATTAGGGCGTATAGAGGATATTCCGTAGTACCGAATAAGTCCTTCTGCCTTTAATTCTTCAAAAGCTTCAATTGTTTCGTCAATAGGATCATCAATGGTACCACCATGGAGTTGATACAAGTCTATATAATCTGTATTTAGCCGGCGGAGGCTTTCTTTTACAGCATTTTTAATATATGACTTTGATGGATCCCAGTGCCATCCATCTTTTTTCTCCGTCCATCTATTACCAACTTTCGTTGCAATAATGACTTCCTCACGGTGAGGACGTAAGATGCTGCCGATTATTTCTTCGTTTATTCCATAATCATATAAGTCAGCTGTGTCAAAATAATTAATTCCCTCGTCCAGTGCAGCTTCGACTATATAAGTAGCTTTTTCTTTATTAGTACCTAGTGACATACAACCAAGTCCAATTTTTGATACAAATAAATCGGAATTGCCAAGTCTTCTTTTCTCCATAATTCCTCCCACCTTCACATTCGTTTACTTTCTATATTAACTGATATAATTAGATGAAAACAAAATTAAAGTTCTGGTAACACTATGCTATGATATGGAAAGGTAAAATTAGGGGGGAAAACAGTGAAGAAATTTGAAGAAAAAACAATTAAGTCAGAAGCGATTTTTTCAGGGAAAATAATTCAATTGCAAGTGGATGACGTATTACTCCCAGATGGTAAAGAGGCGAAACGAGAGATTGTAAAACATCCAGGTGCGGTTGCTATCATTGCGTTAACCGCTGAAAATAAGATAATAATGGTAGAACAGTATAGAAAACCACTTGAACGGTCCTTACTGGAGATTCCTGCAGGAAAGCTCGAGGTTGGAGAAGAGCCCAAGTTAACAGCTGAACGAGAATTAGAAGAAGAAACAGGTTATCGTGCTGGGAATATAGAGCATCTTATTTCCTTCTATACTTCTCCTGGTTTTGCTAATGAGCTACTCCATCTTTATATTGCAACAAACTTAGAAAAAGTGGAAAACCCATTAGCCGGAGATGAAGATGAATTTGTGGAACTTCATGAATTATCATTAGATGACGCGTTAAAGGCAGTGGAAACAAAGTGGATTTATGATGCGAAAACTGCTTATGCTGTCCAATACTTACAAATGAAATTGGCGATGATATCAAAATGAAACAATATTTTACGGATTTACATATACATATCGGGCGTACATTTACAAATAAACCAGTTAAAATTACTGCTAGTAAGACGTTAACCTTAACAAATATTTTACAAGCAGCAAAGTTTCCGAAAGGATTGGATATTGTAGGGGTAATAGATTGTCATTCCCCAGAGGTGATTGCAGAAATAGAGCAATTGCTAGACTCTGGACAACTTGTAGAGCAGGAAGGAGGAGGTTTTCGTTACGAGGATGAAGTAACTTTAATCCCAGGCTCTGAAATAGAAGTGTATGATGATAATTGTCAAGGACCGATTCATGTATTGGCATATTTTCCAACTCTGTCTGTATTAAAGGAGTTTTCATATTGGCTTCAATTGCGAGTGAAAAATCTGCAATTAAGTACTCAGAGGATGTACGAAAGTGCACTTGTTTTACAAGAAAAAGTGAAAGAACTTGGTGGTATCTTTATCCCTGCACATGTATTTACTCCTTTTAAAAGTTTATATGGAAAAGGGGTTAACAAATCACTAACAGAAGTTTTGAATCCGGATTTAATAGATGGAATAGAACTTGGATTAAGTTCTAATACCGAAATGGCAGATCAAATAGCGGAATTGCATCATTTTATCTTTGTCTCAAATTCAGACGCACATTCATTAGCGAAAATTGCTAGAGAGTATCAAATTCTCGAACTAGAGGCACCAACTTTTCAAGCTTTATTAAAAGCATTGCGCCAGGAAAGTGGAAATAGAGTAATCGCGAATTATGGATTGAATCCATTTTTAGGCAAATATTACCGCACAACATGTGCTACATGCTTTGCCCCACAAGAAGCAGAAACATGCCTGAATTGTGGTTCTACTAAATTCACTAAAGGTGTTTCTGAACGAATAGCACAATTAGCAGATGCAAAGAACTTGCCGGAAAGACCACCATACATTCATCAGGTTCCATTGGAATTCATCCCAGGACTTGGACCGAAGGCGATGGAAAACCTTCTCTATCATTTTGGGACAGAGATGAATATACTTCATCGAGTCGAGGCGGCTGATTTACAAAAAGTAGTAAAACAAAATTTAGTAGAGTTAATTATTGCTGCTAGGAGCGGTACACTAGAGTTAACAGCTGGTGGTGGAGGGAAATACGGAAGTGTAAAAAAATAGTATAGGAAATAATAGATTCTGGAGTCATATATAAGTTCTGTCCTTCATAAATTATATTAACTGGAGGACAGGAGGAAATAATAGATGCGCAAACGACTCTCTTCTAATCTTATAACTAGGCATTTACAAGAACATTCATCCATATATTTATTCCTTATGGTGTTATTCTTAATGGGGATTATTTTTGGGGCTATCATGGTTAATAGTTTATCGGATCATCAAAAAGAAGATCTATTTTATTATTTAAATCAATTTTTTGGACAAGTGGAAGAAGGGGCAATGGTCTCATCGCAAGATTTGCTAAAATTAAGTTTTCTACACAATTTGAAATTTGCTGGTTTAATCTGGATATTAGGGGTATCCATCATCGGACTTCCACTTATCTTTGTCTTATTATTTATTAAGGGGATTGTTGTTGGTTTTTCTGTAGGGTTTTTTGTTAATCAAATGGGATGGCAGGGCTTATTACTTGCTTTTGGTTCTTTATTGCCTCAAAATTTATTTATTATTCCTGCGTTCATTTTCGTTGCAGCTTGTTCGGTATCTCTATCGATAAAATTAATTAGAAAAATTTTTATTAGACAAACATTTTCATTTCAACTAGTACCAGTATTTTCAAGATATGTTCTTGCTTATATTGCTACAATATTAGTGATAACAATTGCTGCAAGTATTGAAGCGTATCTAACACCAGCTCTAATGAAAGCAATTATTGCAGGGTTTTAAATATCGATTTTCCTGTCATGCCAAGTCTCCCTTATTAAGTTCTATTTAATAATTATTTTAGTTTGAAAATAATAGTCAATCTGATATAATGAAGGGGATAGTGGCAAGGGAGGATACATATAGAATGGAAAGTCGAATTGATAGAATAAAAAAACAATTACATTCCGGAAGTTACAAACTTACTCCTCAGCGTGAAGCCACGGTCCGAGTTCTATTAGAACACGAAGAAGACCATTTGAGTGCAGAAGATGTCTTTATGCTTGTAAAAGATAAAGCACCTGAAATAGGTCTTGCTACAGTATATCGAACATTAGAACTATTAACAGAATTAAAAGTAGTTGACAAAATTAATTTTGGTGATGGAGTATCAAGATACGATTTACGGAAAGAAGGCGCAGCACATTTTCATCATCATTTAGTATGTATAGAGTGTGGTGCAGTTGATGAAATCCAAGAAGACTTACTTGAAGATGTAGAGAAGATTGTGGAACGCGACTGGAATTTTAAAGTTAAAGACCATCGTTTAACCTTTCACGGAATTTGCTGGCGCTGCCATGATAAGACTGAAGATAAATCAGAAAATGAATGATCAATTAACATTACTAGACCGTAGACAGTCTCGATGAAATCGAGTTGCCTACGGTCTTTTTTGATATAAAGATTTTGTTTTTTAGTAGCCATAGAGTTCGATGAGGTATGGCGAACACCCTATGGAATCATAGGGATGCTGTTACTTTACTCATCTTTATGAAGACAGTTTTTCATTTTTATCTAAATAATTGTCCTCATATATAAATTGTCTACCACTAAATTTCAATGTTTACCTCGATAGAAAAGGTTTTTTATATGTTTTTATAAAAAATATCGTTCCGCATGAATAATAAAAGACAAGCTGGACATATGATGGTAAAGGAAGAATTTATCTTTAACATACATAAAACAATGCCTTCAAAAGGGATGATTATAATGAAAAACATATTTAAGACTTTTTTTAAGACCTTTCGAATTCTAATATTGTTTATTGGATGCACGATCCTCTTCTATTATGGTATTATGTGGATAAATCAAGAATACCAAAATTATAAGCGTTATGATGAGCCAGAGGGTAAAGCAGTGAAAGCTTTTCAACCAATTGAGAACGAAGGGAATGATTGGTTTTCTCGGCTCTTGCTTTTTTATCAGAATGGAGAGTAGGGTATAGATGCAAGATCGATTGCAAGATTTCATTCATTTTATGATGGTGGAAAAGGGGTTAGCTCATAATACGATTATTTCTTATGAAAGAGACTTAAAACGCTATTTACAATATTTACAGCAAGTGGAAGAAATCCAAACATTGAATGATGTTAGTCGTATTCACATTGTTCATTTTTTAGCTTTTCTTAAACAAGAAGGGAAGTCGGCTAAAACAGTAGCTCGACACATAGCCTCTATCAGAGCATTTCATCAATTTTTGTTAAGAGAAAAGGCTGTTGATCAAGACCCATCCGTGCATATAGAGACACCTCATATGGAAAGAACATTGCCGAAGGTTCTGAATTTCAAGGAAGTAGAATTGTTACTGAATACACCAGATGAAACTACTCCGTTTGGGATACGAGATAAAGCAATGCTAGAGCTTCTTTATGCTACAGGAATACGGGTAAGTGAACTAATTAATCTTGATTTGGAGCATGTACATTTAACGATGGGTTTTGTACGTTGTATTGGGAAGGGAAACAAAGAAAGAATCGTTCCAATTGGAAATATTGCCGCAAAAGCAATTGAGAATTATTTACATTCCTCACGTTCAAAATTACGCTCCGCAAAACATAAAACAGAAGCATTATTTTTAAACCATCACGGTAATCGTCTCACAAGACAAGGGTTCTGGAAAATAATTAAAAAGCTAGCCGCAGAAGCAAATATTGAAAAAGATCTTACTCCACATACGTTAAGACATTCCTTTGCTACCCACTTACTTGAAAATGGAGCGGACTTACGCTCCGTCCAAGAAATGCTTGGACATGCTGATATATCAACTACTCAAATATACACTCACGTGTCAAAAACAAGGTTGAAAGATGTGTATGCCCAATATCATCCACGCGCCTAATAAAAGAACTGACAAATTACCCTGTTAACTCTTCGTTAACAGGGTATGATAATGGTATCTTAATGAAGGAGGAGCAGTTGATGGAACAAAAGCAGTTTAACAGAGTCCATTTAATTGTATTGGATTCTGTCGGTATTGGCGAAGCTCCAGATGCAAAGCAATTTAATGATGAAGGCGCCGATACGCTTGGACATATTGCAGAAAAAATGAATGGGCTCAAAATGCCGAATCTCGAAAAATTTGGGCTTTCCAACATAAAAAAAATTAAAGGGATAGAAACAGTAGAAACACCAATAGCGTATTATACAAAGATGCAAGAAGCATCGAACGGAAAAGATACGATGACGGGTCATTGGGAAATAATGGGTTTAATTACAACAGAACCATTTAAAGTATTCCCAGATGGTTTTCCTAATTCATTATTGAAAGAAATTGAACAATTCTCTGGCAGAAGCATTATTGGTAATATACCTGCAAGTGGAACGGAGATAATTGAACAACTTGGGGAAGAGCATTTGGAATCTGGTGCATTGATTGTATATACTTCTGCTGATTCCGTACTACAAATTGCTGCCCATGAGAAAGAAGTTCCAATTGATGAATTATATCGGATTTGTGAAAAGGCACGTGAGTTAACATTAGCGGAAGAATATAAAGTAGGAAGAATTATTGCGCGCCCTTTTATTGGTGAGCCAGGTAACTTTAAACGTACTTCCAACCGTCATGATTACGCTTTAAAACCATCTAGTAGAACTGTTATGAATGAGTTACAAGATGCAGGATTAGAGGTAATTGCGATTGGAAAGATTAACGATATTTATGATGGTGAAGGGGTAACAAAAGCGATTCGAACAGTTTCAAATATGGATGGGGTGGACAAGTTATTGGAGGTCATGAACTCTAATTTTACTGGTCTTAGCTTTGTGAATTTGGTGGATTTTGATGCCTTATATGGCCATAGACGTGATCCAATTGGATATGGAGAAGCATTGCAGGAATTTGATGCTAGAGTTCCAGAGATAATGCAGAGTCTACATGATGATGATTTACTTATCATTACAGCAGATCACGGAAATGATCCAACACATCACGGCACAGATCATACACGAGAATTTGTACCGTTACTAATTTATTCGAAAAAATTTGATAATGGTAATGAATTACCGTTACGTCAAACATTTGCGGATGTTGGTGCTACAATTGCACATAATTTTAACGTATCTTGGCAAGGTGCCGGAACAAGCTTTTTAACAGATTTGGTATAAAGGGGAATGCATAATGTTAGATAGAATAAATGAAGCTGCAACATATATACGCAAACAATATTCAGGTTCTCCTAAAGTTGCCCTAATACTCGGGTCTGGCTTAGGAGTACTTGCAGATAAAATAGAGCAACCTGTTAAAATTCCTTATGAAACAATCCCTCATTTCCCGTTGTCAACTGTAGAGGGACATGCAGGTCAACTAGTAATGGGAACATTAATGGGAAAAGAAGTTATAGCGATGCAAGGAAGATTTCATTATTATGAAGGCTATTCATTTAACGAGGTCACTTTCCCTGTTCGTGTGATGAAGGCTATAGGTGTGGAAGATGTGATTATTACCAATGCAGCAGGAGGGGTAAATGAACAGTTTCAACCTGGAGACTTAATGATTATTACCGACCATATCAATAATATGGGAGGCAATCCCCTAATTGGACCAAATGAATCGAGATTCGGCGTTCGTTTTCCAGATATGTCAAATGCATATAATAAAGAACATATACAGTTAGTGAAAGATGTTGCAAACAATCTTAAGATAAATGTCCAAACAGGTGTTTATGTAGGAAATACGGGTCCAGTTTATGAAACGCCTGCAGAGGTGCGAATGATAAGAACGCTAGGAGGGGACGCAGTTGGTATGTCAACTGTGCCTGAAGTAATTGTAGCTGTTCATTCTGGTATGAGTGTTATCGGAATATCATGTATTTCCAACATGGCAGCAGGAATATTAGACCAACCGCTTTCTCACGACGAAGTAATAGAAACAACTGAAAAAGTTCGAACTAACTTTCTCCAATTAATTGAAGGTATCGTGAAAGAACTTTAATTGTAAAATACAAAAGCTGAAGATTCTTCTTCGGCTTTTTTTCATGCCTTTTTGTATAAATAAAGTTAGTCTGGAGAAAATGGGGCTATGGAAAACATTTCCGTAAGAGAAGGATATTATTGGAGGGGTTAGTGTGAAAAGAATAACATGTGTATTCATTAGTATGTTTATGATTCTAGCTGTATTTTCGCAATCTGTAATAGCCGAGGAAAAACAAAGTAATCAAGTAGAACTTTCGGAAGATTCAAAGTCAGCCATTCTTATTGAGAGAGATACTGGAACCATTTTATATGATAAAAATATTCATGAAAAATTACCCCCAGCATCGATGACAAAAATAATGACAATGCTACTAATTATGGAGGCAATTGATAGTGGTAAACTTTCTTATGATGAGAAAGTGACAACTAGTGAAAATGCAGCCTCTATGGGTGGATCACAAATCTTTCTTGAGCCTGGCGAGGAAATGACAGTTAAAGAGTTACTTATGGCAATTGCCCTTGCATCTGCAAACGATGCTTCTGTTGCACTAGCTGAGAAAATTGCTGGAAGTGAAGAGGCATTTGTTGCGATGATGAATGACAAAGTAAAAGAGCTAGGACTAGAAAATACACAATTTAAGAACACGAATGGTCTTTCTGCTGAAGGTCATTACAGTTCCGCTTATGATATTGCAATGATGGCGAAGGAATTATTAAAGTATGAAGAAATAACAGAGTTTACGAAAATGTATGAGTCTTATTTACGTGAAGATACCGAGAAAGAATTCTGGTTAGTTAATACGAATAAACTTGTTAAATTTTATCCTGGTGTTGACGGTTTGAAAACAGGTTTTACAAGAGATGCAATGTATTGTTTAACCGCTACAGCAAAGAAGGATAATATGCGTGTAATTGCAGTTGTATTTGGGGCACCAACTTCTAAAAGTAGAAATGCGCAAATTTCTAAAATGCTAGATTTTTCTTTTTCTCAATATGCTACACATCCAGTGCATAAAAAAGGAGAATCTTTAGGTACTGTTAAGGTAAGTAAAGGTGCAGAAAAAAAAGTGGAAGCTGTTACCGATGAGCCTATTTCCGTTTTAACTAAAAAAGGTGAGAAACTAGATAAGCTAACGAAAGATATTGAATTAGACAAATCACTAAAAGCACCTATTAAAAAAGGCGATAAAGTAGGGACTCTAATTATAAAAAACAATGAAAAGGTCCTTGTGGAGACACCATTATATGCAAAAAATGACGTAGAAAAGGCAAAATGGTGGCAACTATTTAAGCGTTCATTCGGTTTATTTACGCAAATAAAATAGGAAATAATGACGAATTACTTCTAGTTTTGTCTTTAAGAAGGAATTCACCTACTTAAAGTAGAATTGACTCACTATACCTTAAGAGCGAGGAGGCTAATGTGTAGTGAGTCTTACAATTGATTTAGAAGTAAAACAAGATGTTCTATGTGTTCGACTAGAAGGTGAGCTAGATCATCATGCTTCGGAACAACTTCGTAAGGAAGTAACGGATGCAATTGAAAAATTTGATATTCATCACATCGTCTTGAATTTAGAAAAGTTATCATTTATGGATAGCTCAGGTCTGGGAGTAATACTTGGTAGATACAAACAAATTAAATTAAGAGAAGGCGAAATGGTTGTATGTGCAATCACCCCACCAGTTAAAAGATTGTTTGAAATGTCCGGATTGTTTAAGATAATTAGACTGGAAACATCAGAACAATTTGCTTTAGAAAGATTGGGGGTTGCATAATATGAGAAATGAAATGCAGATTCAATTTAGTGCTTTAAGTCAAAATGAGTCTTTTGCACGTGTAACGGTTGCAGCGTTTATCGCCCAATTGGATCCAACCATGGATGAATTAACAGAAATAAAAACAGTTGTGTCAGAAGCCGTAACAAATGCCATCATTCATGGCTATGAACAAAATCCGGCTGGTATTGTATATATTTCTGTAACAATTGATGATGATATGATAGATCTCATTATTAGGGATAATGGTGTCGGTATTGCAGATATTGAGGAAGCAAGGCAACCATTATTTACTACCAAGCCAGATTTAGAGCGTTCAGGTATGGGCTTTACGATTATGGAAAATTTTATGGATAAACTGGAAGTAGAATCACACCCTGGGTCAGGCACCACGATTCGTTTAATAAAATATGTAACGAAAAAAAAAGCTTTATGTAATTAAGGAGCCGCGCCTATGGATGTGGAACTTAAAAAAGATACAGATAAGGGCTTTCTAAAAGATGCCGAAGTGAAAGAATATATAAGACGGAGTCAGGAAGGTGACCAAGAAGCGAGGGATATTCTTGTAGAGAAGAATGTTAGACTCGTATGGTCTGTCGTACAACGTTTCCTAAACCGTGGATATGAACCAGATGACTTGTTTCAAATAGGCAGTATAGGTTTATTAAAATCGGTTGATAAATTTGATCTATCTTACGATGTGAGATTTTCTACCTATGCAGTTCCAATGATTATAGGTGAAATTCAACGCTTTATTCGTGACGATGGGACAGTAAAAGTAAGTAGATCTTTAAAAGAATTATCCAATCGAATTAGGAAAGCTCGGGATGAACTTGCAAAGCGAGACGGAAAAGTTCCGACAATTAGTGAAATTGCTGATTTTTTAGAGGTATCACGCGAAGAAGTAATTATGGCACAAGATGCAGGCAGAACGCCCGCTTCCATTCACGAAACAGTGTATGAAAACGATGGTGATCCAATTACTTTAATAGATCAAATTTCAGATCAAAACGAACATAAATGGTTTGATAAGATCGCTCTAGAAGAAGCAATCAGGGGGTTAGATGAACGAGAACGTTTAATTGTGTACCTCCGATATTATAAGGATCAAACACAATCGGAGGTTGCTGCCCGTCTCGGTATATCCCAAGTTCAGGTCTCACGGTTAGAAAAGAAAATATTAGAGCAAATGAAAGAACACATGGATACCTAGTAGGTGCCATGTGTTCTTTTTTTTGAATGATTGCAAGAAATTGCAGCATACTAAAGATTGATTCACAAAAACCAGTATGATTATCGTTATTAACCTGGAAAGGGAGAAGAAACGATGAGCAAAGAAGAGATTACAGCACGAAAAATCGATAAGGATCTAGATAATCTAGAACAATACTTTAAAGAACGAATTGGGCTTGGAACAAGTTTTGATGTTGGGGTAAGAAAATTAGTAGTATTAAAAAAGGATATCCATATTTATTTTGTAACTGGACTAGTAGATACGTTGTACGTGCTAGAAATCATTAAAGAGTTAGTCAATTTAAATGATCATGAACGACCAACATCAAAAATACATGAAATTGTGGAAAATCGTTTACTTCACTATTCTGTAGAGGAAGTAAAGACAACAGATGAGCTAGTAGACCAAGTCTTATCAGGTCTAATTGCTGTTGTTATTGAAGGGGATGAGAAGGCGTTCATTGTCGATGTTCGTTCTTATCCAGGTAGAACTCCACAAGAGCCTGATACAGAGAAAGTTATCCGCGGTTCGCGAGATGGATATGTAGAAAATATTATTGTTAATACAGCTTTAACTCGCAGAAGGATCCGGGATGAACGATTAAGGTTTGAAATGTTTAAAGTTGGTGAAAGGTCAAAAACAGATGTTGCAATCGGGTATATTGATGGTATTGCCGATCCACGTCTAGTTGATAAGATTAGAAAAGAAATTGAGGAAATAGATGTTGACGGTATATCGATGGCAGATAAGACATTAGAGGAATATTTAATGAAGCAGGGAGTTAATCCATTTCCACTCGTTAGGTATACGGAGAGAGCTGATGTAGGAGCTGTTCATTTATTAGAAGGACATGTATTAATTTATACAGATACATCTCCAAGTGTCATCATATCCCCCACTACTTATTTTCATCATGTCCAACATGCAGAAGAATATCGGCAATCGTCTACAGTGGGTACATTTGTTAGATGGACTAGATTTTTAGGGATATGGGCATCTATATTTATTCTGCCTTTATGGTTTCTATTTGTATTACAACCAACTATGTTACCTGATACATTAGCGTATATTGGTCCAAATGAACAATCAGAAATACCATTAGTAGTTCAATTGTTATTAGCCGACCTTGGAATAGAATTTCTTAGAATTGCAGCTATACACACACCAACACCATTATCAACCGCAATGGGTTTAATTGCTGCGGTGTTAATTGGTCAAATAGCAGTGGATGTTGGTTTATTTAATTCAGAAGTTATCTTATACGTATCCGTCGCAGCAGTAGGTACGTTTTCTACTCCAAGTTATGAACTAAGTGTTGCTAATAAAATAGTTCGGATGTTTCTATTAGTACTAGTAGCGATCTTTCATGGACCAGGCTTAGTAATCGGTGCAACAATTTTCATTATCTATTTAGCTCATTTACGTCCTTTAGACGCACCATATTTATGGCCGCTTTTACCATTCCATCCTGCCGCATTTACGCATATCATCTTTAGAAGAGCTGTTCCTGGAGCATTACTCCGCCCGAGTATTGTACATCCGCAGGATAGATATCGCCAACCTCCTAAATCGGAGAAGTAATTGCGCAATTTTTAATAGTATGGTAAAGTTTATTACACAAAAAAAGAAAGACACTTATCATAGTGTCTTTCTTTTGAAAAAACGAGGAGCAATCGAACGTATTTGTGCGTATAACCAATGGGTAGGATTATATTTTCCGGAGGACGGTTGTGTAGCCAAAATAGGGGGAGAATAATGCATTTATACGGAACTGCAACAATCAATGAGAATGGACATTTAGAAATTGGCGGGAAAGATATGGTCGAAGTTGCAGAGCAAATCGGAACGCCATTATATGTGTATGATGTTGCACTAATCAGACAAAGGGCACAAGGATTTAAAAAAACATTCGAACAATTAGGGGTAAAAGCTCAAGTTGCATATGCAAGTAAGGCTTTTTCAACTGTAGCAATGTTACAAGTAATTAAAGAAGAAGGTTTATCCCTTGATGTTGTGTCAGGAGGAGAGCTTTATACTGCTATTAAAGCTGAATTCCCTGTCGAAAAAATTCATTTTCACGGTAATAACAAAAGTGAAACTGAATTAGAAATGGCATTAGATTATCAAATCGGTTGCATTGTTGTGGATAATTTCCACGAGCTTCACTTATTAAATGATATTTGTTCAAGACGTGAGCAAAAAGTGAACATTTTAATTAGGGTTACCCCTGGCATTGAAGCTCATACACACGA
Source organism: Lederbergia graminis (assembly GCF_042655485.1). NCBI lineage: Bacteria > Bacillati > Bacillota > Bacilli > Caryophanales > Bacillaceae > Lederbergia > Lederbergia graminis. The sequence continues at coordinate 98,047 of NZ_JBHSMC010000001.1, forward strand.
TTATATTCTAACTGGTCAAGAAGACTCTAAGTTTGGATTTGATTTAGCGAATGGTCAAGCAGAAGCAGCGTTGAAAATGGCATTAGAAAGTAATTACTTAAATGTTCTAGGGCTTCATTGCCACATTGGCTCGCAAATTTTTGAAACAACTGGCTTTATTTTAGCTGCGAAGAAAATACTTGAAAAATTAGCTGCTTGGAATGAAACCATTGGATTTTTACCACAGGTGTTAAATCTAGGTGGTGGATTTGGAATTCGCTATACGGAAGACGATACACCATTAGAGCCTTCTGAATATGTGCAAGCGATGATTGCAGAAGTTAAGAATGTGACAACGACATTAGGTTTACCTATGCCTGAAATTTGGATTGAGCCAGGTAGATCACTTGTAGGAGATGCAGGTACAACCTTATATTCCGTTGGCTCAAGTAAAGAAGTACCAAATGTAAGAAAGTATCTCGCTGTTGATGGTGGGATGACAGATAATTTAAGACCAGCATTGTATGATGCAAAATATGAGGCAGTTCTTGCAAATCGAGCAGATGAAAAACCACAAGAAACGGTATCAATTGCTGGAAAATGCTGTGAGTCAGGAGATATGCTTATTTGGGATTTACCACTTCCAGAAGCAGGATCAAATGATATATTAGCAGTTTTTTGTACGGGCGCATATGGTTACTCGATGTCAAATAACTATAACCGTATCCCAAGACCAGCGGTGGTGTTTGTTGAGAATGGTCATGCTCAGCTTGTTGTAAAACGTGAAACATATGAAGATTTACTAAGACTTGATCTTCCACTTAATGAGAAAACCCGTATATAATTACGGGTACAAACTGTAGGAAACTCGATTTTAATGAGTTGCCTGCAGTTTTTTTTCGGTGATGGAATAATATGAAGAAATCAGTGTCAAAATTATGGACAGCTTCGAGTCAGTTCCATAAAATCTATTTTTCGACAAAATATACGTGGTAATAATTACGGTTTTTTTACTTTTTTACGATACATTTGCTAAAATACAAAAATCTCGGTACAATGATACATATTAAGTCACAATATCCATTTTATTGCTTATTGTAGACTAAGGGGTGTTACTTTTCATTGCGTAACAAAAATTTACTTTTATTTATTTTGATCTTCATCATAACAATACTATGGGGATTTGGTTATTGGCTGTTTGTTGCACCTAATCGCTAATCATCCAAGAATTGATTTTCTTAGTGATCCATGTAAGGCGAGTGATTATTTTACCTCAGAATGAAAGATACATGTAATTTGCAACCACGGGGAAAAGAAAAAACGAGGGATCAATATTATGTTAATACGTTATAAGAAAAACTTTGAAAAGATCGCTATGGGGCTTTTATCTTTCATGCCTAATGAGAAAGATTTAAAAGTACTCCAATCTACAATGAAAAAATACGAGACAGATCCAGAATGGCAGCTTTTTTTATGGAAAGCAGAAGATACTACTATAACAGGACTAATTGGTGTCCGCATGTTAGAAGATCAAGTGGAAGTGCACCATATATCTGTTAATCCATCACACCGCCATGAAGGAATAGGGAAGAATATGCTCCATTCCTTAAAAGGAATCTTTGAAGGGAAGAAGATTTACCCTACAGATTTTACAGTACCTTTTTTTGAAAAATGTAATTTTCATAATGACGATGAGAGCTCAGAAGAATAATTTCCTTCTGAGCTTTTAAAATTTTACCTAGAAGCATATACATAATTTTTTGTTCGGTGTAATTTGTGCTTATGAATAATTTCATATGGAGCTTCATCGATTTCATCAAACCAATGAATAGCGGAATTATTACTGTAATCTAAGCACTTTTGCATTAATATAGGATTGTTTATTGGCAAGGTGATTGCTCTATATGGCAAGTTCTCTTGCAAATCTAAAAGGCTTCTCTCTAGCTTTCGCATTAATTCGTTATAGTTCAACCCGAGTTCTTCTATCTCTTTTTCTTTGTATGATAATAATAGGTGAGACTTATTTAGCATTTTGATTGCACCTATTTTATTCCCACGGCGGTAATGGTAATAGCTAACTGCAATTTGTATTAGACCAACCCATATGGATGTACGTTCTTTTCCGTTATTCTTCCAATGTGATTCTAATACTTCATGACATTCGAAGTAATCTCTATCTATGTGAAAATAATACAAATACTCTATATAAGCTAACGGGTATTTCAAAATTTCAACTCCCAACCAAAAAGCATTCAGTTAAAATACTATCATAGCATATAACGATAAATAATCTAAATGTCGTTTTTTGTCTTTTTGTATCAGTTTTTCTTCATTTTCCATTCTAACTGTTATATGATTAAGAGTGGAAAATTATCTTTATTTAAGGGATAACACAATTAATATGCATCTATCTGTAGCTCTATGCCTATAAGGTATAGCATATTGGTGTGCCCTTAATATTGTTTGAAATTTGGTGAATGAAGATGGAATATAACGTGAAAATTGAGGCCTATGAAGGACCTCTTGATTTATTACTTCATCTAATTAATAAACTAGAGATTGATATATACGATATACCAATGGCAGAAATAACGGAACAGTATTTAGTATATATACATGCAATGAAAGAATTTCAATTAGATGTAGCTAGTGAATACCTTGTAATGGCTGCTACTCTACTGGCTATTAAGAGTAAAATGCTTCTTCCAAATCATGAAGAAGATGATCTAGAGGAACAATTTTTTGAAGAGGAAGATCCTCGTGATGAGTTAGTAGAACAGCTTGTAGAATATAAAAAATATAAGGAAGCAGCGAAGAATTTAAAAGAGAAAGAAAAAGAAAGAAGCTTGATGTACACAAAGCCACCAGTAGATTTATCTCCGTATGTCGATGCTAATCAGATAGATTCTCTTCAAATGGATGTAACCATATTTGATATGTTAGGTGCTTACCATAAATTATTAAGAAGAAAAAAATTACAAAAACCTTTAACGACAAAAATTACAAATAAAGATATTTCTATTGATGAGCGGATGACAGAAATATTAGAAGAACTTAGAAAGTCTGATGTTAAACTTTCATTTTTTCATTTTTTTCCACTGAATGATAAGCGTTATTTAGTTATTACCTTCTTGGCAATGCTTGAATTAATGAAACGTAACGAAATTATTGTCGAACAAGATGGGACATTCGGTGATATTTATTTGTCGAATCGAAAGGAAGGTATTCAGGTTGGAAGAAGCTAAATTGCTAGGAATATTGGAATGTTTATTGTTTGCAGCAGGCGATGAAGGCTTATCTGTAGTACAAATAAGTGCTGCAATGGATATCAGTGAATTAGAGACAGTTACTCTAATAGACAAATTAAAGGAAATGTATGATTATGATACCTCTAGAGGAATTACGATTATAGAGCTAGCGGAAACATATCAACTTGCAACAAAGAAAGAACTAAGTGATTATTTGAAGAAGCTCGTTGAGAATCCTAGTGTATCTACACTTTCACAAGCAAGTCTGGAAACACTTGCGATTATCTCTTATAAACAACCAATAACAAGACAAGAAATTGAACAAATACGTGGTGTGAAAACAGAACGTCCCATCCATACATTATTATCTAAAGGATTAATCATGGAAGTCGGTAGAGCAGAAGGAACTGGAAGAGCAAAGTTATATGGAACAACCAATGAGTTTCTAGATTATTTTGGATTGAAAAATTTGCAAGAACTTCCGGAAATTCCAACCAAGTTGGAGGAAGATGAGTTTCAGGATGAAACAGATTTATTTTTTGAGAAGTTTAATGAACATATAGAGAAGTAAATTACAAGTGTCGGGAGATAATCCCGACATTTTTTTTATTCATATCAAAGGTGTACATGCATAGACTTGTACAAATACCTTTTCATGTAAAGGGTGAACGTGCATTTAGAGGGGCGAGAGTATGAGAGGTAGAAAAAATATAACATTCATGATCATATCTACACTTGTTTTAACTTTGCTATACAATCTTGTTTTTGCGAAGGAAAGCTCTGCGTTTAATGTTAGTGCTTCTGGTGCTGTATTAATGGAGCAGGATTCTGGCAGGATATTATATGCAACTAATCCTCATGAAGTACACCGAATAGCATCGATCACAAAAGTAATGACAGCTATTCTAGCGATTGAATCAGGAAAAATGGACGAACTTGTAACTGTTAGTAAAGAGGCTGTATATACAGAGGGTTCTTCCATATATCTTCAAGTAGGAGAGAAAATCAAGTTAAGGGATTTAGTTTATGGTTTAATGCTTAGATCTGGAAATGATGCAGCACGTGCTATTGCTGAACACGTAGGTGGTAGTTTAGAAGGATTTGTATTTCTAATGAATCAGAAAGCAGAAGAAATAGGAATGGAAAATACCGTGTTCGCAAATCCACATGGGCTAGATGATCATGAAGAGCACTATTCTACTGCTTATGATATGGCATTATTAACACGCTATGCTATGAATAATGAGGAGTTTAAAAAAATATCGGGTACTAAAGTGTATAAATTTAAACGCGAAAGTGGAATGCAACAATGGACAAATAAAAATAGATTGCTAAAAAAATATAAATATACTACAGGTGGTAAGACTGGGTTTACAAAAAGAGCAGGTAGAACGTTAATTACAACTGCTGAGAAAGATGGTACAGAGCTGATAGTCGTTACATTAAATGATGGTAACGATTGGAATGACCACATAAATATGTATGAACATGGTTTTTCTGCTTTTCCGGTAAGGAAAGTGTTAGAAGAAGGACCTATTAAAGTAAAGGTAGATGGTTTAAAAAATAGAGAGATATATATTGAGGATCCTATCTTTTATCCATTAAACGATAAGGAAACAGATGAGGTAAATATAGAATACAAGTTACTTCATCTTAATAAATTAAATAAAACATCTTCCGGGAAAATCGGAGTTGGGGTTCTATACTTTCAAAATGAAGAGGTATTACAATTCCCAGTCTTTATACGTACATTAGATACTGAAGATAGTTTACCATGGTGGCAAAAATTGTTTAACTCTTTATTTGGAAAGATTGGTGCGATCCATGATTAATTATATATGGATAGCTATGACAGTGATAGGGCTTATTTTTGCAGCTATTAATGGAAGAATGGATGAAGTGAACGAAGCAATCTTTCAATCAGCAAATGAAGCTGTAACCTTGTGTATTGGCTTAATTAGTATTTTAGTATTTTGGCTAGGAATAATGAGGATTGCTCAGGAGTCAGGTCTCTTAGATAAACTTTCTTCTCTTTTTAAGCCTTTAATAGTTAGATTGTTTCCTGAAGTACCAAAAGATCATCCAGCTGTTGGCTACATATTGTCGAATATTATAGCTAATATGTTAGGGTTAGGGAATGCAGCAACACCATTAGGCATTAAGGCAATGGAGCAATTAAAACAGTTAAACGGTGGAAAAACAACAGCGAGTAGGTCAATGATTACATTTTTGGCCTTGAATACAGCAGGATTTACACTAATACCAACAACTGTAATAGCAATTAGAATGAATTACGATTCTGCGTCACCTACAGAAATAGTTGGCCCAACTTTACTTGCAACTGTTTGTGCAACAGTAGCAGCTATTACGATAGATCGCTTTTTCTATAATCGAAGAATGAGAAAGGGCGGGAAAAAATAATGCAAATTATTTCGTTTATTTCATTATGGATCATCCCCGTCATTATCGGTTTTATTTTGGTTTATAGTGCAATAAAAAAGAAGCCTGCATATGAAAATTTCGTGGAGGGTGGTAAGGAAGGAGTAAAAATTGCTGTAACTATTATCCCGTTTTTGGTGGGAATGCTCGTTGCAATTACAGTTTTTAGAGTATCAGGAGCAATGGATTTTTTTATTCAATTGTTCAGACCTTTATTAAATATACTCGGTGTTCCAGCTGAAATCGTACCATTGGCTTTAATTAGACCAATCTCTGGAAATGCTGCATTAGGGTTAATGAGTGATATCATTTCGGTTCATGGTCCAGATTCATTTATTGGGAGACTTGCTTCTACCATACAAGGAAGTACAGATACGACCTTTTATGTAATAACTGTATATTTTGGTGCAGTAGGGATAAAGAAAATGGGAGATGCGCTTAAAGTAGGATTACTCGCAGATCTTGTTGGAATTACAGCAGCAATAATAATTGTTACATTTTTGTTCAGTTCTTAAACTGGACTTTTTTTTATGCATGCAAAGTATTGTTTCTTTGAATTTTACCTAACTTATGTAATAATTCATACAGTAAATGCCGGATAATGAATATTGAGGTGAAGTAAATGGAACGTTTACAAAAAGTAATAGCACAAGCAGGGATTACATCCCGAAGGAAAGCGGAAGAAATGATAAAAGAAGGTAAGGTTAAAGTTAATGGTAAAGTAGTTAAGGAGCTTGGTACAAAAGTATCCTCTTCAGATAAAATTGAAGTCAATGAAATTCCTATAAGTCGAGAAGATAAAAAGTATTTCCTTTTTTATAAGCCACGTGGTGTTATCTCTGCCGTAAGTGATGACAAAGGAAGAAAAGTAGTGACAGATTATTTTCCACATGTTAGTGAACGAATCTATCCAATTGGAAGGCTTGATTACGATACTTCCGGATTAATAATTCTTTCTAATGATGGTGAATTTACTAATTTATTAGCTCATCCCCGATATGGTATACAAAAATTGTATATTGCAAAAGTAAAAGGGATACCAACTAAAGAATCGTTAAGAAGATTAGAAAAAGGTATAAAACTAGAAGATGGTATGACTGCTCCTGCGAAAGTTAAATTGAAATCGATCGACAAGAGCAAAGGAAGTGCAATTATTGAGATAGTTATCACGGAGGGTAGAAATAGACAGGTTAGAAGAATGATGGAAGCAATTGGACACCCAGTACTTAAATTAAAACGGGAGCAATATGGTTTTTTACATTTGCGTGGCTTGAATGCAGGTGAGTTTCGAGAGTTAACTCCGCATGAAGTGAAACAATTGCGTCATCTAGCTGAAAATGGTGAAGGCAGAAATCTTGGTTAGAAAGATTCACATAACCTTCAAAACAATAACAATGGATATAAATCCGTTAATGATATAATGGATTCGATAAGAATCACAGCTAGGGGGTATTTGTGAATGGCCAACAAGAAAAAAAAGCGCCTTGTTATTAGAACCATCATATTATCAATTATGGCTATTGCGGTTGCCTATACATTATATGCGAGCTTTACGAAAGACAAGCATTCTAAAGTGACAGTAGGTGATAAAGCGCCAAACTTTTCATTAGTGGATATGAACGGTGATCGGCATGAGCTGTCTGATTATAAAGGAAAAGGCATTTTCTTGAATTTTTGGGGCACTTATTGTGAGCCTTGTAAAGATGAAATGCCAGATATGGAAAACCAGTATAAAGTGTATAAAGATCAAGGAGTCGAAATTCTTGCTGTCAATGTAGGGGAACCTGATTATTTCATAGAAAAATTTCTAGATAAATATCCTCTATCATTTCCAGTATTAAAAGATAAAAATCGTGATGTACGAGATGTTTATAATATATACAATTTACCTGCTACTTTTTTAATTAACCCAGAGGGAGAAATAATTAAAATAGAGGAAGGTCGTCTCACGGAGGAGAAAATTGCAGCAATGATGGAAAGTATTAAGCCATAAGGGGAGACTAAGTTATGAAAGAAATAAAATGTGAGTGTGGTCATGTCAACCCAATCGGTACTATTCTATGTGAATCCTGTGGAAGAGCGTTAACCGAAAAAGCGAAAAAAGAAAGCTTACATGATATGCGCTATGAAGGAAGTGCACGTAGGTCACAGACGTATAATAAAACGATAATAGATAAAATATGGAACTTTTTTTCATCTGTTAAAGTTGGTGTCTGGTTAATTATCATTACGTTAATTGCCTCTGCACTTGGAACAATCCTACCACAAATAATGTATATAACACCTAATGTTGACCCACATACATATTATTCGGAACATTATGGTGTATTTGGCTCTATTTATTATTTACTAGGTTTTCATGATTTATATAAATCATGGTGGTATTTATTATTAGTAGCTTCAATTGGAGTTTCACTTGTTATTTGTAGTTTGGACCGTTTTATTCCACTATACCGAGCATTAAAAAATCAGCGAGTAAGTCGCCATGAGGGCTTCCTGAAAAGACAAAGATTGTTTAATAGGGTAGCTGCAACAGAAAGTACGAAGGATGATTTTGCAACAATTAAACAACGCTTAAAAGAAAGTCGCTATAAAATTCGTGAAGAAGATGGCAATATTCTCGCCGAAAAGGGGCGCTTTTCTAGATGGGGTCCTTATGTTAATCATATCGGATTAATCATTTTTCTTATTGGTGGTATGTTGAGATTTGTTCCAGGAATGTATATCGATGAAGAGTTATGGTTACGTGAAGGAGAAATCAAAACAATACCAGGTACAAATGATGAATATGCTCTCGAAAATAAAAAGTTCACAATGGATGTATATGATCCGGAAACAGATAGAGAAGTTTTTGGTGATGCGATAAATCGGGCTGGAGTAGTTGTGAAAAATTTTCAATCTGACGTTGTCCTGTATAAAAGAGATCCTGATATGATTCTTGGTGAAAGTGAAGGATTAGAAAAAATTGATGAATTTCAAATTCGGGTGAATGAACCATTAAAATTTGATAATTATGCCTTATATCAAATGAGTTATAAGATAAATGAATTTCATAAAATGACATTTAATTTTCTTGAAAAAGAATCCGAAAAAATAATTGGAGAAGTTACGATTGATTTATTCGATCCTCAGCACGAGTACGAAGTTAGCCCTGGTTATAAGCTAGAATTAATGGGTTATTATCCGGATTTCTCAGGATTTGCTGAGAATGGCGAACCACAAACAAATTTAACAGTACCAAATAATCCTGCCTTTTTATTTAAAATGTTCTCACCAGAGCACCCAGAAGGGGAAGTTAGTTTTGCTGCAATACAGCAAACTGTTGAGCCTCTAGGAGAAACAGATTATAAAATGGCGTTTAAATCGATGTCTACTCGAAATGCAACGGTATTGACGGTTAGGAAAGATTTAACATTATGGATTCTTTCCCTTGGTGGTGCAATTTTTATGATTGGTGTTATTCAAGGTTCATATTGGAATCACCGAAGAATTTGGTTACAACAAGTGAACGGTGACGTATTGATTGCTGGCCATACGAATAAAAACTGGCATACATTAAAGCGTGAAATTAACAAGATAATTACAGATACAAGTATTCCAGAACCTATGGATCAGCAAGAAGAGAAAACAAATGGTAAAGAAAGTGGGAAGACAAATGACGACCTTGCTTAATACAAGCAGTAATCTTTTAGAAATTTCCTTTATTCTCTATTTAATCGCTACCTTGTTTTTCGGTGGTGGAATTCGTGATAAGAGAAATCGTGAGAAAAATGATAAGCCTAATACATGGTCGAAAATTGGGATAATTATCACCATCATCGGCTTTGTTTCTCAGGTCGGTTACTTTATTTTACGCTGGATTGCAGCTGGACATGCACCAGTAAGTAATATGTTTGAATTTACAACGTTCTTCGGAATGATGCTTGTTGGAGCTTTTATCATTATTTATTTTATTTACAAAGTAAATACTCTCGGATTATTTGCACTTGTTGTAGCGATGTTAATGATTGCATATGCAAGTATGTTCCCATCCGATGTTAGTCCATTAATTCCTTCATTACAAAGTCATTGGCTATATATCCATGTTACAACCGCAGCAATGGGTCAAGCGATATTAGCAATTAGCTTTGTAGCTGGGATTATATATTTATTAAAAGCTGTAGATACAACACAAAAAGGTAAAAGAACTTTTTGGCTAGAGGCTGTTATGTATACTCTCGTAGTCACAGTGGGATTCATCATTATTTCAACAGCATTTTCGTTCGCAAATTATCAAGCTGATTTTGAATGGATTAACAAAGATGGAGAAAAAGTGGTTCAAAATTATAATTTACCTGCATTAATTGGACCTAATGAAGGTGTACTATTAACCGAAGATAGATTAGATCCTAGTATCCATATGCCGGCAATCATTGATGCTAAACGATTTAATACACTCCTTTGGTCTATTTTAACTGGTACAGCACTTTATTGGTTAGTAAGATTAATAACTAGACGTAGAATTAGTACGTTATTAAAACCACTAGTCAAGAAGATAAACTTAGATTTATTTGATGAAGTAGGTTATCGTTCTGTACTAATTGGTTTTCCAATCTTCACACTAGGTGCTCTTGTATTTGCAATGATTTGGGCACAAGAGGCATGGAGTAGGTTCTGGGGTTGGGATCCAAAAGAGGTATGGGCTCTCATCACATTCTTATTCTATGCGGCTTTCCTCCATTTAAGATTATCAAGAGGATGGCATGGCGAAAAATCTGCTTGGTTAGCTGTAATCGGATTTGGTATTATGATGTTTAATTTAATCGCAGTCAATCTAATACTTGCCGGATTACATTCATATGCGGCATAAGTAGAACCCCATAAAGTAAGAGCTTTTGTTAATATTGTAGTATAATAATAATAATAGTATGTCGGGGGGATAGTAATGGATCAGCAAATTAAGATTTTAGTAGTAGATGATGAAGAACGTATCCGCAGATTATTGAAAATGTATTTAGAACGTGAAAACTATGTCATTGACGAAGCAGATAATGGTGAAGATGCTCTACAATTAGCATTAAACAATGATTATCACTGTATTTTACTTGACTTAATGATGCCAGGTAAAGATGGTATTGAGGTTTGTAACGAACTTAGAGAAGAGAAAACAACCCCTGTGATTATGTTAACTGCTAAGGGAGAAGAAACAAATAGAGTTCAAGGTTTTGAAGCTGGAACAGATGATTATATCGTAAAACCTTTTAGTCCTAGGGAAGTAGTACTAAGGGTTAAAGCATTATTAAGGCGATCAGCTCAAACTGGTTTTATTGCAGCTAATGCATCTGCAAGGGATATTATTGTATACCCACATCTTTCCATCGATCATGACGCACATCGAGTCATGGCTGATGGACAAGAAGTGAACTTAACACCAAAGGAATATGAATTACTACATTTCCTTGCGAAATCGCCAGATAAAGTATTTGATCGGGAACATTTATTAAAAGAAGTATGGCAGTATGAGTTTTTTGGTGATTTACGTACTGTTGATACCCATGTGAAAAGACTACGTGAAAAATTAAATCGAGTCTCAGAAAAGGCAGCAGGAATGATTGTAACAGTATGGGGAGTAGGCTATAAGTTTGAGGCAGGTAATGAATGAGATTATGGCGTAGCGTTGTAGGTAAACTATGGCTTACTATTCTTGCTCTTGTTTCATTTGTTCTAATCATTCTAACGATTTTGTTATTAGAGTTTTTTGAGAAATACCATATTGATCAAATTGAGCAGGGGCTTGAAAAACAAGCTAGTAAGATATCAAGCATTATGGCATCACATGAGAATGATACTCAAGGTGAAAAGATCATATTTGAAATAGTAGAAGAACCTTTAGGAGTAATTATTGCGTACAATAAAAATGATTACGTGTACTCACCATATACCTCAAATAATGAATTACCTTTTAATATCTTGATAGAGGACAATGACCTCTCAAAGGTGTTCTCACAAAAGGAACAAGTTATAAAGGAATTAGAAGTTTCAGCCGATGAAAAGATTACTAGGTATAACAACTTAGTAGTCGTTGGTGTTCCGCTCCATAATAGCTATGATGAGAATGGAGCCATCTTTGTATATCAATCTTTGTCATCATTACAAAGCACAACCCAGCAAACAACAAAAATTATTCTTCTTGCAGCTGGAATTGCTATTGTATTGACAACATTTTTCGCTTTTTTCTTATCAACACGAATTACGCTACCATTAAGAAAGATGAAAGAAGCGGCTTTTGAGGTTTCAAGAGGTAAGTTTGATACGAAAGTACCATTCTTAAGTCATGATGAAATCGGTGAATTGGCCATTGCCTTTAATCAAATGGGAAAACGTTTGAAAATTAATATGAACGTTTTAAGTCAAGAAAAAGAGCAATTGAAAAGTATCTTAAGTAGTATGGCGGATGGTGTGATGACCTTTAGTCAAAGCGGTGAAATATTAATTACTAATCCACCAGCAGATCGCTTTTTACAGCAATGGCATTATGAAAATGAAGAAGAAGGAAGCCCAATACCTTTCAAACTAGCAGAATTATTGCAGAAAGCGATAGAAACTGAAACAGAACAAACAGGTGAACTAGAGCTGCAAGGAAGATATTATGTAATGATCATTAGCCCACTTTATACTCAAAATCAAGAGAGTGTACGTGGAGCTGTGACCGTTATACGCGATATGACGGAAGAAAGAAGATTGGATAAATTACGGATTGACTTTGTATCGAATGTTTCACATGAGCTTAGGACGCCGATTTCAATGTTACAAGGTTATAGTGAAGCTATCATAGATGATGTTGTCGAAACAGACGAAGAGAAAAAGGAATTAGCTCAAATTATTTACGATGAATCGCTTCGTATCGGAAGACTTGTAAATGAACTGCTTGACCTTGCGAGAATGGAAGCCGGACATTTAAGTTTGAATTATGAAGAAGTGAATATGGAACAATTTCTCCATCGAATCATAAATAAATTTGGTGGAATTGCGAAAGAAAATGGTGTGGAACTGAAAGGAAACTTTGAAGTTCATGATATAGTAGTGAAGCTTGACCCTGATCGAATCGAGCAAGTACTAACGAACCTAATTGACAACGCAATTCGCTATACACCGGAAAATGGTCATGTAATTATTACACTTACTAAGACGGTGAATGGAGTTAATATTTCTGTACAGGATAATGGCGCTGGAATTCCAGCTGAAGACCTTCCGTTCGTTTTTGAACGCTTCTATAAAGCTGATAAAGCAAGAACAAGAGGTAGAGCAGGAACAGGTTTAGGACTAGCTATCGCCAAAAATATTATAGACGCACACAATGGGCAAATTTCAGTACAAAGTAAATTAGGGAATGGAACTACATTCTCCTTCAACCTACCTCAATAAGAGAAAATGTAGAAATCTGTAAAGAAATCTTGTTCCATGAGTAACAAAACTATACGTAGTATCTGTAAATCGTTATATTTTTTCATTAACGGATTGAATAATCTTGAAAAGGTTGTTCAATCCGTTTTATTATGTCAAAATTAATAACTACATACATTTTTAACTTTTTTGTAACTTTTTTGATTCTAATACGACTAATTAATAACGGGGGAGGTTAATAAATGAACTCCGTGTTTCAAGACATATATAGCAAGTATCATCAAGATTTATTTCAGTTCTTATTCTATATGGTGAAAAACCGTGAGGAGGCTGAAGACTTAGTACAAGAAGTATATATAAGAGTGATGAATTCTTATGATAAATTTGAAGGTAAAAGTTCTGAAAAAACATGGTTATTTTCCATTGCTAAAAATGTAGCAATTGATCATTTCCGTAAACAGAAAAGTTGGCGTGATCGCTTGTATGATAAATTTGATTGGGATCGCCAATCAATAAAAGATACATCCCCGTTGCCTGAGGATAGTACAATATTAAATGAAGAAGTAAAAATGTTGTATAAATGTTTGGATTCTTGTTCGACGAATCATCGCTTAGTATTAATTATGCGATTTATTAATGATTTTTCTATTTCCGAAACCGCTGAAGCTCTTAATTGGACAGAAAGTAAAGTGAAAACGACACAACATCGAGCTATGAAAGCACTTAGAGCCAAGATGGAGCTAGTCCAAGGAAAGGAGGAGAGTGTTTATGAGTAATAAGAAAGATGAAGAGTTAATTAAACTCTTTAAGAAACTACCAAGTATTACAGATGAACGCCCCGAACATGTGATATTGCGTGATATAAATAGGCGACAAGTCCGAAAACGGAGAAAATCGATAGTAATTCCTGCACTTTCAAGTGTAGCTGGTATTTTACTATTTTTATTATTAATACCAACACTATTGCAACAGGATTTACTTTCATCAAATAATAGTTCAAATGATTCTGTGCAGTTAGAAAAATATGAAGGTAAATCGATAGCACTTGATAATGAAAATGCAGTACAAAAAGAAAGTGTACAACATTTCGATACTTCAGATCAGCAACAGTCGATTATGACATCTAGTTTAAAAACCGCTGTATATGAAGAAGATATGACAAATAATGAAGTAAATCTATCTACAATTTTAACAAATGACGCAATCGTTGTTCCAATAAGTGTAGTAGTGCCAAAAGGGGAAAATTCATCTACGCTACAAGCTGATATTTCTAGAGAACTTAAAGAAGCTAATCCTAATTTCTATAAGCTAAATGAAATGATAAAACAAGCGAAATATGAAGGGAATTCTAAAGAGGTCATCATATCAATTGATGATAGTAACAGAGAGATTTTTGAGCAATTTGAGAATCATATTATGACAATGCTTCAATACAATTTAAGGTTCGATGATGTAGAAGTGGTGAAATTTACTGATGGACATGGAAATCCAGTAGAATTAGGGAAATATGGAGAAGTGCCAGAATTACAAATAAATGACATATTAAAAAGACCTTATTATGTATACCCAATAGAAAATGGGAATAAATATATAGTTCCTGCTGATTTAGAGTCAGATAATGTTCTAGATGCAATTGCAGATATGAAAGTTTCTCCAAGCGATTTTTATTTCTCACTTATTCCAGAAAATGTTGAATTGGAAGTTGCAATTGAAAATAGTCAATTAAGCATCCGTTTCAAAGAAGTTTTTAATTTAACAGAAGGAAATCAAGAGGATAATATGAGAATGCTGGAAGGGATTTTATTAACTAGTATGGAATTTGGTTATGACACTGTTCAATTTGAAAATCTCACACCAAAAATGTGGGAAGGAATCAATTTAGAAGAACCTGTGAGAGTACCACTGGCATCAAATAAGTATGTTTCACAATAAAAAAGCTACTTTTAATTAGGAAGTACATTATTTTTTCATATTAACACTTCACAAATATAAATTAGTCATGTATAATACTATTGTACAATAAAAAAATATGATTCGTCTTCGGGGCGGGGTGCAATTCCCCACCGGCGGTGATGAAGCAATAGCTTCTAAGCCCGCGAGCTTCTGATGAAGCAGGATTTGGTGCGATTCCAAAGCCGACAGTATAGTCTGGATGGGAGAAGATGGAGGTTGTCTTGTGTTCAAATTGCAGGTTTTGAACGCTTATTAATGTATGCCTTATTATTCTCCCTCAAAAGATTATTCTTTTGGGGGTTTTTATTTGGCTGCTAATAAGTAGTAAGTCAACCTTTCTTCTACAATAGAGATGAATCTCTAAGGAGAGAGGAAACATGAAGAAGTTTAATGTCAAAACACTAGTTATGATTGGAATGCTTAGCAGTTTATCCTTTGTATTAATGCTAATTAAATTTCCAATCCCACCATTTCCACCGTTTTTAACAGTTGATTTTAGCGATATTCCTGCACTAATCGCTGCAATACTTTTTGGTCCACTAGCTGGAGTACTTGTAGAGTTATTCAAAAATATTATTGATTATGCCGTTTCAAGTAGTGCTACAGGAATTCCAATTGGACATATAGCCAATTTCTTAGCAGGTGTATTATTTGTATTACCAACGTATTACGTATATAAATATTTGAAAATGAAAAAAGGATTACTTATTTCATTAATTGTTGGTACGATTTTCATGGCTGTATTTATGAGTGTATTTAACTATTTTGTACTTTTACCAGCATATATTGGATTATTAGGTTGGGATCCAATGACAAATGCACAGTTACGCAGCTATGTTGTAGCATCAATTCTTCCATTTAATGTTATTAAGGGATTGATTGTTACCGTCCTTTTCTTACTATTATATAGTCGTTTAAGTAGTAGATTAATGAAGAATTTTAATATAAAAAATAATACGATATAAAAAAGAGGCTCCCAATAAGTCACCAAAATTTGACTTGTTGGAAGCCTCTTATTTCATATTTAAGTTTGACTGTTAATTTCCGCTATAGATGCTCGCTTTGTTCTGTTATTCATATTTTAACGGATCGCCATCAAATGGTTCATCAGATACTTTAATCGAATCTGTAGGACAGCCTTCAAAAGCATCAATTAAATCATCTTCTAATATATCTGGTACTTCTTCTGTACCGGTATTATCATCTAAAATTACATAGGCAAGGCCTTCATCATCGTAATCATATATATCAGGTGCTGCAGCGCCACATGCTCCACAAGCAATACATGTATCTTTATCAACTATCGTAAACTTTGGCATAAGCCATCCTCCTCAGTGAACCTCTATATTTAACCATGTAATCGGATAATTATTGAAAAAACTACTCCTTCATTTTAAGACTCTTTCGTGAATATTTCAACAAAATTACATTTTAATAGAAAGATTGACAAGAAAACCGAATATGATTTGTCGAAAACGTCCAACTGTAGGAATACATAGTCGAAAATTGTTTTCCATGTTAATATGATATTAACGATTGACCAAGGAGATTGGAACATATGACTTTTTTGCAAGCTGTTATATTACATTGTTTACATAAAGTAAATAGTGAACGGACCATATATTCAATCTTTCACTTATTAACAGGAAAGAAATCATCACAGACGATACAAGATGGGCATTTATATGACATGCTTACGTTCTTTAAGGTATTACCACGTTTAAAGCGTCAGCAATATGATTTACTGATTGAACAATTAAAGAAACAACAATATATCCACTTTCCAGAATCTAATCTACATGCTGTTGTTTCCAATCAAGGTCAAGAGGCTTATATTGCTTTCTTTCAAAAACACCCATTTCCAACTTTTATCCATGGTTGGAAATTTCAAGATGCTTCTATTCAGATGTGGAAGCGATTGACATTATTGATACAGGCAATTTCTCATTTCAATTATTCCAGTACACGTTATTATCCAATACAAAGAGACCCTGATACTGCTACATGGGTAAAGCAATATATTCTTAGACATAAAAATATTTCACAATTAAAAGAACAATTATATAACGAATTGTTTTATATCTTTTCAAATGATTTTCCGGAGGAACCCAATTTTATCATTGAGAGGTTTAGCGGATATGAAAAGATAGGATTAACTGGAAGTCAGATTGCAGAAAAATATACGATGAATGAAATTGAAGCATATTTCCGCTATCTAAATTGTCTCCATTATATTGTAGAAAAGGTAGCTTCTCATAAGGATCAATTCTCTGTATTATTCTCATTAATACAGGATGTATTTAAACAAGTTCCCTTCACGCAATCAACACTTTATACATATAACTTATTAAATCAAAATTACTCAATTGATGAAATAGCAAGGATCAGACAGTTAAAAGTGAGTACTATAGAAGACCATATTATCGAGATTGCATATGCAGACCCTCATTTTTCGATCACACCTTTTATTGATGAACACTTGGTGAAGCGAGTATCTGAAGCAGCTAATAAACTAGGAATAAAAAAATTAAAGCCAATTAAAGAATGTGTGAAAGAATCTTCCTATTTTCAAATTCGCTTAGTTCTTGCAAGGGCAGGTGTTAAACGGTGAATAAACTATTACAAGTACTTGAAGAAAAATTTGGTTATACATCTTTCCGTCCTGGGCAATCAGAAATTATTGAAGCGGTACTAAACCAGCATGATGTTTTGGCAATGCTCCCAACTGGAACAGGAAAATCTCTATGTTATCAATTGCCTGCTTATATGGTAGAGGGAACTGTTCTAGTTGTATCACCATTAATTTCACTAATGCAGGATCAAGTTGAACAGTTGCGAATATTAGGGGAGAAGAAAGCTGTAGCTATTAATTCTTTCTTGCAAAATACAGAGAAATATCATATGTTTCAAAATTTACATGACTATCGCTTTATTTTTATTTCCCCTGAAATGCTTAGTAATGAAAAGGTCATTAAACACCTAAAAAATGTAAATATATCCTTATTTGTTATTGATGAAGCACATTGTATTTCACAATGGGGACCTGATTTTCGACCAGATTATTTGAGTGTAGGGAAAATAAGGGGAATTCTAGGAAACCCACCAGCATTAGCTTTAACTGCTACTGCAACGAAAGATGTTCGGAAAGATATTATACATTTTTTAAAGCTTGACAGCCCAAAAGAATTTATCTTCTCTGTAGATCGCCCGAATATTAGTATGGTGGTTGAAAAACTTGATAATAGCTTAGAGAAAAGAGATCGGTTAAGGGAATTCATAGCTAGAATACAGAAACCAGGTATTATTTATTTCTCTAGTAAACGAGTAGCAGAGGAGACTGCAGAATTCTTAAAGGCTGAAGGCTTTGCTAAGGTATCAGTGTATCATGGTGGTATGGATCAAGAGCAACGTATATTAATACAGCAACAATTCTTGTATGATCAGTTACAAATTATTTGTGCAACAAGTGCTTTCGGTATGGGAGTTAATAAAGAGAACATACGCTTTGTGATTCATTATCATCCACCTGCACAGTTAGAATCCTATTTGCAGGAAATTGGAAGAGCTGGCCGTGATGGGAAGCCTAGTATTGCGGTTCTCCTTTACACTCGTGGAGATGAACAAATACCAAAACGGCTTATAGAATCAGAGTTACCAGACGATAACCAAATTGATCGTTATTTTCAATTAGCTAATATCAAGAAACAAGAGGAGCTAATTCAAGAACTGCAGCTTTCAGAAACTCAATTACGATTTCTGGCATTTTATTATAATAATAAAGTAAGTGTTGCCGATGTTAGAAATATTTGTCAGGAGCGAATGGAGTACAAGCAAAAAAAAATAGTGCAAATGATAAGTTGGATTCACTCAGAGTATTGCAGAAGAGAGCAAATATATTCGTACTTTGATGAAGATTGTGAAACAGTACCAGCACAATGCTGTGATATTTGCTCAATAGAAGTCGATCAATATTTTGATACGAATAAACAAATTTCTAGCGAGCGGGAAACAACGTGGCAACATAATTTGCGATTGCTGCTTTTGGGAAGTGATTAATGATGAAGCATAGTCAGGCAGAAATAGTGAAAAACTTAACTGGTAAGGAGTTGCGTTTTCACCTTTATATATCTCAGTTTGCAATAATTTTATTAGCAATTATATTAGGTTTTATTTTTATGCAAAACATTCCTGACTCCATGTTCCAAATAAATTTCCGTTATTTAGCCATTGGTGCTGTAAGTGGAATTATTGTAGTAATCATAGATCTGCTATTTATGAAGATTGTGCCACCTCACTACTTTGATGATGGTGGTATAAATGAGAAGATTTTTAAAGGATTATCTATACCAAAAATATTTGCAATGACTTTATTAATTGCAGTTGCGGAGGAATTGTTATTTAGAGGTGTTATTCAAACTAAGTTTGGATTAGTAGTTGCGAGTATTATATTTGCATTGACACACATCCGTTACTGGTCAAAATGGTTCCTTCTGATCAATATTATCGTATTAAGCTTTTGGATTGGTTTTATATATGATTGGACGGAACAGCAATTATTGCCAAGTATCGTCATGCATTTTACTATTGATTTTTTACTGGGTATATATATAAGTCGTAAATCAATAAGGAACAATATTGATTGAGGAGGTAATTTCGATGGCATCTGATAAGAAGCATGACTTTTATGAAGCTTCCACATCTCTCCCGTCAAGGAGTGAATTTCACGGTAAAAAAACGAAGAAACGAAAAAATATTAAGAATGAGAACTCAACTCAAAAGAAAAAAAGTTTTAAAGTATCAATCCCACTTGTACTTGTAATAATTCTCTTATTATTACCAGCTTCATTTCTTATTTATTACATTAATAATGAAAAACCATCAAATGCAGAGACGGTAAATAGGGGAGGAGAACAAATTTCATTTCATGAAGATGAGGATGAACTGGAAGGAATTGTAGAAGGGGACGATAAAGGTCAAGAAGATGTTAGTTTAGATACTGATAATGAATTAGAGAATCTCGAAGAAGTTAATGATAATGAGAACATTATTGAAACACCATCTACTAACGAGATGAATAATCAAGACACTCAACCTGAGAATGTAAAAGATGAAGAACAAGTTCCAGAAGAACCTAAAGAAAATGAAAACATGAATCAAATAGAACAGGAAGAAAAAATCTCGAAGGAAGAGCAAACAATACCTGAGCAAACGTCAACAGAGGAACCTGTAAAGGAGGAACAAACGTATATATTTCACACTGTACAAAAAGGGGACACGCTTTTTAGTATTGCGATGAAGTACTTTAATAGTCAAACTGGAATGGAAATTATACAAAATGAAAATGGACTAGAAGGAATCGAAGTGAAGATTGGACAAACATTAAAAATACCACAATCTTAATGGCATACCTTGATAAGCTTGTTCATATTTATTAGTGAACGGCTATCGAGGGGGGTTTTTATGGAACCATTCTTGCTAAATATCGATGATCATAGTACGAAGTATATGCTGCAAAATTTAATAAATAAAAAATTAAAATTCATTCGCTATAAAAATATTCATTTTATTTTCTTAACTTCGGCATTCCTATATAGTTTTTTTGCCTTTTATTTTATTTATAAAACTGGAATAGAACCTTATGATATATCTATGATGGATGCTTTTTCTTCGTTTCTTCGTAATTCACATTTCGCTACACTTATTTGTATTGCATTCATCCTTTTTGGTGCAGTTAAAATATTTAATGAAAAAAAAGAAAAACTCGAGAAAGAATTTCATGCTCTTCGATGTGAAATTATTGATAAGGCAAATGATGTGTGGAAGGGCGAAAGCAAACACGAAAGAAATGCAATATACGAAAAGATGAAAAAGAAGTATGATATTAATTTATACCATGTAAGTAAATGAGAAGGGGCTCTCAAATAAGTCAAGAAAACTGACTTTTTGAGAGCCCCTATTCACTTTTACTCTAATTGTTTATTTAAGCTTCAGGCACTCCAAATAATCTACAATTAATAAAAATCCTGATTCGCCTGTTCTTCTTCAGCTATCACTTGTAAATCATATCCATTAATGATGAAGATCTCAAAATCAAGTTTCTCCGCATAGTGTTCAGCTAATTCTTTTATATATTTCGGTGATCCTTCATTTTCTTCGTCGTAAATAAGCAATAACCCATCGGCATTGCGAATCAGAAATTTATTTTTTTCGATGAATTGCCAAGGGGCCTCATATGGTTTTTTTGTCACACTTGTGTAAAAATCAGCATTTGCAATGATCGGTTGATATTTTTCTTGGTTGTGTTCATTCCACCTTTTTTCTTGATCAAAAAAAGGGGTGATTACTGCATATTTGATGGGGAAATTGCGTTTTTTTAAGTCGATTATTAGCTCCGCTGTCCATATTTCTACTCCTAGTTGTCCACTAATAATAACCCACTCTAATCCTTCATCGATTAATGGTAGCAATTGATTTTCAATTGCTTTTTTTATGTATGTTATTCCCGGGTGTTTTTCATCAAATATACCAAGTTCATGTTGTTTATAACCAGTCACGATAAGTCGTTTCATGTAAACATCCCCAGTCCAAATCAAAAACCAGTTCCCGTAGGAAACTGGTTCAAAGTCATGTTTAATTAAAGCCGCCTTTGTCGTATTTGTCAAAGAAAGTTTTAAACCACCACTCCTAAAAGTGGGTGTTCGCAGAAACATTCCTGTATGTCCTTGTTACATAAGTGAACGAGGCTTGCCATTTCTGTTTCGATTTTAAACTCCCTATTACAGCTTAAAGGTTAAAACTTGCTATCAATACGAGCAATGCAGCTTGTATATATAGTATATACCAGTTTGTTGAGATATACAATGGAAATTCATACTAATAAACTTGCAATAAATTATAATAATTATAATTAAATAACTGATATAGAATTGTATAACACATGATATTAATAATCATTATCGCTAAAAGATGTATTTTCTCAGTTAAAATTTGACAACAAACGATTAGTTTAATATCATTAAAATATAATAATTATTATAAATAAGGTACGAGTCATATGGAGGTGTCACATAAGGATGGATGCACATGTGTTAAAGAGTGAGAAATCAATAGCCTCAAGAAATTATTTAGAGAAGATAAGGATAAATAGTGAATTAGTTGCTGCAATCTTTAGTGGAATATTAATCATCATTGCTTGGATATTAGAAGGAAATATGTCAGTAATACCAATCATTTTATACGTAGTAGCTTTTATTATTGGAGGTTTTGCAAAGGCGAAAGAAGGAATTGAAGAAACAATAGTAACGAAGAAGCTGAATGTAGAGATGTTAATGATTTTTGCTGCAATTGGTTCAGCTAGTATCGGCTATTGGACAGAGGGCGCGATACTTATTTTTATTTTTTCTATTAGTGGTGCTCTTGAAACTTATACAATGAATAAGAGTCGTGCTGAAATCTCATCGTTAATGGAATTACAGCCTGAAAAAGCCTTAAGAATAATGAATGATAAGGAAGAATTAGTTCATGTTGAGGAGTTAAATATAGGTGATCATATTTTAATCAAACCTGGTGAAAGGGTTCCCTCAGATGGTGAAATTATTAAAGGAGCAAGCACGTTAGACGAATCAACTATAACTGGTGAATCAATACCAGTAACAAAAAGTAAGCTTGATCAAGTATTTGCAGGAACTGTAAATTTAAATGGTTCTATTACTGTAAAGATTACGAAGACTAGCAAAGATACATTATTTCAAAAAATTATTGAATTAGTACAATCGGCTCAAAGTGAAAAATCACCATCACAATTATTCATTGAACGATTTGAAAGTGTTTATGTAAAGATTGTATTAGTTGTTGTAGGGGTCATGATGTTTTTACCACATTTTGTATTAGGATGGAGTTGGACGGAAACTTTATATCGCGCCATGATTTTACTTGTAGTAGCATCTCCATGTGCGCTTGTGGCTTCCATTATGCCAGCAACTTTATCAGCGATTTCTAACGGCGCAAAGAAGGGATTGCTTTTTAAAGGAGGAGTTCATTTAGAGCAACTAGGTAATATTCATGCTATCGCATTTGACAAAACTGGAACATTGACGCGAGGAATGCCAGAGGTTACGGATATGTTTGTCGATGATGAGTTAAATGCACAAGCAATTCTTCGAATAGTTGCATCGATTGAGAACGAATCAAACCATCCATTAGCTAATGCAATAGTTAGATACGGGAAAGAACAAGGACATGATAAATTGTTACATCCGGATAGTTTAGATGATGTGCCGGGTTGGGGAATAAAGGCCGTTGTAGATTCAAGAACGTGGAAAATTGGTAAAGCTGAATTTGTTGGAAAAGAAGCAGCAAATAACTTTCTAGATGGCTATGGAAAATCTCTTGCTAAAAATGGAAAAACAGTAATATATGTAAGTTTAGAAAATAAAGTTATTGCATTATTTGCTTTGAAAGACAAAGTTCGAATTAATGCAATAAAAGCAATTGAATTACTTAAAGCAGAGGGAATTCATACTATCATGTTAACTGGGGATAGTGAAGAAACAGCAAAAAATATTGCGTCTGAAAGTAACATAGATGAATATATAGCGGAATGTCTGCCCGTTCATAAAGTAGAACATATTAAAAAATTAAAAGAAAAATACAAACATGTTGCAATGGTCGGAGATGGTATTAATGACGCACCAGCATTAGCGACTGCAGATGTAGGTATTTCCATGGGAGAAGGTACTGACGTAGCATTAGAAACTTCAGATGTAGTGTTGATGAAGAATAATTTAATAAGAATATCAGAAGCCATCCGATTATCAAAAAGAATGAATAAAATTATTAAACAAAATATTGCTTTTTCTATAATTGTGATCTTATTACTAATAGCATCTAATTTTTTTCAAGTATTGGATTTACCGTTAGGGGTAATTGGGCATGAGGGAAGTACCATTTTAGTCATATTAAATGGTTTAAGATTATTAAAGTAAAGCTTTGGTTAAGTAGAAATGTATGTGCGATTTCTGCTTAGCCTTTTTTATGGAGAATTGTGAAATAAGAATGATTATTACTATTTATCGTACAATAATGAAGTAAATGGTATAATCAGTTTAAAAATAAGGTGTGGTCCCTCATGGTTTATGGAATAATTTTCGGGTGTATCGTACTATCCCTATTGTTCATTTATATGTTATTACAAGCCTTTGAAAACAACCTTGAACTTGTATCAATGACTTTTCCTGAATTCCCGAAAGAAGTAGGAAAGCTAAGCGTTTTTTTTATCTCTGATATTCATAGACGAAAAATTAATTCTACCATGATTGAACAAGTGAAAGGGAAAGTGGATATCGTTATTATTGCGGGAGATTTAACTGAAAAGGGTGTACCATTATCAAGAGTACAAGAAAATGTAATGATATTAAGAAAAATCGCACCTGTTGTCTTTACTTGGGGGAATAATGATTATGAAGTCAACCAAGAGAAATTTCAAGAGTTATTAAAAAAAAGTGGCGTAATTTTGCTTAAAAATGAAATTTTTTACATGAATCACAATAACATTGCACTTATTGGATTAGATGATGTCACTACGCAAGAAGTTCCTTCGCTAGAAAGCTTATTGGAAGATATTGAACCAAGTTCATTTCAAATTTTAATAAGTCATAACCCTAGTGTAATGGATATGTTGCCCGATAATCATCGTTTGTCGTTAGTATTAAGCGGCCATACTCATGGAGGGCAAATTCGCATATTGGGTTTTGGCAGATATAAAAAAGGTGGCATTGAGGAAAAAAAGGGTTGTAAGCTTCTTATAAGCAATGGATATGGCACAACTTTAATTCCTTTACGATTAGGGGCCAAACCTGAAACGCATTTAATTACATTAAAACCTCGATAAAACTTCTTATGAACCATCTAACCCCTGTTTCATAATATGGTGTAAGAGCTACATGCAGGGGGCGGATTCAGTGAAATTAGAACGAATTGCACCAAATCAAATAAAATATATCATTTCATTTGAAGAATTGACATATAAAGGCCTTTCGGAAGAAGAGTTGCTAGAAGAATCATTTGTATGGGATACATTATTTGACGAAATGCTGGATGAGGCGAGTAGAATGTTTCAACTTGAATCAACAGGAGCCGTATCAATTGAAATTTATTCATTAACAGCTAAAGAATTAGTTCTCATATTAACGATTGATGAAGATGAAGTAGATGAGCTCTTTTCCAGCGATGAAATGACTCTAAAAGTAAATTTGGATCCAATTTATTTAACAGTAGCTTTTGCTGATATAGAGGATTGTATAACATTAGTGAATGAACTTGAAAATCTTCAATTTAATGAATTAATAAGTACTTTATATATATTGGAAGAAGTGTATTATTTACTTATAGAAAAATCTACAGAACCAAATGAATCACTTTTAGCGATTACAGAAGAGTTTGGTGAGATTTCAACTATTACTTCTGCATTCCTAGATGATTATGGAAAAATGATTATTGAAAATAATGCAATTAATACACTAAATCATTACTTTAGAACTTAATAATTGCACTATATTTTGAAAACTCCTATCATATTAATAGGAGTTTTTTAATGATATGGATAGGGGAGTTATGTAATGCAAAAAGAAGATTGTATTATCGTTGGTGGAGGCCCATGTGGTTTAGCTGCTGCCATCGCCTTAAAAGATGCGGGGAAGAATCCTTTAATTATAGAAAAAGGTAATATCGTAAATGCGCTGTACCATTATCCAACACATCAAACTTTTTTCAGTTCGAGTGAGAAATTAGCAATAGGCGATGTACCATTTATTACGGTAGAACGTAAGCCTAGAAGAAATCAAGCTCTTACATATTACCGCGAAGTAGTAAAAAGGAAGGATTTGCGAATTAATCGTTTTGAAAAGGTTGAAAATGTTGAAAAACATGGTGATGTTTTTACGGTTACAACTAGTAAAGGGGTTTATGAAACTACATATGTTGTAATTGCAACAGGCTATTATGATAGTCCAAATTATATGGGGGTTCCAGGAGAAGAACTAGACAAGGTTTTCCACTATTTCAAAGAAGCACATCCATACTTCGACACGGATGTAGTTGTTATTGGTGGTAAAAACTCTGCAGTAGATGCAGCATTGGAATTACATCATGCAGGGGCACATGTTACTTGTCTGTATCGGGGAAGCGATTATTCTCCAAGTGTGAAACCGTGGATTATTCCAGAGTTCCAATCCCTCGTGAAACATGGCAAAATTAAAATGGAATTCAATGCACATGTAAAAGAAATTACAGAGCATTCAGTTGTATATGAGGTTGAGGGTAAGCAGACGGAAATAAGTAATGATTTTGTATTTGCAATGACAGGTTATCATCCAGATCATACATTTATCAGTAATATGGGAGTGCAAATTGATTCTGAAACTGGAAGACCTCATTTTAATCCAGAATCTATGGAGACAAATGTGAAGAATTTATTTATAGCCGGAGTTATTGCGGCAGGAAATGATGCAAATGAAATTTTCATCGAAAACGGAAGGTTTCATGGAGAACAAATTGCTAAACATATTCTCGAAATGGAAAAAAGTGTTCTATAAATGGCATAATTTAAAAAGTGAACAAATCTAGAAAAGTGGAGAAAAAACGATTTTTCTCCACTTTTTTTTAAGTTGTATTTCTTACATTTGTTAATAAAATACCTCTCCGATTATTCTTTAAGTGAATACTTCATTAAGTGGTTTTTTTATTTGTGATGATAATGCAACTAATACTTTGATTCTTGCTTTTGGACCATTTAGTCCATTGCAGAAGATAACCCCCATTTCTTTTAATTGTTTACCACCCCCGACATATTGATATGTATCTTGAGCTATTCCATTAAAGCACCTGGATACAAGTACAATTGGAATATGTGCGTCTAATAACTTCTTTATTCCCTCGATTGTTGCTGGTGGTAAATTACCTGTTCCAAATGCTTCTATAACTACTCCATCATATTTTAATTGATGAAGGGAGTGGAAAACATCTGCTTCCATGCCTGAATAAGCTTTTAACAGTGCCACCCTTACATTAATATCCTTAATAGCATATTTTTCCGATTTATCCGGCTTTTGTTGGAAAATTATATCACGCTTTGTAACAAGACCAATAGGTCCGTATTGTGGACTTTGGAAAGTAGATACATTAGTTGTGTGTGTTTTTGTTACATTCATTGCTGTATGAATCTCGTCGTTTAGAACAACTAGTACACCCTTGTTTTTTGCACTATCGGAACATGCAACACGGATGGAAGCGATAAAATTATATAATCCATCTGAACCAATTTCGTTACTGGATCGCATTGCACCTGTCAAAACGATGGGGATATTCAAGTTTACTGTTAAGTCAAGAAAATATGCAGTTTCTTCAAGTGTATCTGTACCATGGGTAATTACTACACCATCTAGATTGTTTTTCTCATATTCTTCTTCTATTAGTTCTTTTAATAAAAGCATCTCCTTAGGTGTTATGTGTGGAGAGGGAAGAAGAAAAGGTTGTTTTAAAATTAATTTTGCGGTAGTTTCAAATTGTTTTGAAATCTGTGGAAGAGGATTTTCATCTTTAGGAGTTACAACTCCTGTTTCGTGATTCTCCTCCATTGCGATAGTACCTCCGGTATGAATTACAAGAATGCGTTTCATTATAACACCTCTGAATAAATTGTTATTTCCATCTCATGCTTTCCATGATACGATTAATAAAAAGAATGAAAAGAGGGCTGCATATGCTTGGCGTTATTTCTGCCGGTATTGCCCCTGGACTTGCTCTAGTTAGTTATTTTTACTTACGTGATCAATTTGAGCAAGAGCCGGTTAGAAATGTATTTCGTGTTTTTTTATTAGGAGCTATATTAACTTTCCCAATTATGTTTATACAATTTGTATTACAAGAGGAAGGTTTAATTAATAATGGTTTTTTACATGCATTTTTCTCTGCAGCTTTAATGGAAGAATTCTTTAAATGGTTTCTTTTATTTATAGCTATATATAAGCATGCAGACTTTGATGAACCATATGACGGTATTGTCTATGGTACTAGTATTTCATTAGGATTTGCAACTGTTGAGAATATATTATTTCTAACTGCTAATGGAATAGAATTTGCAATTGGTAGAGCTTTATTACCAGTTTCGAGTCATGCGATATTTGGAGTGCTAATGGGTTATTATCTTGGTAAAGCGAAATTTAACATATATGGTCGCTTCCATTATTGGCTAGTTGCATCCTTCGTCGTGCCTTATATATTGCATGGGTTATATGATTATATTTTAGTAATAGGTACTAATTGGATGTATTACATCCTGCCGTTTATGTTATTTTTATGGTATTTTGGTCTCCGTAAAGTAAAACATGCTCACATTTTGTCAAGAAAACATTTTCATAATCAAAATGAAAATAAAAACGCTGCATTCTAAATAAGAATGAGCGTTTTTTTATTTGTTTTGTGCATAAAAGTATAGAAACTATCTGACACTATCCAAAGAATATAATTTTTGGAGGCTATGAAAATGAGATATAGCAGAACAATAAAGCTGATATCCGTTTTATTACTTTGCACAATGCTTACAATTTCTTCAACTCCTGTAAATGATGCACATGCATTCTCTAATCAAATTATTCAAAGAGGTGCTGTAGGAGATGATGTGATTGAGCTCCAGGCTAGACTTCAATACATTGGATTTTATAAAGGTGAAATTGATGGAGTTTTCGGTTGGGGAACATATTGGGCGTTAAGGAACTTTCAAAAAGACTATGGATTGGATATTGATGGATTAGCTGGAAGTGAGACAAAGGATAAGTTAGTTAAAGCATCAAAGTACCACGAAAAATGGGTAAAAGAACAAATAAGAAAAGGAAATACATTTACACATTACGGTGGTACGGATTTGGCAAAACAAACAAAAGCAAATAAAAAAGGAAATACAAGTACAGGAAAACAACAACAAGGAGATAACACACAAGCAAATACACCTACATCACCGACGAAACCAACAGCTACAAATACTCCTGCTGGGTTTTCACAAAATGATATACAGCTGATGGCTAATGCGGTATACGGAGAAGCTCGTGGAGAACCATACGAGGGACAAGTTGCTGTTGCAGCTGTAATATTAAATCGAGTTAATAGTGCATCATTTCCTAATACTGTAGCAGGTGTTATTTTTGAGCCACGTGCGTTTACAGCTGTTGCTGATGGACAAATTTGGCTAACTCCTAATGAAAGAGCGAAGGAAGCTGTTCTCGACGCGATCAATGGATGGGATCCATCGCAAAATGCATTATATTATTTCAATCCAGATACCGCAACAAGTGGGTGGATTTGGTCTAGACCGCAAATTAAAAGAATTGGGAAACATATATTTTGTAAATAATAAAGGTGGTCGTAATATATGGTTAGGAATATTTTGATTGTTGTATTGGCAATTGGAGTTGCTGGAGCAGCATATTGGGGTTATCAAGAGCATCAGGAAAAGAACGCTATATTAATTAATGCAGAAAATAATTATCAGCGCTCTTTCCACGACTTATCCTACCAAATTGATATTCTTCACGATAAAATTGGTACAGCACTTGCAATGAATTCAAGGAAATCGTTATCACCTGCACTTGCTGACGTGTGGAGAATTACATCCGAAGCTCGAGGAAATGTAGGGCAACTACCATTAACATTACTGCCATTTAATAAAACGGAAGAGTTTTTAACGAATATTGGAAACTTTAGTTACCGTACTGCAGTAAGAGACTTAGATAAAGAACCACTTTCGGATGATGAATATGGACTGTTAAAAGAATTGTACGCACAAAGTGATGAAATTCGTGGAGAATTACGTAAAGTTCAACATTTAGTTTTAGAAAACAATTTGCGCTGGATGGATGTGGAGCTGGCTTTAGCTTCAGGAAAAGAAACGGCAGATAATACAATCATTGATGGATTTAAAACTGTAGAAAAAACTGCAGAAGGTTTTGATCAGGAAAATTTGCAAAATCCATCTATTATGCCTTTTCAAGAAAAAGAAGAAAATTTTGAGCATATAAAGGGTAAAGAAATCTCTGAAGATGAGGCGCTTGAACTTGCTAAGAAACATGCGGATTTAAAAAAAGTAACCGAATATAATGTTGCAGAAAGCGGTAAAGGTTCACCGTATGGATTTTTTAGTGTCAACCTTGATGATGGGAAAGGTCAAGGTGTTAGTATGGATTTAACAAAAAAAGGTGGATATCCTATCTGGTTTATGAATCATCGTGAAGTAGGAGATCGGAAGATAAGTTTAAATGATGCTGTGAATAAAGCGAGTGATTTTTTACAAAAGCATAATTATAAGAATTTGGAATTATCACAAAGTATGCAATATGATAATACAGGGTTACTTACTTTTGTAACAGTCCAAAATGGTGTATTGATTTATCCTGAATCAATAAAAGTAAAAGTAGCACTAGATAATGGGCAAGTGGTTGGATTCTCTGCTGGAGATTATTTAAAAGGCCTACGTGATAGAGAGATTGTCGATCCCGAGATTTCAATGGAGGATGCACGAGGTTATATTAATTCAAATGTAGAAATTATGGATAATAGTCTTGCGATTATTGTTAATGATTTAGGGGAAGAAGTACTTTGCTATGAGTTTATTGGTACATTAGATAATGACACATATCGTATTTATATTAATGCGAAAAATGGTATAGAAGAAAAAATTGAAAAACTCCAAAACGCAGAACCTATATATGATAATGTATTGTAACAATATGGAACAATGTTAGTGTAGCAATACTGCTGCTCATACAAAGCCAAACTATCTTGAAATAGTTATAATTTCAAGCAATAGTTTGGCTTAAATTCTACATACATTCTTTTGTCTAGGCATTTTCATTTTATAAGAGCTATATGCATCTTATAGAGAGAGTGCTTTTTTTCATGGTTGCATAATATATATACAATATGGATTGGACCGAGGGGGGATAGAATGTCAGAAAATAATGAGGATGTAGTCGCAAAGGAAGAGAAAACTGGTCGTGAAGTTGTTAGAAGGGAAGGCGAGCCTACTGGTCCATTTAAAGCAGCTGCATGGGGTGCGTTATTTGTCGGTGTCATTTCATACTTAATCGGTTTGTATAACTCAAATATGGAACTGAATGAGCAAGGCTATTATTTTTCTGTTCTCGTATTTGGATTGTTTGCAGCTGTTTCACTTCAAAAGTCTGTAAGGGATAGGGATGAAGGGATACCCGTTACAAATATTTATTATGGGGTAAGTTGGTTTGCTTTAATCATAGCGATTGCATTAATGGCAATTGGTCTATACAATGCAGGCAGTATTGTGCTTTCTGAAAAAGGATTCTTTGGGATGGCTTATGTACTTTCTATTTTTGCAGCGATTACAGTACAGAAAAACGTGAGAGATACACAAAGAGCAAGGGAAATGGAATAAATAAATGCTGTAAGTTAGGTATAAGCCCACTCCATTTTTTTGTAAACTGGAGTGGGTTTTTAGTTTTCTCTAGACTTTTAGTTTATTAAATAGATAGAAAGTAGAAGAATTGTACTTTCCATGAGATAATAGACAGAGAATACGGTTGGGAAGTGACATACGATGTTTACAATTGGAATGGAAATTATTATTGAATTAAGCGAAGAGAATCAGGGGGAGAAGTTAAAAGCAACTATCGAAGATTACAATAATGATAAACTGTATATTTCATATCCAATAGGTGTAGATTCTAAAAAGACAAAATACTTAATTACGGATGAATTGTTACATGTTAATTTTGTTCATCAGGAAACACATGTTGCATATACCTTTCAATCACAAGTAATTGGTAGAGAAATGAATTCAATACCTCTCCTAGTACTGACATTGCCTCCATTTGAACAAATGTCAAAAATTCAACGCAGACAATTTGTGCGAGTAGAGGCATCTTTAGATATATCCCTACAATTTGTTGACACTGAAGATTTTCTTCCAACTACTACATTTGATATTAGTGCTGGTGGTTGTTCAGCTATTTTACCTAATGACATGCATTTGAATCCTGGTGTTAAAGGCAATGCGTATATAATCATACCTTCGACAACTGAGCCGCACTATATGAAAGTGTCCTGTCAAGTGATCAGAACCTTTACACACAATAAAATTAATCTAGTATCCTTACAGTTTTCCGATATTAGCAAACATGATCAACAATTAATTATTCGCTATTGTTTTGAAAAGCAATTAGAATATCGAAAAAAAGGTGTACATATAGAATAATAATTTGTGTAATTGCCGATGCTATGGAAAAAAGTGGAGTGTTTTAAATGAAGACAGTGGAGCGTATAATATTTAAAATTTTATTAATACAGCTAATTATACTAGTAATCGTGCAAACTTATATACATAGAACACCTGTAATCGATTATTTAAATAAAGTTTATTTGTATGAAGGTGTAATGGATTCTGAAGAACAACCTAAATTAGACGTATTTAATAATAAAGAATGAAGACAAAACTCGTCTTCATTTTTTTATGGAAAAATGTAAGAAGTTCATGTTTATATGGTAATATAGATTAGGAAGAAATGATCGTAATCAGATAACTAAGCAGGTGAGAAAAAATGAAAAATAAAAAAATTAGCATTGCGATAGATGGCCCTGCAGCTGCAGGGAAGAGTACTGTAGCTAAAATAGTCGCAGGGAAATTAGGCTATGTCTATGTGGATACAGGAGCAATGTATCGAGCTATAACGTATAAAATACTAAAAATGAAAATAGACATAAAGGAAGAAAGTTTATTAAGACAATTATTGTCTGAAACGAATATTGAACTTAAGCCAGCTACCAATGGGCAAATTATTTTACTTGATGGTAAAGATGTTACAAATGAAATTCGTGAAGCTGAAGTTACGAATACCGTTTCTTCTATTGCTGCATTAGGAATAGTTCGCGAAGAAATGGTCTTACGTCAACAACAAATGGGACAAGATGGCGGAATTGTTATGGATGGTAGGGATATTGGAACACACGTTTTACCACATGCCGAGTTAAAAATATTCTTGTTGGCAAGTGTAGAAATTCGTGCACAACGTCGGCATCTCGAGAACGTCCAGAAAGGTTTTCCTTCCGATCTAGTAAAATTGAAGGAAGAAATTGCATTAAGGGACAAGCAAGATACAGAGCGTGAAATTTCTCCTCTTAGAAAGGCTGAAAATGCAGTCGAAATCGATACTTCAAACTTATCAATTGATGAAGTTGCGGATGAAATACTGGCATTAGCTATGGAAAGGATGGAAGAAGTTTGACCTTTTATAGTTTTGCGAAAATGGTAGTGAAGTCAATCTTAAAACCATTATATAGAATTGAAATAAAAGGTGTGGAGAACTTTCCGATGGAAGGGCCTGTGCTTTTATGTGCTAACCATATTGACAATCTAGACCCTCCAACAGTTGGAGTAACTGCACCAAGGCCAATCCATTTTATGGCCAAAGCAGAATTGTTTAAATATAAATGGTCCAAAAAGCTAATGACAAATATAAATGCATTCCCGGTCAAACGAGGTATGAGTGATAGAGAAGCATTAAGAACTGGACTAAAATATTTAAAAGAAGGTAAGGTTGTTGGGTTGTTTCCAGAAGGTAAACGGAGTAAAAATGGTGAGGTTGGAAAAGGGTTAGCAGGAGCTGGTTTTTTTGCCTTACGATCAAATGCTCAAATTGTACCATGTGCCATCATTGGACCATATAAACCATTTAAAAAATTAAAAGTTGTTTATGGAAAACCAATTGACTTTACGGAATTGCGTGAAAATAAAGTGTCAGCAGATATTGCAACAGATGTAATTATGGCAGAAATTAAAAAATTATATGATGAAAATCGTGTAAAATAAATTTGGATTTTTTGTACATGCTTTAGGCTCAATTGCTTGACAAAGTCACCATATTGTAAGAAGTTAGTAACAAGACAATTATTTTAATGATTGGATAAATATAACCATTCATATTGAATAATTATATCCTAATAGTTTTTAAAGTCGGATAGGAGGAATACATATGACTGAAGACATGAATAGTATTGAAGTGAAGGATTTTACTGAGGGAGATCGCGTAAAAGGAACTGTTTCTAAAATTGAAGAAAAGCAAGTACTAGTAGATGTTGAAGGCAGTAAACTAGATGGTATTATTCCTATCAGTGAACTCTCAAGTCTTCATGTTGAAAAGGCATCTGATGTCGTTAGTGAAGGGGATATCCTTGATTTAGTAGTAACTAAGGTAGAGGAAGAATTACTCGTACTTTCGAAAAGAAAAGTAGATGCGGAGAATGCATGGGAAACATTAGAAAAACGCTATCAGAATAATGAAGTGTTTGAAGCTGAAGTTAATGAGATTGTCAAAGGTGGACTTGTTGTTGATTTAGGTGTAAGAGGATTTGTGCCTGCATCTATGGTAGAGGATCATTATGTAGAAGACTTTTCTGATTATCAAGGAAAGACTCTTACTTTTAAAATTGTAGAATTAGATAAAGACAAAAATCGCCTAATTTTATCTCATCGCGCAGTATTAGAAGAAGAAAAAAATCGCGATAAACAAGCATTACTAGAAAAACTAGAGGTTGGAGCGGTATTGGATGGTACAATTCAACGTCTAACTGACTTTGGTGCTTTTGTAGACATTGGTGGTGTAGATGGACTAGTTCATATTTCACAAATTTCATATGAACATATAGCAAAACCATCAGATGTTGTCTCAGAAGGCGAAAAAGTAAAGGTAAAAGTCCTTTCTGTCGATCGTGATAATGAGAGAATTTCGTTATCTATTAAAGATACTTTACCAGGACCTTGGGAAAGTGTAGCGGAAAAAGCTCCACGTGGGGCAGTACTAGAAGGTACTGTAAAACGTCTAGTTTCGTTCGGAGCATTTATTGAAGTTCTACCTGGTGTTGAAGGTCTCGTTCATATTTCACAAATTTCCCACAAACATATTGGCACTCCACATGAAGTGTTAGAAGAAGGTCAAAAAGTAAAAGTAAAAGTTCTAGATGTGAATGAAAATGACCATCGTTTATCATTAAGTATTAAAGAATTAGAAGAACAAGAATATCAGCAAGACGACTATGAATTACCTGAAGAGAATAAAGGTTTTTCTATAAGTGATGTTATTGGTGATAAACTAAAGAAATTTCAATAAAAATTCAAGGGTGTCGTTATGACATCCTTTTTTTATTGAGAAATCTTTGTGTGTATGTAGAATTTTGTATGTTTTTTTGATTAGACTCATACATCCTTTCCTATAATGTTAGGGGAGGTGTATATAATTGGAAGGCAGTTTATATCTATTATTTATTTGGGTACTATGGATTTATTCGACATTTATTATGGAGAAAAGTAAAGCTTTTCGTCTGCCAATAGCAGCTTTTGCACTAATAATGATAATATTTCATCCGGTACATTTTTCCGTCATGTCATTACAAATTAGTGGTTCTAGTATCATATTGCTATTGATTTGCTATTATTTAACAAGTAAATTTTCTTGGAGACAACAATTACATCTTTTATTTGCAGTTTTTGCATTAATGGTTGGTTATGCAGGTTTTTTATTACTAGAGTTATATGATCCAGTCATGATTTTTATTGATCGAAAAATACTGTTATCATTTCTGCTACTATTTATTTCTTATGTGATTTATCCGTCCTCCATTATTAAAAGATGTATTTTTGTTTGTCTTGGTTCCTTACAAGGTGATATAGTATTTGCAGCAATACTATCGCGAATGGATTTTCCTTATATTGTTGGATCTCTTGAATATATGGATATCATTGTAATTGTCTCAGCAGCATTTATTTGCATCGAGACTATTATGAAATTAAGTAAAGTACCAAAAATTAATAAGATGAGGAAAATTAGCCAATAAAAATATCATATTGTAGCATAATATGGTATATTTTATGGATGTAATTGGCTAGTTCCAATATTTACTAACGTGACATAAAAGACATAAAAGTGAGTGATTAAATTGGCAAAACCGACAGTTGCAATTGTAGGAAGACCTAACGTTGGAAAATCAACAATTTTTAATAGAATAATCGGAGAAAGAGTATCGATAGTCGAAGATACTCCAGGCGTTACACGAGATAGAATCTACGGTGTAGGTGACTGGCTTACACATGAGTTTCACATCATTGATACAGGTGGTATTGAAATAGGTGATGCTCCATTCTTAGAGGAAATCCGTTTACAGGCTGAGATTGCGATAGATGAAGCGGATGTAATTATATTTATCGTTAACAGTCGGGAAGGTGTTACTTCAGCTGATGAAGAAGTAGCGAAAATATTATTCCGCTCTAAAAAACCTGTTGTATTAGCCGTGAATAAAGTGGACAATCCAGAACAAAAAGCGGAAATATATGATTTCTATGCAATTGGGTTTGGTGATCCATTTCCGATTTCCGGTGCACATGGACTCGGCTTAGGTGATTTACTTGATGAAGTGGTAAAGCATTTTCCGACACAAACAACGGATGAAGTAGAGGATGATGTAATCAGATTTTGTCTAATAGGAAGACCGAATGTTGGGAAATCATCTCTTGTGAATGCAATTCTTGGGGAAGAAAGAGTAATTGTAAGTAATATTGCAGGAACAACTCGTGATGCTATTGATTCTACTTATGAATATAATGACCAAAAATATACAATCATTGATACTGCAGGTATGCGAAAAAAAGGGAAAGTATATGAAAACACTGAAAAGTATAGTGTTTTAAGGGCATTAAAAGCAATAGATCGATCTGATGTAGTGCTTGTTGTTATCGATGGAGAAGAAGGAATACTCGAACAAGATAAGAAAATTGCTGGTTATGCTCATGAAGCAGGAAGAGCAGTAGTTATTGTTGTTAATAAGTGGGATGCAGTAGAAAAAGATGAGAAAACAATGGTGAAATTTGAAGAGAAAATTAGAGCGCATTTTCTATTTTTGGATTATGCTCCTATTGTGTTTGTATCAGCTAAAACGCGCAAACGCTTAACGACTTTAATACCTGCGATACAAACAGCAAGCGAAAATCATTCCATGCGTGTACAATCAAGTATCTTAAATGAAGTGATTGTGGATGCAGTTGCGATGAATCCGACACCATCTGATAAAGGTAGAAAACTAAAAATCTTTTATGCGACCCAAGTTGCTGTTAAACCACCAACTTTTGTTGTGTTCGTAAATGATCCAGAGATTATGCATTTTTCATATGAGAGATTTCTTGAAAATCGAATAAGAGATGCATTTGGATTTGAAGGCACTCCAATCCGAATAATTACTAGGCAACGATCTTAATTTTTTAAAAAGTAGGTGAGAAAATGAGCAAAGTAATAGAACATATTGCTGTCATAGGAGCAGGTAGCTGGGGAACAGCACTTGCTATGGTATTAGCTGACAATGGGCACCAAGTACGTTTATGGACAAGAAATGACAATCAGAAACAAGAAATCAACCAGCAACATACGAATGAAAAATATTTGCCTAATATCGATTTACCACATTCCATTGTTGCCTACACATCACTCAAGGATGCAATAAAAGAAATTCAAACTGTCATTATTGCTGTCCCAACGAAAGCAATTAGAAGTATCATTCAAGATATTGCAGAATTTCAAGAAAATCCATTAACCTTTGTCCACGTAAGCAAAGGGATTGAACCAGATACGTTAATGCGTATTTCAGAGATGATAGAGGAAGAAGCTCCAGAAAGAATTTTAAATGAAGTTGTTGTTTTATCTGGACCAAGTCATGCGGAGGAAGTTAGTTTAAGACATCCTACGACCGTTACAGTCTCATCAAAAAATATGGAAGTAGCAGAAAAGGTACAAGATTTATTCATGAACCAGCATTTTCGAGTCTATACAAACCCTGATCTAATTGGGGTGGAGATAGGTGGAGCATTAAAAAATATTATTGCTCTTGCTGCAGGTATCTCAGATGGGTTAGGTTTTGGTGATAATGCCAAAGCTGCATTAATTACACGTGGTGTAGCAGAGATTTCCAGATTAGGTACCAAAATGGGTGCCAATCCATTAACATTTTCTGGACTAACCGGCATAGGAGATTTAATTGTTACATGTACAAGTGTACATTCTCGTAATTGGAGAGCGGGTAATATGCTTGGTAAGGGACAAAAGCTGGAAGAAGTATTAGAAAATATGGGTATGGTTGTTGAAGGGGTAAGAACGACGAAGGCAGCATACCAACTTTCGAAAAAATACAATTGTACTATGCCTATTACTGAAGTATTATATAATGTTCTTTTTAATGGCGTTGATGCTAGAACAGGCGTTGAACGATTAATGGCTCGCCTAAAAACGAATGAAATGGAAGAACTTGTAGATATTTTTCATGAACAAATGGAACAACAATAGAAACACTAGGCAAAAGACGATGCGTTCTATTTTTAACTGCATATAATGCATTGTAGAATTGCTTAAACAGGTGGAATGGGTATGGATTTGTCACTGCATGAAGCGATGATTTATCATTGCTTCATGTTTTTTTGTCTAGCTTCAGGCGGTAGGGGCTCGAGGTCAAATAACCTGAGCCAATGAAAGGTAAAGAGCACCTTTCTTTGTCTCAGAACATTTGCTTGTCGCCCCTAAACGACCGCCTTCCTCTTTTCTTAGTTACTTATCACTATTTTGTAATTATTTTGCGGACAAGTTATGATGTAAAGATGTTATAATATTTGTTATGTATTTAGTATATTCGGAGGAGAAATTATGTCACTTTCTATGCAAAAAATGTGGATCTCAATAATTGGGATGATTTTACTTGCTTTAGCGATGTTTGTAATCTATGTGAGTAGATATAAACTTGAAAATAAGATATTAAAAGTGTTAACGAGTATTATCGCTTGGATAATGATGATTACTGGTGGAATAATCGTTATGCTGATCGTTTTAACTGGACCTACAAATTAACAATATTGTATATGAGAGGATGAACACCTATGAAAAGTAAAGCAGCATTGTTAGTAACGATAGTTGTCACCTTCTTACTAACAGGGTGTATGTATCCAGAGGAAAGAAAAGCTGAGAATCAGGTTCCTTATGAAGACCAAATTATTTCAGTCCAAAATGCTGTAGAAAAATACCAAGAAGATGAAGGCGGACTGTTACCAATTAAAACTCGTGACGAGGACACGCCTATCTATATTAAATATCCGATTGATTTTAAAAAATTACAACCAAAATACATACCAGAGCCTCCAGGAAATGCTTATGAAAGTGGAGGAGTATTTCAATATGTGTTAGTGGATGTTGAAACAAATCCAACTGTAAAAGTATTTGATTTAAGAATTGCTGAAAAGATAAGAGAAATTAAAATAAGAATTAGATCACAAGGTTATCCACCTTTCAAAGATTCCATTACAAAAAGTATCTTTACACTAGACTATTCTAAATTAGGATATGATAGTGAACCATATGTAATATCACCGTTTACCCAAAACAATCTATCCTTTGTAATAACTGGTTCTGGCGAAATATATGTTGATTATATAAGTGATTTATACCACGCCATACAAGAATCAGAGGAATCCTTCCAACCAGGAGAAAATATAATAAATCTATTAACTAAAGATTCTTATTTTGTTCCTGCTTACTCATTACCATATACTGTTGATAAAAACAATGAACCTATTTACTTGGA
The DNA here is from genome assembly GCF_042655485.1 of Lederbergia graminis. Classification (NCBI taxonomy): domain Bacteria; kingdom Bacillati; phylum Bacillota; class Bacilli; order Caryophanales; family Bacillaceae; genus Lederbergia; species Lederbergia graminis. The sequence continues at coordinate 137,736 of NZ_JBHSMC010000001.1, forward strand.
ATAGGAATAATCCTTCTTTCGCTAAATATAATGTGGAAGAAGGATTTTTCTTATATTCTTTTAAATATAGTCATATTAGAATCGGACAACATCATAAACATAAAATGAACCAACGTTTAACGGATGTTATGTCCCTTTAAGAGGTTGTTCAAAAAGAGTCCTCCTTTTTGAACACTTGCTTTAAATTAATGATGGGAGGGAACCTCTTGGAAAAGGTGGATATTTTCAAAGATATTGCAGAAAGAACAGGTGGAGACATTTATTTAGGAGTAGTTGGAGCTGTTCGAACGGGTAAATCCACATTTATCAAAAAGTTCATGGAGCTTGCAGTACTGCCAAACATCATGAGTGAAGCAGATAGAGCTAGAGCGCAAGATGAACTACCTCAAAGTGCAGCTGGTAGAACAATAATGACAACAGAACCAAAATTTGTTCCTAATCAAGCTGTATCCGTTCAAGTGGAAGAAGGGTTGGAAGTAAATGTTAGACTTGTAGACTGTGTTGGTTACACTGTACCTGGAGCAAAAGGATACGAGGATGAAAATGGTCCTAGAATGATTCATACTCCTTGGTATGAAGAACCAATCTCATTCCATGAGGCAGCAGAGATTGGTACACGTAAGGTAATTCAAGAACACTCTGTCCTTGGTGTAGTCATTACGACAGACGGATCAATTGGCGAAATACCGCGATCCGACTACGTCGAGGCGGAGGAAAGAGTAATTAATGAGTTAAAAGAAGTTGGTAAACCATTTATCATGGTTATTAACTCAGCAAGACCACATCACTCAGAGACAGAAGCACTTCGCTCCCAATTACAGAAAAAATACGATATTCCAGTATTAGCAATGTCTGTAGAGGGAATGAGAGAAGCAGATGTAATGAATGTGTTACGTGAAGCGTTGTATGAGTTCCCAGTATTAGAAGTAAATGTAAACTTACCAAGCTGGGTTATGGTCTTAAAAGAAAATCATTGGTTACGAAATAACTATCAAGAAGCTGTAAAAGAAACTGTGAAAGATATTAAACGTCTTCGTGATGTAGACCGTGTTGTACAACAATTCTATGAGTATGATTTTATTGAAAATGCGGGATTAGCTGGTGTCGATATGGGGCAAGGAGTTGCGGAGATTGACTTGTTTGCTCCAGATGATTTATATGACAATGTATTAAAAGAAGTAGTGGGTGTAGAGGTAAGAGGGAAGGATCACTTATTAGAGCTAATGCAGAACTTTGCGGATGCAAAAAGAGAATATGATCAAATTTCAGACGCATTAGCAATGGTGAAACAGACAGGTTATGGAATTGCTGCACCTTCGATTGCTGATATGAGTTTGGATGAGCCAGAAATCATTAGACAGGGTGCGCGCTTCGGTGTAAGACTTAAAGCAGTAGCACCATCCATTCATATGATAAAGGTAGATGTAGAATCAGAATTTGCTCCAATTATTGGAACAGAAAAACAGAGTGAAGAACTAGTGAGATATTTAATGCAAGATTTTGAGGATGACCCATTATCCATTTGGAATTCTGATATATTTGGCAGAAGCCTAAGTTCTTTAGTTAGAGAGGGTATCCAGGCGAAAATTGCAATGATGCCAGAAAATGCAAGGTATAAGCTGAAAGAAACACTTGAACGGATAATTAATGAAGGTTCAGGTGGCCTAATTGCGATAATACTATAAGTAGTGTAATAGTGTCGCGAAATGGAAACGACAAATCAAATGAATAAAGAAGTAAAAAAAGGTGCCGAAATCGACTAAAATCGGCATCTTTTCTCTATTTATACACTCTTTATTCTTGCTAAGCTTATTAAGTTATGTTAATCTTTTAAAAGAATTGCTGTTAAAACGCACTTTTATCAGTAATTTTTCCGATTTCTAGCATTTGTATGTATAGAAATTCAAAAAATTGTTCACAAATGTACTAAAAGCTACAGAACAAGATCTCTCAATAACCGGGAGGAGGTGAATGGTATGAACAAAACTGAACTAATTAACTCTGTTGCTGAGTCAACTGAGCTTTCTAAAAAAGATGCAACTAAAGCTGTTGATGCTGTTTTCCAATCTATTCAAGATGCACTAGCAAACGGTGATAAAGTAGCCCTTATTGGTTTTGGTAACTTTGAAGTTCGTGAGCGTGCTGCTCGTAAAGGACGTAACCCACAAACTGGTGAAGAAATCGAAATCGCTGCAAGTAAGGTACCAGCATTCAAACCAGGAAAAGCGCTTAAAGATGCTGTTAAATAATTACATATACTTTTATGCGCAAAAATCTAGAACTGCCTTTTAGGCAGTTCTATTTTTATTTATCCGATAACATATGCTAATATGAACTATTATAAGTAATCATTTTCTACTCAGGAGGAAAAGTAATGGCAGAGGTTAATGTCGCACAGATAGAAGAAGCTGTGCGAATGATAATAGAAGCAATTGGAGAAGATCCATCACGAGAAGGATTAATTGATACTCCAAAAAGAGTTGCCAAAATGTATCAAGAGGTATTTGCTGGTCTAAGAAAAGACCCAGCTGATTACTTTGATACAATTTTTGGTGAAGAGCATGAAGAACTAGTTCTAGTAAAAGATATACCTTTCTTTTCAATGTGTGAGCATCATCTTGTTCCTTTTTTTGGGAAAGCACATGTTGCATACATACCGCAAAATGGGAGAGTTGCAGGCTTAAGTAAATTAGCAAGAGCAGTGGAAGCAGTTGCTAGTAGACCACAGTTACAAGAAAGAATCACATCAACTGTTGCTGATGTTATGATGAAGAAGCTGGAACCACAAGGGGTAATGGTTGTAATAGAAGCTGAACATATGTGCATGACAATGCGAGGCGTTAAGAAGCCTGGATCAAAAACAATTACTTCAGCAGTTCGCGGGGTATTTGCATCAGATCGTCAAACTCGTTCAGAAGTTCTTTCGTTGATTCATCGATAAAGTAGAAGGAATAAAAAATGATGGTATTTGCTTCTTTTATAACGATTCAGAATCAACATGAAGTATATCATTATGGTATACTACTTCTAGAGCAATTATTTGATCTGTGATTTTCCGTGATAGAAACGAGGCTTACAAATATGGTGGTTAATACCCTTAATCAACAAGTTGAATCAATAATTGTAAATATAAATAATATAAGAAACAATCACTATTTAAATAAACATATTGAACCGTTGGATTTAGATATGGATAGAATTCTTTTTCTATCTTGGTCTCTTCATGATTCATCTCTTTCGAAGGAAGAAATTGTTGATTATGTTACAGCAACAGTGCTTGCCCATCTTGCAATGGAAACCCATGAGCAAGTTGCAAATCCTAATGTTCCCATGAAGAAACGACAACTTGCCATCCTTGCAGGAGATTATTATAGTGGTTTGTATTACAGTATATTAGCAGATTACTCTAATATACAATTGATTAGATTACTGGCTACAGCTATTAAAATTATTAATGAGCACAAAATCTCTATATATCAATTCCAAAATGGTAAAGTAGAGTCATTAATTGAAAATATGAAGAACATCGAGTCTACATTAGTAAATCAATTTAGCGAAAACTTTCATGTGGATGATACGAAGAAAGAATTAATGATGGAATTTTTGTTTTTTAGAAAAATGGTTTCTGAATTGGAATCTATCCATTTTCAAAATGAAACAATCTTTATCAAGAAACTTAAGCTAGCATGTTTACAATTAGATGATAATTTTCCTATAGAAAATCTTAGTAATGATGAAAAAAATATTATTATTAACGAATGTACTCATTATATTTATGAATCAAAGGCAAAGCTAGAAGAGCTGTCAAAAATCATTCCTAACATTCCTATTACAATCCAAACAAGATTGAATGAAGTAATTAAACAGTTTACTTTATTGTCAAGTCAATAAGTGGAGGAACTCTACAACCATGCAAACAAAAGAAGAACGTGTACATAAAGTGTTTGAAAATATTCATGAAAAATATGATAAAATGAACTCAATCATTAGCTTTCAACAACACAAAAAATGGCGTAAGGAAACAATGAAAAAAATGGACGTCCAGCCAGGACAAAAAGCATTAGACATTTGTTGTGGGACTGGTGATTGGACGATTGCTTTAGCGAAGGCAGTTGGAAGTAGTGGAACCGTTATTGGACTAGATTTCAGTAATAATATGTTGAAAATTGCGCAAGAAAAAGTATCACATGAAAAATTAGAACAAATAGAGTTAATACAAGGTAATGCAATGGAACTTCCTTTTGATGATAATTCTTTTGATTATGTAACAATTGGCTTCGGACTAAGGAATGTTCCTGATTATATGCAAGTATTAAGAGAGATGCAGCGTGTCTTAAAACCAGGCGGGATGGCTGTTTGTTTGGAAACTTCGCAACCTACTCTCCCAGTGTTCCGTCAAGCTTACTACGCTTATTTCCGCTATATCATGCCTCTATTTGGTAAAGTCTTTGCAAAAAGTTATGAAGAATATTCATGGTTACAAGAATCAGCACGGGATTTCCCTGGAATGGAAGAACTAGCTCAAATGTTTTGGAGAGCTGGATTAGTAAACGTAATTTACAAATCATTCAGTGGTGGAGTTGCTGCTGCCCATATTGGAACGAAAGAGAAATGAACCCTAGGTGGAAGAAAAATGAAACTAACTTTACTTAATTCGAGCTTGAAAGCGGATTTTGAGATAATTGAAAAAGGAATGGAAGTAGCTGTCAAATCGGATGTAGAACTTTTAGAAAAAGCTTCTATTCAGCTATTAAAGGCAGGGGGAAAGAGAATACGACCTGTCTTTGTCCTTCTTTCAGCTAAGTTTGGGTCCTATGATATCGAAAAAATTAAAAATGCTGCAATCGCGTTGGAATTGATACATATGGCATCACTCGTACATGATGATGTCATAGATAATGCCAATTTACGAAGAGGTAAGCCAACGATAAATTATACATGGAATGATCGAATTGCATTACATACCGGAGATTATATTTTAGCTAGATCTCTAGAGTATATGACAAGCATTGAGAATTCTATTGCACATAAAATTTTATCCAATGCGATTATCGAGGTATGCTTAGGTGAAATTGAACAAATAAAGGATAAATATCGATTCAATCAATCAGTAAGAGATTATTTGCGAAGAATTAAAAGAAAAACAGCCTTGTTAATAGCAGTTAGCTGTGAGTTAGGTGCAGTAGCTGCAGGTACAAGTGAGAAAATACATAAGCAACTTTTTAAATTTGGTTATTATATCGGCATGTCATACCAGATTACCGATGATATTTTAGATTTCATTGGTACAGAGAAAGAGTTAGGAAAACCTGCAGGTGAGGATTTACACCAAGGTAATATAACACTACCTGTTTTTTATGCAATGCGCGATGATTATATTAAGTCAAAAATTATCAAAGTTAATGAGTATACATCTAGAGAAGAAATGGATTCCATCATTGCATTAATAAAATCTTCAGGAGCAATTGAATACTCCAAAGCAATAAGTCGTCGTTATTTAGAAAAAGCAAAAAATGTTTTAGAACAACTTCCAAATAATAAGGCAAAGAAACCACTTGAAGAGATAATAAATTATATTGGTAATAGAAAGTATTAATAAATTTTGCTATTGTTAGAAAATAATGATATTATTTTTATAAGATTTTTTGGGCTTATTCGATATTATTTCTGAGGTGACGGATGAATGGAAAAAACTTTTCTAATGGTGAAACCAGATGCGGTACAAAGAGGTTTAATAGGAGAAATCGTTGCACGGTTTGAAAAAAAAGGCTTCCAACTAATTGGGGCGAAATTAATGCGAATCTCGCAAGAACAAGCGGAACAGCATTATATAGAGCATAAAGACAAACCGTTCTATAGAGAATTAGTCGACTTCATTACATCGGGTCCAGTATTTGCGATGGTTTGGCAGGGCGAAAATGTCATCCAAATTTCTCGACAAATGATGGGCGTGACAAGACCTCATGAAGCAGCTCCAGGTACTATCCGTGGTGATTTTGGCTTAATTGTTCGAAAAAACATTATCCACGGTTCAGATTCGGTTGACAGTGCAGATAGAGAAATTAAGTTGTTTTTCAAGGAAAATGAACTACTTGAATACTCTAAGTTAATTGATAACTGGATATATTAATGTACATCATCCAATCAATTAGGAACAGAAAATAATTACATAAGCTTTTAACCACCTGTTAAAGCAGGTGGTTTTTCCTTTAACATGTTGAAAAATGCAAGATGATAGGGGTATTTTAGGTTGGAAAATGATTATGTGCAATTTATTGAGAATATCAAAGCAAAAACAGGGATTGACTTATCTTTGTATAAGGAAGCGCAAATGAAACGAAGACTTACATCCTTATACCAAAAAAGGGGTTTTTCCTCTTTTGCAGAATTCTATAAAGGGATGTTACATAATTCAGCTTTACTTGATGAATTCCTTGATAGAATGACAATCAATGTAACAGAATTTTATCGAAACCGCAGTAGATGGGATGTATTACAAAATAAAATATTCCCAAAATTGTTAGCTAAGAAAAATAAGTTGAAAATATGGAGTGCTGCATCTTCTACAGGAGAAGAACCATATACCATAGCAATGGTGTTATCACATTACTTACCTTTGAAGGATATTTCCATTCTTGCTACTGATATAGATATAGGAGCGATCAATAAAGCTAAGCAAGGTATATATTATGAACGTTCCATTGCTGAAGTGCCAGAGGATATGCTGAAAAAGCATTTTCAGAAAGATGGTTCTCTTTATAAAATATCAGATGAAGTAAAAAAAACAGTTCAATATCAGCAGTTAAATTTATTATCAGACCAATTCCAATCAAATTTTGATTTAATCGTTTGTCGGAACGTATCTATTTACTTTACAGAGCCTGCAAAAGATGACTTATATAGGAAATTCTCAAAAGCATTAGCTCCAGGAGGAATTCTATTTGTAGGAAGTACAGAGCAAATATTCACACCTAGTCAATATGGATTTGAAATAGAAGACACTTTCTTCTACCGTAAAGTTGCAGAAATAAAATAAAGGGAAATAAGGGGGAACAATAGTGGAAATAACAGTCGAAACTCCATCAAAAAAATATCCAGTGTTTATTGGGAACAGTGCCTTAACAGAGCTTTCTAATCACCTCCAACAACGAAATTATACAAAACTGTTAGTCATTACTGATGAAAAAGTAGGAGAATTACATTTAAATACACTGAAAGATGTACTCCCTAAAAACGACGATGTTTTTTTCTTCCAAGTTCCAACTGGTGAAAAAGCAAAGCAATTTTCTGTATATGAGCAATGTCTAACTTTTGCTCTCGAAAATGGCTTAGATCGTAAATCTTGTATTATTGCATTTGGTGGTGGAGCTGTAGGGGACTTAGCTGGTTTTACAGCTGCTACTTATATGAGAGGTATTCCGTTTATTCAAGTACCTACAACGATACTAGCTCATGATAGTGCAGTAGGAGGTAAAACAGGAATTAATCATCCACTCGGAAAGAATATGATTGGTTCTTTTCATCAGCCAGAAGCTGTATTTTATTATACAACATTCTTAAAGACATTACCTGCTCACGAAATACGTTCAGGCTTTGCGGAAGCTGTTAAACATTCTCTTATTGCTGATCGAGATTTCTATTACTATTTACTAGAGAATATCCAAGATTTACAACAAGTGGACGAAGAGAAACTAAATTATATATTAAAAAAGGGAATTGAAATAAAAGCAGCAGTTGTAGCGGAAGATGAACGTGAGTCAGGTCTTAGAGCAATATTGAATTTCGGCCATACGTTGGGTCATGTTATTGAGGCAACTGCAGGATATGGAAAAGTTACACATGGAGAAGCAGTTATGACCGGTATGGTTTATGCTTTATATTTAAGTGAAGAGGTATTAGGATTACAATTTGATATAGAAACATTTAAAAAATGGATTGAGAAGCTTGGTTATCAATCGCAGTTACCGAAGGATTTTAACTTTGAACTAGGCTTGGCAGGAATGAAACGTGATAAAAAGTCTTATGCTAATAAACCTCGTTTTGTTTTATTAGAGGATATTGGCAAACCGGTAATCCAAGAAATAAGTGAAGATGTGTTAAGAAGTGTTTTTTCAAGCTTTTCTATTAATTAATTTATACGATTCACTAGATTAATGAGCATGATTCCTTTCTTTCATTCATAGCTATGTATAGGAGCATTATTTCGTAGTAGAATGAAAGGAAGGGATATGTAGATATGCAATATGTGATAGAGAACGCAGCATACATTGAAAATGGACAAAAAGAAAAATTGTCCTTTATGATTAAAGATAACGAGTTTCGGTATATTGGACCTAATATAAGTTACCACAATGTAATGAAAATGGAAGCTAGCACTTTTCTCATTACTCCCTCTTATATTTTCTTTGCTCCTGACCTTCCAGAATTTCCTTTTGAGCAGTTTAAAGCAAAATTTTTAAATGAATATGTCTTAAAAGGATGCGGCACAATTATTACTAATTTTACAATTAATCGAATAAGTGAATTTGATCAAGCATTACGTAGAAAAAGAATGTCACTTCTCAATAGTCCTGTTGATTTTTTGTTGGGAATCCAAATAAATGCTAAATTAATAACAACAGATTTAATTCGAAAATGTAAACGAGAAAAAATACCAATCATATTTGTTGAAATCACAAAAATGAAAGAATTGTACTCTATTCCGTGGGGATGGATACGAGATATTTCTTTTCCTCTTAATCCAATATTTATTCCAATATTTACATCTGAATTAAAACTATTTAGTGAAAAAATGTTATTGCAAAAGTGGACAACCCTTTTAGAAGATGAAAAAATTGTCCATCTCCCCAGTCCATTACAAAAGAATAAGCCACTATCAATCGACATAATCAAAAAAATTGGTTTGTATCCGAAAAAAGGAATTTTAAAAGTAGGTGGCGAATTAAGTTATAATCTCTTTTTTATGAAAAAGGACGATGAACAGCGGCGTGGGTATCCGTATGGTGTTGATTTATACCCAGATGTATCCGTTCATAAAGGAAAATATGTCTCGATAAATCAAGTACCAATATTTCGTTCAGGAACGGGTGAGGAACTAATTATTCATAAAACAGCTATATTTGTTTAACGAAGGAAGGATTATTTATATGAAAGCCGTAGAAAGTATGTTGAAGTATTTAGAAGAACAAAATTTACAAAAAGCCAAAGCGCAATTTGAAATAATAAAATCAGCTGGATCAGATGAGGATAAATACAATGCCGCACTTGAATTAGCACGATTTGGATACTTGGAGGAAGCAAAAGAACTTTATGAACACCTACTGAAAAACTATAACGATGACGGTGAAATAATTGTTAGTATTGCTGAACTACTTGTTGAATTAGATAGAGAAGATGAAGCATATCAGTATTTATCAATGGTAAAACCAGATGATCCTAATTATCCAGCAGCATTGCTATTAGAAGCAGACTTATATGAAATGCAGGGATTATATGAGGTTAGTGAAAATAAACTAAAACAAGCAAAACAAATGCTCCCACATGAAACTGTAATTGATTATGCTTTAGCAGAATTGTTTTTAACCCAAGGTCGTTTTCTAGAAGCATCGCGCATATTTAAAGAATTATTAGATGCAAAGGAATTCACCATTGCAGATGTAGATATCAATAGTAGAATGGCTGAAGCACTTAGTGCTGGAGGAGCATTTGAAGAGGCACTTGTTTATTATGAAAATGCCTTAAAGAATAAAAAAGAAATCAATGTGTTATTTGGTTATGGATTAACATCTTATCAGTCAGGTAATTACAAAAAAGCTATTGATGCTTTTACTGAACTGAGAGAAATTGATCCAGAATATCACTCTTTATACTTATATTTAGCACATAGCTTTGAACATGAAGAAAGATTAGAAGAGGCATTAGATACAGTAGTAGCTGGGATGAAAGTGGATGAATTTAATAAAGAGTTGTATCATTATGCCGGAAAACTAGCATTGAAACTTGGAAATGAAGAAGATGCAGAAAATTATTTAAGGCAAGCAATTGTACTTGATCCAGAATTTACAGAGGCCGGTTTAACATTAAATAAATTACTTCTTCATCAAGAAAGATATGAAGATGTGTTGGAAATTTCGAAAATGTTCTCAGATGGAGTTGGGGATGACGCTCAATTTCATTGGGATGCTGCATTAAGTTACCAAAACTTAGAACAATATTCACTGGCATTAAATGAATATGAAGTTGCATATAATGAAGTTAACAATAACAATGAGTTCTTAAAGGATTATGGTTATTTCTTACTTGAAGAAGGCAGAAGAAGTGAAGCAACTATCATTTTTAAAAAGCTGAAGGAAAATGATCCGACTAATGAAGAGTGGATTTCAATCTTAGAGCGGCTTGAGGAATAAGAAAATCTTACGCAGAGGAGGGAAAATAATGGAAACCCCTGTATCTGTCAACGAGAAAAAGGATTTCATTCGCTGGTTTCTAAATCGATATCAATTGAAGAGGAGAGAATCTGTATGGATTCTCAACTATTTAATGAGTCATGATCAACTAATGGAGAAAGTGCATTTTGTAGAAGATGCTCAATGTTGCCCACGTGGATTAATAATGTCAACACATTGTTCACGAGAAGTACCTTTCCGATTTTATAAGGAAAATATCATGACAACGGATGCGGAAAAGTCTTTTCATGATATTAGACTAAATCGTGATGAGGATATTTTTATTCAAATAAACTTTCGAGGTTCGAATGCATCACATCAATATGCTGCAGTACTAGAGGAAAATCCATATGTAGAGAAGAAAGTCCATTTAGATGAAAAGGACCGCAAGTACGCAGAAAGATTCTTACAACATAGCATAAAATCATTTAAGGAAAATCGCCTCTTACAAGCAATTGACGAAGCTTTAGATAATGAAGATAGAGAAACTTTTATACGTTTATCTAAGCAATTAAATGAATTAAGGAAATCATAATAAACTAATACAAAAAAGTGCGATCAAATTAGAAGCCAATTATTACTTGAATTCTTTCAAGGATAGTTAGGCTTTTTTATTTTCCACGCTCAGTATACTTTTTTAATGAACATTCAGATGATGAATGATAATATAGCATATAGAACATAATAGATAGAGAGGTGTAATACGTGAATTGGACAGCTAAAGATGTGGAAGTTTTTCTAAAGGAACGTGAATATATTGATACTGCCATTATCCCATTAGTACCTATTAGCTTTACAGAGTCAATGAGACGTGTAGTAGAGCAAGGTGAATTTATTGATTTGTTATCGTTGCACTTAGAAAGGCAGTTTAAAGGAAGAATGCTAGTTATTCCTCCATTTACATATATGGGTGAACCTGATCTTAAAAAAGTCGAGCTTCAACAATGGGCACAACAGGCAATTACGAGTGGGTTCTCACATGTATTCTTTTTAACTTCCGATAAGAAATGGAAGCAACACGAAGAAGAGTTGACTGGTAAAGTTATTTATGTACCTTCTATACCTATAAAGGATATGGATGAGCATTATAAACATTCCATGATGGACAAGCAATTGAATAACATTATGGATGATATTATTGAAGGATGGCAGTTATCTGAATAGTTAACAACTTTGCCACATTGTTGACAATCTTTAGTTCTGTATATGATTGACCTCACTCAAATATTGATATATCATGATAATGTCCTAGTTTGTAATGTGCATAAAAAATGTCCGATGGACTTTACCTTACTGATAGAGGGGGGAAAAGGATGAGCAAGAATCCTGTAACAAGAAGACAATTTCTCAGCTACACACTCACAGGAGTTGGTGGTTTCATGGCTGCGGGAATGTTAATGCCAATGCTTCGTTTTGCAATTGATCCTGTATTAAGTGCAAAAGCAAGCGGTGATTTCAAAATGACAGATAAGAAAATTGCTGATATTACATCAGAACCAGTTCGTGTCGATTTCACCTATGAACAAAAGGATGCTTGGTATACTGCAGAAACAACTAGTTCTGCTTGGGTTTACAAAAATGATAATGGAGAAATTGTAGCTCTATCACCAATTTGTAAACACCTCGGTTGTAACGTTAACTGGAACGGTAGTGAAAAACATCCTGATATGTTCTTTTGTCCATGCCATGCTGGATTGTACACGAAAGATGGTAAGAACGTGCCAGGAACACCACCAAGAGGACCATTGGATGCTTATCCAACTAGAGAGCAAGATGGCTTTTTAATGCTTGGAACACCAGAACAAAATCCATTCGTAAAGTAAAGGAGGCGTAATCATTGCTTAATAAAGTATATGACTGGATTGACGAGCGGATGGATATTACGCCGATATGGAGAGACATTGCAGATCATGAAGTACCTGAACACGTTAACCCGGCACATCATTTTTCTGCATTTGTTTACTGCTTTGGCGGCTTGACATTTTTCATTACCGTCATCCAAATTCTATCAGGTATGTTCCTAACAATGTATTATGTACCTGATATTAAAAATGCTTGGGAATCTGTATACTATTTACAAAATCAAGTTGCTTTTGGACAAATTGTCCGCGGCATGCATCACTGGGGAGCTAGCCTTGTAATTGTAATGATGTTCTTACATACGCTACGCGTTTTCTTCCAAGGTGCTTATAAGAAACCACGTGAGTTAAACTGGATAGTCGGAGTACTTATCTTTTTTGTTATGTTAGCGTTAGGACTTACTGGTTACTTATTACCATGGGATATGAAAGCGTTGTTCGCAACAAAAGTTACATTAGATATCGTTGAGTCCGTTCCGTTAGTTGGACCTTGGATGAAAACATTAATTGCGGGAGATCCAACAATCGTAGGTGCTCAAACATTAACACGTTTCTTTGCGATTCACGTATTCTTCCTACCTGCGGCATTAATTGGTTTAATGGCTGCTCACTTTATCATGATTCGGAGACAAGGTATTTCCGGACCATTGTAAAATTAAGTTAACCAACTACTAAAATCGTTAAAAAGGGAGGGAACGTAATGCATCGTGGAAAAGGTATGAAATTTGTTGGTGATTCACGTGTAAAAGCAGAAAGAACACCAAATATACCTAAGGATTATTCAGAATATCCGGGTAAAACAGAAGCTTTCTGGCCTGACTTTCTACTTAAAGAATGGTTGGTAGGGGCTGTTTTCCTAATTGGATTTTTATGTTTAACAGTTGCGCATCCAAGTCCCCTAGAAAGGATTGCGGATCCAACTGATACAGGATATATTCCAATGCCAGACTGGTACTTCTTATTCTTATATCAATTAATTAAATACACATATGCATCAGGTCCATATAATATTATTGGTATTGCGGTAATTCCTGGACTAGCATTTGGTGGATTAATGCTTGCTCCATTTATCGATCGTGGGCCAGAACGCAGACCTACAAAACGTCCATTTGCTACTGGCTTTATGTTACTAGCAATCGCAGCTGTCTTCTATTTAACTTGGGAAGCAGCAGACATGCATGACTGGGCTGCTGCGAAAGAACAAGGGAAGATTGTTCAAGGAGTAGAAGTTGATAAAGAAGCAGAAGGTTATAAAGTATATGCTGCACAAAGCTGTATTAACTGTCATGGTGATAATCTCCAAGGAGTTAGTGGAGTCGGACCAGCTTTGACAAACCTTGACAAATCTGCTGAAGAAATTATCGATATTGCTCATAATGGTATTGGAAAAATGCCAGCAGGGCAATACGAAGGTTCTGAGGAAGATTTAGAAAAACTTGCAGAATTTATCGTAAGCTTAGAAGAAGAATAGGGATAAAAAAGAGTCGGCATTGCCGGCTCTTTTTTTGAAAAACAGAGGAGGATCCCGTTTCCCGTATGAATGTAATCTATACAATATTAGCTGATAAAAGATTTCTGTGGCTTTTATTTCTTATTAATGGAGCAGGCTCTATTTATGGATATATTTGGTATGAAAGCCAGCTAGCAACTACCCCATCGATTTTTATCCCATTCGTACCGGACAGTCCTACAGCTAGTTTATTTTTCACTTTCGTTTTACTCGCTTTTATCCTCGGCAAAAACTGGCCAATCATAGAAGCACTAGCATTAATCACGTTAGTGAAATATGGAATCTGGGCTGTTGTAATGAATATACTATCCCTTATTGTTTTAGGTGATTTGTCTTGGCAAGGGTATATGTTAATTGCTTCTCACGGTGCCATGGCGCTTCAAGCTATTTTATATGGTCGTTTTTATAAACTTAAATTATGGCATGTTCTTTTAGCAGCTGTATGGACTTTACATAATGATGTTATAGACTATGTGTATATGCACTACCCACAGTATCCGGGATTAGAATTATATGTAAAAGAAATTGGCTATTTTACATTCTGGCTCAGTATTGTTTGTATTGGAATCGCATTATACTATGTACGAATAATGAAACAAGGAAAAAACTTTCATATTCCTTCGTATCATAGTTGATTATAAGGTCTATTCTTGTCCATTTACTCATACAGTTTAACAGTAGTATGGGGAGGGACAAGTATGAAATGGAAATCCGTATTCCTGTTATTTATTTGCTTATTGTGTATAAGCTTTCCAGTCCATGCAAAATCATCGCTTGCTGAACTTGATGAACTTGCGGATGAAGCATTAAAGTTAACAAAGTTTTCGAAATTAGAAGAGGCGAAATTGTCTTTAGAAAGATTTGGGGAGCTTTTTTCAGAACAAGGTATTATGGAATACCAATTTACGATGGATGAACTAAGAATTTTAACAGCAGCACATCATAATGCACTAAATGCAGTTACAAGTGTAAGTCTCAACCAGGATGAGCGGATTAGACAAGTAACTTCCTTTAGACTTGCTACAGATGCAGTTATGTCTAAATATCAACCATTATGGGTCGGGATGGAAGGTTCTGTTTTAAATTCTTTTCGTGCTGTAAAAAATGCTGCGTTACAAGGTGATGCGGTATTATACAATCAGCAATTAAATGATTTCCTTGCTGTATATTCTGTTATTCAACCTAGTATTAAGATCGATGTATCAGTAGAGAAAGTACAAATGCTTGATTCTAAAGTAGCTTTTATTGATAATTCTAGAACTGCATTTTCGGAAGAAGCTTGGTTACAAGAGTTAGATAGCTTTGAAGTTGATTTACAAAAATTATTTACTGATTTTGATGAAGATGATACAGATCCATCTATATGGTGGGTAATTATAATGACTGGTAGTATTATAGTTTCTACTCTATCTTATGTTAGTTGGCGGAAATATCGTGGTCAAAAGGTACAGAAAAAAAGGAGAGACCTTGATGATTGACCAGATAGTAATAATCCAATAAAATAAAGATATAGTATTTGTATTTTATGGAGGGAAGAAATGGGCTTAGGTAATTACTTGATATATTTAGCGATAATCATTATAGTTCCAATATGGGCACAGATGAAAGTGAAAAGTACTTACAAGAAGTACTCTAAAATTCGAACCACAGCTGGGATGAGTGGTGCAGAAGTTGCTAGAAGAATACTAGATGCAAATGGATTACACAATGTCACTATTCACGAATCAAGAGGTTTATTAAGTGACCACTATAATCCTATTACAAAAACGGTGCATCTTTCTTCAGCGAATTACCACAATCATTCCGTTGCAGGTGCAGCAGTAGCAGCTCATGAAGTAGGACATGCTATTCAAGATGCAGAAGGATATGCAGCATTACGTTTTCGTCATTCATTAGTCCCTGTTGCTAACATTAGTTCAAATGCTGCTTGGATATTTATCCTAGCAGGTATGTTTTTTACTGCATTTTCTCAACTAATGTTAATCGGTATTATTTTAATGGCAGCAGGAGTATTATTCCAAATTGTTACACTGCCAGTTGAATTTAATGCATCAACAAGAGCGATGGATCAAGTGGTTTCACTTGGTATCATCAATAATAGCGAAGAACGTGATGCAAGAAAAGTTCTAAACGCCGCAGCAATGACATATGTTGCAGCAGCTGCAGTTGCAGTCTTAGAACTAGTTCGTTTAATACTAATTTATACAAATATTACAAGTGATGATTAATAGAAGCTGAACCACTCAGCTTCTTTCTTTTTTTGTTTATTTTATGTAATTGATAGTCGATTTGTATCTTATCAATTACCTTTTGCATTATTCTAATAAAAGCCGTACAATATCTATTAAAAAAGTAAAGAGGTATTTTAGATGGGGAATCATGTTAGTGAAAAGAATAAGTTATTTCGAAAAGAAAATGAGGATCGAGCAAGACTATTAATTAAATGTCCTGACCAACCTGGAATTGTTGCTGCAGTTTCCAGTTTTTTACGTGATAATGGCGCAAATATTATTGAATCAAGTCAGTATTCTGCTAACCCAGAGGGTGGAAATTTCTTTATTAGAATGGAATTTGAATGTCCAGGATTAAGAGGAAAACGGACTTTATTAGAAACAGCTTTTTCAGACATAGCTCAACAGTTTAATATGGAATACGATTTTCTTTACGTTACTGATATTAAGAAAACTGCGATATTTGTCTCGAAAGAACCGCATTGTTTAATGGAGTTACTATGGGAGTGGCAAAATGGTGAGTTAATCATGGACATTGAATGTATCATTAGTAACTATGAAGATTCTAGAGAAGCTGTAGAATCACTAGGAATTCCGTTTTATTATATTCCTGCCAATAAAGATATCCGTAAACAAGTTGAAGCACAACAACTTGAAATTTTGAAAAAACATAATATAGAACTAATTATATTAGCGAGATATATGCAAATCTTAACTCCTGAATTTGTGTCTCATTACCCGAATCAGATAATTAATATTCATCATTCATTTTTACCAGCATTTATTGGTGCAAGACCATATGAACGAGCGTATGAACGTGGAGTAAAACTAATTGGTGCTACTTCACACTATGTGACAAATGATTTAGATGAAGGTCCGATTATTGAACAAGGCGTAGAACGAGTTAATCATCGTGATAAAGTGGTAGATTTAAAAAGGATTGGTAGACAAATTGAAAGAAGCGTTCTAGCAAGAGCTGTAAAATGGCATTTACAGGACAGAGTCATCGTCGATGGAAATAAAACGATTGTTTTTTAATTATGTTAAGAATGATAAGGTTAGAGCAAAAGACTGTTGATAGAATTAATAGCCAAACTACCTTGAATTTTCAAGATAGTTTGGCTTTTATTCAAAATAATTGGAAAAATCCTAGCGGAGGAAATACATTTTGCATTATGGAGCTAAAAATTCCTTTGAACTATATGTTAATTAATTTAGTTGATTTCCGCTACCTTTTTTAACATTGTCTAAATGCTTTTGCTTTTAACATTATTTTTATCTTTCTATTGGCCGTTTATTTTCATCAAGTGTGAAGCCTTCTCCTAACACATCATGCACGACTGTAACGGAAACGAAGGCATGAGGATCAATGGCGTTTATTAATTTCTTTAGATGAACTATTTCATTACGTGCTACTACGCAATACAATACTTCTTTTTCTTTCTTCGTAAATGAGCCATAACCTCTTAATACTGTTACTCCTCTATCCATTTGTTTTAATATTTCACTCGCAATTTCTTCATGCTTTTCCTCTGAGATAATCATTACGCCACGTGCAGCATAGGCACCTTCCTGCATAAAATCAATTACTCGAGCCCCTAGAAAAACAGCAACAAGTGTATACATTGCCTCCTTATAACTCAAATATGTAATTAAAGAGACGGTAATCACGATGGCATCAAAAATGAACATGGTACGCCCCATACTATAACCTTTATATTTTAAGAGAAGGCGTGCAATAATATCGACTCCTCCTGTGGTCCCACCGTAGCGAAAGGTAATACCAAGCCCAATACCAATAAAAATTCCTGCAAACAAAGCTGCTAAGAATAAGTCTCCTTCAAGGGGGATATCAAATTGAAAGCGTTGAAAAATAAATAAAAAGATAGAAACGGACACTGTACCTATCATAGTGTAAATAAAAGATTTACTACCTAATAACTTCCAACCAATTAAGAAGAGGGGAATATTTAAAACTAGATTTGATATAGAAGGGTCTAAATTAAATAAAAAATAAAGGAGGAGGGTGATTCCTGTAAATCCACCTTCCGCTAAATTATTTTGCATATTAAAATGAACAATGCCAAATGAAAAGATGGCTGCTCCTAATAAAATAAATATTACATTTTTAATTCTAATTCGAAAAACCATTTTATCCTCTCCAATAGTCTATAATGAAAATATCTATTTACAATATTCCACAATTGTTATAAAACTACTACAATAAAGCATTATTATTTGTATATAAAAAAATAATTAGCTAACATAAAGTTGGAAGGTGGCTGCATATGAACAAAGAAAAAACGATTCAGCAAATGCAAGCAGAGGTGGACGCATACATAAGTCAGTTTAAAGAAGGATATTTTAGTCCACTTGCTTTAATAGCTCGTCTTACAGAAGAATTAGGTGAGCTTGCAAGAGAAGTAAATCATTATTATGGGGAAAAACCAAAGAAAGAATCTGAGGAAGAAAAAACAATTGAAGAAGAGCTTGGAGACTTACAGTTTGTTATAATGTGTTTGGCGAATTCATTACAAATTGATTTGCAAACTGCACATGATCATGTAATGAACAAATTTAATACACGTGACAAGGATAGATGGACTAGAATAGGAGAAGGTGAAACAAATGAATAATAACGTAAGAATAGTTATAGCAGGTCCAAGAGGACGTATGGGGAAAGAAGCAGTAAAGCTTGTTCAAGAAGTAGAAAATTTTGAGTTAGTAGCTGTCATTGATCGTAAAAATAACGGTATGATGCTTTCAGATGTCGAAGGTTTACCAAACGTAGCGGTCCCTATATATTCTGATATAGCAGAGTGTCTAGGCAACGTTCCTGCGGATGTTTTAATTGATTTAACTATCCCAGAGACAGGTTATGTACATACGAAAACTGCTTTACAACATGGAGTTCGACCTGTAGTAGGTACAACAGGGTTTACGAAAGAACAACTAACTGAACTGAAGTCACTTGCGGAAGAAAAAGAAATTGGTTGCATCATAGCACCGAACTTTGCAATTGGGGCTATTTTAATGATGAAATTTTCGCAAATGGCCGCTAAATATTTTCCTAATGTGGAGATTCTCGAGCTTCATCATGATAATAAGCTTGATGCACCATCTGGCACTGCCATTAAAACAGCAGAAATGATTGCTGAAAATAGACCAGAACAAAAACAAGGTCATCCAGATGAAAAGGAAACGATCCAAGGAGCAAGGGGCGCAGATTTTGAGGGCATGCGAATTCATAGTGTTCGGTTACCTGGCCTAGTAGCTCATCAACAAGTACAATTCGGTGCAGAAGGAGAATCATTAACAATCCGTCATGACTCTTACAACCGTGCTTCTTTCATGTCAGGAGTAAAGATGTCTGTGGATACAGTCATGAACCTAAATACATTAGTTTATGGTCTAGACAATATAATAAATTAATGAAATGGATACGAAGGTAAAAAAGGGGAATTGGAATGAATGATCAACAGGTCGATGTTTTAGCATTTGGCGCCCATGCTGATGACGTAGAAATTGGCATGGCGGGTACCATTGCTAAATGGACAGCTCGAAATAAGCAAGTGGTCATCTGTGACTTGACAGAAGCGGAGTTGTCATCTAATGGAACAGTGGAGAGTAGAAAAGTAGAAGCAAAAAATGCAGCAGAAATTTTAGGCGTTGCAGAGCGTATAAATGTAAGATTACCTGACCGAGGTCTTTACGTAACAGATGATAATATTAGAAAAATCACTCAGATTATTCGTACATATAAGCCAAAACTTATTTTTGCACCGTATTTTCAAGATCGACATCCAGATCATGGGAATTGTGCCAATCTTGTAAAAGAAGCATTTTTTTCAGCTGGAATAAAGAAATATACTGTTGAAGGTGAGTTAGAGCCTCATAAAGCTCAGAATTTATATTTTTATATGATTAATGGTTTTTCCAGACCAGATTTCGTCGTTGATATTTCTGATTTTATAACGGAAAAAATTAATGCTCTTGAAGCATATTCATCACAGTTTTTCATTAGTGATGATGGGGTTTCTACTCCTTTGACAGATGGATATATTGATAGTGTAACTGCACGAGAGAGACTTTTCGGGAAAGAAGTAGGTGTAAGCTTTGCGGAAGGATTCTTATCTAGTAAGCCACTGTTAATAAATAATGACCTGTTAGGTGATAATGTATGAGTTTACGAATTGGTATAACATGTTACCCAACAGTGGGTGGCTCAGGTGTCATTGCGACAGAACTAGGAAAATTATTAGCTGAGAAAGGGCATAAGATACATTTTATAACATCCAATATGCCGTTCAGATTAGATGTATTACATCCGAATATTCATTTTCATCAAGTAAGTGTGAATCAATATTCTGTTTTTCAATATGCTCCATATGATATCGCTTTGGCAAGTAAAATGGCTGAAGTCATTAAGAGAGAGAATCTCGATATATTACATGTTCACTATGCAATACCACATGCCGTTTGTGCTATTCTAGCCAAGCAAATGGCAGGAACGAATGTAAAGATTGTAACAACTTTGCATGGTACAGACATTACAGTATTAGGATATGACTCTACATTAGTGGAGGCAATTAGATTTGGAATTGAGAAATCAGATGCGGTTACTGCTGTATCATATGCATTAAAAGAACAAACAGCAGAAGTAATCGCCGCTGATAAAGAAATCCATGTAATCCATAACTTTATAGACGAAAGAGTGTATCGAAAAGTAAATTCTCATCATTTAAAAGCGGAATTAGATATTGAAGCAGATGAAAAAGTAATTATCCACGTTTCCAATTTTCGCAAAGTGAAGAGAGTAGAAGATGTAGTTAAAAGCTTTCACAAGATTTCGCATAAATTACGTGCGAAGCTATTACTTGTCGGGGATGGTCCTGAGAAAAATCGAATCTGTCAATTAATCAAAAAATTAAATTTAGATGATAAGATATTATTTCTCGGTAGACAAGATCAACTTGAAAAAATCTACTCTATAAGTGATTTAATGCTTCTCCTTTCAGAAAAGGAAAGTTTTGGTCTAGTTGCTTTGGAAGCGATGGCTTGTGGTGTTCCTTGTATTGGTACAAATATTGGTGGAATTCCTGAAGTGATTATGGATGGTCATAATGGTTATATTTGTGAATTAGGCAATACGGAGGAAATTAGTAATCGAGCAATAAAATTATTAGAGAATAATGAACTTTGGGAACAACTTTCTGCGAATGCAACAGCAACACCAAAGCAATATTTTCACTCGCAAAATATCGTCACTAAATATGAAGAAATCTATCAATCATTTATGTAAGGTGGGTCGCGAATGATAAAGTTAAATCAATTATTTATAGAAGCTTTACCTGTCATTCGCAAATTAGAAGCAGCAGGATATGAGGCATATTTCGTTGGTGGAGCTGTCAGGGATTTCTTGCTGAATAGAGAAATCCATGATGTGGACATAGCGACATCTGCTACACCACTGGAAATAAAAGAAATTTTCTCTTCTACGGTTGATGTTGGAATTGAGCATGGAACAATACTTGTACTGTATAAAGGACAAAGTTTTGAGGTTACTACATTTCGTTCTGAGTCTAATTATGTGGACTATCGAAGACCAGGAACTGTAACATTTATCCGTTCCTTAGAAGAAGATTTAAAACGGCGTGATTTTACCATTAACGCTATTGCACTTTCAGGCGACGGACAACTAATTGATCCTTTTAAGGGGCAGGAAGCATTGGAATCTAAATTGATTCAAACTGTTGGTAACCCTGCTGATAGGTTTGAGGAGGATGCATTACGACTGATGCGTGCGATTCGTTTT
Organism: Lederbergia graminis; assembly: GCF_042655485.1. NCBI lineage: Bacteria > Bacillati > Bacillota > Bacilli > Caryophanales > Bacillaceae > Lederbergia > Lederbergia graminis. The sequence goes on from NZ_JBHSMC010000001.1 coordinate 159,596, forward strand.
GTGAGCCAGTTAGGGTTTAAAGTGGAGGATAATACAATGCAGGAGCTTTTTCATAAAGCTCCTTTATTACAACACATTGCGATAGAAAGAATTACAGCAGAAATGGTAAAACTCCTAAGTGGGGCATATAACCACCAAGCTTTGGCTATAGCGCTAAAAACAAACATATACAAATATTGGCCATCACTCTATCATAATCAAGCTACCATTCAGACTGCTTTAACACTACCTATTCAGCAATTAAATGAGGTGGAATTATGGGTGTTAGCAGTATACTTACATAAGTCTAAGGATATAAAAAATGACCTTAGTAAATGGAAATTACCAAGTAAAAAGATAAAGTTAATAACGACAATGTATCATTTTTTATTATGGAGATTAGAAAATGATTGGACAAGTTATAGCTTATACAGTGCTGGATTTAAAATTGCATGTTCGGTCGAAAAAATCTTTACTACTATTCACAAACTAAATGATACCGATCGTCGTTTAAAAAAACTAAAACTAGAGTATGAGAAATTAAAAATTCATGAACGTTCTGAAATGCAGGTGAATGGAACAGAGTTAGCTCAATGGTTAAATCGTGAACCAGGACCATGGATTAAAAACATGTTAGAAGAGATAGAACAAATGATATTGGATAGTCGTTTGCAAAATGAGAAAATGGAGATAAGAAAGTGGGTACAGTCTTGTCAAATTCCATCAGAAAAAAATTAGTGAATGCATTACTTTCAGCAAGTGATGATGAATATTTATCTGGTCAGAATCTTGCCGATGTACTTGGTTGTTCCAGAACAGCTGTATGGAAACATATCGAGGATCTCCGTAAGCTCGGGTATGAAGTGGAAGCTGTAAAGAAAAAAGGGTATCGGATTATTAGGAAACCAAATCAACTTAGCGAGGAAGAAATATTATTTGGTCTTCGTACGAGCTTCATTGGGCGTAATATTATCCATTACGAAACAGTCGATTCTACACAAATTGAGGCTAAAAAGTTTGCGCGTAATCAAGCGCCAGAAGGAACTTTAGTTATTGCAGAGGAACAAACTCAAGGAAGAGGACGTATGGCAAGGGAATGGCATTCAAGTAAGAAGAAAGGAATTTGGATGAGTTTAATTATTCGACCAAAACTCCCCCTCGAAAAAGCACCACAATTTACATTGTTGACAGCCATTGCTGTTGCTAAAGCAATAGAAGAAGTTACGCAACTACGTCCAGAAATAAAATGGCCCAATGATATATTGTTAGATGGGAAAAAAGTAACTGGAATCTTAACGGAAGTACAAGGTGAGCCTGATCATATTAATTATCTTGTCATTGGTATCGGTATTAATGTAAATCATACACAAGATGATTTTCCTGAAGATGTTCGCGATATTGCGACTTCACTTTCTATACAAGCCAACAATTCTGTATCAAGAGTTGCGCTAATTCAATCGATTATGCAATATTTTGAAGAATATTATCAATTATATGTGGAACAAGGTTTTGTGCCATTAAAGCAAATTTGGGAAAAATATGCAATTAGTATCGGAAAAGAAATAATAGCAAGAACCGTTTCCGGTAATATTTATGGAAAAGCAATTGGGATAACGGATGAAGGTGTATTAAAGCTAGCAGATAATCAAGGAAATATTCAACTTATTTATTCTGCAGACATTGATATCTGTACATAGTCAAAATTATATTTTTTTGTTATAATTTCTTTGGGCAGTATCAGATGAACTGCACCATGAAATACCCTTACCATCATATTTTCTGCCTTGATCCATTGTGGACTAGGACAGAGGGCCGAAACGAGTAATGGAATAAAGGAGTCCTTCTGCCTATATGGAGAGGACTATTTTTTTTGACATTATTGCTCCTTCGCCACCTCTGAATATTTTTAGGAGGTTGACGAGAAAATGAAGACTACACATGATTTTATGAAGATGAAGCAGGCAAGTGAGAAAATAACAATGCTTACTGCCTACGATTATCCACAAGCAAAACTAGCGGAAGAAGCTGGAATTGACATGTTGCTTGTAGGTGATTCATTAGGAATGGTTGTACTCGGTTATGATTCAACTATTCCAGTAACAATACAAGACATGGTACATCATACAAAAGCAGTAAAAAGAGGTGCAAAATCAACATTCATCGTTGCTGATCTTCCTTTTATGTCATACCACATAAGTAAAGAATCTGCATTAACTGCTGCTGCAAGTCTTATGCAAGATGGTGGTGCCCATGCTGTTAAAGTGGAAGGCGGCGGTGAGGTTATTAATACCATTAAAGCCTTGACTACTGCAGGTGTTCCAGTAGTAGCACATTTAGGTCTTACACCACAGACAGTTGGTGTGTTAGGTGGATATAAGGTACAAGGTAAGACAGCTGAATCTGCCCAAGCATTATTGCAGGAATCAATTAAATGTCAGGAAGCTGGGGCATTTGCATTAGTGCTAGAATGCATCCCATGGCAACTAGGTAAGCTTATAAGCGAAAAACTAGATATTCCAGTAATTGGGATAGGTGCGGGAAAGCATACGGATGGTCAAGTTCTTGTCTTGCATGATATTGTCACTTTTGGTGTTGATCGCTTACCAAAGTTTGTGAAGCAATATGGTGATGTGAACCATGTAATGAAGGAAAGTTTTCAACAATATATTAGTGAAGTAAAATCAGGAACATTCCCAGCAGAAGAGCACACATTTACAATGAATGAAGAAGATGTTCAATCATTGTATGGAGGAAAGTAATATGGATATTATTACAACAAAAGCTGCCATGCAAGAAAAAGCAAAAGGCTTAGTGAAAACAGGTGCATCTATAGGATTTGTCCCTACAATGGGTTTTCTACATGACGGCCACTTAAGACTGGTGAAAGAATCAGTTGCAAATAATGACATTACTATTATGAGTATTTTTGTTAATCCTTTACAATTTGGTCCAGGTGAAGACTTTGAAGCATATCCACGGGATGTAGAACGAGATAAAAAACTAGCAATGGAAGCTGGAGTAGATATACTTTTTTTACCTCAAAGAGATGATATGTATCCACGTGACTTATCCATTGATGTAAAAGCTGTTAGTAGAACGGATGTCTTGTGTGGGAAAAGTAGACCTGGACATTTTGATGGTGTTGCGACCGTATTAATTAAACTTTTTAATATAACAATGCCGGATAATGTTTACTTTGGACAAAAAGATGCCCAACAGGTTGCAGTAGTAGAAGCACTAATTCAAGATTTAGACATACCAGTGGAATTAGTTCCTGTTCCTACTGTTCGTGAACAAGATGGTCTAGCAAGAAGTTCACGTAATGTTTACTTGAATGAGGAAGAGAGAGCACAAGCGCCACATCTCTACAAAAGTTTACAATTGGCTGAGACAGCAATGATGAATGGAGAATATAATACGACTAAACTCGTAGAAATTATTAAAAATCATATTAATGAAAATACTAATGGAATAATTGACTATGTTGAGATTCTGAAGTATCCCGAATTACAATCGATAAATCAAATTGAAGGCAAAATAATTATTGCGATTGCCGTGAAGTTTTCTAGAGCACGATTAATAGATAATATGATTATCAACTTAGAGGAAATGGGGGGCTCTTGAATATGTTTCGTACAATGATGAATGGCAAAATCCATAGAGCAACCGTAACAGAAGCAAATTTAAATTATGTAGGTAGTATTACGATAGACAAAGATATATTAGATGCAGTAGGTATTGTTGCTAATGAGAAAGTTCAAATTGTTAATAATAATAATGGTGCACGATTAGAGACATACGTTATTGAAGGTGAGAGAGGCTCAGGAGTTGTATGTTTAAATGGTGCGGCCGCTAGACTTGTTCAACCTGGAGATATTGTAATTATTATTTCATATGCATTAGTTCCAGAAGACAAAGTCGCAACACATCGTCCAAGAGTTGCTCTAATGAATGCAGAAAACAAGATAGTTGAAATGATTGACTATGAACCAGAATCAACAATTTTTAATTAATAAGCTCTGTTAAACTCTGTTGTTGATTTTCGCTTCTGTACACTCGCTTTCTGCGGGCACGGCCTCAACTAACTCGGCAAAGAAAACCGCTTTGCCAAGTGGATCTTCGGCTCGTGCTGTTCCCGCAGGAGTCTCGTGTACATCCGCTACAATCAACTAAGTTGTTAACAACAATGAACTTTAACAGAGCCAATTAATAAAATTATGAAACCAGCCAGTATTTATATTATGGCTGGTTTTATTTCTGCTTATCTGTAAGTATGGTATAATTTTCTAAGATTATTTGAATTTGATGTTAGGTGTGGTCATAATGGCAAAAAAATTTGTTGTAGTCGATTTAGAGACAACAGGAAATACGCATGGACGTGGAGATAGAATCATTCAAATTTCTGCTGTTGTCATTGAAAATTATAAGATTATTCATCAATATACATCTTTTATTAATCCTGGAGTAGAGATTCCTCCATTTATTGAAGAGCTAACCGGAATTAATGATGAAATGGTCGCAGATGCACCTGATTTTTCAGAAATTGCACCTAAAATATATAAATTGTTATTAGATTCTGTTTTTGTAGCGCATAATGTCCCATTTGATTTAGGTTTTTTGAAGAATGAATTGTCAGAAGTTGGCTTGCCATTAGCTAATATCGAAACAGTGGATACAGTTGAACTTGCAAAAATCATGCTTCCGGAAGCACAAAGTTATAAGTTATCTGATCTCTCAGAATTAGTTGGTGTTCAACATGAAAATCCACACCAAGCTGATAGTGATGCGCTGGTTACGGCAGAATTATTATTATTACTCATTAACAAAGCAAGAAAATTACCATTAGTTACTTTAGAAAAATTATCTGCATTAGCTTATTATTTGAAAAGCGATATCGATTCCTTATTTACAAAGATTGTAATGGATAAAAGAAGAACAATTGATGATTTACAAGTGGAATTAGAAGTTTTTAGAGGAATTGCCATTAGGAAAAAACAAGTTCCAGAAACACCTATACTTTCTCAAAAGGTATCTTTTCCAAAAACTAAAAAAGAAAAACAATTCCTTTTCGATAATAGTAAAAATCGCCTCTTACTAAGAGATGGCCAAATTTCGATGATGGATACAGTAAACGAAGCGTTTACAACGAATAAACATGCAATTATTGAAGCTGGAACCGGGATTGGGAAGTCATTGGCATACTTAATCCCAGCACTTTATTTTGCAGTTGAAAATAAGCAGCCAGTTATCATTAGTACATATACGATTCAGATGCAAGATCAGCTTTTATATAAAGAACTTGAACGAATAAAAAACATTGTTCCTTTTTCATTCCGAGCTACAGTTTTCAAAGGAAGAAGGAATTATATTAACATGTTGAAGTTTGAGCATTCTTTAAGTGAAGTTGATCACCATTACGATACAGTTCTAACAAAAATGCAGATTCTTGTTTGGCTAGTCCAAACCGAAACTGGTGATTTAGATGAGTTGAATTTTTCAAGTGGTGGACAAATATATCGTTTAAGAGTAGAACATGATGGTTGGTTTTATTCACAAGAAAAAGATCCATGGAAGTCTAGGGATTTTTATTTGCATGCTCGAAACCAAGCAACTAATGCAGATATCGTAATTACGAATCATGCAATGTTACTGGCTGATGCAGAAAAAGATGGGGATATTCTTCCTCATTACCAGTACATGATTATTGATGAAGCACATAATTTTGAAAAAGCAGCGAGAAAATGTTTTGGTAAGAAGCTCGAATACAATTCGGTTAAATTTTGGTTGGGAAGGTTAGGGTCATTAGAGAAAAAACAACTTTTATATAAATTTGAAGAGTTGATTGTACAAAGGAAATTAAAACCAAAAATTCCTTCTGAGAAAATAGAAAATGCACTTTCACAATTGGAAGTGGAATTAGATGACTTTTTTCTTATTTTAGGTAAGTTATTATATAACTCGGTCCACAATGGAAAACTGACGACAAAGCATCAACTTCGAATTACAAAAAAGATACTAGAAAGTAGAAGTTGGCAGGCTCTTCAAATGTGTGCTGAAAGAGTGTATGATTTTCATCGCTGTATATTAAGAGGCCTGGATAACCGTTTACAATTACTAAAGGAACAATATAAAGAACTATCCGAGAGCGAACGTGCATTTTTAGAGGAAGTAAACAGTTTCATGAAAAAATGGCAGTTATTTGGAGATACATTGAAAACATTGATTATAAGGCCTGAAGAGAAAGAGGTTGTTTGGGTAGAAGGTGATATTCGTGCCTTGCCAAATAGCATAAGTATGTTTGGGCAACCACTTAATCTCGCTACTGTATTATCTGACGGCTTTTTTACGAAGAAGAATAGTGTAGTAATGACATCCGCTACTTTAACAGTAAATAGTTCATTCCATTTCTTCGTGAATGAAATTGGTTTAAATAACGATTCAGCAATTAAAAAAATTATTCAATCACCATTTGATTATAAAAATATCGCCAAATTAATGATTCCTACAGATTTACCAGAAGTTAGAGGCACTGTGGATGATCAGTATATAGAAGAAATCTCGAATCATTTAATTGCGATTGCTGATGCTACTGAGGGACGGATGCTTGTTCTATTTACATCATATGACATGTTGCGTAAAACGTATAACTTAGTGAAGGAATCAGAGGCATTAGAAGATTTTGTTTTATTAGGTCAAGGGATTACTGCAGGAAGTAGGACAAGATTAACGAGGAGTTTTCAACAATTTAATAAAGCAATCCTGTTTGGAACAAGTAGTTTTTGGGAAGGCATTGATATTCCTGGTAAAGATTTATCATGTTTGGTAATTGTTCGACTTCCTTTTTCACCTCCTGATGACCCTGTCATTTCTGCTAAATATGAAGAAATCAAAGAGGCTGGTAAAAATCCTTTTTCTACTCATTCGTTACCAGAAGCTGTTATTCGTTTTAAACAAGGGTTTGGCAGATTAATACGCGGGGATACGGATCGGGGAATTGCAATAGTGTTTGATCGTAGGATTGATACTACTACATATGGAAAAGCATTCTTGCGATCGATTCCTCCTGTCCAAGTGGAAAGAGGCGAAATTAGGGATATTATTAAGGCAATCAACGAGTGGTTATAAACTGGGGTTAACACTTAGTTAACCCCAGACTATGTGGGCTAAAATTTGTTATTTTGTACGCAAATTACATCATATATCAACAATTCCTGATATAATGATAATATGCTTTGCTTACATGTATTATTGCCTTAGTAGTATACGTTATGAATGACAAATATTGTTTAGTAAGGGGGACAATTTCTTTTGAAAAAATGGATACTTATAATTGCGGTTCTCCTACTATTAGCAGCAGGTGGAATTTACTGGCTATATACGAGTACTCGTGCACCTTTAGAAGCTGCTAAAGAGTATGCAGAGGAAATAGCCTCTTCAGAAGCTGGTATTGTCTCTATCGAGGAATTTTACATGTATAATGGGTCAGAAACGTATTATGTCATTATTGGAAAACAAGAAGATGAACAGGAAATGGTTGTTTGGATTCCTGAAGATGAAGAAAAAAAGCTGGTTAAGAAGAAATTAGCAGATGGAGTTTCAAAGCAAGAAGTAGTGAATAAATTACTCGCTGAAGAAAATCCTCAGGAAATTCTAAATGTAACATTAGGAATGGAAAATGACTTACCCATTTGGGAAGTTTCTTATATCAATAATGACTCCAAGCTAAATTATTATTATATACATTTTGACTCAGGAAAATGGTGGCGTAAGATTGAAAATTTATAAAAGAAGGCAGGAAATGTTATGTGGACATTAGCAAAAAGAGTAGATGCACTCACTCCATCGACTACGTTAGCAATTACAGCAAAAGCGAAAGAATTAAAAGCTCAAGGACTAGATGTTATCGGATTAGGAGCTGGTGAGCCTGATTTTAATACTCCAGATAATATCATACAGGCAGCATATGATTCAATGAATGATGGAATGACAAAGTATACACCAGCAGGTGGTTTACCACAATTAAAGCAAGCGATTATTAACAAACTACAACAAGATCAAAAACTTACATATTCAAACTCAGAAATAATGGTAGGTAGTGGAGCAAAACATGTATTATATACACTTTTTCAAGTTTTGTTAAATGACGGTGATGAAGTAATCATTCCAACACCATATTGGGTTAGTTATCCAGAACAAGTGAAACTTGCAGGTGGAGTACCTATTTATGTAGAAGGTAAAGAAGATAATGATTATAAGATCACTCCAGATCAGCTAGAAACAGTAATTTCTAACAAAACGAAGGCAGTAGTGATTAATTCTCCAAGTAACCCAACAGGGATGCTATATACACAAGCTGAACTGAAGGCATTAGGCGATGTATGTGTAAAGCATAATATTTTAATCATTTCAGATGAAATATATGAAAAATTAATTTATGGTGATAATAAGCATGTTTCAATTGCTGAAATTTCACCTGAATTAAAGGCACTTACTGTTATTATTAACGGTGTTTCGAAATCACATTCTATGACGGGATGGAGAATTGGTTATGCGGCTGCAGATGCTAAGATTATCGCAGCAATGACTAACTTAGCGAGTCACTCTACATCTAATCCAACCACTACTTCTCAGTTTGGTGCAATTGAGGCATACAACGGCTCTCAAGAAGCAGTGGAAAAGATGAGAAATGCCTTTGAAGAGAGACTTAATATAATCTATGATAAATTAATCGCTATTCCAGGATTCACATGTAAAAAACCACAAGGAGCATTTTATTTGTTTCCAAACGTAAAGGAAGCAGCATCTAATTGTGGGTACGAAAATGTAGATGATTTTGTAGCTGCATTATTAGAAGAAGCATTAGTTGCGGTAGTACCTGGTTCTGGTTTTGGATCACCTGATAATATTCGTTTATCCTACGCAACATCATTAGAAGCGTTAGAAGCAGCAGTTAGCCGTATACACAACTTTGTAGATAACAAAATGATGAAGTAACAATCCTTTTAAGATAAGGGAATTTTCCATCAATTGTTTTGCTTCTAAGACCCCTGTATAATATCTTTGATAAGTGTTTGGAAAGGATTGTATATAAATGAAAACTACAATTGCAGAAGTTCATCAATATGTTGGCCAAGAGGTTACGATAGGAGCTTGGTTAGCAAATAAAAGATCGAGTGGTAAGATTGCATTTTTGCAACTTCGAGATGGGACAGGTTTTATTCAAGGAGTCGTTGTCAAAAACGATGTAGGAGATGAACAGTTCCAAGTAGCAAAATCGTTAACTCAGGAATCATCCATGTATGTTACAGGAGTTATCCAAGAAGATAGCCGTTCACCATTTGGATATGAAATGCTCGTATCTAAAGTAGAATTAATAAATCAAGCAATTGATTATCCGATAACCCCAAAAAATCATGGTACGGAGTTTTTAATGGACCACCGTCATTTATGGTTGCGTTCTAGACGTCAACACGCGATTATGAAGGTGAGAAATGAGATAATCAGAGCTTCCTATGAGTTCTTTAACAATAATAATTTTGTTAAAGTAGATCCACCAATTTTAACAGGAAGCTCACCTGAGGGAACAACGGAGCTTTTCCATACAAAGTACTTTGATGAAGATGCGTATTTATCACAAAGTGGTCAACTTTATATGGAAGCTGCTGCAATGGCTTTAGGGAAAGTATTCTCATTTGGACCTACATTCAGAGCGGAAAAGTCAAAAACTCGACGCCATTTAATTGAATTTTGGATGATTGAGCCAGAAATGGCGTTTTACCAATTTGAAGATAGCTTAAAAGTCCAAGAAGAATATGTATCTTACATTATTCAATCTGTTCTCAAAAACTGCTCGTTAGAACTAGAACGACTTGAGCGTGATACTTCGAAGCTTGAAAATATAAAGGCTCCGTTCCCACGAATTATGTATGATGATGCGATTAAGTTTTTACATGAGCAAGGTTTTAATGATATTGAGTGGGGAGATGATTTTGGTGCTCCACATGAGACAGCGATAGCGGATCATTTTGATAAACCTGTCTTTATCACGCATTATCCTACTAAGATTAAGCCATTCTATATGCAACCTGCACCTGATCGTGATGATGTAGTGCTATGTGCAGATATGATTGCTCCAGAAGGCTATGGTGAAATTATTGGAGGCTCTGAACGTATTCATGACCCTGAGCTTTTAAAACAGCGCATGGATGAGCATAATCTTCCACTCGAAGCTTATGAATGGTATTTAGATATTTCAAAATATGGTGCAGTTCCTCACTCAGGATTTGGATTAGGCTTAGAAAGAACTGTAGCATGGATTACAGGTGTAGAACACGTAAGAGAAACTATTCCATTCCCAAGATTATTAAATCGCTTATATCCATAATTCTAACAACTAATCGCACTTTAAAAAACTTAAGTGCAGAAGCTTTAGATAAGAAATTGACATTGGCCACGTACAACTTGTGCGTGGCTTTAACATCGAATACGGAAACCATGTTATAGTGAGATAGAGGTGTGTTGCATGGATAATAAAATGATTGTTGCCTGGATGGAATCGGGAATGATGCAAATTCCCATTTTACTTATGGAAAAATACCGCCAAATCGGTCTCGATGAAAAAGAGCTCATTGTCCTCTTACAAGTAATTTCATTTATTGAGAAAGGAAATCACTTTCCGACTCCAGAAGAGCTATCAGAAAGAATGACGATAACGAGTAAAGAGTGCTCGCTTATATTAAGAAGGTTAATTCAATTACAATTATTAAAGATTGAAAAAGACAATTCCGAAGAAGTAAGATCGGAGAAATATTCCGTTGCTCCATTATGGACAAAGCTTGCGGATGAACTGATGTCAGAACAAAAGCAAAAAGATTTACAAACCGTTTTGGATGAAGGTCAGGATATTTATACAATGTTTGAACAAGAATTCGGAAGACCACTTTCACCTATGGAATGTGAATCACTAGCTATGTGGTTAGATGAAGATAAGCAAGATCCTGTTATCATTAAGGCTGCACTTCGGGAATCAGTATTGTCTGGAAAAGTGAATTTCCGTTATATTGATCGTATTTTATTTGAATGGAAAAAGAATGGAATAAGAACTTTGGAACAAGTAAAAATCCATTCAGCAAAATTTAGACAAAAGCCAAAAACAACTGCGGGGCAGCAGTTAAATAACAAGAAGTCAGGTACTGTGCCTTTATATAATTGGTTAGAGCAATAGTTCTTAAAATTAGGTGATAAGATGTTAAATAAAAAACAAATACGTTTTTGCTTGGATACGATGGGGGAAATGTTTCCGGATGCTCACTGCGAATTAATTCATTCAAATCCATTTGAACTTGTAATTGCAGTATCATTATCTGCTCAGTGTACAGATGCATTAGTTAATAAAGTGACGAAGGATTTATTTCAGAAATATAAAACTCCAGAAGATTATTTGGCGGTTCCACTTTCGGAATTAGAGAATGATATCCGCTCGATTGGTTTATTTCGAAATAAGGCTAAAAATATTCAAAAGTTGTGTGAAATGCTCATAACGGAATTTGATGGAGTTGTTCCTGACAATATCGAGGATTTAGTAAAGTTACCAGGAGTAGGTAGAAAAACTGCTAATGTTGTTGTATCCGTTGCATTTGGTGTACCTGCTATCGCTGTTGATACTCATGTGGAGCGGGTAAGTAAGCGTCTTGCAATTTGTCGGTGGAAAGATAGTGTGTTAGAAGTTGAGAAGACATTAATGAAAAAAGTACCAAAAGATGAATGGTCTGTGACACATCACCGTATGATTTTCTTTGGTCGTTATCATTGCAAAGCGCAAAATCCGCAATGTCTATCATGTCCATTGTTAGACTTATGTAGAGAAGGGCAGAAACGAATAAAAAAGATGAAATAAGAGAAGGGCAAGATCCTGTAAAAGAGGATCTTGCCCTTTCTTTAGTTTTGGTTATTTCTGTTATTTTCGTTATTTCCATTTTCGTTTCCATTTTCAGGTGGTGTGTCTGTAGGAACGTCTTCTTCATTCTCGTCAGGATTTTCTGTATTCTCATCTTTATTATCTTCCCCTGGGTTAGGGGTGTTGTTTCCATCTGTGTTCCCATCTTGGTTTCCTTCATTACCGTTACCATTACCGTTACCATTACTGTTATCATTACCATTTCCGTTACCGTTCGGATTTTCACTATTATCTGGTATATCATCTGGTACTTCTTCTTCCATTTCAGGCACCGTTACTGTTGCGGTACCAGATGAACTTGTTTGTGTTTTAGAAATGGCTTTTACATCAAGTGTATAAGAAATACCTGGTTCTGCGTGTTCAATCGTTAGAGTCGTATCAGTAGTAGTCCCGAGAGATTGTTCACCACCATCAGAAGTCTTCAAGGTTACTTCAAATTGAAGTTCTTTTTCTTCTTGTTCTGGATGATTCCATGTAAAGCTCACTTGATAATTGGATTCATTATATTCTCCCGATACACTTGGAGCTTCTAATTTATCAAAGATAGTTGATTCCTCTGTTGGTTGTGTACCATTCACAAATAATTCATATACAATATTACTCTTTGGTGTGTATTTGCTTGGTTTTTTTGCTGGGTTGGTGCCTTTTTCAACAGCAACTTCTACAACACTTTTTGGCATTTTGAAATCTGGTGTTTCAATATCTTTGGAAATATAGCTCATTAGATTTTTATATAGATCCATTGCGATACGTTGATCCTTATAAGGAATTGGTGTACTGCGTTTATCATATCCAGTCCAAACTGCAATTGTATAATTAGTTGTATAGCCTGCGAACCATGCGTCCGGAACTGGACTTTCATTTCGATTTAAGTCGTATTTTTCGTATTCTTCATCACTATAGTTGGTGGTACCCGTTTTTCCTGCTGCAGGTAAGCCAGGAATGATCGCTCTTTTACCAGTGGAACCAGCTTTATTGGATAGTACATCTTTCAGCATATCTGTAACCATATATGCGGTTGAATCTTTAATGGCAACTTTAGAAGTAACCTTATTTACTACCTCTGTTTCTCCATCCTGAAAGACAATTTTTTTAACCGTATGTGGTTGATTATACATTCCATTATTTCCAAAAGTAGCATAAGCTCCTGCTAGCTTCATTGGGGACACATTTTCAATACCCCCAATAGATGCTGATTCAAATACTTCATCAAATGGTAAACCTAAATTTGCAGCAAATTCTTTAGCTTTTTCGCTGCCAACTGCTTGAAATGCTTTAAGTGCAGGGATATTTCTAGACTGATACAAAGCTTGGCGAATTGTCATTTGCCCATAATGTTTGTTATCCCAGTTATTAATCTTAGTACCATCAGAATATTTATATGGTTCATCCACAATTTGTTCGTAAGTAGACCAGTTTAAATATTCGATTGCTGGGCCGTAATCTAGAATTGGCTTAATTGTAGACCCTGGTTGGCGATCAGAAAGCTGAGTAGCATAATTTCTGCCTCGTTTTATATCTTTAAATCGATTTCCACCGATCGCTCTAATTTCACCAGTTTTCGTATCAAGAAGGACAAGACCAGCTTGCATTTCATCATTAGGAAATTGAACAATTTCATCAGTTAGTAACATTTTTTCCGTATATTCCTGTGCTTTAGGATCTAAAGTAGTATGAATCTTTAATCCGTCCGCATAAACATTATAGTCACCAAGTGCTTCTACTTCTTTAATTACTTGACCAACAAATGAGTCATACTTATATGGTTTTCCCACATTATCTTCTTCAGGTATTAATGTTTCTGTTACATGAATATCTTGTGCGGCCTTCATTTCTTCTTCAGAAATTTTTCCATGCATCTCCATTAGGGTTAACACTAAGTCTTTTCTTTTTTCAGCGTTCTCTGGATAAACATACGGGTCATATCCATTTGGACGTTGTGGTACTCCCGCTAAAAATGCACGCTCATGTAATTCTAGTTCATTTAGTTCTTTCCCGAAATAAAATTGAGCTGCTGTTTCAATTCCATAAATACCATTACCGTAGTAAATTTTATTTACATATATTTCAAAGATTTGTTCTTTCGTATAATTTTGTTCTAATTTTAAGGCGAGCCAGGCTTCTTGCGCTTTTCTTTTTAAAGTTTTTTCCTCAGATAAGAAAGAAAGTTTTACAATTTGTTGAGTAATCGTAGATGCACCTTCTGCACCAAATCCACGAGTTACATTAGCAAGGACTGCGCCTGCAAGTCTTCGTAAATCTATACCACTGTGTTCATAGAATCGGACATCCTCAATTGCTAAGACAGCATCCTCAACTTCTTTAGGGATGTCATCATACGAAACATAATCACGATTTTCTGCACCTAGTACAGCAAAAACATCACCGTTAATATCAAGTACCTCTGAAGCAACAGGGTCCGTTAATAACACTTCATCAATCGGTGGTGCATCACTAGCATAGATAGCAAACATCGTTCCTCCAACTACAAGTCCGAGTATTCCTATGAAAAATACAATTAAAAAAGCTTTTTTAATTATTTGGCCTTTACCACTTTTTGCTTTTGTTTTTGTTTTTTTATTAGGTTTTGATTGCTTTCGGCGTTCTTCTCGAGTTTTATAATCTCCAGCCATTTGCATCATTCCTCACTTTCTTATATACGTTCATCCATGGTGTATTATAAAGAATATACATGGCGTACAATTTCCAAATAATCAATTCTAGGATGTAGAGAGTATTTTAACGAATAACCAGATTTGATTATTTCATCTTTTGTTATAGATTTTCGCCCTCCATTGATCATTCGCTCCCAATAAAAAAATAAATCCTCCGCTTTTAATAAAAATAGTTCATCCGTTTTAACAAAACGCAGTATAACAAATGCAATACCTTTATGTTCAACTACAGACTTCATATGTTTAATTTGATGGTCATGAAAGTTATTTAAAGGAAAAGAGGTAGTATTCTTTGTTTCCTTTGCTTCAAAGTCTATATATCGTCCATCCCAAACTCCATTATAATCAGTAGTAGAGGCTTGTCTAAAATATGCTTCTTTTATTACTGCAGTACTTCGGGATTGGTAATCCACATGAACAATTTGTATTGGTGTTGGTTTCTTATGAATAACTGCTATGTTATTTGCTAAATAATAAGCATTCGTAGTATTCAAATCATCCTCTAGTGTCATACCCCTATTGCTGTACGAGATTTCCTTTTTTGATTTATTTTTATTAGGAGTAGGGTTACCTTTATATTTCCTTCCGTTTGGGTAATGAAACTCCATCTTGCTACACCTCGCTTGCTAAATTATAACATAACTTAAAAAAATGAGAGCGAGAAGGGTCGATATCACTATTTGACGATTATACCCCCATTTTTGTTTCAAAAATGTGCAAAAAAGTGAATTGTAAAATCATGAATCAAATTAAGCTAATTCCAAATGATATAGATATACCGGTGTTTTACACAGGTAAGTATATGTAAGGAGGAAATATATTTATGAAAAAGAAAAATAAAAATGAACAGAGAAGAATGAATGATCGAAATAAAAAAGCTGGTGAAGGGAATCCAAAGCTTTCTGGTCCAAATAGACCTTCTACGTGATGTGAAGGATTGTCGAAAGTGTTATTTTCCTATGTTAGAACTACACTTTCTTTGACGAATTGCTTCTAGTTTTGTCAAGCGTGCAGGAAGCTCAGAACAAACGCCGAATTTAAGTAACAAAACGGGTGAGGACGGAGGCGCGAAACAATGACTAGAAATGATTTATTAAACAAATTGGAATCCATTAGCTCTCAAATCGATAATTTAGAGAAGATGGTCGCAGAAAAAATCAGTTTAGAAGAAAATTGGATGAAAAGCCGTATGGAACATACTGATAAACAAATGAATCAAAAAATTGTGGAGCTGGAGTCCCTATACAATTCTCAAAAACGAGTGAATCAAGAAACTCAGCCTATTGCTCTTGCAAGATAAAGTTAATCTTTCTTGAAAAATTTAGATATAAAAAGTACAATGAAGAAAAATTGACAGCAGCTTTTTTGGAAGCTGCTTTTTCGTTTGAATAAAGGAGTTTAAGAAAGAATGAATATAGATGAGTTAAAATTATATACATCGGAATTATATCAACTTAATGAACAGGCGAATGAAATATTTATCAACAGTAAAAAAACAGGGGAGAAGGGAGACTTCTATACCCAAGTCAAACCGTTTGCGGATAAGATAAAAGAAATTTGTGATGTTTGGGAACCAGCTGCTACTAATTGGATCATGATACATAAACCTAAAAACTTATATCCAATGCAAATTAAAAATACTGCAGAAAACATACAAATGGTTTCTATCCGTGCATTTTTTCCCGATACGAGTTTAAAACGATTTAATGATCATATCCAATCTAACCAATATATATTAAAAAGATTCCTAGATATATTAAATGATTATTTGAAGACGGGCGATTGACACAATTTCCATAAAATAGGCATAGTGTATAGCAGTAAACAAAAGATCAGGAGGAAATTATCATGCAGCATCAATTTCGTCAACATGTGCCTATGCCTACATGGATGCTGTACCAACAGCACTATCAAAGTCCTTATCCTCCAAATCATTATCCACCATCGTTTCCAAATATATATGGGCATCAGGCAATGCAAAGTTCGTATGGCTATCCCACTCAAACAGGGAGATGGAATAAAACAAGTCAATTATTTCAAAATCCATTGCAACCAGAAGAAAGCTACTTATATGAGCAATATGGAAACCAGCCAGGGAATCAGCACTATTATCCAAAACCAAACCCATTTATAAAACCAAAGAATAATCAATTTAACAGTATTTTACAATCCTTTAAAACCCAGGACGGTAGCTTTGATTATAACAAGGTGGTTAATACTGCCGGTCAATTGATGAACATATTTAATCAAGTATCTGGCATGGCAAAAGGATTAGGGGGATTATTCAAATTTTAACAAAGAAGGAATCGAATCTGAGCAGCGATTCCTTTTTTAATTTTTATAACTATTTGTGTAAGTAGATAAATATTTGTATGTAACCCCTTTGAAAACGAACGTTTATTCGTTAAAATGGCATTAGAGGTGATGAGTGTTGAAATGGAAGCAAGACTTTCATGATTTAATACAACAATTACAGTCCGACCCGGTAATGAAAGAACAAATTGTACATTGGCATACTTTACCTGAGCAAGAAGCAAAAACTGTTCCTTTTCCTGAAAATTTGCATCCGAAAATTATAAATGCTTTAACTTCACGTGGAATTACGGAACTTTATACACACCAGGAAGAGGCTTATAAATATACAATCAGTGGTCAAAGTATCACAGCAGTTACTCCTACAGCATCTGGGAAAACATTATGTTACAACTTACCTGTATTACAAACGATATTATCTAATCCTTCCGCACGTGCGTTATATATTTTTCCAACGAAAGCATTGGCGCAGGATCAGAAAAGCGAAATAAATGAATTGATAGATTTCGGAGAGTTACCTATAAATAGTTATACATATGATGGCGATACGCCAGCTAATATACGCCAAAGAGTAAGAAAAGCAGGAAATATTGTGATTACAAATCCGGACATGCTTCATTCAGCAATATTACCACATCATACGAAATGGGTATCGCTATTTGAAAACTTACAATACATTGTGTTAGACGAACTTCATATATATCGTGGTGTGTTTGGAAGTCATGTGGCAAATGTAATCCGTAGATTGAAACGAATATGTAATTTTTATGGTTCAAATCCAATATTTATTTGTACATCAGCCACAATTGCTAACCCAAAAGAACTAGGTGAAATGCTTTGTGGTGTGGATATGAAGTTAATTGATAGAAATGGTGCTCCCAGTGGGAAGAAGCATTTTGTTTTTTATAATCCACCTATTGTTCATAAACAATTGAACATAAGGAGGAGCGCTACTTTAGAAGTTAGTAAGTTAGCTGGGGAGTTTTTAAAAAATAATATCCAAACAATTGTCTTTGCACGTAGCCGTGTAAGAGTAGAAATCATATTAAAATACTTACAGGAATTAATTCAGCATAAACTCGGACCTAAAGCAATAAGAGGTTATCGAGGTGGCTACTTACCTACTCAAAGAAGAGAGATAGAAAAGGGGTTACGTAATGGAGATATTTACGGTGTTGTTAGTACGAATGCACTTGAACTAGGTGTTGATATTGGACAACTTCAAGTCTGCTTTATGACAGGCTACCCAGGAACAATTGCTAGTGCATGGCAGCAAGCTGGTAGGGCAGGGAGGAGACTTGGTGAATCATTAGTAATTATGGTTGCAAGCTCGTCTCCACTTGATCAATATATACTTGAACATCCTGATTACTTTTTTAAACAATCACCAGAAACAGCAAGAATCAATCCTAATAATTTAATTATTTTAGTCGATCACATAAAATGTGCTGCTTATGAATTACCATTTCAAGCTGGGGAAAGTTTTGGGGACTTAGAAATTGAAGATATTCTTGACTTTTTAACGGAAGAAAGAGTGTTACATCGTAATGGCAATAAATGGTTTTGGATGAATGATTCTTTTCCAGCTCATAACATAAGTTTACGATCTGCATCACAAGAAAATGTGGTAATTATTGATCAAACAGAAACAGCAAACGTAAAGGTTATCGGTGAAATGGATACATTTAGTGCTATGACCTTATTGCATGATGAGGCTATCTATTTACACCAAGGGATCCAATATCAGGTTGAAAAGCTAGATTGGGAAGAGAAAAAAGCATATGTTACAGAGGTGGAAGTTGATTATTTTACAGATGCAAATTTAGCTGTTCAATTAAAAGTTTTAGAAGTAGATAAAGAGAAAAACTCTGAGGATATCCAAATTGCATTTGGTGATGTAACTGTAAATGCAATGGCAACGATATTTAAGAAAATAAAATTTGAAACTCATGAGAATATTGGCTCAGGTCCAATCCACTTACCTGAGATGGAGTTGCATACAAATGCATCATGGATTTCACTGAAACAAACTTGGGGTGATCTTAACTTAGAGGACTTAGAGTATGGATTAATTGGGGTGGCACATGCGATAAATTCGATTATACCTTTATTTGCAATGTGTGATCCAGGAGATATTTATGTTGTCCCTCAAGTAAAGGCAGCTCATAATGACACGCCAACTATCTTTATTTATGATCGCTATCCAGGTGGTATAGGAATTAGTGAGAAAGTATACGAAGTGATGGCGGACATCATGAATGAGGCATTTACAATGGTGAAAAATTGTCCATGTGATTCAGGTTGTCCATCTTGCATTGGCACTGA
This sequence comes from Lederbergia graminis, assembly GCF_042655485.1. Classification (NCBI taxonomy): domain Bacteria; kingdom Bacillati; phylum Bacillota; class Bacilli; order Caryophanales; family Bacillaceae; genus Lederbergia; species Lederbergia graminis. The sequence continues at coordinate 178,844 of NZ_JBHSMC010000001.1, forward strand.
ATTACGAACAACTACAACTAAACAGACGACGATTAAGTTGCTTAACAGGATCCGAAATCTCGTTAGTACGTAAGGATGTGAAAGGAATTGTCTCTGAAAAGCAAGTTGAATCTGATGAAGGGGAATATTATACGTGGTACAGATAAACCATCTGATTTTCCAGAAGCAAATGTAGAACAAAGAAAAATAGATATACATTTTTCAGAAAAATGGGAGGCAGCTGGTGTAAAACCCTATATATTAGAGGATGATTATTGTTTCATACGGGAGAAGCGATTTCCAATTGATTATCGTCATGGACATTATTCCTTTTTAGATTTATATACAGCTATCAATGCTTGGGAGGAATCTACTAGTAATCACCCGTTATCAGCAAAGGGCCTAAAAGCTAGCAATTTGTTTTTCTTTGATACGGAAACAACAGGCTTATCTGGTGGTGCTGGGAATTCCATCTTCCTTCTTGGTCATGCTCAAGTAAGAGAAAATGAGGTTATACTGAAACAACACTTTCTCCCAGAACCAGGTTTTGAAGTACCTTTTTATAAAAGTTTTTTGGAAAGTGTCGATTATACAACCTTGGTTACTTATAATGGCAAAGCATTTGATTGGCCACAAGTAAAAACGCAGCATCGACTGGTGCGTGATCATGTTCCGAAGTTACCTGCTTATGGACATTTTGACCTATATCATGCAGCTCGTAGGTTATGGAAGGATAGAATGGACTCGGTCAAGCTAGTGAATGTGGAAAGGGAAATATTAGGGGTTCATCGAACAGATGACATCCCTGGTTATTTAGCACCGATGATTTATTTTGATTATGTGGATAGAAAAGATCCCGAAGCAGTGCTCCAAGTACTGAAACATAATGAGCTGGATATATTATCGCTAATTACGTTATATATTCATTTAACCTTTCAAATTCATGGCCTTGATCCTCATCAAACAGCTAAAGATAAAGTCATTATTGGAAAGTGGTTTGACTACATTGGAGAAAGGGATGCTGCATCCACCATTTTTGAGACAGCAGCAGGAGAAGGAGACATTGTAGCCCGCCACGAGCTTGCTTTTTCTCTAAAACGTAAAAAGCAATATAAAGAGGCGTACGAAGAATGGGCCCAAGTGGCTGATATTGGTGATTCGATCATACAAAGAGATGCAAATATTGAATTAGCTAAGTTAATGGAGCACCAATTTAAAGATTATTACGCAGCTATACAACGCACCCAAAAGGCTAAAGAAATTCATTTACAACTGGATGATATTGATAGTAAAAATCGTGATTCATTTATTATGGAAGTAAATAAAAGATTACAACGCTTGTATGGGAAATATGATAAAAACAGTTAATTAGTAAACATTTCCCGGGTAAGCGCAACATTCGACTATTTTACAATAAAATAACAAAAAGTGACATCGAAATAATGTCTTTTATATTTTTTGCTGTCGGAATATTGAAGATGTGATGTTTTCATGATGGGAAATCAACATGGTTATTAGCCCCTTATTGGAAATATAGGTGTTTGGATTAGTACATGTACCTCTATTTCTACATAGGCTGTAAGTGTAAACTTATTACTGATGAGAAAGGAGTTAATGCCATGAATAAAAGACATTGTGGAGGTCCGGTGAAAAATTGTGGAACTCAGGTGCTACCAGCTGTAGTTCATCCGACAAAATGTTGTGTAAAACATACTCAATCAAATATTATTCAACCAGAAATTCATCCATCACACACAACAAATGTTCACCATCAAAATATCGTGCATCAACACTATTTCCCACATACAGAATCAAATGTAACTGAGGTAACAAATCAAAATGTAGTAATGCCAGGCCCAGGCCCAGGATTCGGTCCAGGAATGATGCCAGGCCCAGGATTTGGTCCAGGAATGCCAGGACCAGGAATGGGAGGCCCAGGATTCGGCCCAGGAATGCCAGGTCCAGGAATGGGAGGCCCAGGATTCGGCCCAGGAATGCAGGGTCCAGGAATGCCAGGCCCAGGATTTGGTCCAAGGCCTAATTTCCCATTTTAATAAAGAAAAGTAACGGGGATGATATATTTCATTCCCGTTTTTGTTGATTAAAACTATTGTCATGTATACATTTGTCGGCTGTAAATCTATTTTTTGTAAATGTTTTTTAATATATACATGCTCCTTTTTACATAATCAATAAATTGACAAAATCGGTTTGTTTTGAAAGAATATAGTTATGGAATTGTGAATGATTAAGGTGGTGTCTCGGATGTTAGATAAACTTAAATTAACTTCAAAAGAAATTCTAGAACAAGAATTTAAAACTGGATTTCGTGGTTATAAACAAGAGCAAGTTGATAAATTTTTAGATGTTATTATTAAAGATTATGAAAGTATGCATGAAATAGTAGATGAGCTACAGCAAGAGAATATACGACTTAAAAAACAGTTAGAAGAACAAAGTCGTAAGCAATCTATTCAACCAGCTGGAACAACTAACTTTGATATATTAAAGCGTCTATCTAATTTAGAAAAGCATGTTTTCGGTGCAAAATTAGATGAACAATAAATAGTACTTCCATAAATTACACTTGCATTCAATACGAAAAAGAGATAATATTAGAAGTCGCTAAGACACATAACATTCGGGTAATCGCTGCCGCATTCATTGCGGTAGAGGAAAGTCCATGCTCGCACGGAGCTGAGATGCACGTAGTGATCGTGCCTGGCGAAACAATAAGCCAGGGCAATCCGGTTTAACTGGATTGACGGCAGGGAAAGTACCTAAGTCTTTTAAAAGATATGGTGCAACTACCTTTAAAGTGCCACAGTGACGAAGCTTTGTTGGAAACAACAGAGGTGGAACGAGGTAAACCCCACGAGCGAGAAACTCAAATTTTGGTAGGGGCACTTTTCCTGAGGAAATGAACAAGGGAAAAGGCAAGTTTTATACTTGCAGACAGATGGTTACCGCCGGAGTACGAGGTCCGCCTATGACCGCTTGTAGTACAAAGGTACAGAACATGGCTTACATGAATGTTATGATAGGTTCCAATATGAAAACTAACAGAGACTGTTCCTATAATATAGTTGATTCTATCGAGTCAATTGTATTTGCAAGGTACAGTCTTTTTACATAATTTTTATGAAACGTAGGGTGAAAGACTATGGGAAACTATAAATTAATGGCTACGACGGCAATGGGAATTGAAGCAATTGCAGCTTCAGAGGTAAAAGATTTAGGCTATTCATGTAAAGTAGAAAATGGGAAAGTATTGTTCGATGGGGATGAACTCGCGATTGCACGATCTAATATGTGGTTACGTACAGCAGATCGTGTGAAGATTATTGTTGGTGAATTTCGTGCTACAACATTTGATGAATTATTTGAGCAAACAAAAGCGTTGCCGTGGGAAGATTATTTGCCAGAGGACGCTAATTTTCCTGTGCAAGGAAAATCCGTAAAATCAACCTTATTCAGTGTTTCTGATTGCCAAGCTATTGTAAAAAAAGCGATAGTGGAAAGAATGAAACGAGTGTATAAAAAATCATCATGGTTGGAAGAAACAGGTGCATTATTTAAGATAGAGGTATCTCTACTAAAAGATAAAGCAACTTTAACAATTGATACTAGTGGTGCAGGTTTACATCGACGTGGCTATAGAGTAGGACAAGGGGAAGCGCCGATTAAAGAAACATTGGCAGCTGCACTCGTAAAACTTGCTAATTGGCAACCATCGACATTACTTCATGATCCATTCTGTGGATCTGGAACAATACCAATCGAAGCGGGACTTATCGGCCAGAATATTGCACCAGGTTTTAATCGTGAATTTATAAGCGAATCATGGCCATTAATTAATTCAAAGATTTGGGAAAAGGTTCGTGAGGAAGCGGAAGACGTGGCAAACTATGATCAAGAACTTGAAATTATCGGTACTGACATAGATCATAGGATGGTTGATATTGCAAAAAATAATGCCATTGAAGCAGGTTTTGGTGATATGATTTCTTTTAAACAAATGCAAGCAAAAGACTTAACATCAAGACATGAATATGGTGCCATTATCGGGAATCCCCCATATGGTGAACGTATTGGTGAAAAAAAACAAGTAGAACAATTGTATGTTGATATCGGAAAAGTATTCCAACAATTGGATACATGGTCACTTTATATCCTTACATCACATCCAGATTTTGAAAAGCTCTTTGGGAAAGATGCAACAAAAAAACGGAAATTGTTTAATGGATTTATAAGAACTGACTTTTATCAATATTGGGGACCTAGACCTCCTAGACAATAATAAAGGAATAAAGTTCTCCCTTTGTGAATATACTATATGTATATTTTGTGGAGGTGAGGAGAAACGATGCCTAGGAGTATACAAGAATTTAATATAATTTCTAAAGCAATACATTCTACTTATGAATTGTTACAATCAGATCAGACATCATCTCAATCAGCACTAGATCAATTAAAAGATGCAGAGTTGAGTCTTAGTAAAGCACTAAATTATCAGTTAACACACAATGGAAATAACCCTTATTCCTAAGACGCAAGTGTATATTTTGTACACTTGCGTTTTTATATTTACCTTTTTTTGATAAAAACCGATATACTATAATGGCAACAATAATTATTACAAGGGGAGATTATATAATGTCCAAAGAAGTTAATGTTCTCGAAAAGGAATTTTTAGATTACATAAAGAAGATGCAGGCATATGAAGAAGCACTTGCTCTTATATATTGGGATTTGCGTACTGGTGCACCGAAAAATGGTGTAGAACAACGATCTAAAGTCATTGGTGTTCTATCATCAGAAGCATTTCAAATGTCAACATCTGAAGAAATGGCTAAATTTATTAATGAACTATCAGAACGAACAGAAGAACTATCGGAAGTTGCTAAACTTTCGCTAGAAGAATGTAAAAAGAACTATGAGAAAAATAAGAAAATACCAGCAAAAGAATATGAAGAATATGTTATTTTACAAGCTAATGCTGAAAGCGTGTGGGAAGAAGCTCGAGCAAAAGCAGACTTTAATATGTTCCAACCATATTTAGAAAAACTAGTTGCTTTTAACAAAAAGTTTATCAGCTATTGGGGTTATAAAGAAAATAAATATAATACATTACTAGACATGTATGAACCTGGTGTGACAGTTGATATAATTGACAAAGTATTTGGTGAATTGAAAGATGTAATAGTACCACTCGTGAAAAAGATATCTGAAGCAGAACAACCTCAAACAGATTTCCTATTCCAACCATTTCCTGTTGAACAGCAGAAAGCATTTAGTCATGAAATCTTAAAACAAATGGGATATGATTTTAATTCTGGTAGATTAGATACAACCGTACACCCATTTGCAATTGGTATTAATCCAGGAGATGTAAGAATTACAACAAGATATGATGAGAATGATTGGAGAACTAGTGTGTTTGGTACTATACATGAAGGTGGACATGCTTTATATGAACAAAATATTTCTAAGGATTTAGTAGGAACACCACTGTGTACAGGCACATCGATGGGGATTCATGAATCACAGTCACTATTTTATGAAAATATTCTAGCCCGTGATCTAGCATTTTGGGAGAAAAATTATGATGTATTAAAAAAATATGCAAGTGGTCAGTTTGATCATGTTTCTTTGGAAGATTTTTATCGTTCCATAAACGAAGCGAAGCCTTCTTTAATAAGAATTGAAGCGGATGATCTAACATATGCACTTCATATTATTATTCGTTATGAGATTGAAAAAGCACTATTTAATGACGAAGTAGAAGTAAGTGAGTTACCTGAAGTTTGGAATCGTAAATATGAAGAATATTTAGGAATACGCCCAGAGAATGATGGGGAAGGTGTGTTACAGGATGTTCATTGGGCAGGTGGTAGTTTCGGTTATTTCCCATCCTATGCTCTAGGTTATATGTATGCAGCACAATTAAAAAATGCGATGTTAAAAGATTTGCCAAATTATGAGGAGTTACTAAGGAACGGAGAATTATTACCTATTAAAGAGTGGTTAACTACTCATGTCCATCAATATGGTAAAACGAAAAAACCATTGGAAATATTAGAAAGTGCAACAGGAGAAGGGTTAAATGCAAAATATTTAGGGAACTATTTAACAGAGAAGTTCTCAAAAGTATATAATTTGTAACTTGTGTGTTTTACAAGTTGAATAAACAAAATTTATACTTTTTGAAAAAGCTCTGTTAAACTCTGTTGTTGATTTTCGCTCCTGTACACTCGCTTTCCGGGGGCACGGCCTCAGCTAACTTGGCAAAGAAAACCGCTTTGCCAAGTGGATCTTCGGCTCGTGCTGTTCCCGCAGGAGTCTCGTGTACATCCGCTACAATCAACTAAGTTGTTAACAACAATGAACTTTAACAGAGCCTTTGAAAAAATATTCATAATAAAAAGCCAAACTTGCCTCAAAGCATGTTTGGCTTTTTATACTATTATATTAGTTGTTTACTGTAGCACTTTGGACAACGTTAGCGAAAGCTTTTGCTTCTGCCATGAATTCATTAAACTCATTAATATCCATTTGCTGTGCAGAGTCAGACAATGCTACTGCTGGATCAGGGTGTACTTCCGCCATAATAGCATCTGCGCCAATTGCTAATGCAGCTTTTGCACACGGAAGAAGTAAATCCTTACGACCAGTAGAGTGTGTTACGTCAACAACAACTGGTAAATGCGTTTCTTTTTTCAAAATAGGTACTGCAGAAATATCTAATGTATTTCTTGTAGCTTTCTCATATGTTCTAATTCCACGTTCACAAAGAATAATTTGGTTATTTCCTTGAGAAGCAATATATTCTGCTGCATACATAAATTCTTCTATTGTAGCAGAAAGGCCACGCTTAAGTAGAATTGGTTTATTAACTTTACCTGCTTCTTTAAGCAGTTCAAAGTTTTGCATGTTACGTGCTCCAATTTGAATCACGTCAACATAGTCTAGTGCTGTTTCCACATCATTTGGATTTAGAATTTCACTAATAATTGCCATGCCTTCTTCTTTTCCGACTTGTTTAAGAATCTTCAATCCTTCTAAGCCGAGACCTTGGAAGTCATATGGTGAACTTCTTGGTTTGTATGCTCCACCACGCATTAATGTTAAGCCTTGTTTCTTCATAGCTTGTGCCACAGTTTTTACTTGATCATAGCTTTCAACTGCACATGGTCCCATAATAAAGTGTTGAGAACCATCCCCAAAGTTTTGTCCCAAAACGGATACAACAGTATTTTCTGGCTTTTTCTTTCTGGAGACAAGTAATGCCTTGCGATTATCATCTTCTTGTAATTCTAAGCTTGCTTTGAAGATTTGTTTGAAAATATGCTGTACAGTAGATGTTTCAAATGGGCCTTTGTTATTAGCAGCAATTAGATCAAGTAATTTTCTTTCTTGTACTGGATCAAACCGTTTTACACCTTGCATTTCTTTTTGCTTACCAATTTCTTGTGCAATTTCTCCACGTTCATTAAGTAATTCTAAGATTTCTAAAGTTGTTTTTTCAATTTTTGAACGTAACATTTCTAGTTCTGACACGAATATGCCCTCCTTATTACATCTATAATTCTTCATCGCTTCAACGCTGTAAAGCGTGTACGAATTTATTATGTTGATAGCTCAATACATTAGACCTAAACGGAATAAATGTCAACACAAAAAAATAAATTATTGGACTTTTATTTCTTTTTCGATTTATGTCCATTATTATATCACAAAATTTCTTAATAGTATGTAATTATTGAGTGTAAAGTGTGTGAAAAACAGATGAACATATGAAAAAGTTTTTTAAATAATGAAATATTACTTTACAATATCTCGTTCATGTGCTAAAAATTAAATTTAAATAATAATTAAAAAAGCGAAGACAGGACATAGTAGCATTCTTTAACATGTAGTATCAGAGAGCTGATGGTTGGTGAGAATCAGCACAGTATTGATTGCGAATTACTTCCTTGAGCTGCTTTTTCGAACATTGCAATATTAGATCAGTAGAAAAAGTCGGTAAAAGCCGTTAACTTGTTAAGTGGTGAGATGTTTATTTCACAATGAGGGTGGTACCGCGATATTTAATCGTCCCTGCAATTTGCAGGGGCGATTTTTGTATTTTACATTAAACAAATAACTGGAGGAATGAGAAATGAGATATTTAACAGCAGGGGAATCACATGGCCCACAACTAACAACAATTTTAGAAGGGGTTCCAGCAGGATTAGAATTAACAGCTGAGCAAATAAATTACGAATTAGCAAGAAGACAAAAAGGGTACGGTCGTGGTCGTAGAATGCAAATCGAAAAAGACCAAGTTCTTATTACTAGTGGAGTTCGTCATGGTGTTACATTAGGAGCACCAATTGCGCTTGTCGTTGAGAACAATGACTTTAAGCATTGGAGAAAAATTATGGGGGCAGATCCAATTAGCCCCGAAGAACAAGAAGATGTGAAAAGAAAAATTACGAGACCACGTCCTGGTCATGCTGACTTGAATGGTGCAATTAAATATGGTCATCGCGATATGCGTAATGTATTAGAAAGATCTTCTGCACGTGAAACAACTGTTCGAGTTGCAGCTGGAGCAGTAGCTAAAACCATTCTTGCTGAATTAGGAATTAAAGTTGGTGGCCATGTACTGGAGATTGGTGGAGTTAAAGCACAAAAAACTCAATATAACACGATGGATGAGCTTCAAAAAGTAACAGAAGAATCACCTGTTCGTTGCTTAGATCCGGAAGCAGCGGAAAAAATGATGCAAGCAATAGATGACGCAAAAAAAGCAGGGGATTCAATTGGAGGCATTGTGGAAGTAATCGTAGAAGGGATGCCAATAGGTGTTGGTAGCTATGTTCAATACGATAGAAAGCTGGAGGCTAAACTAGGTGCTGCTATTATGAGTATCAATGCTTTTAAAGGAGTAGAAATCGGTATCGGTTTTGAATCAGCACATTTACCTGGTAGCCAAGTTCATGATGAAATTCAATGGGATGAAGTAAATGGTTATACAAGAAGAACAAATAATGCAGGTGGTTTTGAAGGCGGCATGACTACAGGAATGCCAATAGTAGTAAGAGGTGTTATGAAACCAATCCCAACATTGTATAAACCATTAGAATCTGTAGATATAGATACAAAAGAGCCGTTCAAAGCAAGTATTGAAAGATCAGATAGTTGTGCAGTGCCTGCAGCAAGTGTAGTAGCAGAAGCAGTAGTCGCTTGGGAATTAGCACAAGCAATCTTAGAACAATTTGGTCATGATCGCATGGATGCAATTAAAGAAAATATTCAAAGGCATAACGAATACGCTAAAGACTTCTAATAATATAAAAGTAATTAAAACAAAGTGATTGTTGAATGCGGAAAGAATGAAACTCTTGAAGTGGTTGACAACAATATAAATGTTAAATAGAAAAGGGTGGGGTAGTCATGGATGTAAAAAAACAAATCCTTACATTAAAAGCTTATACACCAGGAAAGTCAACAGATGAAGTAAAACGGGAATATAACTTAGATAAAATTGTAAAACTTGCTTCAAATGAGAACCCGCATGGCTGTTCACCAACAATCGTTGAAGCAATTTCTACTAAGATTCCGAGCTTTGCTGTTTATCCTGATGGTGCTGCTATGGAACTGAGAGAACAAGTGGCTAATTACTTACATGTGAAAGAAGAGCAATTATTATTCTCCAGCGGATTAGATGAGATGATTCAAATTCTTAGTAGAGCACTACTATCTGAAGAAACAAATACTGTGATGGCAGCTGAAACATTCTCTCAATATAAACACCATGCAGTTATTGAGAATGCGGAGATTCGTGAAGTCCCTTTAAAAGATGGGGTTCACGATTTAGATGAAATGGCGAATCAAATAGATGAAGCAACTAAGATAGTCTGGATTTGTAATCCAAACAATCCTACAGGTACTTATGTAAATAAGGAAGAATTAGAAAGTTTCTTACAAAAAGTACCAAAACATGTATTAGTTGTTGTAGATGAAGCTTACTATGAGTATGCTACCGCCCAAGATTATCCACAAACACTTCAAATATTGGATGATTATGAAAATTTATTTGTATTACGGACCTTTTCAAAAGCATTTGGGCTTGCCGCTTTTCGAATCGGTTATGGTATCGGTGCACCATCTTTAATACAACAGCTTGACATTTCAAGATTACCATTTAATACTTCAGCTCTTGCACAAACAGCAGCGATTGCAGCATTGAATGACCTACAGTTTGTGGAGGAATCAGTAATTTTAAATACACATGAACGTGATAGATACTATGATTTTTTTGAAAAGCAACAAATTTTCTACTATCCATCAGAAGGGAATTTCATCTTTATAAAGATTCCAGGTATGTCTAGTCAAGATGTATTCCAATATTTAATTGAAAAAGGATGGATTGTAAGAGCATTTCCGAATGGAATTAGAATTACTATTGGAAAAGAAGAGGATAATGACGAATTAATGAGATTATTAAAAGAATTGTCCCCAGTAAAACTTTAGACAGAATAGGCGTGAGATAGTTGAGTGAAAAGGGACGTGTATTATTAATTGGCGTAGGGTTAATTGGTGGCTCTGTCGCCCTCGCCATTAAAAAGGAACATAAAGAAGCTACTATTATTGGTTTTGATGTGAATCATGATAATTGTATGCTTGCGCAAAAATTAAATATTATCGATGTTTGTACGGGGAACTTTCAAGAGGAAGCTTCCCTAGCAGACTTAATTATTTTAGCTTGCCCAGTAGAAAAAGCGGAACAATGTTTAGAAGTCCTTTCTACATTACCATTAAAGGAAGATGTCATTATTACAGATGTTTGTAGCACAAAAAGTAAAATGATGGAGAAGGCGGAACAGTATTTTACAGGTAATGTAACGTTTATTGGAGGACATCCAATGGCAGGGTCCCATAAAGTAGGGCCAGGGAGCGCAAGGGCTCATCTATTTGAAAATGCTTATTATATTATTACACCATCCTCCACAACACCACAGACAAAGATAAATAAATTAAAGAGTTGGTTAATAGGTACAAATGCGAATTTTATTATTATGGATCCGGATGAACATGACTTAGTTACTGGAGTTGTAAGTCATTTCCCACATATTATTGCTGCTAGTCTAGTTAGACATGTTCAACAACATGCTGCAAGCAATGATCATGTGAATTTTCTAGCAGCAGGTGGATTTCGAGATATTACGAGAATTGCCTCCAGTAGTCCAGAAATGTGGAGAGATATAGTACGTCATAATCAACCAAAACTATTAACCTTGTTAGATGAGTGGATGGCTGAAATGCAGGATGTTCGGAATTTGTTAATGGAGGGAGATAGTGAATTAATATTTGACTATTTCCATGGTGCCAAAAAATATCGAGATTCGTTACCAGTCCGTGCAAAAGGTGCAATCACCTCCTTCTATGATCTATTTGTCGATGTAGAGGATACGCCGGGTGTTATTTCCGATATTACTACTTTGTTAGCAAAAGAACATATAAGTATTACAAACATTAGAATTATTGAAGCGCGCGAAGATGTTTACGGAGTTCTTAGACTTAGTTTCCAAACAGAACAAGATTTAAATAGAGCGAAAGTTAGTCTAGAAAATAAAGGATATGAAACATATATCAGTATGTAAAGGAGTGTTCATGATTGGATAAGACGATCGAAGCGACAAAACCGGTTCAGCTGAATGGAACGATGAAAGTGCCTGGTGATAAGTCCATCTCTCACCGCTCCGTTATGTTTGGAGCGCTTGCTCATGGAAAGACGACAGTTACTGGTCTTTTAACAGGTGATGATTGTTTAAGTACGATCGAATGTTTTCAAAAGCTAGGAGTGGAAATTAAGAGAGACGGAGAATATGTTGAAATTTATGGTAAAGGGTTAGAGGGCTTAAAAGAACCAACTGAAGTGCTGAATGTTGGAAACTCCGGAACAACTATCAGACTATTACTCGGAATTTTAGCAAATCTTCCTTTTCATACAACTGTAATCGGTGATGAATCTATTGCAAAGCGTCCGATGGGAAGAGTGACGCTTCCATTAAAAGAAATGGGGGCAAAAATAGATGGGCGTGAAGATGGTAAGTTTACACCGATATCAATCCGTGGTGGTAACTTAAGAGGGATTAATTATCAATCTCCTGTCGCTAGTGCACAAGTTAAATCTGCCATTTTACTAGCTGGATTAAATGCTAGTGGTATAACATCCGTAACGGAACCAGAAGATTCAAGGGATCATACAGAGCGAATGCTTCAAGCATTCGGTTGTAATGTAAAAGTGGATGGTTTAACAAAGTCGATTGAAGGTGGACAGAAATTACAGGCAACAGCAATTGATGTCCCTGGAGACATTTCTTCTGCAGCATTTTTCCTAGTGGCGGGTGCAATTGTAAATAACAGTAGCATTAAGATAAAAAATGTTGGGATTAATCCTACTAGAACTGGAATTTTGGATATACTAGAAAAAATGGATGCCAACATTACAATCGAAAATGCCAATCATGAAGCTAGTGAACCTTATGCTGATATAGCTGTAGAAACATCAAATTTACAAGCAGTCGAAATTAGTGGTGATATTATCCCTAGGCTAATAGATGAGATACCAATATTAGCTTTAGCTGCAACACAAGCAGAGGGTACAACTATCATTAAAGATGCTGCTGAATTGAAAGTAAAAGAAACAAATAGAATTGATACTGTCGTTGCTGAACTTAAGAAGATGGGTGCAAATATTGAAGCGACAGAGGATGGTATGAAAATTACTGGACCAACTAAACTTCATGGAGCAAGAGTAAGTAGTCACGGTGACCATCGAATTGGGATGATGTTAGCAGTGGCTAGCTGTATTGCTTCAGGTGTAACAGAAATTGAAAATACGAGTGCAATTACAATTTCATATCCTGGCTTTTTTGAACAATTACAAGCATTACAATCATGATTCTTTATAACTACCTTAAGGAGATGTCAATGTGCCACGAATTATTTCTGTTGGTACAACAGTACCGGAAAACATCATTGATCAAGAGCAAACAATGCAATTCGTTCGGCAGCTATACACAGGTAAGGTAGAAAATCTTCCATCACTACTTCAAGTTTTTGTAAATGGAGAAATTAATAAACGACATTTTGCAAAAACAATTGATTGGTATCAAGAGAAACATTCATTTTCGGAACAAAACAATGCATTTATTGAAGCAGCAGTTGATTTAAGTGTGCAGGCGATTCAAAACTGTCTACATGCAAATAGTTTGGAGAGAAATATTGCATTTAGTGAAATTGATGCAATATTTATGATTAGTACTACAGGTATCTCCACTCCAAGTCTAGATGCTCACATTATGAATCGCTTGCCATTTCATCGTCATACAAAAAGAATCCCAATTTGGGGTTTAGGTTGTGCAGGCGGTGCTGCAGGTTTATCACGTGCATATGAATATTGCCGTGCTTTTCCACATGCGAAAGTAGTTGTAGTGGCAGTCGAATTATGTAGTTTGACTTTTCAGCTGGACGACATTAGCAAACGAAATATTGTAGGTACATCGTTATTTGCTGATGGTGCTGCATCTGTTTTGGTTGGAGGGGATGAGGTCCATTATACTGACATTACTTCAAGACCATTGCCTAACATCATTGATACACAATCAACTTTATTAGAAAATTCCATAGATGTGATGGGATGGGATGTAAAAGACAGTGGCTTACATGTCATTTTTTCAAAAAGTATTCCAGAAATCGTAGGAAATTGGTTAGAACCTGAAGTACTTCATTTGCTTGATAAAAATCATTTGTCAAAAGCTAATATTGCACATTTTATTGCTCATCCAGGTGGAAGAAAAGTAATAACCGCGTATGAAGAAGCTCTATACCTACCGCATGAAATAATGGAACATTCACTTCATATTTTAAAAGAATACGGAAATATGTCCTCACCAACCGTGCTATTTGTATTAGAGCGTTTCATGAATGACGTTATTAGGCAAGGAGAGCATGGAATCATTGCTGCCTTAGGTCCAGGTTTTAGTTCGGAATTATTACTTGTGAGGTGGGAGTAATGATCTTTACACTATTTATTAGTGTTGTTATCATTCAACGACTTTTTGAAGTAATAATAGCGCGCAGAAATGAAATATGGATGAAACAGCAAGGAGCACTGGAGTATGGACAAAACCATTATAAATACATGGTTCTAATGCATATTAGTTTTTTTGTTGTATTAATAGTTGAAGTAGTGGCATTGGAACGTGAATTAAGTATATGGTGGCCACTATACATAACAATCTTTTTATTGCTACAAATTGTACGCATATGGGTTATCTCCGTATTAGGAAAGTATTGGAATACGAAAATAATCGTATTACCTGGAATTGAAGTTGTTCATAATGGTCCGTTTAAATGGCTCAAGCATCCGAACTATTTAATCGTCACTTTAGAACTACTGGTAATTCCATTATTATTTCAAGCATATATATGTGCTGTTATATTCTTTCTCTTAAACCAACTAATGTTAGCGATAAGAATACCTGTAGAAGAACGTGCTTTAAAACAACACACTAATTATTCATAGAATTGGACTTGGCGAGCGGAAAATACTCGGCTATCGTCCAATCTTTTTTTTATATTAAATAATTGAATTTTCATGTAAAATAGTTGTAACTACAAGTGAGGAGTTTTATTGACATGGAAACCGTATTACAATCTTCTGTGAGTAACTCTCCGCTTCAAAGGACATTAACTTTAATGGAGCGGTTCAAGCAACAAGGTGACACAACAAGGGTAGAAAAGGTAGAAAAATTATTAAAAAAGATCCATCAAAATGAATTTATCGTCGCATTTACTGGCCATTTTTCAGCAGGAAAATCTACAATGATTAATGCTTTAATCGGAGAGCAAGTTTTACCTTCCAGTCCAATACCTACAAGTGCAAATATTGTCAAGATTTTTCAATCAGATTCGGAATATGCGAAGGTTTATTATCAACAAGAGCTACCAGTACTATTTCAAGCACCATATAGTTTTGAAACTGTTAAAGAGTATTGTAAGAATGAAGAAGTTCTAGAAATCGAAATCGGTAGAAAGGAATCGCTACTTCCAGAAGGGGTTTCGATTATGGATACACCAGGTGTCGACTCAACAGATGATGCACATCGGATTTCAACAGAGTCATCCTTACACCTAGCTGATATTGTGTTCTATGTAATGGATTATAATCATGTTCAGTCTGAATTAAATTTCATTTATACAAAAAAATTATTAGAATATGGTACAAATCTTTATTTAATTATTAATCAAATAGATAAACATAATGAATCTGAATTAACATTTAAACAGTTTAAACAATCTGTAATAAAATCTTTTGATGATTGGGATGTACAGCCAACTGGCATTTTTTTTACTTCATTAAAGCAATCTTCACATGTAGAAAATGAATTTAATGCAGTTAAGTTGATTTTGAATGATGCTATGGTTCATCGGGACGAATGGATGGATAAAACAATTACGATTGCAATGAATCGACTAGTGGATGAGCATAATCAGTGGTTAAAAGAACAGGTCCAACACCAGATCGAACCTTATGAGAAGATTATTTTGAACTACGACGAATTAGATTTTGCCAATATCCTAGAGAAAGAACAAGAACTCATTCAAACGAAGCATAAGTTGGAAGCACAAGTGGAGCATTGGAGAAAAGAAGCAATAACCGAGCAACATAATTTATTGAAAAATGCATATTTAATGCCATTTGAAACTAGAGAATTAGCAGAACAATTTCTGGAAGCTAATCAACCGAATTTTAAAGTGGGCTTATTATTTAGTAAAAAGAAAACAGATATCGAGAGAGAGAATAGACTAGAGACATTCGCATTAAATGTTAAAAAGCAAGTCGAGAGTCAAATTGATTGGCACTTACGTCAATGGGCAGCTACAGCGTTAAAAGATTTAGAAATATTTGATGAGAAATTACAATTCTCTGCAAATAAACTAGAAGTTGTATTTGATAACACCCTCTTTATTAAAGCCATTAATAAAGGTGCAGGAGTTACAGGAGAATATATTCTTCATTATTGTGAAGAAGTTGGTAACCGCTTAAAAAAGATTGCCAAAAAAGTAATGGACAATTTTATTGATCAAATAACAGACGCATTACAAATAAAAGTTCAACACCAAACTGCTGATTTAGAAACAGAGCTACAGCCCATTACAAGATGTGCTGATGCATACCGAAAAATTGCAGAAATTGAGAAAGAATATGAGAAAAGTGTAGAATTATTAACTATTTCTACTGGTGAGGAAGAAAAAGTTTACAGAGATTTATTAGATAAATGGGATAATGAACAAGATAATGTTCGAGTGTATGAAGAAACTGACGTCAAATTGGAAACAAAGGAATACTCAGAGGTACAAGAAAGAGTAAATACTCCCCCTCCAATGAAAGTTACAGAAGTGGAAGACGTTCTTTCAACAATAGAGCAGGCAATTCCAATTTTAAGGAATACAAAAGGTCTACAAAAAAGTAGTGAACAATTGGAAAGAAAAATAGCTCGCTTAAAGGATCGATCTTTTACGATAGCCTTATTTGGAGCTTTTAGTGCCGGGAAATCATCATTTGCAAATGCGTTGATGGGGGATGGTGTACTGCCTGTATCACCGAATCCAACAACCGCAGCAATTAATCGAATTTGTCCTGTAACGGAAGAAAACCCGCATGCTACAGCGAAAATCTATTTTAAAAGTAAACAGCAAATGTTAGATGATATTGTACATTCATTGTCAATGTTCGAAGTTACTTGTAATTCATTAGAGCAAGCTTATGAACTAATTCCACAAGTGATTTCGAAAGCGGATGCAGATGGAAAAGAGAAAATTCATCTTTCCTTTTTACAAGCTTTTTATAATGGATATGAAACCTTTGAACAATATCTAGGAAATACATTAACGACTAGTTTAGATGAATTTAAACAATATGTTGGGAATGAAGTACAGGCATGTTTTGTAGAAGCAATAGACTTATTCTTTGATTGTGAGATTACTCGACAAGGCATTACGTTAGTTGATACACCAGGTGCAGATTCCATTAATGCCAGACACACTGGTGTAGCTTTTGAATATATAAAAAATGCCGATGCCATTCTGTTTGTAACATATTATAATCATGCATTTTCAAAAGCAGATCGTGAGTTTATTATCCAATTAGGTCGAGTCAAGGACGCTTTTGAACTAGATAAGATGTTTTTTATCGTTAATGCAATTGATTTAGCCAAAGATGAGGAAGAGGTACAGGAAGTACTAGATTATGTGCAGTCCGAACTAGCTGAAAATGGTGTGCGTAATCCGAAAATTTTTGGTATCTCTAGTAAATTAGCCCTGAATGAACAAACGAAATTAGAATCAAATATCAATATATTCAAAGAGAAATTCCATCACTTTCTAAAGGCAGATTTAACACAAATAGCAGTTCAATCAGCGGTAACAGAGTATAATCGGGTTATTACGATATTAGATCAACTTATTAGTAGCGCAAGTATGAATGAAGAAGAGAAGCTAAAGCGAGTTACATCACTAAAAGAAACACAAAAAACAATTCAAAAGTGGTTAAAGAGTCAAGAAATTAGTGTAGTGTCAGAACGGCTAGCACAAGAAATGAAGGAATTGTTATTTTATGTTAAACAAAGAGTGTTTTATCGTTTTAGTGATTTCTTTAAAGAAGCATTTAATCCAGCAGTTCTCCAAAGTCCTAATAAAGAACAACTTAAGAAATGTTTAGATGAATTATTGGGATCTACAAGTTATGATTTATTGCAAGAATTACGAGCAACTTCTTTAAGAGCTGAACGCTTTTATAACAAAATGCTAAAAGAACGCTTGAAAAGTATGGAAAAAGAACTACAACAAATCAATCGTGATTTATCTATTCCAGTTTTTGAAGTCTCGGATGCTGCTATTCCTGAATTCATGCAAGCATTTAAGGATATAGATAGGAAGCAATTAGAAAATCACCTGAAATACTTTAAAAATGCACGGTCTTTCTTTGAGCAAAATGAGAAGAAAAAGATGGAAGAGGCAATGAAGGATACTATATCTCCATTAGCAGATGAGTATTTGCATACAGAATTGGAAAAGATGAATCAATTCTATCAAGCTATATTAAATACAGAATTTAATCTGTTACTAGATCATATTGCCATTAATGTGGAGGAGCAATATGAACTAATGTTTTCTGCATTATCCAATAGCGATGACTTAGAGACTTGGATAAACATACGTAACCAACTTCAAATTCTTTAGAAGTCACAGTTGTCATTTCTTTGAGATATGTAGAATACTACTGATAGATTTTACAGGTAAATAAACCATAATATGTATTTTGGAAGAACGGAAGAGGGCTAATTCATAAGTGATAAGCCCTTTTCTTTGTGCGTATCTATAATATATTGCTGTTGGCATTCTCTTTCATGGTTATTTTTATATGGTATAATACTCATAGTCAAAAAATCAGGAGTGGATAATGTGAAACAACATTTATTGTTAATTGATGGAATGGCATTATTGTTCCGTTCTTTTTTCGCTACAGCTGTACGTAAGAATTTTATGATTAATAGTGCTGGAATACCTACAAATGCAGTACAAGGGTATATTAAACATGTATTAACTGCGATTGAACATATAAACCCTACACACACAGCTGTTTGTTGGGATATGGGAAGTGTGACATTCCGGAATGATTTGTATGATGGATATAAAGCAAATCGCCCCGAAGCACCTGTGGAAATGCGACCACAATTTGATTTAGCTAAGGAAGTAACGACGGCATTTGGAATCCTAAATATTGGGATTGTCGGGTATGAAGCAGACGATTGTATCGGGACGATTTGTGAACAGCAAAAGTCAGAATACGAAGTTACTGTTTTAACTGGTGATCGCGATTTATTACAACTTGTCGATGATCAAGTGAATGTTTTTATCCTCCAAAAAGGCTATGGGAATTATGAAAAACATACAAAGGCTAGTTTTTTAGAAGAATACCAATTACATCCGAGACAATTTATAGATGTGAAAGCTCTAATGGGCGATACAAGTGACGGTTATCCAGGAGTTAAAGGAATTGGTGAAAAAACAGCATATAAATTAATAAGAGAACATAAAGATATCGAGAGTCTATTAGCAAATATTGAGAAGTTAGCTCCTTCCGTACAAAAGAAAATTCAAGCGGATTTAGAGATGCTTCACTTATCGAGAACTCTTGCCGAAATAAAATGTGATGTTCCACTGGAGTTTGATATTCTTTCTGCACAATGGAGAGATTTACTTCCATCTTCATTGGATATTGTAAACGAACTAGAATTAAAAACAGTTCGGAATTATATATTGCAATCTACTTGGGGAGCTAAATTCGAGTTATTAGAAAGCAATGTGTAAAAAGGGGAACTATGATTGGATACGAATAGTAACGAATTAGAGCAGTACTTAATGAAATTGGATAGTAAAGGATTTAAATTCAAAGATGATGCTATTTCCTTTATTTATTTCGGAAAGCAATTAACAGGTGCGAATGATTTTTTAGTATCTACTGCCATTGAATGGACGTTAAAGACGCAGAAGAGCTTTGATGGTAGCTTCTACTTATCTTTATTAGAAACCTTAAATGCAAATAAAATTTCGAAAAAAACAGAGGCAGTTCGCTTAATTGAAGAAATAGGTCTTATAAAAAACAATGATCAATTCAGTTTATAATGTAGATTACTTGTGAGAGCTTGAGTCGAAAAGAATATTGATGGAATGTATAGCCAAACTATTACTTGAAGATATACAAGATAGTTTGGCTTTTTTAAAGGTGGTGTAACTATATTTGCTACGGAAATACACTCCGCTTTCCACGGGCGTCTGATGTGTACCTTCGTTCTCTTCACACTTTTCTTTATTTCTCATTCATTTGAATAGCTTGTCTTGCGAGTTGGTCTGCTTGTTTATTTTCTTTGGAAGGTATCCATTTTATAAAAAATAAATCAATTTCAGCTGCTAAAGAAAGGACTTGGTCTAACAAATTTCTATACTTTTCATTTCGGGCAAATTCCTTTTCAATTGCACCTACTACTGCACTTGAATCAGATCTAACGGATACAATGTTATATTTATTGTTTATACAAATTTTCAACGCATGTATAAGTGCTTGAAACTCAGCTTCATGGTTATTCATTACACCAAGTGGAATTGAAAATGATTCAACTTTTCCATTATCTTTTATAAAAATTCCTGCTCCACTTAACCCAGGATCACCTGCACTTGCACCATCAATATATACCTCTACCATTAACAAAACACCTCACAAATTGATTAATATAAAAGAGATTGGATATAGATAAATTATAAAGAATTTATATAGGATGTGTACATCATGAATGTAAAACTTAAATTAACATATAAAGGTCCAAAGACTACTAGTATAAATTTCGAATCGGAATGGATCGATGAAGAACATTTCGATGTACTATTACAGGATATCATGAAAACAGGCAGATTTAATGATATTACCATTCTTGATGAAATGGAGAGAGAATGGAGTATGAAGGAATATGGTAAGCTCAAAAAGAAACAAGAAGTAGAACCTACTAATGCACACATTTATTTCGATGGAGGGTATCATTTAGATTCCGGAATTGCTGGTATTGGCATAGTAATATACTATAACAAAGGAAAAGATAACTACAGATATAGACTAAATGCACAGCTAGAACAATTGGAAAATAACAATGAAGCTGAGTATGCAGCGTTGTATTACGCAATTCAAAATCTAGAAGAAATAGGGATAAAAAGTCAGCTAATTAAAGTCACTGGGGATTCTCAAGGGGTTATAAAACAACTAGAAGGAGAATGGCCGTGTTATGAAGACGTCTTAAATAGATGGTTAGACAGGATTGAAGAACAAATAAAAAACCTAGGGCTAAAAGTTAATTATGAAATTGTATCTAGAAAACAAAATAAAGAAGCAGATAAATTAGCTAGTCAAGCAATCTTAGGAGAAATTATTCAGAGTCACATGAAAATAAATTGAATTGTTGAAGAAAGGTTGAAGGAATGAAACGTACTGACATTTATAGAGAAATTGATGAATTAATTACTTCCTATTGTAATGGTTGTTTTTTACAATCACATTTTAGAAAACAATACGGAAAGACATATTCACACCAATTTTGTATTAAGCAATGTACAATTGGTCAATCTCTCCAAGAGAAGGGGAACTATTTACTTTCATTAAAAAATAAATAAAAGGCTGACCGTAGTGGCCAGCCTTGTCATGTATAATTAAAGTTTGTTTACATTAGCTGCTTGTGGTCCACGGTTTCCTTCAACGATTTCGAAAGAAACTTCTGCGCCTTCATCCAATGTTTTGAAGCCTTCGCCTTGGATAGCTGTGAAATGTACGAAGATATCTTCTCCGCCTTCTACTTCAATAAATCCGTAACCCTTTTCATTGTTAAACCATTTAACTTTACCGTTTTGCATGTTTCTTTTTCCTCCTAAACATCAGCACATTAGTGCTACATAAAGATTATCATGAAAAAATGTCAAAATAGGCAATTCTTCAATGATAATTAAAATATACACTACAAATTTTATCCAGTCAAGGAAACATTCATGAAAATTTCATATTAATTGTTAAATTCAATGTATTCAGTTTTTTGGGTTTGCTCGTTCACTTGTTAAACAACTTGCTTTATAGTAAACTTTTATATGCTACTGATTGGATAGGGGGGATTTTTTTGCCAACTCCAAGTATGGAAGATTATATTGAACAAATATTTATTTTAATTCAGAATAAAGGATATGCCCGTGTATCAGATATTGCGGAAGCATTATCTGTACATCCCTCCTCTGTAACAAAGATGGTGCAAAAGCTAGATAAAGATAATTATCTTGTTTATGAGAAATATCGCGGTCTCATCTTGACGACAAAGGGGAAAAAAGTTGGTAAGAGGTTAGTAGAACGTCATGATTTACTGGAAAACTTCTTAAAACTTATTGGAGTAAAAGAAGAAAATATTTATGATGATGTGGAAGGTATCGAGCACCATTTAAGCTGGAATTCTATAGACCGCATAGGTGATCTCGTCCAATATTTTGAAGAAAATCCGAAAGTGTTGGATGAATTGAGATTAATTCAAGTAGAAAATGAAGAATCATCTGATAAGGAACCGATTTAATCTGGTTCTTTTTTTAATCTCAGTTGAATTTTGGTACAATTACAATAGTTAATGTAAACTTTTGCGAGAATGGAATGGGGATAATTGAACATTTTTTCAGTTGAACAAATTACGAAAACGTACGGAGAAAAGACACTGTTTCAAAATATAACTTTTCATATTAATGAAAGAGAGAAGATAGGAATAATCGGTGTAAATGGTACTGGTAAATCAAGTCTTCTCAAGCTAATCGCAGGGATAGAAGAACCAGATTCAGGTTCCTTTAGTCATCCAAAAGATTTTAAAATTGGTTATCTAGCACAGTCACCTGAATTAAACGATGAATATACGATACTTGATCAAGTGTTTCAGAGTGACGCAGCAATCATTAAGTTAATGAAAGCATATGAAGAGATCCTCGTTCAACTAGAAGCCAATCCCAGCAATACGAAGATACAAGAAAAATTATTCGCTTTACAGAAACGAATGGATGCTGAAAATGCATGGGAAGCAAGTACAAATGCTAAAGTAATTTTGTCAAAGCTTGGTTTAAATGATGTATCGAGGAAAATTGAACATTTGTCAGGTGGACAAAAGAAACGGGTTGCGTTAGCGCAAGTGCTAATCGAAACTCCTGACTTATTACTTTTAGATGAACCGACAAACCATCTGGATTATGAAACAATTAAATGGCTTGAAGGATACATAAGTAAATATCCAAAATCCGTTCTTTTTATTACACATGATCGTTATTTCCTAGATCAAACTGCAACTCGTATCTTGGAGTTGGATAATGGTAATATTTATTCGAACCCGGGAAATTACGAAGACTTTATTGCAGCGAAAGCGTTAAGGGAAGAACAAGAGCAACAAGCGGAAGATAAGCGAAGAAATCTATATCGTAGAGAACTTGCTTGGATGAAACGTGGAGCAAAAGCAAGATCGACGAAACAGAAAGCGCGTAAAGATCGATTTGAACAGTTAGAAAATGAATTAGGTAAAGTTTCTACTAATGCAGATGTAGACATAGCGATACAAGGTAGTCGACTTGGAAAACAGGTATTTGAGTTTAAACATGCCTATAAAGCTTTTCCAAATCAAAAAATTTTAGAAGACTTTAACCTACTAGTGAAGCCAGGCGATCGATATGGAATTGTCGGAAAAAATGGTAGTGGGAAATCTACTTTATTAAATATCATTGCAGGAAATATAGAATTGGATGCTGGAGAGCTTTCCATTGGACAAACTGTAAAGATTGCTTATTACACGCAAGAAAATGAACAGCTAGATGAAAATAAGCGGATTATATCCTATATTCGTGAAGCAGGGGAAGTTATTGAAACAAAGCACGGGGAAAAGATATCGGCTACACAGATGCTAGAGCGGTTTTTATTTCCAATGCATACTCATGGCACATTAATTCAAAAGCTCTCAGGTGGCGAGAAGAGACGGCTCTACTTATTAAAATTATTGATGACAAAACCAAATGTCCTTCTAATGGATGAGCCTACAAATGATTTAGATACTGCAACATTAACTGTATTAGAAAACTATATTGATGAGTTTTCAGGTGTAGTTATTTCCGTCTCCCATGATCGTTACTATTTGGACAAAACTGCAACTCAATTACTAGTATTTAAAGGCGAAGGTGTAATTGAGAAATATTACGGTACCTATTCTGAATACTTACAAGAACAGAATGAATATGAGAAAACATTCACAAACAATAAACCAAAAATAGAAGAAATCACGAAGAAAAAAGAAGAGAAACCTAAAAAGAAAAAGTTATCATTTCATGAACAGAGAGAATGGGAAACGATAGAAGATGACATTTCTAGCATAGAAAATAAGTTAGAAATATTAACGAATGAGCTCGAGAATGTTGGTACTGATTTTGAACGAGCACAAGAGTTAACAAATGAAATTGATAAAATGAATAGTGATTTAGAAGCATTAATTTCAAGATGGACATACTTATCAGAGATTGTCGAAGGCTCATAAATGCCCAATGTTCGAGAGCTAGTTATCTATATGGTACAATCAAGTTAAGTAATGTGAAGTTGATTGTTGGAAGGGGAGGTAAATATGAAAATAGTAACGATAGAACCGACTCCTAGTCCTAACACAATGAAGGTAATTTTAGACGAGGAGTTGGCTGCTGGTAGAAGCAATAATTATAAAGCTGATAATGTAAATGGTGCACCTGAAACCATACGAAAGATCCTACAAATTGACGGTGTAAAAGGTGTATATCATGTCGCAGACTTCTTAGCGGTGGAAAGAAATGGAAAGTATAGTTGGGAAGAAATCCTTCCAAAAGTTAGAGAAGCATTTGGAGAGGATGGGCAAACAGCTAAAACTACTTCTGAACAAGTGGATGAGCACTTTGGAGAGGTGAATGTTCAAGTCCAAATGTTTAAGGACATTCCACTTCAAGTAAAGTTAACGACAGATACAGAAGAAAAACGCTTTGGACTACCTGAGCGCTTTCAACAAGCAATGTCAGATGCTCAACTAGAAACAGACAATTATATATTACTTCGGAAATGGAAAGACTTTGGTGTTCGCTATGGTGAATTATTGGAATTAGGTAATCAGATTGTTGAAGAACTAGATGCTACCTATCCGCCTGAACGATTACAAGTGCTTGTCAACAGAGCTAAACAACCAACATCTACACTAACAAAGAAACAACTAATTAAATTAACACCAGAAATGCTTGATTACCCAGACTGGAAAAAACGATTTCAGTTATTAGAACAAATGGACACACCGACCGTAAAGGATATTCCAGTATTAGAAAAAGCATTAAATGATGAGAAAGCATCGATTCGTAGACTCGCAGTCGTTTATTTAGGAATGATTGAGGATCGTGCAGTTTTACCCCTTTTATATAAAGGACTTAAGGATAACAATGTACCAGTTAGAAGAACTGCAGGTGACTGTTTATCGGATCTAGGATTTCCAGAAGCAATGGAAGAAATGAGCAATGCTTTACGCGATAAAAGTAAAATTGTCCGTTGGCGTGCAGCCATGTTTCTTTATGAAGTAGGGGATCAAAGTGTTTTACCAGCATTAAAAGAAGCAGAAAATGATCCTGAATTTGAAGTAAAGCTACAAATAAAAATGGCAATTGAGCGTATTGAAGGTGGAGAAGAAGCAAAAGGTTCGATATGGAAACAAATGACGGAGGCAAGACAAAAGAATAACTAAAGAAGGGAAGAGTGAAACATGTCAATGGCATATGAAGAATATATGAGACAAATTGTACAGCCAATGCGTCAAGAATTAACAGCAGCTAATTTTAAAGAATTATTAACAGAAGAAGATGTAGAGCGTTATATGGAATCTGTTACTGGAACAACTCTAGTAGTTGTGAATTCTGTATGTGGATGTGCAGCAGGTCTAGCCCGACCAGCCGCGATTGAAGCTGTAACAAATAGTAGTAAAAAGCCTGAAAATTTAGTTACTGTTTTTGCTGGTCAAGATAAAGAAGCCACTGCAAAAATGCGGGAGTATTTTACTGGATATGAACCATCATCACCTTCTATGGCTTTACTGAAAGGGAAAGAAGTTATCCACTTCATTCCTAGAGAAGAAATTGAAGACGAAGATGTAGAGACTATCGTAGCAAATCTTGCGAACGCATTTGAAAAACACATATAAAAAATAAAGCATTGGGTAAATCCCAATGCTTTATTTTTTCATTAATCTGCAATTGTTAAATATACAAAATATCCAATCATTACGAATGCGCCAATCGTTAGAATTATATCCTCCAAAAAAGAAAGCCCCTTTCATCATTCATTATTCCTATTATAACCAAACCTTACTATAATTCCATTAAAAACGAAACTTTTTGTTTATTCCTCCGTACATAATTAGTATAATAATATTAAGGAATAAACGGAAGGGGATTTGTTACGATGAAATTATGGTTACGTAAATCGTTAATCGTAGTAGTTTCTATTTTAACATTTGGTGTTGTAACCCCTTCACATGCACTTTGGTCAAACAACCAAGACTTACATAAATCTCCTCACCGAGATGAATCGTCCAATGTAAATAGCACTGCAAATGTTACGGTCCATGCTGATTTTGTAGAAGAATCTATAAAAACTAGCAAAGAACAATTTATTGCGATGATGACTTCAGAGGCAGAGAGACAATCTATTTTGAAATTTGGACCAAAGATTACAAGAGTAATAGAAGATGAGTTTCGAGACATAATTTTACCGAAAATTGAACAAGCAATTGAAATGACAGTAGAGCAATTTCCAGAGGCATCTTTAGAAAGACTCGCCATCACGGAAAAGCCAGCTGGTGGTATTAGCGAAAAGATATTTCATATCTACGAAACAGAAACAAACAAGGATATTATTCGTTTTCATGTTCGCAGAGATAAACCACCATTAGAAGGCTATACATTTAATTTTCACTATCATACGTACCATGATCAATTTCAAACTCATTATGCATTAGGGGATATATATTGGGATAAAAATACACCACCAAAATGGCAAACAGTGTAAAGCAAGCACCATAATAAGTGCTTGCTTTTTACAATTTTTGGACTTTATAAAATTCACTCTATAACTCTATGATTGATGGTATAATAAAGTATCAATTACTAGAATAGGAGTCGACGAGATGAGGAAAATTCTGATAATTCTATTTTTAATCTTTACACCATTTTTCCTCTTCTCTAATAAATCCGATGCAAAATATAGTGGTATTCCTTTAGCAGAATATGATAGTTACCCATTACTTATTCTACAATCGGGAGAAATTCTAGCTGAAATAATTATTCTCCCTGAGAATTTTCAAGATGAAATTGCTGTAAAGGAAATAATTGGGCGCCTAGATCGACTACCTATAGATATTTTAGAGAAGGTGCACGAGCATAATATTAAAATTGTGCTTTTTCAAGGGAAACTTACGGATAACGAGAGTTTAGCTCATCTAAGAGGAATTACTCCCCGTGGTTATCCGAAAAGTATTGTATGGGATGATGTACCCGGAATTGGTGGGACTGATCTAGTTTATGTTAAGATTGGTAGTAGTAATAAAGGAGAAGGACATGGTTCAGTTAATCTAGAGTATCATGAATTAGCACATAGCCTATACAATATTGTGTATAATGACCCTAGTGAAATTGGTCAATTTAAACAAATATGGCAGACGGAAGCAAAGCTTTTATATCCTGATCATTTATATTTACAACAGTATATAGAAGAATACTTTGCGGAAAGCTTTGCGCATTATTTTTTATCACCAGAAACGCAAACATTATTGAAGGCAACTGCACCGCAAACCTTTCAATTTATCAGTGAATTATATTGACGTAAGGAAGTGTACTAGTTGGAACAATATTTAAACTTATGTAGAGAAGTATTGAACAATGGAACGAAAAAAGAAGACCGTACTGGAACAGGAACAATCAGTGTATTTGGGCATCAAATGCGCTTTGACTTACAAAAGGGCTTTCCGTTACTAACAACAAAAAAACTCCATACGAAATCAATTATCCATGAATTATTATGGTTCTTAGCTGGAGATACGAATATTCGTTATTTGCAAGAAAATGGTGTACGAATTTGGAATGAATGGGCAGATGAAGATGGTAATTTAGGTCCAGTTTATGGCAAGCAGTGGAGATCATGGGAAACTGCGGATGGAACGACAATCGACCAAATAAAGATGGTTCTTGATCAAATTAAACATAATCCAGATTCTCGTAGAATGATAGTAAATGCATGGAATGTGGGGGATGTTGACAAAATGGCATTGCCACCATGTCATTGTTTATTCCAGTTCTATGTTGCAGATGGAAAATTATCATGTCAACTATACCAACGATCTGCAGATATTTTCTTAGGTGTGCCATTTAATATTGCTTCCTATGCTCTATTAACGATGATGATAGCTCACGTAACGAACTTAGAACCAGGTGAATTTGTTCATACTTTAGGGGATGCTCATATTTATTCTAATCATCTAGAACAAATTGAACTTCAACTATCAAGGGAACCGAGAGCATTGCCGAAAATGAACATTAATCCAGAGGTAACAGATTTATTCGAATTTAAGTATGAGGATTTTTCCATTGAAGGCTATGATCCACACCCAGCAATTAAAGGAGTAGTAAGTGTATGATTTCATTTTTGTGGGCAGAAGATGAAAATCATTTAATTGGTCGAAATAATGATCTACCTTGGCGTATACCAGCTGATTTAAAATACTTTAAAGAAACAACTTTAGGACATCCAATCGTGATGGGTAGAAAAACGTATGAATCAATTGGAAAAGCTTTACCTGGCCGCACGAATGTAATTCTTACACGTGACGAAAATTTTGAGGCAGATGGTTGTATCATATTTCATACAAAAGATGAACTTTTGAAATGGAGCAAAGAACAACAAAAAGAAATTTTTATTACTGGTGGAGCAGAAATCTATCGATTATTTATGGATGTAGTTGACCGCTTATATGTAACAAAAATTCTTCATACTTTTGAAGGTGACACATACTTTCCAGAAGTTAATTGGGATAATTGGTCCTTGATTTCAAGCAAACCAGGTGTAAAAGATGAAAAAAACCCTTATGATTATGAATTTCGCATATATGAAAGAAAATAAAAAAGCGAGCCAACATGGCTTCGCTTTTTTTCATTCTATTAGACGTAAAATAATACACAGAAATACATAAATGCACTACCGGCAATTACGAATAAATGCCAAATTGCATGTGAATATGGAAGGTTACGCCATATATAAAAAATGGCACCAACTGAATAGAGTATTCCTCCAGTTAAAAGTAGTGCAAATCCTTCCGCACTTAAACTTGTATATAGTGGCTTTATAGCAATGATTACTAGCCAGCCCATAATTAGATAAAATACAGTTGAAAGTATTCTAAATTTATTTATGAGAAAACATTTTAATGTTATTCCAGCAATTGCAAGCCCCCACACAATACCGAATAATGTCCAACCAAGAGCTCCATTTAAAGTAACTAACACTAAAGGTGTATAGGTTCCAGCAATTAATAAGTAAATTGCAGAATGATCTAATATCGCAAAAACATTTTTCGCTTTTGAAGGTTTAAAGCTATGAAGTAGTGTGGAAAACAAATAGAGAATTAACATGGATGCACCGAAAATTGTAAAACTAACTATTTCTAATGCACTTCCATTTTGAGCAGCGGCAACAATGAGAATGACTAATGCAGGAATGCTCAATAAAAATCCAATTCCATGGGTAATCGCGTTAGCCAATTCTTCTTTCCAGTTATATGATTGCCCGTCTGTATAAAATGTTGTTGACAATGAAATTCCTCCTTTCTCTATTATTCAATCATAGTTCTATTTGCAAATAATAGCAAATAAATATATATGGGAAATAGTGCTCAAAATAGTTATATCCATGTCCAACTAAAACCTGTATAATAGGAATGAAACATTAAAGGATGTGTAGATGTGAGAAATATAAAAATTGTAACTGATTCAACTTGTGACCTTTCTCCAGAGGAAATTAAGTCTTTAAATATACATGTGATTCCATTATCGATATCTATTGAAGGTGAAACATACTTAGATCGAGTCGATATTACTCCATCGCAATTTATTGAAAAAATGAACCAATCAACACAATTACCAAAAACCTCACAACCAGCTGTCGGTGAATTTTTAAAATTATATGATGAATTAGGGGAGGACGATAGTGAAATTTTGTCCATCCATTTGGCTGGTAAACTAAGTGGGACGGTAGAGTCTGCTAGAAGCGCAGCAGAAATGTCAAAAACCAAGGTTACAGTCATAGATTCGGAATATATTGCAAAAGCACTTTCGTTTCAAGTAAAAGAAGCTGTTAAAATGGTAAATGAAAAGTTAACGATATCAGAAATTATAAATAAATTAAAAGACGTTAGAGCCAATACGAAGCTTTATGTCGTTCTTGATACTTTAGATAATCTTGTTAAAGGTGGTCGCATCGGCAGAGGGAAAGCTTTTATCGGTTCTTTGCTTAATATAAAACCAATCGCAATGCTTAATGAAGGAGAATATACTCCAGTTGGTAAAGTTCGCAGTCAAACACAAGCCATTAACTTTATTATGAAGCAACTTAAGAATGATGTTCAAAACATGAGGCTCAAAGGGATTGGAATATCACATGCTAATGCGTATGGTTTAGCATCGGAAATAAAATCAAAAATTGAAGAACTTATTGGGTTTCATGATGTTGAGATAGCAGAAACAACCCCAGTAATAAGTACGCACACTGGTTCAGGAGCAATTGGCTTTTGCTATTATTTAGAGTAACTGCTTATGTAAAATGCAGAAAACGATCTATTTCTTAGATCGTTTTTTTATGAGATTAGGGTTAATTATTTTTTCTATAAACAATAGCATGTTATAATATTATATCTTTACTATTAGGGTGAACGAATAAATGAAAAGAATCTTCCTCCTGACTTTCAGTCTTATCTTGATTTTGAGTGGCTGTTCATTCTCCGATTCAGTCTTTAGTGGTAAGCTGTTAAACGAACAAGTTAAACCATTTCCTCCAGAATCTTTTTTTCCTAAAGATTTATCAATTGTTGCATTTGGAGATTCCCTTACAAAAGGTGTGGGTGATACAACGAATCAAGGTGGTTATATTTCATATTTAAAAACACTATTAGAATCTCAAGAGGAAATAAGAACAGCAGAGTTTCAAAATTTTGGTGTTTCCGGAAATACAACTAAGGATTTATTGAATAGATTAAACAATGAGGAGCTTCAATCAGCAATCCAATCGTCAGATGCAGTTATTATTACGGTTGGAGGGAATGATGTAATGGAAGTCTTTAAAAGTAATATTTTAAATTTAAAATTAAGTATGTTTGTGTCTGCCCAGGAAGGGTATAGCCAAAGATTAAGAGAAATAATTGAAAAGATTAGGTCTTATAATCAAAATACACAGATTCTTTTAGTAGGAATATATAATCCTTTCTTAGGTTGGTTTTCAGATATTCATGAGATGCAGGAGATTGTAACGAGATGGAATAAGACGAGTCTTGATATAATTTCAACATTCGATCATGCTAGTTTAGTACCAATTGAAGATATCTTCCTTAATCAAGAAGAAAGTTTATTCCATACAGACTATTTTCATCCGAATAATTTAGGATACGAATTAATAGCAGAAAGAATCATATCTCATCTTACTGAAAATGAAATCCTTGATGAGATAATAGAATAAGGACTACAGGGGATTAAATCATGATGAAAATGAAGAACAAGTGGAAATGGCTATTTTTGATGCTACTCACACTTAATATTGCAGTAATTTTGTTAATCTCAATTTTGATTTTTGATACTCCGGAAGATGTGCAAGATCCAGAAATAAATATAAAAACAGAAAATATGTCAGAGTTTACGATTAGTACCGATAAACACGATTTAAATCGCTTAATAAATCATTATATCGAAAAAGAAGGTTTAAATGGTCCGATTAACTATTATATTAAATTAACGGACGAAGTGGAACTCTTTGGGGAAATTAAGGTTTTTTCGAAGACACTTCAATTAAGAATGACATTTGAACCTCAAGCTTTAGAGAATGGTGACTTGTTGCTAGTACAAAAATCACTTTCTCTTGGTGGTATTAAACTACCAGTAGAGCGTATCTTAAAATTTATACAAGATGGTTATAAGTTACCTGAATGGGTTATTATCCAACCTAATGATAAGAAAATATATGTAGCACTACAGGAAATGCGTTTAAATGGAGGAATACAAGTAAGGGCAGAAGAATTTGATGTTGCAAAGAATAATATTTCGATGAGAATGTTAGTTCCAGTAAGTCAATAATTATGAATGAAAGGTGGATACAGATGGACAACCCAAGCCGTTTGGAAAAAGCAACATTTGCAGGAGGATGCTTTTGGTGCATGGTAAAACCATTTGATGAACAACCTGGAATTGAAAAGATTATTTCTGGTTATACCGGAGGCTCTACAGAAAATCCAACGTATGAAGAAGTTTGCTCAGGTGGAACAGGTCATACAGAAGCAGTTCAAATTACGTTTAATCCAAATGTATTTTCGTATGAACGATTACTAGAATTATATTGGATGCAAATTGACCCTACAGATGCTGACGGTCAATTTTATGATCGTGGGGATTCTTATCGACCAGTAATATTTTATCATACTGATAAACAAAAAGACTTAGCGGAAAAATCCAAACAACAATTACAAGATAGTGGTCGCTTTAAGAGTCCAATTGTAGTGCCGATTGAACCTGCAAAACCATTTTATCCAGCAGAGGACCACCACCAAGATTTCTACAAAAAAAATCCTGAACATTACTACTCATACCAAACAGGTTCTGGGAGAGCAAGTTTTATTTCGAGACATTGGGGGAATAAAAATGAGTAAAGATGAACTGAAACAAAAACTTACACCTATTCAATATTATGTAACACAAGAAAATGGGACAGAACCACCATTTCAAAATGAATATTGGAATAACTTTCAAGAAGGCATATATGTTGATGTTGTAACTGGAAAGCCTTTATTTAGTTCAAGAGATCAGTATGATGCAGGCTGTGGCTGGCCAAGTTTTACTAAGCCGATTGATGAAGAAGAGATTATTGAAAAAGAAGATCTTAGTCATGGTATGATTCGAACAGAGGTAAGGAGTAAGAATGCAGATTCTCATTTAGGTCATGTATTTCCAGATGGACCTGGGCCAACAAAATTAAGGTATTGTATTAATTCTGCAGCACTTCGCTTCATACCAAAAGCAGATTTAGCGAAGAACGGATATGAAGAATATGAGAAGTTATTTAAATAATTATTACTTTAAATGATAAAAATATAATGATTTACCGATTAATGAAGGGTGTTGTAAGCTAATGTTTAAAAAATTATTTGGAAAAAAAGAAGAGGTTCCTTCTACCGTCACTGTACACTCACCTATTACAGGTACACTTGTACAATTAGATGAGGTTCCAGACCCAGTTTTTTCTCAAAAAATGATGGGAGATGGAATGGCGATAAAACCTGATGAAGGCGTAGTTGTTAGTCCAGTTGATGGTGAGATTATACAGCTATTTCCTACAAAACATGCAATTGGAATTAGAGCAAAAAATGGTGCTGAAATATTAATTCATATCGGATTAGAAACGGTTGGAATGAATGGAGAAGGATTTACAGCCCATATTAGTGAAGGAACAAAAGTACGAGTAGGTGACAAACTAGTGGAGTTTGACATTCCATTAGTTGAAGAAAAAGCTAGTAGTACGATTACTCCAATTATCATAACAAATGGTGATAGTATTTCTTCAATAAATAAACAATCTGTAGGAAAAGTACAAGCAGGTCAATCTCCAATCATGGAAATTACCGCGAAATAATAAAAGCACCCTATATGGGTGCTTTTATTATTGTTTTTTAAAATAATTGGGCAAATGCACAAACAGCCTACTGGACGCATACATAGGATATGAACGAAGAGATAAATGAATTGAGGAGTGAAATATATGTATCAAGGCTATGGATGTCATGATTATTGTTACCCATCTTATGGTTATGGATATGTTGGTGGAGTTGGTAACAGCTTTGCGTTAATTGTTGTATTGTTCATATTACTCATTATTATTGGTGCATGCTGGGCATTTCCAAAATAAAATGTAGGCCTCCTGTTTAAAGGGGGCTTTAATTTATTATGTAAAACAGTGAATGTTTATGGCTAAACAGCATACATTTGAAATTAGAACGATAGGAATTAGGCAGTTTTTATTTACCTTAATTTGATAATCCGCTATATTGGAAAGAAGAATGTTAGTTTTAGAAGGGGTTCGTAGGAATGAATAAGTCTTTTTATCACTTTTTAATGAAGTTTCGCCAACCATCTGCAAATGATGAGTTAAGCAGCTTTGCCAATGCAGCCTATAAAGATCATAGTTTCCCAAAACAATCTAGTGATTATCAAGAATTAAGCGATTACTTAGAATTAAATGTTGATTATTTACCGACCGTTGCATTTTTTGATTATGTGTGGGAATTATATGTAGAATCAGAAAGTAAATAGCTAATTCTAACCTGTGGTGGAATATTCAGAAAGGGGAGCGATGGGAGTGCGTGAAATGGAAGTCTTTATTGATACAGAGGAAATCGCTGAATTTTTCTATCAGGAGTTAATTAAAAGAGGGTTTACTCCTTCTGAAGAGGAAACAGATGAATTAGCTGATATCACCTTCGAATACCTATTATCGAAATGTATTATCGACGAAGAAGATATAGATGAGTATTAATATTTACGAAATTGCAACGCTCGGTCTTGAACCAGCGTTTTTTTTGATTATAAGACATATTTGCATGATGAATGTCAAAGAATTAGAATGGTAGTACAACTACAAGGAGGTATTTTTTCATGAGTGTTCATATTGGCGCAGAAAATGGAGCAATTGCAGAGACTGTTTTATTACCAGGAGATCCTCTAAGAGCCAAATATATTGCTGAAAATTTTCTAGAGAATGTAGTTTGTTATAATGAAGTAAGAAATATGCTAGGTTTTACAGGAGAATATAATGGTAGACGTATTTCTGTACAAGGAACCGGGATGGGAGTGCCGTCAATATCCATTTATATTAATGAACTTATGCAAAGCTATAATGTACAAAATTTAATACGAGTTGGTACATGTGGTGCAATTCAAAAAGATGTGAAGGTAAGAGACGTCATTCTTGCTATGTCATCGTCAACTGATTCACAAATGAATCGGTTGATTTTTGGTAATGGAATTGATTATGCACCTACAGCGTCATTTGACTTACTAAAGAGTGCATATGATGCAGCAATTCAAAAGGGTTTAAAAGTGAAGGTGGGAAATGTATTTACAGCTGATATGTTCTATAATGACCATGCAGATCACGAAAAGTGGGCAAAATATGGCATATTAGCAATTGAAATGGAAACGACTGCATTATATACTCTTGCTGCAAAATATGGAAGAAAAGCTTTATCTGTACTAACTGTTAGTGATCATATCATTACAGGTGAAGAAACAACAGCAGAAGAACGACAAACAACTTTTAATGAAATGATTGAGGTTGCTCTAAATGTTACCGCTAATGTCTAATCTGTTTAATATTCAAGTGATGATAAATGAATAAAGTAATTTTAGTTTTAGTGACAACAATTCTGTTAACAGGATGCGCAATAAATGAGAAACCAAAAGATGATACAATTGTAATAAGTGAAGAAAATGATGCAAACGAGAAAAAAATAAATCGTGATCCAAATGAAACAGAGTTGGTTTTGGAAGCTGGGTATTTTAATCATATTAAAGATGTGAATGGGTTACTTGAAATTCAAAATCCTGATAATACACTAGCATTAGTAAATAAGGATTTTGCATTACCTGGAGACTATGTACCGGAAGACTTAATCCGTCCTGATGTACGTTTTATCTTTGGGAATGAAGATGTGGAAAAAAGTTATTTGCGTAAAGAAGCAGCAGAAGCACTAGAAAGAATGCTTCAAGCTAGTGAATCAGATGGCATTTATTTATATGCTGTATCCGGTTATCGCTCGTATAAACGGCAGGATTCCATATTACAAGCTGAAATAGCAAATATTGGGGAAGAACAAGCTTTACAAGCTGTTGCCTTTCCTGGGAAGAGTGAGCACCAAACAGGCTTGTCCATGGATATAACAAGTGAAAGTGCACAGTTTTTGTTATCAGAAGCATTTGGCGAAACAGATGAAGGAGAATGGGCCAAGCATAATGCTCATCGTTTTGGTTTTATTCTCCGTTACCCTAAAGATAAAGAGAAAATTACAGGTTATCAATATGAGCCTTGGCATTTTCGATATGTAGGTGAACAGGCGGCTTCCATCATGTATGAAAAAAACTGGACGCTCGAAGAGTTTTTTCAACATGTGAAAAAAATATAGTTGTTTGAAAAATCAAGCCTCCTTAGACTTAAGGTAGGCTTGATTCATTTATAAGACTGTTTGCAACATAGTTCTTCTTTAATATTTAATAGAAAACTGTTAAAATAAAGAAGCTGTTGTAAATTATGAGCAGAATTACTTCGCGAATCTGCTGTAAAATGGAAGTGGTGAGTTTAGTGGAAAATGATGATCACTTAGTAAAACAAGAAGAAAATAATAATTACATAAGAATGAAAAAATTTAAATTTGTAATGATGCTTTTTATTGTTATTTTCTTAACAGCTGGTATTACTTTAGTAGCTCTTTCATTTGGAGATGAGAAAGTAGTCAAAATGGGCAGAATGGAATTCAACAAACTTTTTACTGCCTATGATGAATTAGTTGGAAAATACATGGATGATCTTGACAAAGAAGCATTAATAGATGGTGCTATCAATGGGATGGTAGATGCTATTGGTGACCCATATACCGATTATATGACTTCGGAGGAGAATGCTAAGTTTCAAGAAAGTGTTACATCTTCATTTGAAGGGATTGGAGCTGAAGTTCAAGAATTAGATGGCTATGTCACTGTCGTATCTCCGATTAAGGGATCACCTGCTGAAAAAGCTGGAGTTCGCCCGAATGATAGAATTGTAACGGTAGATGGTGAAAATATTCAGGGAATGAGTGCAACTGAAGCAGTTCTCCTAATACGAGGAGAAAAAGGAACACAAGTAACTCTTGGTATCCAAAGACAAGGCCAACAAGAGCTAATTGAAATTACAATAACTCGCGATCAAATTCCAATTAATACGGTTTATGCAGAAATGCTAGAAAACAACATAGCTAAAATACAAATTACAAACTTTTCTTCCCACACATTACAGGACTTATCAACTGCTATAAGTGATATGGAAGAGCAAGGGATGAAATCACTAATAATCGATGTTCGTAGAAACCCAGGTGGATTTTTAGACCAAGCCCTAATGATTTCTAATCTATTTGTTCCAGAAGGTAAAAATTTATATCAGATTGAGTACCGTGATGGAACTGTCATTCCCGAGAAGGCAAGGGGCGGGAAGAAAATTGATGTCCCTACAGTAGTCCTTATTGATGGAGGAAGTGCAAGTGCTTCTGAAATATTAGCTGCTGCTGTAAGTGAGTCAGCAAATATTCCGTTAGTTGGTGAAAAGTCGTTTGGTAAAGGAACAGTTCAAACGCAAAAAGATTTTGATGATGAATCTAATCTAAAATATACTATGGCAAAATGGTTAACACCTGAGGGAAACTGGATACATGAAAAGGGAATTACGCCTGATTATGAAGTTTCACTACCGGAGTATGCATCTCTACCATATATAAATCCAGATTTAGAATTGAAGGAATCTGTGATGTCCAAAGATGTAGAGGCAATAGAACAAATGCTTGAAGTATTAGGATTCAATCCAGGAAAAGTAGACCCATTTTTTGATGAAGAAACTGCAAAAGCTGTAATTGAATTCCAAAAGTCCGAAGAATTAGAGGAAACAGGAATTGTAACTGGAGAAACTACTATAAGATTAATGAGAAACTTAAGTGATTATTTACGTGAGAATGATCC
Organism: Lederbergia graminis; assembly: GCF_042655485.1. NCBI lineage: Bacteria > Bacillati > Bacillota > Bacilli > Caryophanales > Bacillaceae > Lederbergia > Lederbergia graminis. The sequence goes on from NZ_JBHSMC010000001.1 coordinate 216,545, forward strand.
ACAAGTTCAAAAAGCAATAGAGGTATTAATTCAACAATAAACAGATCTTTACAAAAAAGACACCCAAGGTAAAGTCGCTTGCATGACTTACCTTGGGTATTTTTTATCTTTCTCCAAATTTAATAAATGTTCTTTCGTCTTCTATCAAACCACAAGATCCGCATTGTATTCGCTTATCAGGGCCGTTATAACTAGCATGAAATGGTCCAGCGTTATTTTCTTCAAATGTTTCTACAATTGTCCCAGATTGAGGGTCCAACTTCACAGCTTGTACAACTTGTTCTATTATATTAAACCTTGTGCGATTTGTTCTACAATTAGGACAACAATATGGAGTACTCATATATTTGTTATCTCCTTTATGTGTATTTTTAACAGTAGTTTTACCAAAATGGATAGAATTATTACTTATTTCATGAACCATGAAGGACATCTGCAATGTATCAACAAAAGGTATTCATCTTGCTTTAAAAATTGAGAAGCAATTGTAAAGAAAGTAATAAACAAGCTCTTTTTTAAATCTGTCAAGAGCTGATTAATAGTAATTTATGGTTATATTACCTCATTCAACCAATCAATAGATAGAATATAACTTTCAGCTACTAAGCAAATCTCCCTAAATAATAGGAATGTAAAAGTATTATAAAATAAATCAAATACTAGTCTATGAAACTTCCAATTCCATCCAAAAATATTACAAGAATCATATGATAATATGATGATGCAAGAAGATAGTAACTAAGGAGGAATTGAAATGAAAAAAGTTGTAGTATCCGCAATAGCTGCAGTATTAATTGCATCACCATTTGCTGGTAAAGCAGATGCTTCTGAACAAAATGAGGTTAAGAGTGAAAAAATATATTACCAGGTGAAAGTTTCCGAAAATATAAATTGGTATCAGTTTCTCCTCAAAAATGTACCAATTGATTGGAATCAATTATTATCCTTTAAACAAATACGTCCTTTAGAAAAACAAAAAGAAGTAGAGACTAAGCAGCCAATTGAGAAACCAGTTGAACAACCGAAACCGAGCCAACCAGTTGATAATAATACGGGCAAACAAAATCCAACTGAAGAAACAAATACTAACTTAAGTGTATTTGAACAACAAGTAATTGCTTTAACAAACCAAGAACGTGCGAAACATGGTTTAAATGCATTACAAGTTGACAGTGAATTGAGCAAAGTTGCAAGAGAAAAATCAAAAGATATGGCGAATAATCACTACTTTTCCCATAATAGTCCAACATATGGATCACCATTTGATATGATGAAGCAATTTGGTATCACTTATCGTACTGCAGGTGAAAATATAGCAATGGGGCAACGAACACCACAGGAAGTAGTTCAAGCATGGATGAACAGTGAAGGTCATCGTGCAAACATATTAAATAAGAACTTTACACATATTGGTGTTGGTTATGTAGCAGATGGAAATTACTGGACACAACAATTTATTGGAAAATAAATATATAAAAAAGCGAGCAGTATGGTACTTACTAGTACCTATGACTGCTCGCTTTCTTGTAGAGAAAATCGCTTTTGGACAATAAGTAAACGAAACGCTAATGTAATTGCTCCAATCGCTAAACCGATAATTAATCCTAGCCAAAATCCATATGGGCCCATACTCGTATTATTAGCAAGGATATATCCGATTGGCAAGCCAATAATCCAAAACGAAATGATTGCCATAATAAAGGTTACGTTAACATCCTTATATCCACGCAATGTCCCTTGAATTGGCGCAAGAATGGCATCGGATAATTGAAAAAATGCTCCAAAAAGTAAAAACTTCATTGTTAACTCGATTACTGCTAAATCATTACTATACATGTGTGAAATTTGTGGACGCAATATTATTAATAAAATACCGGTGACTAAGGAAATTGTTATTCCTGAACCAACGCCAATATAACTATATGATTTAGCATCCTTGTATCTTTTTGCTCCTACTTCGAACCCAACCAATATGGTTAACGCCATGGAGATACTTAAAGGTATCATATAAATAAATGAAGTAAAATTAAGTGCTGCTTGGTGAGCAGCGATAACGGTAGTACCAAATTTACTCATAAATAAAGTTACACTAGAGAAAATACTCGTTTCTATAAATATTGATAAACCGATTGGAAGGCCTAATAAAATTATTTCCTTCCATTTTTTGATAGAGGCTCTTGGAAAGCTATTAAATATACCAAAATGAATAAACGGTCGCTTTTTATGAATGATGTAGATCGCGATAACCAAAATTAACCAATATGTGATGGCGGACGCAATTCCAGAACCGATACCTCCTAGTTCCGGAAAGCCAAGTTTTCCATATATTAGTAGATAATTTAATATCACATTGATTGGCAGTGATAATAAGGTGATAAACATTGAAGTTCTAGTTTTTCCAAGTGCGTCAATGAAACTTCGTAACACCGTATAGATAAAAAGGGGAATAGTACCAATACTAATCGAAATCAAATAATATTGTGCTACGTGCCTTACATTTTCTTCTAAATTCATTCTATTTAAAATGGTTGGTAGGGTTAGCGCACCAATTACCATGATCAAGATTGCTAATGTGATGGCTACATATATACCTTGCAACACCGATGAAGAGACATCTTTCTTTTTTTGGGCACCAATGAGTTGAGCAACGATAGGGGTGATCGATAATAATATACCACTGATCCCCGTGGAAATAGGAATCCAATAGGAGGAACCTACAGCTACTCCGGCAAGATGATCTGATTTATAATTACCTGTCATAAGTATGTCAAAAAAACTCATGGCAAACATTGCAAGCTGTGTAACAAGAATGGGGACAAAAATAATTCCCAATTGTTTCATTTTTTCTTTGATTGTAAATGTCTGTTCCATTTCTTTCCCTCTGATTCTATTGTAGTACTCCAGATTATAGCACATTTTTACGAGCTTTAGATTATTTCAATATAAGTATATGGTTACAATAAAATTATTATGTAAACTAAACAAAAAAACACAAGACTGTCAGACGATGACAGTTCTTGTGTTCTATGCTTTTAATTGATGTTGGAATTCTTGTATGTTTGAATCCATTCTTAAATAGTGCATTGTATATAAATCACGTGGAATTTCATACAAGTCATAAATTATTTTTTCTTGATTAATTTGCTGGAATACAGCAGAACGGCTCTCATTTGCTAAAGTAGAGTAGGGGAGTTTCTCCGCAGCTTTTTTGGAGCGAATATTCTCTTGACGTATTCGCATATACACTGTTTCAATTTCTTTATCAAAAAACAGTTCTTGAAAAAAAGCGTCCTTAGCTAAAGAATTATATCCCTTACCATGATATGGTTTTCCAATCCAAGTTCCTAGAAATCCCGCATTATCTCGAATATCAAATAAATTAATGGTACCAATTGGATTATCCCATTCATCTAGAATAGTTCTAGAGATTAGTTCACCACGTTCTTCAGCTTCAATTGTTTGTTTCGTTAAAAACATAAATTCCTCGAATGAGTAAGCTTTATGACGAACAAAAGGGAAGACATCCGGGTGCGTCATTAATTCAAATAGAGCATGACATTCATGCCCAGATAATTCGCGTTTCTTGAGCATTTTATACCCTCCAAGTCAGGGCAGTCCCGTAGTATCCGTTCCTACCCTCGAAATTTTTTAAAGTTGCATAAAAAATTTCGGGGTGGGAATCGAACCCACTAGAACCAGCATCAAAGAAACTGGTGGCGCACCATTTGCCTTCCCTCCATTATGAGCTTTATTTAGTTTTTATCACATAATGCCATCATACAAAAAAAAATGGGGTTTGAAAATAAGAAAGTTAAATATAAATTTTGCTATTTTTCGCTCTTTTTTGACATTTGCTTTTTTCCCACGCATATATGTGGACAACCTCTCATATAATGGTTCCATACCTCACAATAGGGGGAGCTTTATGAATATTAGAGAATACTATGCTGCCATGTCGCGTTTATATTTACATCAAGTGATTTTGTGTACGATATTTTTTTGTATCCTTATTCTTCCTAGTTTAAAAATTATTCAATTTATACCTACAGTAGGTGTAGGTATTTTCATTATAATAATGATTGTGTATTTTTCCATTCGCTATTTGTATTTTACCTATAAAAGTACAACATTACCTATTCCTAATAAATATGAAGCAACGAATAAATATATCATGATAGATACATCAATCTCTTCGTATAATTGGAAGTTATATACAGAAGATGGTTTTTGTCGATACTCTATATTAAAACTATCAAAGAAAGAAAAAAAGTTGTTATTAAAAGCGGATGATAAAAAAGCAAAGGCGTTACGAATAATCGATCATTATGAGAATAAGCAATGGAATATATTCAATAATCGGGACAGTATGACGATTATCTCAGATAATAATCATATTGTTTTTAAGGCTTTAAAAATCGACAAAAGAGAGTATATCGCCAATAATGGGCAAGATCATTATCGGATGTTAAAGTCAGCTAGCTATTGTGTAATTTCCAAAAACGGAAATAAAATAATGACAATCTCAACGGGATTAATGCCATTACGTATGCAAAAGTTATTTTATTCAAGTACCCCGATTATCGGTTTTGCAAATGATATTACAGACTACGAGCGTCATTTTTGTTTAGGATTATTTCTTAAGTAATTACATTAGTTGACCGGAGTTAATCATATCTAAAACTTGTAGGAATGGCTGTTCCTTCTTAGTGACAAAAAAATGTGAAAAGGGATCACCTAACGTTTGCAATCTTTTTTGGACGGATTGGATGGTGAAGGAGGTAGGTGACAATTCTTCATTAATCTCGTCCCAGAAAATGGGTGCTGCTACAAGCCCTTTCGAATGGTTTCTAACAGAATAGGGAGCAATAATTGTTTTCCCTTCTGCATGCTGTATAAAATCGACATATAACTTCCCACCACGGTTCTTCTTCAAGCGCTCTATAGTGAAAGAATCAGGATCGTACGTAACTAAAAAGTTCGCAATAAATTCAGTGAAAACACGAGTTTCTTTCCATGTGAATGTATTGTCTGGTAAGGGAATATATACTTGCATTCCTTTATTCCCTGATAGTTTCACAAATCCAGTAAGATGGAATGAATCTAGTACTTTTTTTACAATTTTTGCAGCATGTTTTGCTAAATGAAATTCATCTCGAGAAGGTGGATCAAGATCAAGTACGATTTCACTTACAAATGGACTATCAATTGTTTGAAATGGAATATGGAATTCAATTGCTAATTGATTTCCAAGCCATATAAGCGTTTCTAAATCATTGCATATAATCATTTCATTATCATCATGTATTGCACTTTGTACAAATTCGGGTGCAAATTCAGGCTTACTTTTTTGATAAAAGCTTTCTCCAAACTCACCGTGTGGAGCACGTATGACAGTAAGGAAGCGATTCTGCAAAAAAGGTAAAATATAGCTAGAGCAATTCCGAAGATAACGTAAAAAATCTAATTTCGTATTACCAAGTACTTTCCATAATACTTTGTCAGGATGTGTAATTGATACGGATGGAGGAAATTTTGCATCTGATATTAAAAAATGCTCATACGTACACTCAGTTGGTTTTACTTCTAGCTGTAACCCTTTAAAATAAGGTTCGCGAAGTTGTTCTCCATTCCATTCTAAGTAGTGAAGTTCTAGGCAAATACTTGGATGAATGTAATAGATGTTTGCAGCTTTTTGATATGCATTTTGGATAATTGTCCTTTTTAAAGCATGCTTAACTTCTGAGTCTAATCCATTAACAAAATTACCTAGTGTGAAAATTTCATCACCATCGAATACTCCAACATAGAAATAACCATTACTTTCGTCATATGCAGTGAGAAAACAAGACACAGTACGCCAGTTTTTTAGTTTCATCCATGTATGTGTTCGTTTTCCTTCCTCCCATGTACTATTTTTTGTTTTTGCCACAATGCCTTCACTATTATGCAATAGCACATATTGTTCTAATTCTGAGTAATTGTGATAGCTTTGAATGGCTTGAAGCAAACATGTATCGGACATGCTTGGTTTTAACGGCCAATTCAATTTCTCGCAGATACTTGCTAATTTTTGTTTCCTTTTCATGAAGGGAAGTTGCTTATATCGTTCTTTATTAGAACGCAAAATATCAAATAAAATGAATGTGCATGGTCTTTTTTCAGCTGCCTCATTTATTTTTATTTTGTTTTTTAATCTGCCTCGTTTTTGGATTTCTTGAAAATTCCCCTTATAGTTATTCTCCATAATAATAATTTCTCCATCGAGAATAAGTGGTAAAAACTTGGATGCAGCTTTCGTATTTTCTCGAAGGAATTGTTGTAATTCTGGAAATTGTGGTAATAAGTCTTTCCCATTCCTACTCCATATGTGAACATTAGACTCTGTCCATTCGATAATAGCTCGAAATCCATCATATTTAACTTCATATACCCAATCCCCATGCATTGGAGGATCGAAAGATAGCGTTGGCAACATTGGTTTTAGCATTTTGCAACTCCTATTTTTTTCATTAGTGTATCCTATTTAAAATAAAATTTTCCCAATTGTTTCTGCGCATGTAGTGTTCATCTATGCAAAAGCTAAAGAAAAACAAACAGGAAAGGGTGAGATAGATGCATACAATGTGGAAAGGAAGTATTAGCTTCGGTTTAGTAAATATTCCAATAAAGCTTCATGCAGCTACAGAAGATAAAGATATAAAGTTTCGTTCACTTCACGATAAGTGCCATACTCCGATTAAATATGAAAAGATGTGTCCTACTTGTGAGAAGGAATTAGATATGAAAGAAATTGTGAAAGGGTATGAGGTGTCAAAAGGAAAATATGTAATTGTGGAGGATGATGAGTTAAAGGCACTAAGTGAGGGTGGAGGAGAGAAGGCTGTTGAAATGATAGATTTTATTAAGGTAAGCGAAATTGATCCCATCTATTTTAACAGAAGCTATTATATGTCTCCTGATGGCGGAGGAGCGAAAGCATATGGATTACTGCGAAAAGCACTTATTGAATCTGAAAAAGCTGGGTTAGCTAAAATAATGTTAAGATCAAAAGAGCAATTAGCTGTTATTCGTGTGTATGAAGGTGTTTTATTAATGGAAACAATTCATTACCCTGATGAAGTTAGAAATGTAAAAGAAGTACCAAATATACCAGCTAGTGATGAAGTATCAAAAAAGGAAATCGATACTGCTATTTTATTAATTGATCAATTGACTACTACATTTGAACCGGAAAAATATAAAGATGATTATCGAGAAAAAGTGATTCAATTAATTGAATCTAAAACAAATGGTAAAGAAATGGTAAGTGTGAAAGAGAAGGAGCCAGCTAAGCAAATGACAGATCTAATGGCGGCATTGCAAGCTTCTATTGACCGGACTAAACCAGCTCAAAAGCAAACGAAAAAGGCACCAGCAAAACGAAAAAAAGCTGTTAAAAAAGAAGCATAAATTTTTTTTCTGGAAAATGTTTTATTTATGAGAAAATGGGTAAAATAGATAACGACTAACCCAAACCTTTATTGGGAAAGAATTCCGGATAAGGAAAAAAGATTTTATCCATTTTCTTGCTTTTTCATTATCACTCATGTATGATAAGGATGAGCTTAAATAACGTTTAATAATCCTTTTTCTCCAATCTTTACAAAGGTTGGTTTGCTAAGTCAATTCTCATTGGCGCGGTCAAGGAGCCGCAAAGACGGGAGAGAGGAAGGGCTTTCGTTGTTTTGGATTATCAATTAGTAATCATTTAAAGCTATCTGTCATTACCGCGTAACACTAGGCTGCATTTCAATATTATCTTTTTTTTGGAGTTACGATTCGCATGTTATAATGAATATCTGCTCCAATGTAGGTATTGATTATAATATGTGAATTTTTATTTACATCGGTAAATATGAGTAACATATTAAAAAATTTTTGGAGGTTTTTACCAATGGCAACAGGTACAGTAAAATGGTTTAACAGTGAAAAAGGATTTGGCTTCATCGAAGTTGAAGGCGGAAACGATGTATTCGTTCACTTCAGCGCTATTCAAGGAGAAGGTTACAAAACACTTGACGAAGGTCAACAAGTTGAATTTGAAATCGTTGAAGGACAACGTGGACCACAAGCAGAAAACGTTGTTAAACTATAATAAGTTCACAGAAAAACTGCCCTATTAATGGGCAGTTTTTTGTTTGCATTATAACTCATCAAATCCATTTAAATCACTCGTTTTCGTATATTGACGTGATTTTTGTTCGAAGAAGTCTGTTTTTGTCCCGTCAAAATTATCAACATAAGCACGGATCCACTTCATAGGATTTTTTGTGTGCTCCTCATATATATCACTTAATCCAAGTAGGCGAAGCATTTTATTGGCACGATATTTAATATACCCTTCCATCTCTATTAGATCAATCCCGTCTATTGCATGTAATACATAATGACTCCAGTGAATTTCTTGTTCGACGGAATGGCGAAATTGATCATATACCCACTCTGTAAATTCTTCTGTATTATATTCTGGGTTTTCTGCAAGTGTTGCACGGAATAATTCGCTTATAAAACGTCCATGCTGAAGCTCGTCCCGATTAATATATGATATCATTGTAGATGTACCTACCATTTTTTGGTTGCGTGCTAAATTATAAAAGAATGCAAATCCGGAATAAAAGAATAATCCTTCCAATAATGATGTATAGACCATTGCTTTTAAGACGGTATGAATAGTAGGGTTTATAGCAAATTCATTATATACTTCAACTATTCTTCGATTACGCTCTAGTAGTACTTTATCTACTCTACCTGTTTCAAATGATTCAATTTGATCTTGTAATGTAGTGACCGAAGAGAGTACATAAGCATAACTATGGTTATGTTCACTTTCCTGATCAGCAATCGTTGCCATAATAGATTTGACTGATGGATCAGTTGCGAATTGAGCTATTCTAGCTGCGATATCTGTTTGTGGTCCATCTAAGGTAGCAAGTAAACCAATTATTTTTAAAAATGCATCTTGTTCTTCTATTGATAATGTTGGGAATTGCTTAATATCATGTGTCATATCTACTTCACTAGCACGCCAAAACAAAGCTCGTATTTGTTCGCGATGCTGATAAAAATGTGGATATGCAATATCATTCCAATTGAGTATTCCACTAGCTTTCCCTCCAAAAAGGGCGGTTGACTTATTTGGATTTACTGGTTCTAATACACTAACTTTCCTAAGTGTTGTTGACAATGTTTCATTACTCCTTCCGTCCATTCAATAACCTTCATTTCTTGAAAACCCCTAGGACTTTGCTCGATTTTTAATGGGGGATAAGTAGATTGATAAAACTTTGCTAATTTGACAGTTGCAAAACAAAATAATTGGTCACCACCAAACTGTGTATCACCTGTTCCAAAAACGTAAATATTCGGTGGTTTATATCCAAGTTCATATACAAAATCCTTTACATCTATTGGTGTTGCACCTTTTCCCCATGTAAAGGTGCCTAAAAACATAACATCGTATTGGCGAGGATCTGGAATTTGTCCAGATCCTATTCGATACAAACTTACTTCATGTCCATCCAATGTAAGCTTATCCATCATTATTTTTGCAACCTCTTGCGTATTTCCACTGAAACTTGCATAACAGATTAAGATTCGCACCATTCACATTCCTCAATATCCGACGCAGTTGATCGGACGTAATATGTTGTTTTTAATCCTGCTTCCCAGGCTTGTAAATGTAAATCAAGCATAATTTGAGCTTTGATTGTATTTGGCACGTAAAAGTTAAAAGAAATCGATTGGTCAATGTGCTTTTGTCTTATAGCATTTTGTAATATAGACCATCTTTGATCAACGATATATGCAGAACGACGATAAATATTGTACGTATAATGATCTAAATCTGGTGCAACTACAGGTAATTTATAATCTTTCTTCTCCTCATAATAGAAAGGTTTGAAAATAGGATCAATACTTGCAGTTGATCCTGCAATAACAGAAGTACTAGAATTAGGTGCAACTGCCATTAAGTAACCGTTCCGAATTCCAAATTCTTTAACATCTTGTGCAACTTCTTTCCAATTACTAGCATTTTCACCTTCAAAATAGCCGCGTTGACTAAAATATTCTCCAGTATCCCACTCGCTGCCTGAAAATGTTGGATAAAATCCTTTTTCTTTCGCTAATTCCATGCTTGCTTTTATTGATAACATGGCAATTTTTTCGTATAAATTATCTGCGAGCTCCACTGCAGCTTTTGATTCCCACTTAATACCTTTTAAAGCTAACAAATGATGCCAACCGAAAGTCCCTAACCCAATTGCGCGATATTTTTTATTCGTCCTCATTGCTTGTTTTACATCAATCGTATTTAAATCGATAACGTTGTCTAACATTCTTACTTGGATAGGGATTAGTCGTTCTAGCACATTATCAGGAACAGCTTTACCTAAGTTAATAGAGGAGAGGTTACAAACAACAAAATCACCGGCCTTTTTATACGTAATGATCGTATCTCCGTCGATTATTTCTTCATATTGTATTGTCGGAGACATATTTTGCATTATTTCTGTACATAGGTTACTAGAGTAAATCATGCCTTTATGCTTATTAGGGTTTTTTCTATTTACTTCATCTCGGTAAAACATGAACGGAGTACCAGTTTCTAATTGAGATTTCATAATCCTGGCCATAATTTTGATCGCTGGAATTTTTGTTTTCCTTAATTCATTATTCTGAATGCACTCTTCATATTTTTTACGAAAAGTACCATTTCCTTTTGTTTCATCAAAGTAATCCTCAAGAGCAAATCCCATTACATTTTTAACTTCATGCGGGTCAAATAAATACCAATCCCCACGTCTTTCTACTTGTTCCATAAAAAGATCTGGAATACATACTCCAGTAAAGATATCATGAGCACGTTGTCTTTCATCACCGTTATTTAATTTTAAGTCTAAGAAGGAGAGGATATCTGCATGCCACACATCAAGATAGACAGCAATTGCTCCTTTTCTACGACCTAACTGATCGACACTAATTGCAGTATTGTTAAGTTGTTTAATCCATGGCAGAACTCCGGATGACGCACCTTTAAATCCTTTAATGGAACTCCCACGACTTCGAACCTTACCCATATATACGCCAATTCCACCGCCATCTTTGGAAAGTCTTGCTACATCTGTGTTACTGTTATAGATTCCCATCAATGAGTCTTCTACAGTGTCAATGAAACAACTAGAGAGTTGTCCATGTGCAAGTCCTGCATTTGCTAAAGTTGGAGTAGCTACCGTCATATATAAATTAGATAGTGCCCAATATGCTTCAGCCACAAGTTCAAAGCGTTTTTCTCTTGGTTCATCTTGCATTAAATGAAGTGCAATCACTAGCCATCTTTCTTGAGGGAGCTCATACACATTTTTTTCGTGGTCGGTAGCAAGATATCTAGTTGCTAATGTATGTAAGCCGATATAATCAAATAATAAGTCACGTTCAGGTTCTATTAAACTAGCAAATTCTATGATTTCTTGGCGAGAATATTTTTGAAGGATATGATGCGAATAAATCCCCATACCTGCCAATGTCTTGAGTAAACCATAGAAATCTCCATATTTCATTTCTTGATCATATGCTCGATTTTGACTCGCTTTTTTATACAAATCACGTAAATAAATTCTTGCAGCTGCATAGGACCATTCCGTATTCACTTCGTCCACATTTTCTAATGCGGTTTTTATTAATAGGGAGGTTATTTGTTCTGCTTTGATTTCATCTTTTGCTTTTATACTCCGTAAAACTTTTTCATTAAAATCTGATGAATTAATAGATACAACATTGTTAATAAATGAAATTAGTCTTTGTTCATCAAACGGTAGATTTCTATTTCCTTTTTCTTTTGTAATCATTGTAGACAATGGATACACCCTTTCATATTTTCATAAAAAAAATCTGCCCCAGGAATGGAGCAGATCAAACGATAGGGAAAATAAAGACAAGAAAACTTTCGCTATCGTTTCATCTTCTCAAATCCCCGAAGAATTGAAACTCAGACAATATATGGTAGGTCTCCTGACTTATGCTTCATTCTACTAGGACCTTCCCACATCTCAATTGATGCAGTGGTTACTCCGTTCGTCCACATTTACAGTTGCGGGGACAGTTCCGGATTTACACCGGATTCCCTATTAAGCCTTTTATAGGCACCTTATATCGTAAGATCAACATATTGTATTTGCTTTTGTTAAAAATAACTAAATATTGTGTTCGATTTACATATTAGCATGTGAGATAAAATTTGGCAATACAAAAAGCATCATTCAACTCAGAATGTATCTAGCAATGTTACAATGTAATAATATAGGGGAGGGATTCGCTTGAAAGCAGTTGTACATGAAAAAATAGCTGGAATAAATGGATTAACCTATCGAGATATGGAAGAAAAAAATCCAGGTAATGGTGAGGTAAAAGTAAAATTAAAAGTTGCCGGATTAAATCATCGGGATTTATTTGTTCTCCATCGCCATAAACCAACAGATCCACCATTAATTATTGGTTCTGATGGAGCTGGTATTATTGAAGCAATAGGAGAAGATGTTACAAATGTACAAGTTGGTGATGAAGTTATTATCAATCCTGGACTCCATTGGGAAAAAGAAAGCCCTGCACCTCCGGAAAACTTTGATCTTATTGGTTTACCTGGGCATGGGACATTTGCAGAGAAAATTATTATTCCAGCTGAAAATGCAATTCCAAAGCCAAGCTACTTAACTTGGGAGGAAGCTGGAGTATTTACATTGGCTGCCTTAACAGCATATCGGGCACTATTTACTAGAGCAAACATAAAAGAAGGTGAAACGTTATTGCTACCTGGAGTAGGAAGCGGAGTTGTGACATTCATACTTCAATTTGCAAAAGTGGTAGGTGCGAATGTGTATGTTACATCCCGTTCAACTGAAAAGGCAGTTAAGGCACTCGAACTTGGAGCAGGTAAAGCAGTTGATAGTAATGGAGATTGGGATTTACAACTTGCAGGTGAGAAAGTAGACAAAGTAATTGAATCAGTTGGTGCTGCTACCTTTGATAAATCACTTCATCAGTTAAAACGTGGAGGAACGATTGTTATTTTTGGAGCTTCAGCGGGAGATATTGTCCAGTTCAATCTCCGTGATTTTTTCTATGGTCAATATAATTTACTAGGATCTACAATGGGAAGTGCAGAGGAGTTAACTGCATTAATTAATTTTATGGAAAAACATGAAATAAGACCAGTTATGGACAAAATGTACCCATTGAGTGATTATCAGAAAGCATTTGAACGCTTAGAAGCAGCAAATCAATTTGGGAAAATTGGTTTCGTAATAAAATAAGATAAAGAGGTTGAGACAAAATGATATTCCTTTGTCTCGACCTCTTTTATGTGGAAAGTAATAAAGTGTTTATTGTTTACATTTTTCGACTCCCGAAGTATTATTATTTAGTGTTGCGAAATACTTTGTGGAGGATACATCGTATGTCATGGAGTTTTGGGGTTTGGTCTAAATGGCAAAAATGCAGTTCAAATGTAAGGAATACAATATATGGAAATGTCTTAACTCAGATTGGTCTAGGGATTTTTATGGTGATATATAACTTTTATATCCGGGAGCTAGGTTACCCAGATCAATTAAACGGTAAAGTTATTTCAATGACCGCATTAGCAACGGCATTGATTTTAATACCTGCGGGTTTGTTTAGTGATAAGTTTGGGCGAAAGAAATTAATTCTGTTTGGTATCATTTTAACTGGTTGTTCTCTTATAACTAGGAGTTTGATTGAACCAGCATTATTTTTGGTAGGTGCTGCATTTGTTACTGGGCTCACTCAAGCGTTAATTCAAGTTTCAATGATTCCAATTCTTGCGGAAAATTCATTACCAAAACAACGAATACAACTTTTTGCACTCCATTCGGGATTGATGACCGCTGCTAATGTAATAGGGAATTTATCTGGTGGTGTAATGACTGATATTTTTGGTACAGTGTTCACACCGATTTTTAGCATTAGGCTAACATTAATAGTAGGTGCAGTCATCTTTCTATTAGGGATTGTACCGATTGGAAGAATAGATGAAAAGATAAGTAGAAACCAAACGGTTAAAAAAGAATTGCAAGTAAATATATTGCGAAAATTAAAGAATCAGAAGGCAAGCGTTAAAATCATCACATTATTTGCCATTGCTCAATTGGTTATAGGACTAGGGTCAGGCCTAGTGATTCCTTATCTTAACTTGTATTTTGCTGATCGTTTTCAAGCCACCAATTCGTCGATTGGTTTCATTATTGCTTTAGGGCAAGCAGCAACAGCTATTGCTATGTTTATTGGACCAGCGGTAGTAAGGAAAATTGGGGAAGTTAAAGCTGTAGTCTTTCTTCAAATGGCTTCTTTGCCTTTTTTACTTTTAACAGCATTTACGAATAATTTGATACTTGCAACAATAGGGTTTCTATTTCGACAGGCGTTAATGAATGCAGGTAATCCGATTCAAATGTCCCTGATGATGGGGAAAGTCGATAATTCAGTTAAAGGATTTGCGAATTCGGTCAATCAAATGGTATTTCAATTAGGATGGGCGTTTATGGGACCGATATCGATGGGGCTTGTTGCTACATATGGTGCATATCATGGGTATGCATTTGTGTTCTCTATTACTTGTATTCTATATTTTATTGCGTCAACTTATTTTTATTTTGTATTTAAGAGTATTAATAATGACCATACTGTTTTGGTTGAAAAAGGAGAGGACACCAAAGTTTCATAGGTGTCCTCTTTGTTAATATTTAGTTTTTAGTTTTATTAAGGTGGAATTTTCTGCGTTAGGGTATGGACTACCACCTTTAGGTTCGATGCTTATTAGAAGGTATTCCATTACTTCTTGTGGTCGTTTTTTTACGTATACTTGGCCATTTCCGTTCATGACACGAATAATCCCAGCATCATGTTGTCCATTTACCCATATTTGGTAATCTTTATTCGCAATAGGTTGAAGCCCATCTACAGAGAAATAAAACGCATCAGTTTGTTTGCCAATCATTACATATCCATTTTTCATACCTGTTCGTTCTGTCTCTAATTCATATACTGCAGCATCAGCTGTATTTGTTAAATGGTTCTTATTAGCAGGTGATTCATATTGGAAAAAGAGAAATAATAGTGCTGCAACTATCATTGCTCCAATTGTTGGTGTTAGTACTAATGGATTTCTTTTCTTCTCGAATTTGATTCGATCTTGTTTCTTATATGTGTTTAATACTCGCTCCTTTAGTTTGGAAGAAGGTTGCCTAATTGGCTCTACTAGAACGTCTGATTTCCATCCAACATATTGAGAGTAACAGTAATCACATTCATGTATGCATTTATTTACATATATTTTTTTATCGTTACCTAGTTTGCCAAGTATAAAATCAAGCATTTCTTCATCAGTACAATGATTACATATCATGTTTATCATCATCTCCTCCCAATGAATTAAAGCTTTTAGATTGCTGCAGTTCTTTACGTAGATTCTTTATTCCATATCGTACAAGAGATTTAACAGTACCTAGTGGAACTTTTAGTTTTTCTGCAAGTTCACGATGTGAGAAATTGTTAAAGTAACTTCCGTAAATAGCTTTTTGTTGAGGAAGAGGTAGTTTTTTTAGAGCTTTATATATTAATTGTTGTTCAAATCTGGTTATTACCTTATCTTCCACAGATAACTGATGGGAAGGAAGGGATGTTTCTCTTTCTTCATTAATATCGCCTGTAAGTAATTCTCTTCTTCTCCTTATTAAATCTAGACATCTACTTCTCGTCCTAATCGCAAGCCATGCTTCAATACTTCCCCTTGACTTTTCGTATGTAGACGCTTTCTTGCTGATTTCAATAAAAATATCGTGGCAAATATCTTCTGCTTCTTGTTCCTTTTGTAATACTTTATAGGCAATAGAAAAAACGAAGCTATGATAACGATCGTAGAACATTTCAAATGCTTCCTGTGATCCATTTTCTATTTGTTCCAATAAATAATGGCCATCCTCTGAAAACCTCACCATTTTTTCACCGCCCATACAATTCTATTTATACTCTATTTTTATCAAAGATTATAAAAATTTAAAACCCTTATTAAAAAATTTGTCAAAATATAAATCCAAAAATAGTTTTCGTGCGTACAGAGTATAAAGAATATATTTAGGGGGAACATGTTATGTTGAAAAAAGTTTTACAATCTATCATTCTATTAGCATTATTTACATCGCTAATATTCCCGTTGCAAAGTGCTTATGCAGCTGAGCCAATTGAGTTGCATACTCCTTATACGGGAATATCCGTAACACCAGGAGAATCAATTACCTATACATTTGATGTAATTAATAATTCATCATCTATTCAACATATCAATATTGAATTACAAGGTATTAAAGAAGGATGGGATTATTCTTTAACTGCAGGTGGTTGGAATCTCCATGAATTATCAGTAAAACCAGGAGATACGGATACAATTTCAGTAAACTTAAGAGTTCCACTTCAAATCGAAAAAGGAACATATAAATTTAAAGCGGTTGCAGAATCTACAAGTGGTATTAAACGTGAATTGCCAATGGAAGTTGTAGTTACAGAAAAAGGAACGTTTAAAACTGAGTGGACATCTGAACAAACAAATCTAACAGGACATGCAGACTCATCATTTGAATACTCAGCGAAATTAACAAATAGAACAGGTAGTGAACAAACATACGCACTTATTGCAGGTGCTCCTAGAGGTTGGGGTGTAGATTTCAAGGTAAGTGGTAAAAGTGTTACGTCTGTAACGGTTGATTCCAATAAGAACCAAGATGTAACAATTGTTGTTACACCTCCAGCACAAGCTGAAGCTGATACGTACCAAATACCGATTAGAGCAACAAATGATTCCACATCAGGTGATATAGTATTAGAGGCTGCTATTACAGGATCTTTTGGATTAGAGTTAACGACTCCTTCCGGAAAACTAAGTGAGAATATTACAGCTGGAAAAGATACAAAAGTTGAACTTGTTGTAAAGAATACAGGTACAACACCAATTAATGATGTCAATTTAAATGCAAATAAACCAGAGGGCTGGGATGTGGAGTTTGAACCAGCAAAAATTAACGCTCTAGAACCTGGTAAGACTGCTACTGTTCATGCAAAAATCACTGCGAATAGTAAGGCTGTTGCAGGTGATTACGTTGTTGAAATGACAGCTAGTGCGCCAGAAGCTACTGCTGATGCTCAATTCCGTATGTCAGTAAAAACATCCCTAGTCTGGGGCTGGGTTGGAGTATTAGTTATTCTAGCTGTAATCGGAGGCATTTTTTATCTTATCCGTAAATATGGGAGGAGATAAGAATGGATGAGATTATTACTATAGAAGGTTTAACAAAAAAGTATGGTGAAAAAGTTGCGGTAGACCGTCTAAACTTATCCATAACAAAAGGGGAAATATTTGGTTTGTTAGGACCTAATGGTGCTGGAAAGTCAACGACTATTCTAATGCTCTTAGGTTTATCCGAACCAACAGATGGTAGTGTAACCGTTTGTGGATACAATTCAACGAAAGAACCAATTGAGGTTAAAAGAAAAGTTGGATATTTACCAGACCAGGTTGGTTTTTATGAAAATCGTACTGGATTAGAAAACTTATTAATAACAGCTACCCTAAATGGGCAAAGTCGAGCTGCTGGTAAGGAGAAAGCATTACAATTACTAGAACAAGTTGGACTTACTTATGCAGCAAATCAAAAAACAGGTACTTATTCACGAGGTATGAAACAGCGTCTGGGACTAGCTGATGTTCTTATTAAAGACCCAGAAGTGATTATTCTGGATGAACCTACTCTGGGGATTGACCCAAAAGGGGTGAAGGAACTACTTCAGCTTATTCGAAATTTAAGTAAGGAGAATGGGCTTACAGTAATGCTCTCCTCGCATCACCTTCACCAAGTTCAGCAAATTTGTGATCGTGTTGGATTATTTGTAAACGGACAGTTGCTAGCAAAAGGTACAGTTGAATCACTTGCAAAGCAACTGTTTGGGGAAGAGGGGCAACAAATAAAAGTAAGTGCAACTCCGATTACTGAAGATATTATAGAGCGGATACAAACGTTGCCTGGAGTAGAAAAGTTAGCGTTTGATAAAGAAGAGATAACTCTATTAAGTAAAGAGGATTCAACTCTACAACAAATTATTGATGTTATTATTTCATCAGGAAGCAATTTGACAGCACTATCACAAGAAAAAGTCGGATTGGATGAAATTTATCAGCGCTATTTTGAGGGAGCTGGAGAAAGGTGAAAATCATTCAAAAAATAAATTTATTTCAATCAAAGAAAGATGAGCCTAAGTTAAAGAGGACTAACTCTTCTATTCATCCTTTCTGGGTTTTAGTACAGAAGGAAGCTTCAGATCACGTGTCAAGTTGGCGAGTTATTATATTAGTGATTTTATTAGCTCTTACATGTTTTGGGTCATTATATACTGCATTAAGTGGCATACGCGAAGTTGCAGCAGAAATAACAACAGATGATGCTTTCTTATTTTTAAAACTATTTACTATACGTGATCCTAATGGAACATTACCTGCGTTTTATGAGTTTGTTAGTTTTATTGGACCATTATTGGGAATTGCACTCGGCTTCGATGCGGTTAATTCTGAATATAATAAAGGCACTTTAAGCAGAGTGGTGTCGCAACCAATACCGAGAGATTACATTATTAACGCAAAGTTTGTTTCATCCATTTTAATAATTAGTGCGTTGTTATTTTCACTTGGATTTTTAGTAATAGGTCTCGGCATTATTATGATTGGCATACCACCAACTCCAGAGGAATTTTTACGTATATTCAGCTTCATCATTCTTAGTATTTGTTATATTGCATTTTGGGTTAACTTATCGATATTGTTCTCGATTAGGTTTAAACAGGCTGCAACATCTGCGCTAAGCAGTATCGCGATATGGTTGTTTTTCACTGTGTTCTATTCGATGATTGTTAAATTGATTGGAGATTCTATTTATAATGGGGAAGCAATTGAACAGGTAACGGCAAATCAAGAATTAATTGCAAATTTATCCCGATTCTCACCAAGTTATTTATTTAGTGAGGCAACGATGGTGTTACTTTCACCATCAATTAGAACATTAGGTCCATTATCGATGGAACAATTAGTTGGTGCTTTACCAAGTGCTTTACCACTAAGTCAAAGCTTATTAATAATTACTCCACAGCTAATTGCACTCATAGCTGCAACATTAATATGTTTTGGCATTTCATATGCTTCATTTATGCGTAAAGAAATTCGAAGCTAGTAAAATTCTCTAAAATCACTCACTTTCAAAAGAAAAGTTGATGAATCACCTATTTTTATATTAAAATTAGGGGGCTGATTCAAATTTGAAAGTGAGTGTTCTTTATGGGACGTAAATGGAACAATATTAAAGAGAAAAAAGCTTCAAAAGATGCGAATACTAGTCGTATTTATGCCAAGTTTGGTCGAGAAATATATGTCGCTGCGAAACAAGGAGAACCAGATCCTGAATCTAATCGTGCATTGAAAGTTGTACTAGAGCGTGCAAAAACGTATAGTGTGCCAAAGGCAATTATTGATCGTGCGATTGAGAAAGCAAAAGGTGGTTCAGAAGAAAACTTTGATGAACTACGCTATGAAGGTTTTGGACCAAATGGATCGATGATAATCGTTGATGCTTTAACGAATAATGTAAATCGTACAGCGTCTGATGTTCGAGCAGCATTTGGGAAAAATGGCGGTAATATGGGTGTTAGTGGATCAGTTGCATATATGTTTGATTCTACAGCTGTGTTCGGAATCGAAGGTAAAACTGCAGATGAGGTACTAGAAATTCTTATGGAAGCTGATATTGATGCTCGCGATATCATTGAAGAAGATGATGCAGTTATTATTTATGCAGAACCTGATCAATTCCATGCTATACAAGAAAGTTTTAAAGAGATAGGTATCACAGACTTTACAGTAGCTGAAATTACCATGCTAGCTCAAAATGAGGTTACGCTAGACGAACAGTCACAAGCTCAATTCGAGAAGCTTATTGACGCATTAGAAGACCTAGAAGATGTTCAACAAGTCTACCACAACGTGGACTTAGGAGAATAATAAGAAGAATGAGCTGTCCAAATAAAGTCATTGAATTTGACTTGTTTGAACAGCTCCTTTTTTTATTGGCTCTGTTAAAGTTCATTGTTGTTAACAACTTAGTTGATTGTAGCGAGTGTACAGGAGCGAAAATCAACAACAGAGTTTAACAGAGCTTTTTTATTAAGCAACAAATGCAAAATATAATATAAATAATACCCCTAAAACATACATAATTGGATGTATTTCCTTAAAGCGTTTTTGAGCAATAAGAGTTAATGGATATAGGATAAAACCTAAGCCGATCCCTGTAGCAACACTAGACGTTAAAGGCATCATAATAATAATGATGAATGCTGGAATAACAATCTCTAATTTACTCCAGTTAATTTTACTAATTTCCATTGCCATTAATGAGCCAACAATAATTAAAGCTGGCGCAGTTACTTCTTCCGTTATGACGGAAAGTAAAGGGGAGAAAAATAGTGTAATAAAGAAACAAATGGAAATAATAATAGAAGTAAAACCAGTACGTCCACCGACCGCAATTCCTGCAGTTGATTCAACAAATGAAGCAGTAGTAGATGTCCCAAAGATCGCCCCAAGTACACCTGATGTAGAATCAGCAACAAGGGCTTTCCCAGCATTAGGTATTTTATTATCTTTCATTAAGCCGGTCTTACTAGCTACTGCAATTAATGCACCCGCCGTATCAAAAAAGGCTACGATTAAAAATGTGAAAATTACAGCTATGATTTCGGGTGAGAAAATATCATCTAGATGAATGAAAACAACACCGAAAGTTGGTTTTAAACTAGGAATATCACCGACAATCGAAGTAGGAATTTCGATTAATTTAAAGAACATCCCGATAATGGTTGTGATGACCATACCGTAAAAAATCCCACCATTAATTCCTCTTACTAACATAATGATTGTAATCATGAAACCAAAGCAGGCTAAAGCTGTTGCAGGAGAGGTCAAGTCTCCGATCGCAACAAATGTATCATTGTTTGAAACAACAATACCAGCATTCTTAAAACCGATAAAAGCAATAAAAAAACCAATTCCTGTTGCAATCGCATGTTTCAGATCTTTTGGAATTACATTAATTATTTTTTCTCGAATTTTCATAAAGCTTAAAATCATGAAGATAATACCAGCAACAAATACACCTGTTAATGCTATTTGCCATTCAATCCCCATTCCAATACAGACAGAAAACGTAAAGAATGAGTTTAGGCCCATACTAGGAGCAATACCTATCGGGTAGTTCGCTAGTATACCAATTAATAATGAACCAACGATAGCAGATAATGCAGTCGCTGTAAAAACAGCTCCTTTATCCATTCCTGATTGACTTAAAATAATAGGATTTACGATTAGGATATAGGCCATGGAAAGAAACGTGGTGATTCCAGCAAGTGTCTCTTTCTTATAAGTTGTATTACGTTCATGAAATTGAAAAAAATTGCGCATCAAGATTAACTCCTATTCTATAAAGGAAATACATTAAAAACGTTGACCAATTTGTGTCAACGTTCTTCGTCAGCAAGAATAGGAAAAAATACTATTTTCTCTTATTCCTGTAGACAAGCTATTTATGGTAGCTGGTAGACACGTCCAATCCATATTATTGGACTTATACAGGTTTGCTATCACAACAACAAAGGAAATTTTATCAATTGTAGACGAAGTTCGTCAATGAAAAACAAAATAGATTCATTTTTCTTAGAATTAAACTTCAAAATGCTTCTTATTTAACAAACTGCGATGAAAACCATATAATTGAGAAATAATAAATTTAAGTAACTAAAAAGGAGATAACACTTTGGTACAATCAAAACTAAATTCAAAAGTTCTATCCATTTTGGAAGATAAAATACAATTGATAAAAACAAATGAAGGTGCAATTTATTTAGTTGGTCCAATTAAATTACCCGTAAATCTATATGGCGAAACCGTTGTTTTTCAATGGTATTGCTGGTTAAACCAATGTGAAGTTACAGAGGATTTCCAAATGATTATTGATCGGTTATCTTCGGCAAACTTAGCGGAGTATCAGCAATCGAGCGTATTAGTGTATGGTGATTTCGGTTTTGCAGACGATGCTATGATTAGAATGCATTCGATTTGTCATACTGGAGATATTTTTGGTAGTAAACGTTGTGATTGTGGTTTTCAGCTAAAACAATCCATGAAAATGATAAAGGAACATGGAACAGGCGCATTATTCTATTTAGCAAATCATGAAGGTCGTGGTATTGGTTTATTTAGTAAAGCAATGGCCTATCTACTACAAGAAAATGGCTATGATACTGTAGAGGCAAATAATGGATTAGGTTTTGTAGATGATGCAAGAAATTATAGTGATGCAATTCATGTACTTAAGGCATTAAGAACGAAGCCAGTTACTTTAATAACAAACAACCCGAAGAAACTTGCTGCATTAAAAGAGTCCGGTATGCACGTATCTGGTAGAACACCATTATGGGGAGACATTTCTGAGTACAATGAAAACTATTTACAAACGAAGATCAATAAATCAGGTCATTTAAAAGAAGAAGGAACATGTTCCAATGACTAATCATGAATTTTATATGGATTTAGCGATACAAAATGCGAGAGCAATGAAAGGTCAAACAGATCCGAACCCTTTAGTAGGTGCAGTAATTGTAAACAATAATCGTATAGTTGGTATTGGTACTCATTTAAAAGCTGGTGAACCGCATGCAGAAATACATGCACTACGTATGGCTGGTAATGAAGCAGAAGGGAGCACAATATATGTAACATTAGAACCCTGTTCTCATCATGGACGGACTGGACCATGTGCAGAAGCTCTTGTAGAAGCTGGAGTACAAAGAGTCGTTATTGCAACATTAGATCCAAATCCAATTGTTGCCGGAAATGGTGTGAAAATATTAGAATCTGCAGGTATTGAAGTTATTGTAGGGATTTGTGAACAGGAATCAAAGAAAATGAATGAAGTTTTTAACAAGTTTATTGTTCAGAAAAAACCATTTATAACTTTAAAGGCTGCATCTACTTTAGATGGAAAGATTGCTACACATACGATGGATAGTAAATGGATAACATCTGAAGAAGCTAGATATGATGTTCACAAGCTCCGTAATGAAAACATGGCGATTTTAGTAGGGGTCAACACAGTGTTGGAGGACAATCCTGAATTAACAACTAGAATTCCAAATGGTAGGAGCCCGATACGTATTGTAATGGATTCTACACTAAGGATTCCATTAGAAAGTAAATTAGTAACGGATAAGCAAGCACCTACGTGGATATTTACAAGCCAGGCTTATAATAAGGATAAGAAGAAGAAATTAGAAGATCAAGGAATTTTAGTTTTTGTAACAAAAGGAACGGAGTCTGTTGATACAAGCGAAGTAGTTGAAATTTTAGGAGAGAATTTAGTCTCTTCCTTAATTATTGAAGGGGGAGGCAACATCCATGCCTCTTTTTTAGAAGCCAGGTTAATTGATAAGATAATCTTATATATGGCACCAAAACTTGTAGGAGGTCAAAACGCACCTTCTTTCTTAAGTGGAAATGGTGTAATGAAAATGGCTGATGCCATAAATATTAGTAATATGACTATTGAGATGATTGGCCCGGATATTAAGTTTACTGGATATCCGGATTATGTTAATGAAGAGAAGATTAACCAATAGTTTAGAAATTAAATATTTCCTCAGCTGATAACTTTAAATTTTCGTATAGAGAACAACATTTTGAAACGAACTATCTAGATTTTTCTATTATAGATGATAGTTCGTATTTTATTTACATCAAAATTCCTTTTTTTCATCCTCTCTAATTTATATGGAATAATACTAGTAAAACTCAAATGTTTTGAATCGTAATGTAATCGCATATTTATGTAGTAATAAATAGTTTCCTTACATACTTTTGGAAATGAAATATCAAAGCAAAGCATATATATGGATTATCTGTAGGAGGTGGGAAGATATGGAACATAATGCATTTGATAATGATTATCTGCAACAATTAACAAAAGATGAATTAATCGAGATTATTATTGAAATGAGGGAAGAAATTAATAAAGGGAATATCTCAAGCAAAAAGAAAAAATTTGAGGAAGAAGTGTTCCCACTTTGGAGGCCGCCATGGGATAAATAAAAAAAAGCCGCATAGTAATATGCAGCTTTTTTTATTCTATCTGTAGTTTAAGTTCTACCTTAGTTTTGTCATTCTCTTTTTTATCATTTGGTTTTATTGCCTTAAGTGCCAGTAGGGCAGCGATAATACTAAGAACACCTAAAACTAATACCATGTCGATTATTTTATCTTGCATTAAAATAGCAACAATTGGTGGCCCAGCAGCAACACCGGCAAATCGCATCGCACTAAAAATAGAGGTTATTGTTCCTCGCATTTCCTTATCAATACTTTGAGTAATAATAGCATCTAAACAAGGTAGTGCAGCACCAATTCCTATTCCACTAATTAAAAAAATCACAATAAGAAATACAAACTTATCGGAAATTAATGTTAATCCAACCATTGCTCCTGTAAGGAGAATACTGAAAAAAGTAATCCACTTCATTCTCGATAAGTTGTCCTTAATCATCTTTCCAGTTGTAAAAGATGCAACACATAGTGCAGCCAGTGGAATAGCTAAGAGAAATCCCTTTTTTAACCCGTCATAACCATATTTATCCTCTAGAATCGAAGATAAATAAAAGAGTAAACCAAATAAAATAAACATAACGATGGCTCCGATGATAAAAACAGCAAACAACCATTTTTTATGTTCCTTAAAAATTTCTTTTGTATTTTTAGTGAACTTACGGAATGAAAGTGGCTCTTCGTCACCTTTTGGTTTTCTTACAAATATTATGATCAGGATTAGTGATATTAGGCAAAACATTGGAATTGACCAAAATGGGAAAAACCATATAATCCCTGCAAAAAAAGAACCAACTATTGGACTTAACACTTTACCAAATGTGTTAGATGTTTCAATAATTCCTAGTGAAGTACTAACTTCATGTTCATCTTTGTAAAGGTCGCCAACTAAAGGTATGACGATTGGAAAAGCTCCAGCCGCACCAACGCCTTGAAGAATGCGACCAATAATTATCCAGATAAAGGCAGGGCTGGGATCTAGCTTCCATGCCGCCCATGCACAAATTAATCCTCCTAGTCCAGCGAGGATAAGGGAAGGGACTATGACAACTTTTCTGCCATATTTATCTGAAAGGAATCCTGCGACTGGTATTAGAAAGATCGCTACAATTGAATACACCATAATAATATAACTTGACTGAAGTTTTGTTATTTCTAACTGTATTTCCAGTAATGGAAGAATAGGTATTAACATGGAATTACCTAAAGTCATAATTAATGGAATTGTTGCAATTGAAACTAATGCCATTTTAGAAACTTTTGGTTTTTTATTTACGGTTTTCCCAATACTATGTTCGAATAGGTCCATAACAAATTCCTTTCAGACTTTATATATTTAATATCCACCAAATAACTTTTTTTATCCGACTGCATGATAGGTGGTAATTAAATCTAAAAGGAAAAATGGATTTATCACTTTTCATCTGTTACAGCTATTTCAGTAAATTGGAAGTCGTTACTTTTAGGAATTTGTAATTGCAATATATTGTCCCTTATTTGTGCAACAGCTCCCTTTTTTTTGACGAGACAAGGTAATGTTATCTTTTTTTTGCCACTTTGATCTAAGTTTTCTATATATACAATATTCGATGTGTGGTACACTTTTATTTCTTTATCAATCCTCTGTGCAGGTAACTTTATTTGAATAAAAACATCATCAAAACTTTCGAAAATAGTGACATCACTATTAGCTGGAGGCTTCTCTGTTTCTTTAACTTGTTGTTGACCCTTCATCACATTTTTCATCGTTTCATTTACAAATGAATGAACGTCCTCAGGATTTAACTGTTGCATTAACTTTTGTATGTCATTATTAAAAGGATATTTTCCCCATGGAAACATGATTTCACCCCATCGATCAGGACTTTCTCCTATATACTATGTGAAACAAATAAAGTGGGTATTTAATTTTGCTGAAAACCAATTTTATTTTAACAGTGGACTATTTTTGCTAAGAATAAACGGAATAAGCAAAACAGTTTGATTTTTCCAGAAACCATAGTAAGATGAAGGTGATTATACTATTAATAAGCATTATCCGACATTTTTTGCGAATAATTGCAAAGAAATTCTTTTAGGTCTTTATATTGCTTTGAAACAGTGATAGAATATGGCATGAGAGCGTTTTACAAAATTAGTTCTCATCCATAATTATTTGGTAAAATTCTTATAGATAAGAATAATATGGTTGAAATGGTGGAGGCGTATCGTAGATGAGTAAAGAGGCTTTATATCAGAGTGCACCGTGGCAAAATTTCACTGGCCCCAACCTCGGATATGTAATTGAAGTGTATGAGGAGTATTTAGAAGATCCAGAAAAAGTAGACCCCGAATTAAGAGAATTATTTGACGAGTGGGGTGCACCTACACCTGGTGTCGATGTAATGACAACAAAAGGGCAAGCTGATATTTCCTTTCAATTACCGGCAAATCCAGATGTATATAGCAAAATCGTCGCAGCAGTAAAACTAGCCGATAATATCCGTACTTATGGTCATTTAGCAGCAGAGACCAATCCTTTATTTGAAAAAGAGCAGATTAGAAGATTAGAATTATCAGAGTATAATCTAGCAGAAGCTGATTTGAAGAAAGTTCCTGCTTCATTTATATCACCTAATGCTCCTTCAGATTTAAAGGATGGACTTGATGCCATCAACCATCTGAAAAAAGTATATACGCAACGGATTTCTTTTGAATACCATCAAGTACATGAGCTGGAAGAAAGAAACTGGCTTCAACATCAAATTGAATCTGAGAAATTTTATCCTTCCTTAACGAAGGAACAAAGGTTAAATTTATTATATAGACTTGCAGAAGTAGAGGGGTTTGAATCCTTTATACATAGAACGTTTGTTGGACAAAAGCGTTTCTCTATTGAAGGACTTGATACTCTCGTGCCATTAATGGATAAGATTGTAAGTGCTTCAGTAGGATCTGGTACAAGAACAATTAATATTGGTATGGCGCACCGTGGACGCTTAAATGTCCTTGCTCATGTTTTAGAAAAACCATATAAACTAATATTCTCTGAGTTCCAACATGCTCCAAATAAGGATTTGATTCCATCAGAAGGATCAATTGGAATTACTTATGGTTGGACTGGTGATGTAAAATACCATTTAGGTGCAGACCGTCAATTGAAACAAGGCGATACTGTAAGGGCAAGAATAACACTTGCTAACAACCCAAGTCATTTAGAGGTAGTAGGACCTGTTGTTGATGGATATACACGTGCAGCACAGGAAACACGTAATCAATCTGGATATCCAATCCAAAATCTTGATAGTTGTTTAGCAATCTCAGTACATGGAGATGCTGCTTTCCCAGGTGAGGGAATTGTTCAAGAAACGTTAAATATGGGTCGTCTAAAGGGATATAATACGGGAGGAACTATCCATATTATAGCCAATAATATGATTGGTTTTACAACAGAGAGCACAGATTCACGTTCAACTAAGTATGCTTCAGATATTGCGAAAGGATTTGAAATTCCTATTGTACATGTTAATGCAGACGATCCTGAAGCTGTACTAGCAGCGGCAATCTTAGCTTATAAATATAGACAAAAATTCCATAAAGATTTTGTAATTGATTTAATTGGGTATAGAAGATTTGGTCACAATGAAACAGATGAGCCTATGGTAACAAATCCTCTTCTATACAAAAAGATAAAAAATCATAAGACTGTAAAAGAGTTATATGCTGAACGCTTAATTGAAAAGGGTTTATTATCTAAAGAGGAAGCCGAAAAAATCGATGAAGAGATAAAAAATAAGCTGCAAAGAGAATATGAATTAGCAGCTAAACATAGTGAAGATCAAGATACTGAGATGAACCCACCAGAATACATCATGAAAGGTTTTCAAGAACCGAAAACTAGTGTACCGATGGAGGAATTACAGCAACTTAATTCTGAACTTTTAAAGTGGCCAGAAAACTTTAATGTGTTTCAAAAGTTGAGTCGAATATTAAAAAGAAGAGAATCTGCCTTTAACGGAGATGGAAAAATAGATTGGGCGCATGCTGAATCACTTGCTTTTGGTTCAATATTAAAAGAAGGTACTCCAATTCGCTTAACAGGTCAAGATTCACAAAGAGGTACATTTGCTCATCGAAACCTAGTATTACATGATGAAACTACTGGTGAAGAGTATATACCGATGCACCATATATCTGGATCGAAAGCTTCATTTGTAGTGTACAATAGCCCATTAACAGAAGCTGGAGTAGTTGGTTTTGAATATGGCTATAATGTATTTGCACCAGAAACACTCGTGATATGGGAAGCTCAATTTGGTGATTTTGCAAATATGGCACAAGTATATTTTGATCAGTTTATATCTTCTAGTCGAGCTAAGTGGGGACAAAAGTCAGGACTTGTAATGATGTTACCTCATGGTTATGAAGGTCAAGGACCAGAGCACTCCAGTGGAAGAGTGGAAAGATTCTTACAAAGTGCTGCAGAAAATAACTGGACAGTTGCAAATGTTTCGACTGCAGGTCAATATTTCCATTTATTAAGAAGACAAGCAGCAACATTGCAAAAAGAAGAAGTGAAACCTTTGGTTCTGATGACACCAAAATCACTTCTACGTCATCCATTAGCATCTGTGGATGTTACAGATCTAACGGAAGGGAAATTCCAATCCGTTTTAGAACAAAAAGGATTGGGTGAAGACCATAACGCAGTTGAGCGAATTATTCTTTGCAGCGGGAAGATTGCTATTGATTTAGAAGAATATGTGACTGAAAAAGATAATCTAGAATGGCTCCATATTTTACGAGTTGAAGAATTGTATCCGTTCCCTAAAGCACAAATCGAAAACATTTTATCGCGTTATCCAAATGTAAAAGAACTAGTTTGGGTACAAGAAGAACCAAAAAATATGGGTGGATGGATGCATGTTGATCCTTATTTAAGAAAACTAGCTCCTCAAGGAGTAGAGGTGAGATATATAGGACGCCGTAGACGCTCTAGTCCTTCTGAGGGTGACCCAACGATTCATCGTAAAACACAAAATCTAATCATTCAAGAAGCAATGAAAAGATAAAAAAGCGGAAGGCAACGCCCAGGGGCGACAGGCAAATGTTCTGCCGTCAAGAAGTTGCATTATAACTTCGTGCCGGCAGGTTATTTGACCCCGAGCCCCTGTTGCCTGAAGCTGGACAAAGAAAAGCGGAAGGCAACGCCCAGGGGCGACAGGCAAATGTTCTGCCGTCAAGAAGTTGCATTATAACTTCGTGCCGGCAGGTTATTTGACCCCGAGCCCCTGTTGCCTGAAGCTGGACAAGCAATATTAGAAACTGAATATATCCATATGTTTTTAAAAATAAGCAGCGTATAACTAGAGACTACTAGATGGTTTATACTTAGAGGAGGATTTAAAGTGGCTGAAATTAAAGTACCTGAATTAGCAGAATCCATTACGGAAGGTACAATTGCACAATGGTTAAAGAAAGTTGGAGAACATGTTGAAAAAGGGGAATATATTGTAGAACTTGAAACCGATAAGGTTAACCTCGAGGTAATATCCGAAGAGTCTGGAGTACTTACAGAATTAAAGGCAGCAGAAGGTGATACGGTTCAGGTAGGAGATGTTATTGCCATTGTTGATGCTTCAGCTACAGGTGAAGTGAAAGAAGAAGCTCCAACTACCGAACCTGAAAAAGTAGAAGAACCGAAAGCTGAACAAGATGTGAAAGTAGAAACAAATGCAGAACCAAAAGTAGAAGAACCTGTTCAGGATAAAAAGGAACGCTTTATCGCTTCTCCTGCAGCACGTAAGTTAGCTAGAGAAAAAGGTATTGATCTAAGTAACGTGCCGACTACTGATCCTCTTGGACGCGTGAGAAAACAAGATGTTTCTTCTTATTCCGACCAACCAAAGCAAGAAACAAAGTCAGTCCAAAGTACAAAACCAATGCCTGAGCATGAAATTGGTAAACCTGTTGAACGTGTTCGAATTTCAAGACGTCGCCAAACTATTGCTAAGCGATTAGTAGAAGTGAAACAAAATACAGCAATGTTAACAACATTCAATGAAATTGATATGTCCGCAGTAATGGATTTGCGTAAACGTAAGAAGGATAAATTCTATGAACAACATGATGTTCGTCTTGGTTTCATGTCATTCTTTACGAAAGCTGTTGTAGCTGCTTTAAAGAAATATCCTGCTGTAAACGCAGAATTACAAGGCGATGAATTGTTATTGAAAAAATACTACGACATTGGTGTTGCTGTTTCAACAGATGAAGGATTAGTTGTACCAGTAATTCGTGATTGTGATCGAAAGAATTTCGCGGAAATTGAAGCTGATATATTAGCGGTAGCGAAAAAAGCTCGCGATAATAAATTGGCACTAAGTGATCTGCAAGGCGGAACATTTACGATTACAAATGGTGGGGTATTTGGTTCACTATTATCTACACCAATCTTAAACGGAACACAAGTTGGTATTTTAGGAATGCATACAATTCAAACAAGACCTGTAGCGATTGATGCAGAAAGAATGGAAAATAGACCAATGATGTATGTAGCATTATCATACGACCACCGTGTTATTGATGGAAAAGAAGCGGTAGGCTTCCTTGTTACAATTAAGCAACTTTTAGAAAACCCTGAAGATTTACTGTTAGAGGGATAATAAATATAAAAGTGTATAAGTATTCAATAAAAACCGAACTATTTTTAGTTCGGTTTTTATTGTCCTAAAAGATGTAGTTTATAAATAATTGACTTTAACTATATAAATTTAAAGTTTAAAGACAAGTGTATTTCCGAAGCGCTGTAGGTACACTAACAATGTTCCGATTTACATACTATATTTTGTTTTTACTAGCCACATTTTCAGAAATAAAAAAGCATGCAATTTTAGCTGCATGCTTTTTTACAATATTCAAATTTTCATAGAAGCATTATACTACTTTTAAACCTCGTTTTTTCAATTCAAGTTTCAATAATTTAATCCATTCACGTCCGTGGTTATTCTTCTTTGCGTCACGATAAGCAGCAACTAATAATTCATTGCTCATAATTTTCATGCAAGTAAAACCTCCTCGTGAAATTAAATTATTCTTTTGTATGTATTAATTTTACATGGAATTAATAAAAAAATAAAGCGTTTTCTATATAAAAAATATTTTATCTATTTATTAGTTAATTTGTTGAATTTTATGAATGTAAACGCTTTACTATTTCACTTATAATATCTATAATTATTAATATATATAATGAGCGATATAATGGGGGAGCGATAATGTTTGATGAGAGAATTGCCTTAAGAATGAGATTGGAGCAAATGAACGAGGCGGAAGAACGTTTGCTTTCAGAATTAAGAAAAGAACGGGCATTCATTTTTAACAGGCTTCGAGAATTAGACGAATTGCAGGAACATGAAGATCTTAATCATCAATCGGTCACTTCAACTGTAGAAATGAATTCTCACTTAGAACATAAGCAAGAATTATTGACACCTATGAAAAAAAGAAGAGCAAGACCTTCAAGACGCAGTAAAACAACGAAGATGAGAGAAACTGCTGTGGAAATATTAACTGCAGAACGAGTTCCAATGAGAAGTTCGGAATTACAGAAAATAATCGAAGAAAGAACAGGTTTTACAATAGCAAATATGACAACATTTATGAATACGATAATGAAAATTGATACGAATATTGAAAAACTTGGTAGAGGTTTATATACGTACAGGAAAAATAATAAGCTTGCTTAATGCAAGCTTATATTTTTTTGATAAAACATCTTTCTCTGATAGAATAAATAGGTCAACAAGTATAATTTTCATAAATAGAAAGGGAACAACAATCATGAATACGCAACAATTACCAATAGAAATCCAGAAAATAATAGCTGCAAGACAACAAGAATTTTCTAGACTTGAAGAAACTCTAGATCAAAAAGGTGGCTTTATTGCAGCAGATGATTTTTTATTATCAGATGCTGTCATTGCAATAGCTTTAGGGAAAAACGTTCTTCTTAAAGGACCAACAGGATCTGGAAAAACTAAGCTTGCAGAAACTCTTGCAACTTATTTCAAACAACCGATGCATAGTATAAATTGCTCGGTTGATTTGGATGTAGAAGCATTGCTTGGTTTTAAAACAATTGCTCAAGAAAATGGACAAAATACAATAGAATTTATCCCTGGACCAGTTGTGAAGGCAATGGACATGGGACATTTACTATATATTGATGAAATAAATATGGCAAAACCAGAAACACTGCCAATATTAAATAGTGTGTTAGATTATAGACGTATGGTGTTTAACCCTTTTACGGGTGAAGTTGTGAAAGCGAAAAAAAGCTTCGGTGTTATTGCGGCAATTAATGAAGGCTATGTAGGAACTGTGCCACTGAACGAAGCTTTGAAAAACCGCTTTGTCGTGATGGAGGTTCCTTATGTTCAAGGTGATGTACTGAAACATGTTCTCTTAAATGAGAGTAAATTACATGATCATCGCTTAATTGACAAATTTGTGATGCTTTCTGAGGATTTAATAACACAAGTGAAAAATGCACAAATTCCCGAAGAAGCTGCATCCATTCGAGCACTAATCGATACTTGTGATCTAGCTACCTATCTACCACCATTACGAGCGATTCAGCGTGGCATAATTGATAAATTGGAAGAAGAACGGGAGAAGGCAGCAATTATGAATATTGCTTCAACTTTGTTTGAGTAGGTGAAAAATATGTTGTATCGATTCATTAATTTTAATGATGAAAAAATTGATTCACTTTTATTAATGGAACTAGCTGATTTAACGAAAACACTTTCGAGAGATCCTGAGTTTGATACTGATTTTCGGGTCAATTCTTATATCGACCATCGCAATAAAAAGGTGTATGTTAGTCATTTTTGGACTCATCGTGAAGAACATATTATGCGTTCTGGCATGAAATCGGATGTTTATTTACGAGCATATGGAAATTTATATTATTCCAATGCAAGAGAACTATATAATTATGGGAATTGGTGTGAACAAACCAAAATACCTCGATTTGCAAAACAATTATGTATGTTAGCAGAAGATGTACGAATTGAAGAATTATGTAAACGAACTCGACCAGGTATGAAGAAAGATTTCCAGGTAAGGCGCGATATATATGAGAATCATTTTGAAAATCAGTTAAAAGTAAATGCAGATAAGAACTTTTTTTTAGATGCATTATTTAATCTGACTTATTTACTTATGAATTCTCAAAAACCTATATTTCAACTACCAGAAATACATGACGAAATAAATCCGTTATTACCATACTATAGAACTAAAATTGAACAACTAATGGAAGCAAATTCTACACAAGTAATTACTCAAATTAGTAAGGAAATCGTGGAATTCTTAGAAGAAGTAATTAATCGTGATATGGTAAATGAGTATTTTCACTTATTTATAGAAGATCCAGATAAAATTAGTGGAGATTATCGCGATTTAATGAGAAAAGATGAGCTCATCAATCAAGATATCGCTGATGAGAAGGCTGCTGGAGATGAGGAAGTTCACGGTGAGGAAATGAAAACATGGCATCGTGAGACTAGCTCACCTGGGAAGTCATTCTTACAATTTGATCTCGATCAAGGTACTCAGACAGATATTTTAGGAGACGAAGCACGTGAGGGAGAAGCTGGTGATCAAGCACTGGCAGTTATACAAGGATCTGCTCAAAAAACTTCGAATAAAGATTTTAGTCATTTAGAGGCATTAGAACATCAACATAATGAGAAAGAAAATAAAGGTGCACCATTTGGAAAAGAAAACAAATATGCGGAAGCAATTTTTATATCAAATATTATTACTAGTCCAGATAAGAAATCTGAATATCTTAAGTACAAGAATAAAGTAAACTTGTATCAAAAGAAATTAAAAAAGGCAATCGACCTTACATTAGAACATAAAAAGATCTTACCAAGAACACATTTGCAATTTGGAAAGTTAGATAGAAAACTTATTCGCATATTTACTGATGAAAATCCACGAATCTTTTATAAAAAAAATGAAAATTCGAATGAAATTGATGCTGTATTTAGCCTATTAGTGGATTGTTCTGCATCTATGGTGGATAAGATGGAGGAAACAAAGCGTGGAATAGTACTTTTTCATGAAGCATTAAAATCAGTAAAGGTACCACATGAAATCACTGGATTTTGGGAAGATGCTAACGACGT
The DNA here is from genome assembly GCF_042655485.1 of Lederbergia graminis. Taxonomy (NCBI): domain Bacteria; kingdom Bacillati; phylum Bacillota; class Bacilli; order Caryophanales; family Bacillaceae; genus Lederbergia; species Lederbergia graminis. Next base: position 251,021 of record NZ_JBHSMC010000001.1, read on the forward strand.
TACGGAAAAATACCAACCAAATTACTTTAAACGTGTCATTGACTTTTCCAGTTCCTTACATTATAAAACCGGACCAGAGATTATGTCGCTTGATGCAGAGGAAGATAACCGTGATGGTTTTGCTATCCGTGTTACAAGTAAACGATTATTAGAGCGACATGAAAAACAGAAATTTCTTATCGTTTTTTCAGATGGAGAACCTGCAGCATATGGCTATGATCAAAATGGAATTGTGGATACCCATGAGGCAGTTGTAGAGGCGAGAAAAAATGGGGTAGAGGTCTTTAATGTATTCCTATCAAATGAGGAAGTTCCTGAAGAACAGCGAAAAGTTTTTCAAAATATATATGGTGCCTATAGTTTGATTGTCCCATCTGTTGAAGCACTACCTGATTTATTATTTCCACTATTGAAAAGACTATTATTTAGATCAATACAGTAAAAAACGTTTCTCTCTAAGGGATATCCTATGAGAGAAACGTTTTATTGTTTTTCACCAACTACGGCCAGCTCCACCACCTCCGGCAGATCCACCTCCACCTGTACGAGGACCACCGCCTCCACCTCCGCCACCACGGCTTAAGATGATGGCAAGCATTCTAAATAATGAGAGGGTGAGGACTCCACCAAGAAATTTAAAATCGAGAATTATCAGACCAATAATAATGACTGCAATAATAATTGTTGTAAATAGGGAGGGACCTTCATTTTCGGGATTTGCTCCATATACATATCCTTCTGCATTAGCTTGCTTGTCAAGTTGATATTCTTCTGCAACCTCATTGAAAAGTTTTTTATAAGTATTGGTAAGAGCATGTGGGATATTCCCTTCATCTAATGAAGGAAGTGCATATGAATCGATAATTGAACCGACCTTACCATCAGGTAATCGACCTTCAAGACCATAACCCACCTCGATAAATATTTTTCTATCTTGTATCGAAAGTAGTAATAAGATACCGTTATTTTTATTTGCATCACCTAATCCATATTCGCGTAAGGCTTGAACGGCATATTGTTCAACTGGAATACCATCGAGCGAATCTACAGTTAACACTGCAATTTGTGCTCCTGTGTGATCATCTAAATATATGCCAAGTTCAATTAATTCTTGCTCCTCTGCGGTAGAGAGGACATTCGCAAAATCTTGAACATAAATATCACCGACCGGAGTGGGAATGGATGCAGCGCTTACGAATTGAATCGGAATAAATAAAAGGCAGAAAAGCGAAAAAAGGAGAAGAAGGGGAGACTTCCTCATTCATCTTCAACCCCTTCAAAATCTACCGATGGAGCCTCCTGTGCAGCGGCATCTGCTTTAAAATATTCTTTCTCTTCAAAGCCAAAAATACCAGCAACTAACCTTCCAGGGAATTGCTTTACTTTCTTATTAAATGTAGTTACTTCTTCGTTATAATCCATACGTGCTACTGCAAGACGATTTTCCGTACCAGCAAGCTCATCCATGAGTCGAGTAAACTGTTGATCTGCTTTTAAGTCAGGATAATTTTCAGATACTACAAGTAGTCTACTTAGCGCACTTGATAGTTCTGCGTCTGCATTTGCCTGCTCTTCCGGAGTAGTAGCTCCAATTAACCGTGATCTAGCTTCAGCTATATCAGTCATTATTTCCTCTTCGTGACTAGCATAGCCTTTAACTGTATTTACGAGATTTGGAATTAAATCCATTCTTCGCTGTAGTTGATTCTCAATTTGTGCATATTGTTTTTCTACGTTTTCTTCAGCATTCACAAATCCATTATAACTACCGATTGTCGGGATTAAAATAATTGCTAACACGACAACGATACCAATAATAGCTCCTAGTCCTTTTTTCATATCATTCACTCCTCACTTTAATTATTAATACTGTTTTAATAACAAAAAAGTTTCAAGTATTAAATGGAAAACTGTACGAGTTAATTCGTTCCTCCATCTGATTATGGTACAATATCGAATATTAATATGCAATTTTCCAAGATGATAGTGGAAACAGATAGGATGAGAAGACGTGATGGAAACATATCAAATATTTCAAGTAGTAGGTTTTTCTAATAGTGGAAAAACGACATTAATGGAGAAATTAATTAAAAAGGGCACTAAATTAGGGTATAAAGTTGGTACCGTGAAACATCACGGTCATGGTGGTAGTCCTGAAAAAATGAATTCAGAAAAAGATTCCGACATACATCACCGAGCAGGAGCACATATTTCTGCGGTTGAGGGGAATGGCCATATACATGTGGAAGTAAGTATTAATAATTGGGGTCTGTCTGAAATTTTAAAAGTCTATGAACGTTTTCCCTTAGACCTTGTGTTTATTGAAGGCTATAAACATGCTGTATATCCTAAAGTGGTTTTAATCCGTCACCAAGATGATGTTGTATTACTAGAAGAACTTGAAAATATTAAAGCAGTTATATCATGGATTCCGCTAGAACTCGAAGCCAAGTTTGATGTATATATGATTCAGGATTCTGATTTATTTGTCGAGGTTTTTTTTACAAGGATACTTTAAACAATGTCATTCCCTTGTTTTTGTATATAATAATAATGTAATTTCTCTACATGCGTAAGTAAATAATTAGCTAGAATTCCTATTGCGATACCTGATAATAAACCGATAAATGAAAGCACAGGAAGATATAGCAGAACTGTCCAAGTTTTGGCAATCCAACTAGCTACAACTAATTGACCAAAATTGTGTAAGATTGCTCCTGTAACACTAACACCAATAAGGCTTATTCGTGACGGACCTAGTTTTTTTACCATCCACATCCCGAAAAAACTAACAATCGCACCTGCACCACTATACATAAAAGTCGAAATAGTTCCCCCAAGCAAAGTTGCTAAGATTAAACGAATGATGACTACTTTACATGCATCCTTTGTAGTAAGTGTATATAAAGCGATACATGTAATAATATTTGCTAAACCTAATTTAGCCCCTGGTGCAATTGCAAAAGGGAAGGGGATAGCTCTTTCTATCAAACTAATAATGACAGCCTGTGCTGCTAGTAAAGCTATTAAGACAATGCGTTGGTTTTTACTCATTTTTTCGTCATCCAATCTACCGTGATTAAGAACTAATGATGGAATTGTCACTAGGTACTTCATCCATAGAAATCACTTCAATTACTAATTTATGAGGTAAACAAATGATGGTTTGACCTGGTTTGGAGATAGCGGGTGTCCTAACGCAAACTTGGTCATTACAAGTGGCACTTTTAATAAGTATATGTTCATCACGAACTTCTATCGTATTACGATCATTATCAGATGCATAGATATCAAATGTTTGGACTCCAGTATGACCCGTTAAAGTGACTTCCTTCAATATTTTATTATCTACTGAGATAACAGCAATTTGCATTGCATTATTTCCCGTTTTTTCACTTTGAATTTTAGAAAAGATAGCCAATGGTAAAAAAGCCATGAGTATAAGAACAAATATGATAATAAAATCCCAACGTTTAAACAACTTGAGAGACTCTAACAATTAAACCCCTCCAATAACATACATATCCTAATATGAAAAAGCGAAAGGTTACCCTGACGCTTTCTCATATGTTTTTTCATTACTTATCATGATAAATAGATCGTTCTTTTCCATACCAGCTAGTACTTAGTTTCTTTTGAAGATAAGGAATAACCCAATAATCTAAACCAATGAAACGGCCTGATCCATTCATTAATGCAATAGAAGCAGGTAGGGCCCATAGTTTATCCCAGCCTAACATAGCACATAATGTAAACATGATTAGAAACCCTGTACTTGCAAAGCTTGCTAACCAAGTGAAAAGACCAAATATGATAGCTATACCAATCCCTAGTTCAATAAATACCATCATTTTTTGCATAAACAGCGCTACTTCTGGAGTAGGGAGCATTATCTGCATAATCCATTCAAACCATCCTGGCATCTTACTTAAAATTGGAGTTGCCCAATCACCACTAGTCGCTGTTTCACTAGCGCCACTTGTTGTTGTTTGTAACCATTCGAATGGCATATTAACAGTAGTGCTTTTTAACCAAGAATCATCCCCAATTCCGTTGAAGAGTTTTGATAAGGTAGCAAAGCTGCTAGTAGCTTCTTTCCATGTTTCTTCTCCCCAAAGTTTTGCACCAGCTTCACTTAGCCAAAACCCACCAACCATAAGTCTTAACGGAAAACTCCAAAGTACATTTCCATATCTAGTGAGTGTATCTCGAAAGATATTGCGCTTATCTTTCGTTTGGAAGAATTCGTGTTTGATATATTGAACCATATAATAACCACTTCGAATTCCAAAGAAGTAATACAGATTAACCATGTGTTTCATAAAGTTTGCAAACCATCCACTTAGTCTAATTCCACTTAAATTGGCAACCCCATAGCGAGCACCGATAGAAACCATATTTCCATGATATTTCCCTTTATATGGAACCTTTTTACCGTTACTTATTTCAGCAATAACGTTTTTAGCAGCTGTCATGGCAGTTTGTTCAGCAGCTTCTACAATTTGTGGAGTAGGTTTTGCTGGTTCTTCTTCAAAATAAGCTAGATCACCAACGACATATACTCTTTCTAAGCCTTCAGCTTCCATAAACTCATTAACTTTTAAGCGACCTGCTCGACCAGTTGACATTCCATAATCCTTTGTATCTTGGTTTGCTTGAACACCAGCAGTCCATATGAGTGTATGGGTAGCTATTTCTTCGTTTGATTTTAGGAGAATGCTATCTTCTGTAACCTCTACAATTGGTGAATTCTTTAAAATTATTACACCATGTTTTTGTAAGTAAGTTTCTGCTTTTCCTGCACCTTTTCTATCAAGGGTATTCAAGATAGTAGGTGCTGCTTCAATCACATAAAGCATTATTTCATCTTCATCCAACTTGTTCTCTTTAGCAAGTCGATATTTCCATTCTACTAATTCACCAACCATTTCAATTCCGGTAAAACCAGAACCACATACAACAAACGTTAACATTGCTCTTCTAGTCTTTTCATCATGTATGGTCGCAGCTTGGCGAACTGTCGATTCTATATGATCTCGTAACCTAACAGCATCTTCAAAAGACCATAATGTAAAAGCATGTTCAGATACACCAGGTGTACCAAAGTCATTTGGTTCTCCACCCATCCCTAAGATTAAAAAATCAAACGGGTATGCTCCGTGTTCAGTCGTAACTAACTTATTATCATAATTGACATTTGTAACATTATCCGTAACTAATTTAACTTTGGTTCGTTTAAATAGGCGTCGTAAATCAAACTTGATTGCATCAGCTTCCACTCGATTTGCAGCAACTTCATGTAATTCAGTCATCATCGTGTGATAAGAATGGCGATCGATTAACGTGATGGAAACTGATTCATCACGTTTATACTGTTTTGCTAATTTCTTTGCAGCATGGACTCCAGCATAGCCGGCCCCAATAATGACAATATTATGAGTTGTCATTAAGAAATCACTCCTTCATAATAGTGGTTTGTGAAACGTTGAGCATAATGTAACGAATTTCGTTTGTGAAACTCTGAACATTCGACTACATTGTACATTCTTTCACAAAATCTGTCTATAAAAATTTAAATTACTTTTTTTATAGGCTCTGTTAAAGTTCATTGTTGTTAACAACTTAGTTGATTGTAGCGGATGTACACGAGACTCCTGCGGGAACAGCACGAGCCGAAGATCCACTTGGCAAAGTGGTTTTCTTTGCCAAGTTAGCTGAGGTCGTGCCCGCGGAAAGCGAGTGTACAGGAGCGAAAATCAACAACAGAGTTTAACAGAGCTTTTTTATAAAAAGAATAGACAGAATTAAATCTTGATGTTAAAATGTGGATGAATTAATGTGAAATATTTCACATAATAAAAACCCCTCTCTTTTTTTTAACTAAAATTGTGAAATGTTTCACAAAAATAATATGAAAAGGAAGGTAAGAAGATGAAGAAAGTACTTACAGCTGTAGCAAGTCTGTCACTTTTATTAGCGGCATGTGGAAGTGATTCAGTAGGAAATGTAAAAACAGAAGAGAGCAATAACAAAGGTGGTAGTGATCAAACAGTAGGAACTGTTATTGCAGGTTCACCTATTCAAGATGGAGTCTACAAACTACAAGAAGTTGATTTTGATGATAAAGGCTGGAAAGCTTCTATGGAGATTGTTGTAGAAAACGGAAAAATAATTGAATCTGATTACAATTATGAAAATGCAGATGGGATATTAAAAACAGAAGATGAAGGCTATCAAAAGTTAATGGAAGAAAAAGTGGGCATCGGACCTCAGCAGTATATACCAAAATTGAATAATTCATTGGTTTCAACGCAAAATGCCGATTCCGTTGACATAGTTTCAGGGGCAACCCATTCTGCAGAAACGTTTAAAAACTATGCTCAGCAACTAATACAAGCTGCACAAGCGGGTGATTCTGCGACAATTGAAATTGCGAATAACAAACCATTGCAAGATGGGAATTATTCATTAGAAGAAAAAAATATAGGTGCAACAGGGTGGAGAACTTTCCTCAAGATGACTGTAAACGAAGGAAAAATAGTCGCAACAGAATATGATTATGTGAATGAAGCAGCAGATTTAAAAACAAAGGATAATGAGTATCAACAAAATATGAAAGATAAGACTGGAGTAGGGCCGCAAGAGTTTGTACCGGAATTAAGTAATGCATTAATGGAAAAACAAAATGCCGAGGACATTGATGTTGTGGCTGGTGCAACCCACTCTAGTCATACGTTCAAAATGTATGCAGCACAATTGATAAATGCAGCACAAAAAGGTGATACAACACCAATTTTAATCGATAATTTTGTTTTTGAAAAATAACAGATTTTATTAGTGTGGAGAAAAGACTGTTTGAGTGCATATTCTAATAGTCTTTTCCCAACTTAAGGAGGTAGCGAATGTATAGGAAACTATTTATAGGCATTTGTATTTTAACGATCTCCTTAACCATGTATGGTTGCGGCAAGACAAATAGCGATGAACTACAAATAAACTCTTCACCTTACAAAAGAACAGAGTTTTTAATGGGTACAGTAGTAACCGTGAAAATATATGATGCAGACAAAGAAACAGTTTTAGATCGTATATTCCAAACAATTGAAACACTTGCGAATCAATTGACTAGTAATGATATAGATTCAGAGATTGCCAACATTAATCATTATGCAGGTGAGCAACCTGTGGAAGTTTCAGATTCAACATTGAAACTAATAGTGTCCGGTAAAGATTTTAGCGAGTCTGTAAACGGTTTATTTGATATAACGATTGGGCCGTTAACTTCTTTATGGAGTATCGGATTTCCTGATGCTCGTAAACCAGGTGAAGAGGAAATTGAGAAAGCTTTGTCCCTGATTGATTATAAGAAAATAGAGATAAATGAAATGGAACATAAAATATATTTGCAGGATAAGGGGATGCGTCTAGACTTAGGTGCAATTGCAAAAGGATTTATTACAGATGAAGTGAATAAATTGCTGGAAGAAGAACATGTGACGACTGCAATTATAGATTTAGGTGGAAATATATACGTTAAAGGCTTGGCTCCATCAGGAAAGCAATGGACTGTAGGTATTCAAGACCCTTACTCTCCAAGAGGGACTACAATCGGAAATATTCAAACAACGAATAAGTCAGTCGTGACATCTGGTATATATGAACGTTTTTTGGAAGTAGAAGGTGTGAAATATCATCATCTATTAAATCCAACTGATGGTTATCCATTTAATAACGAAATAGCAGGTGTCACAATCATTTCAGAGGAATCAATTGATGGAGATGCTCTTTCTACATCTGTTTTTGCAATGGGTTTAGAAGCTGGGATGGATTATATTGAGAGCGTTGCAGGGGTCGAAGCCATTTTTGTTAGTACTGATAAACAGGTATTTCTAACTACTGGCATAGCCAACTTCGAATTAACGAGTAATGCATACAGGATGGGAGAAATGGAATTGAAATAGGAGGCGAATCTGTAATGTCAATTCGTACTTTTTTTAAACTAGTTGAAATCCAAACAAAGCTAGCTAGTTTGTTTCCTTTTGCGGTGGGCTTATTATTTGTCATATATAAGTTCGGTGAGTTAAAACCATTAAATACAATTATTTTCTTTTGTTCTATGTTTATTTTCGATCTTACTACGACAGCTATAAATAACTATATGGATTATAAGAAAGCTTCTAGTAAAGAATATCGCAACGAGAAAAATATTATTGGAGTAAAAGATATATCAGAAAGACTAGTTCGCAATACGATCATTACATTGTTGGCGATTGCGACAATGCTAGGGATTTGGTTAGTTTGGCGCACAGATATCACTGTACTCTTTATAGGAATACTATGTTTTGCAATAGGTATTTTTTATACGTATGGCCCAATACCGCTATCACGTATGCCACTTGGAGAACTATTTTCAGGTGTGACGATGGGATTAGGTATTACTTTCTTAACCGTATATATTAATGCCTTTGATAAAGGAATTGTGAATGTCTTTTTCAATGGGGCTATATCTACAGTACAAGTTAATTATATGTCCTTAATGGAAATTATATGGATTTCATTGCCATGCGTATTTACAATTGCAAATGTAATGCTAGCCAATAATATATGTGATCTTGAAGAAGATGTCATAAATAAGCGTTACACATTACCTTATTATATTGGGAAGCGGAATGCCATAATACTATTTGATATTCTCTATATCGCTTCATTTATCGCAATTATCACAGCTGTTTTGTTTAAAGTTTTACCAGTTATGATGCTATTTTCATTGTTAGTCATTTTACCAGTATACCAACATTGTCGAAAGTTTAAAGGAAAGCAAGTAAAAGCGGAAACTTTTGTTTTAGCTGTAAAAAATCTTGTTCTTGTGAATGGTTCATTTGTAACAATGATGATCTTAGCACTTCTTATTGTATGAAAGGAAAAGCCAATATGAGTGAAGTCGTAGTAAAAGTAGAGAATATATGTTTTCAATATGATAAACGTGGAAATGAAGTGATCCATGATGTCTCATTCCAGGTACAAAAGGGGGAATGGGTGTCCGTCATAGGTGATAATGGATCAGGTAAATCAACGATTGCGAAATTATTAGTTGGACTAGTACAACATACTAGGGGACAAATTTATATAAACCAAATAAAAATGGACGAACATACAATTTGGAGTATTCGTCAGCACATTGGTATGGTATGGCAAAATCCAGATAATCAATTTATCGGAACAACGGTAGAGGATGACGTTGCATTTAGTTTAGAAAATTTGAATATGTCATATGCTGAGATGAAAGATCGAGTAAATCATTCATTACAGCTTGTTGGCATATCAGAATTGAGTAGAATGGATCCCTCCCTTTTATCAGGTGGTCAAAAGCAGAAGGTGGCACTAGCAGGTGTTTTAGCTCTACATCCACAGTTAATTATTTTGGATGAGGCCTTTGTAATGCTCGATCCTAAAAGTAGAAACTCTATTATTCGAATTTTACAAGAATTAAAGATGAAAGAAAAGCTAACGATTATTTCCATCACACATGACATGGCGGAAGCAGCTTCCGCAGACAGGATTATTCAGTTAAGAACTGGTAAAGTAAATTTTGATGGTGCTCCTAAGGATTATTTTGACAATGTTTGTGATTGGGAAGTACCGGTTGCCGATCAACTTAGAAGGTTATTAATAACAAAAGGGAAGGAACTCCCTCGAAACTTTATGACAGAAGCAGAGTTGGTGAAGTGGTTTGGAAATTCAATTTGAAGGTGTTAGTGCAGATTATCAAATAGGTCCAATTCGTCGAAAATCTATACTTGATACAGTAAATCTCCATATACAGAAAGGGAGTTTCACAGCAGTTATAGGGCATGCAGGAGCGGGGAAAACCAGTCTAATTAAAGCAATGAACGGACTTCTTATGCCACATACTGGCAAGGTTAAAATTGATGGAATTACGGTAGAAGAGGATACAAGACGATTAATTTGTAAAAAAGTTGGTATGGTCTTTCAATTTCCAGAATCACAATTATTTGCTGAAACAGTAGAAAAAGATATATGCTTTGGACCCTTAAACTTTGGTGTGGCATTACAAGAGGCAAAGACAATTGCCAAAAAAGTTATTCAACAAGTTGGGTTGAGTGAGAACATATTAGGAAACTCTCCGTTCTCTTTATCTGGCGGGCAGAAGAGAAGAGTTGCCATAGCAGGGATATTAGCAATGGAACCAGAGGTATTAGTTCTCGATGAACCAGGAGCGGGGCTGGATCGAAACGGGAAAAAAGAATTATTTACACTCCTAACAGACTTGAATCTACATCATCACCTAACAATTGTGATGGTTACACATGACATGAAGGATGTTATAGACTATGCCGATAATGTCGTTATCATGGAAAATGGCAAAGTAGTTATGCATTGCAATGTACGAAATGCCTTTTCCAATCTGGAACTAATAAACAAATGGAGTTTATATTTACCAGATGTTTTGTCTTTGCAAATGAAGATTGAAAAGGAAATTGGCAGAAAACTTTCAATGAAATGTCTCACTGTGGAAGAATTATCAGAAGCTATAATAGCAGCTGATATAATATGAATACTCTTTTATTAGGCCGTTATTATCCTGGTGAATCAATTCTCCATCGTTTAGACCCGCGAGCAAAGCTAATTGGAGGTTGTTATTTTATATTTTTATTGCTTTTGGCATCCAATTGGCAAGCCTATGTATTACTATGGATATTTACTTTAACAGTCATGCGGCTATCCGGAGTCAAGTTTTCTGTTTATTATCGAGGGGTAAAACCACTAATTTGGCTAATTACATTTACTGTTTTCCTACAAGTCCTGTTTACTGCAGGTGGGACTATTTATGTTAAGTGGGGTATTATTACTATCTCTTCTTATGGTCTCGTGAATGGAGTATATATATTTTGTAGATTTGTTATGATAGTTTTTGTATCTACTATCGTAACTTTGACTACAAGACCAATAGATTTAACAGATGCTCTTAACTACTTAATACGTCCTTTAAGTAAGTTGAAAGTTCCGGTCGATGAAATCTCCTTAATGCTTACAATTGCATTACGGTTTGTGCCTGCACTATTAGACGAAACTCAAAAAGTAATGGATGCACAAAGGTCAAGAGGAACAGTATTTGGTAAGGGTTCTATCGTACGACAAATGAAAACTTTAGTTCCTATTTTTATCCCTCTATTCTCCAGTTCCCTTGAAAGAGCAGAACAATTAGCAAATGCGATGGAAGTAAAAGGCTATCAATCTGGGAAAAGTAGAACCACTTTCAGAAAATTAAGTTGGAGAAAAAAAGATACCCGAAGTTTGTTTATACTCATGTTATTAACAATTCTCATCATATTACTTCCATCATAAAAACTACTAATTGTTAATTGTCATATCATCATCCAAGTGTAGTAATTCCACTACTTCCTTGGATGATGTAGCTCGTCGTTAATGAATACCTTTTTTCTTAAAACGTCCTCCTTGTGCTTCGGATATACTTCCAACTGCTAAAAAAGCATTTGCATCTAGTTCATTTAATATTGATTTTAACTTTTTCTCCTCTAGTCTTGTGATCACACAGAAAACCACTTGTTTATCTTCACCTGAATAAGGATTAAGTCCGTTTAATACTGTAACACTACGTCCTAATCTTGCTAGGATAGCGTCTGCGATTTTTTCTGGATTATCACTTATAATCCATGCAGATTTGGACTCGTTTAGTCCACTTACGATGATATCAATGAACTTAGATGCAATGAAATAGGTGAGAATCGAATACATAGCTCTTTCCCAACTAAATACAAATCCTGCAGTACTAAAGATGAAAAAATTAAAAAATAAGATAACCTCTCCAACCGAAAGGGGGAGTTTATTATTTATTAGAATGGAGATTATTTCTGTACCATCGAGGGAACCTCCATATCGTATTACTAAGCCTACACCAATTCCTAATATAATTCCTCCAAAAACAGTAGCAAGTAATAAATCATGAGTAACAATATAATGATGATGAAGAAAGAGGGATGAACTAGAAAGGACAATGATTCCATATAATGTTGTGAGTGCAAAAGTCTTTCCGATTTGTTTGTAACCTACGAAAATAAAGGGCAAATTTAAAGCAAATAATAGTATTCCCACTTTGAGACCAGTTAAATGTGAAATGATAATGGCAATACCAGTAATTCCACCATCCAAAATATTATTGGGTATGAGGAAAACCTCAAGAGAAATAGCCATTATGAGGGCACCAATTGTTACGATGAAAATTCGTCCTACAATTTCTTTTTTTGATAATTTTTGATGTGTTATTTTTGTAGTGTTTGGTTTAACCTTCATAAGAAATTTACGTCCTCCAATAATATATAATCACATCCATATTATTGGCCAATTCAAAAAATCTACTAGAAGAATTTAAGGTTTCCTTGCTACCTGTCTTCTGGAAAGTACTCCCAACTTGATTTCTTTGTATAAAAACGTTAAAATACTTTGGTAAGAATAAAGTGTATATTGTCGGATTTTGCGAAAATTCGACCTCATATCCTCCTAAACACGTTTATATCTTGCAAATATAAGTTGAATAGGTGGTATTTAGTATGTCTGAAAAAGCAGCATATCGTGTATTATTGTATTATCAGTATGTAACAATTGAAAATCCGGAAGAATTTGCAGCACAACATTTGAAATTTTGTAAGGACATTAATTTAAAAGGTAGAATCCTTGTTGCAAAGGAAGGGATTAACGGTACTGTTTCTGGAACTTGGGAAGATACAGAAACATACATGACGGAAATGAAAAAGGATCCTCGTTTTGCGACAATGGTATTCAAAATTGATGAAGCAGATCAACATGCTTTTAAGAAAATGCATGTGCGTCCTCGCAAAGAATTAGTTACATTGCGACTAGAAGATGATATTAATCCTCATGAAATTACAGGTAAGTATTTAAGTCCTAGAGAATTCTATGAAGCGATGCAAGATGAGAATACAGTTGTTCTTGATGCACGTAATGACTATGAATATGATTTAGGACACTTCAGAGGAGCTATTCGTCCTGATATTGAAACGTTCCGTGAATTACCGGCTTGGGTGCGTGCAAATAAAGAAAAGCTCGAAGGAAAAAAAATCTTAACATATTGCACTGGCGGTATCCGTTGTGAAAAGTTTTCTGGATGGTTAGTAAAAGAAGGTTTTGAAGATGTCGGCCAGCTTCATGGCGGTATTGTCACTTATGGGAAAGACCCAGAAGTACAAGGAGAGCTTTGGGATGGTCAATGCTATGTATTTGATGAGCGTATTGCGGTTCCAGTAAATCGCAAAGAACATGTAATTGTTGGGCGCGATTACTTTGATGGAACTCCTTGTGAACGTTATATAAATTGTGCAAACCCTGAATGTAATAAACAAATTTTAGCTTCTGAAGAAAATGAACATAAATATATGAGAAGTTGTTCTGATGAGTGTCGAGTTCATCCAAGAAATCTTTATATTAAAGAGCACAATTTATCTCCAGAAGAAGTAGAACAAAGATTAAAAGCTTTAGAAGAAGAAACAGTTTCTGTAAACTAAATCATAACCCGTAAACCTTTTTAAGGCTTACGGGTTTTTCTGTTTGAAAATTTGTCTAATTCTGCGATAATAACTATAATGGAAATGATTAGAAAAGAGGAGAACAATGTATAGAGAGAAATGGTTTCAAGTCGGAATAGCGACAATCATGATATTTTTAATCATCTTATTAGGTACACAGGTTAGGTTTATCTTCACACCATTAGTTATTATTGTAAAAACACTATTCCCACCAATTATTTTAGCAGGGGTTTTGTATTATTTATTAAGGCCTTTAGTTAATCTTCTTTCACGGAAAATACATAGAACATTAGCAATTATTATTGTCTTTATTGGAATTGCAGGAGTTATCACGGGTGCTGTTTTTCTCATTGGTCCTGAATTACAAAAGCAGTTCAGAAACTTAGTTGATAATATGCCTGCCATTATCAATAACATTCAAAAATGGGTTATGTCGTTAACGGAAAAAGAATGGTTTGCACAATTCCAAGATAGTGATTATTTTTCTGTTGAAAAATATTTATCGAAATTTGAAGAAAATGCTCAGCAACTTATTCAAGATCTCCTTTCAGGAATTGCAACAACCGTAGGATTTATTGCCAATACCGTAATGGTCCTTGTCCTTGTTCCTTTTGTCCTTTTTTTCATGCTAAAAGACGGGGAGAAAGCACCAAAAATAATTGAAAAAATCCTTCCAAAAAAACAAAGAAAAGAAGCTTATAATGTATTGTCAGATATGGATACAGCATTGAGCTCCTATATACAAGGGCAATTAACCGTTAGTCTCTTCGTTGGGGTATTTGCATACATAGGTTACTTAATTATTGGGCTAGATTATTCCTTAGTATTAGGACTAACATCAATGGTAACAAACGTAATTCCATTTATTGGTCCGTGGATAGGGACAATTCCTGCAGTTATCGTCGGTTTATTTACTTCACCAGTAAAGGCATTACTAGTTATTATAATAGCTGTAGTTGTCCAACAAATTGAAAGTAACTTTATTTCACCAATTGTAATGGGAAAAGCGTTAAAGGTTCATCCTTTAACAATTATCTTTGTATTATTAGTTGCAGGACAATTCGGAGGTATTATTGGGTTGATTCTGGCAGTCCCTGCGTATGCGTTATTAAAAGTTATTGTCAGTCATATTTATCGTTTTATAAAGTTAGATTAATGTTAAAGCAGATGACTCTTCTGAGTATATCTGCTTTTTTTGTTATTATTTTCAACTCATATTATGTCGAGTTTGATTAAAAATAAACTTGTTCTTCTTTGGCAATTAACTACATGAGGGGGATTACGATGACAGTTATTACAAATGTTAAGCAAACTGTTACAGGGTTAAAAAGTGCACAAGCAAGTTTGGAAGGATTTGCTCTTGATACAGATAACGAACAAGCAAAGCAACTTTATAAGCAAGCTGCCCAACAAACACAAACAATAATTGATATGTTAAATCCTCGCCTCCAAGAGATCATGCAAGAGGAACCACAATATAACGAATAGACCGTAAAAGATGGAGGAGAGAGGTTAATACATCTCTTTCCTCCATTTTTAATAAGTAAAGGGTGAAATAATAATGACAGTTATTTCTAATGTAAAAGGAACATTAGCAAATTTGAAAGTAATCCAATCAGAATTAAGTCATCTAGCACAAGTTACAACTGATGGAGAGACTAGTCGTATTTTTCATGAATCCATGCAAGAAATGGACAATATAATCCATGATGTTAACAAACGAATAGAAGTAATGAAGGCAGAAGAATTACAATATCGGAACTCTTAGGAGGAAGAAGAATGCCTGATTGGTTAAACATTATAATAAGGTCAGCAAGTCTTGTGATTGTACTATTTTTATTAACTAAAATGCTTGGAAAAAAACAATTATCTCAACTGTCATTTTTTGAGTATGTTGCAGGTATAACAATCGGAAGTGTTGCTGCTGAAATATCGACTGGACTTGATCGGGATTTCTTACATGGTTTATACAGTATGCTTATTTGGGCAATAATTCCCTTATTAGCTGGACTATTATCTTTGAAAAGTAAAAAGGCAAGGAATTTTATTGAAGGTAAATCAACTGTTGTTATTCGTGACGGAAAAATACTTGAAGATAATTTAGCAAAAGAAAAATACACTGTTAATGAGTTATTAGAATTGTTGCGTAAGAAGAATGCTTTCTCTATAGCTGATGTGGAATTTGCGATGTTAGAAACAAATGGTGAATTAAATGTTCTACTAAAGAAGGAAAAAAGACCTTTAACACCGGCAGATTTACAAATGGATGTAGCGCCTGAGAGAGTACCGCAAAATGTTATTTTAGAAGGAGAAATCATGGATTCGGCTTTAGCTGCTAGTGGCTACACTCGGGCATGGTTGGAAGCAGAGTTAGAAAAATTAAATGTAGCACTTGATAATGTATATATAGGACAAATTGATTCCTATGGGAAACTGACAGTTGATATTTACGATGACAAAATTCAAATACAAGATGCAAAACCAAGACAAAATCTCTTAACTGCTATGAAGAAGAGTCAGGCAGAATTAGAATCTTATGCATTAGAGACAGATGTAGAAAGCGCAAAACAAATGTATAAAGAAAATGCAGAAAAATTGATGAAAATTATCAATAAAACAAAGCATTTATTAAATGAATGAAACCCCTGAAATTGTCATTGTTTCAGGGGTGTACAAACTTTATTACATATACATTTGTTCTACTTGTTTTTGAAGATTATCATCTTCTAAATACTCATTATAAGTCATCTGTTTATCAATCATACCTTTTGGTGTTAAATCAATGATACGATTGGCAATTGTTTGCACAAATTGATGGTCATGAGATGCAAAAATAATAGATCCTTTAAAGCTAATCAGGCCATTATTTAGTGCAGTAATGGATTCTAAATCAAGATGGTTTGTAGGTTCATCTAGCAATAATACATTTGCACCAGATAGCATCATTTTAGATAGCATACAGCGAACTTTTTCTCCTCCGGAAAGTACAGAAGCTTTTTTCAATACTTCTTCACCAGAGAATAACATTCTTCCTAAGAATCCACGTAAGAAGCTTTCACTGTCATCTTTTGGTGAGAATTGACGTAGCCATTCTACTAGATTGACATCACTGCCTTCAAAGTACTCCGAGTTGTCTTTAGGGAAGTATGCTTGTGATGTAGTTACACCCCATTTATATGAACCCTCATCAGGCTCCATTTCCCCTGCAAGAATTTTAAATAGAGTCGTTTTCGCAATTTCATTTGTACCAACTAATGCGATTTTATCATCTTTATTCATGGTAAAACTAATATTATCTAAAACCTTCACTCCATCAATTGTTTTTGATAATTGATCTACACGAAGTAAGTCATTACCAATTTCTCGCTCAGGAGAGAATCCAACAAAAGGATATCTTCTTGAAGAAGGTTGAATATCATCTAGTGTGATTTTATCGAGTAATTTCTTACGTGAAGTAGCCTGTCTTGATTTTGATGCATTGGCACTAAAGCGCGCAATAAAGGCTTGTAATTCTTTAATTTTTTCTTCTTTCTTTTTATTTGCATCCTGTGCCATTCTTTGAGCAAGCTGACTTGATTCATACCAGAAGTCATAGTTTCCAACATAGATTTGAATTTTACTGAAATCAAGGTCTGCAATATGAGTACAAACTTTATTTAAGAAGTGACGGTCATGGGATACAACAATAACGGTATTCTCAAAATTAATCAGGAACTCTTCTAACCATTGAATAGCTTTAATATCTAAGTGGTTTGTCGGCTCATCCAAAAGAAGGATATCTGGCTTACCAAATAAAGCTTGTGCAAGCAAAACCTTGACTTTGTCAGCCCCTGATAATTCTGCCATTTTTTTTGTATGAAGACCTTCATCAATTCCAAGTCCTTTTAGTAATATAGCTGCTTCTGATTCTGCTTCCCAACCATTTAGTTCAGCAAATTCTCCTTCAAGTTCAGCAGCACGCATCCCATCTTCTTCGGAAAAATCAGCTTTCATATAAATTGCATCTTTCTCTTGCATCACTTCATAAAGACGAGCATGCCCCATAATGACTACTTTCAACACTTCTTCTTCTTCATATTGGAAGTGATCCTGTTTTAATACTGCCAATCTTTCTCCAGGAGTTATTGTTACAGAACCAGTTTGCGATTCAATTTCCCCTGATAGAATTTTTAAAAATGTAGATTTACCTGCACCGTTAGCTCCAATTAGACCATAGCAATTACCGGGGGTAAACTTAATATTAATATCTTCAAACAATTTACGATCTCCATAGCGGAGACTTACATTATTTACAGTAATCAACGTTTATCGATTCCTCCATAAATCATAATCCCAAATATTATAGCATGTTTCGAGCCTATAGTCTTTATGTGTTTTCTATAATCCTTAAACGTAATTTGGTTTATGATTGGATATATCGTATAATGGTATTATAACGATGAAAGGGGATCTTGCCATTGGCTTATCGAAGAGGTCCACAGGAACCGATTCCTGAAGTGGAAACAGTAGTTTGGTCATGTACAAGTGAAGAATGTTCATGTTGGATGAGGGATGCCTTTTCTAATGAAGAAAAGACGGTTTGTCCTATTTGCAAATCGGAAATGGTACAAGAAACAAGAGTTTTGCCTGTAATAAGTTAAATTCTTTTAACGACTGTGTTGAGTAAAATCAAACACAGTCTTTTCTTTTTTTGCGCGTGGCAAAATTTGTCAATTAAAAACGAAAAATAAAACAGCAACAAATCCAGGAGCCATGATAAGATAGAGATTCTAGGAGGAGTGCTGTTTGGATAGAAAGACTTTTTATCGAGAAAGACGAAGAAAAGCACGAATAAAAATAGTCTATATTTGTAGTATTATTGTGTTTTTATTTAGTATGATACTATTTTTTCAAACTACTAGTTTTAATGCACAAAAAATATTATACAAACATGGTCATAAACATATTATTGCATCTGTAAAACCAAATAATATAGAGTTGGAAAAAGTGGAGGAAGAACCCGATATAGTGGAGGAGTCAGAGCCTGAAATCAATATTATATTTGCTGGAGACACGATGTTTGATTGGGGATTAAGACCAATTCTCGACAAACATGGGTATGATTATCCTTTCACACATGTAAAAAAGAAAGTTCAAGCTGCTGATTATGCTTTTATTAATGCCGAAACTGTATTCACAAAAAGAGCTGAAAAAGATCCAAATCAATTATTCTGGATTAAGTCAGAAGTTCAAGGATTAGATGCACTCAAAAATGCTGGCTTTGATATGTTAAATATAGGAAATAATCATACGTTAGATTATTTGCGTCCAGGTTTATTGGATACGTTACAACATGTTGAAAGTTATGATTTTGATTATATTGGTGCAGGTCGAAATGCGAAGGATGCATATGCAGCAAAAGAAGTAATTATAAAAGGAAAGAAGTTTAAATTTTTCTCATTTATAAGGTTTATCCCTAGTACTGATTGGTTAGCAGTAGAAGGTAAATCAGGTGTTCCTAATGGATATGATTTACCACTTGTAAAGAAAACAATTCAGGAGCAACAAGGAGATGCAGATTATACAATTGTATATTTTCACTGGGGAGTAGAAAAACAAAATAAACCGGTGGATTATCAACGACAATATGCACAAGAATTACAACAGATAGGTGTCGATCTAATTGTTGGTTCACATCCACATTGGTTACAAGGATTTGAAATATTTGACGGTATGCCTGTCGCATACTCGTTAGGCAATTTCTTGTTTCCTCCTTATGTAAAAGATGAAACCGCACAAACAGGATTGTTAACTGCCAAATTCCATGGTAATAATATTACTTTGAGTTTTGACCCTCATATTATTGATAATGGAAAAATAAAGCCATTATCAGAAAAAGCGTATAATAACATGTTAATGTATTTAGAAAGTATTTCATTTAATATTCGAATTACAGAGACAGGAGAAATTCATCCTAAACAATCGAACAGTCATTAATTTGACTGTTTTTTTTATGTTTATACATTTTTTTGGAGTAATTGGGGGATATCAACTATGAGAGTATTAAGATGGAGGCTATGTGATGACAATGATAAATGATAATAATGAATATGCTTCATACTGGTTAAATTCATCAAAGATTTCTAGATATCCAGAAATTACAAAAGATATGCATGTCGATATAGCGATTATTGGTGGAGGAATAACAGGAATTACGACTGCCTATGTGCTAGCGAAGAAAGGACTAACCGTTGCAATTTTCGAAGCTACTACTGTAATGAATGGTACAACAGGGCATACGACCGCAAAAATAACTGCTCAACATGGATTAATTTATGATGAATTTATCCAACATTTTGGAGTCGAAAATGCCAAATTGTATTATGAAGCAAATCGATTAGCACGCAATCAAATGGAAAAATGGATCACTACACTTGGAATAGAATGTGATTTTCAACAAGAAGATGCTTATATTTATACCAATGATAGTAATTATATCGATAATTTAAAGAAAGAAGCAGAAGCGTATAAAAGCATAGGGATTGAAGGCGGGTTTGTAGAAGATATACCAATGGATATTGCGAATCAAGGTGCAATAGTAATGAAAAATCAAGCTCGTTTTCATCCAGTACAATTTTTGACCCATCTCCTGCAGGAAATAAAAGAAATGGGTGGAGAAATTTACGAGAACTCTGTTGCTACGAAGATGGAGGAAGGGAATCCATCTGTTGTTCATTTTCGTAATGGTAATAAAGTTTCAGCGAACTATGTTATTTCTGCATCGCATTTTCCTTTTCATGATGATAGAGGATTTTTTGCTCGATTACATCCAGAACGTTCTTACGTTGTTGCTGGTAAACCTGAAAAAGAATTCACTGGTGGATTGTATTTAAATGCAGAAAAACCGACACGTTCTGTACGTGCTGTTACAATTGATGGAGAAGAATTACTATTATTCAGTGGTGATGGTCATAAAACGGGACAAGGAAAGCCAGAAATTGAACATTATGAAGCATTAGAACATTGGGCTTCCAAACATTTTGGTGTAAAAGAATTTAAATATCGTTGGTCAGCTCAGGATTTAATATCACTTGATAAACTACCTTATATTGGTCGACAACATAAAGATAATCCAAATATATATGTAGCAACAGGATTTCGAAAATGGGGAATGACCACTAGCGTTGTAGCAGCACATATCATTAAGGACTTAATTATGGATAAACCGAATCGGTTTGCAGAACTTTTTTCACCGGCACGCTTTCAAGCAGACCCAAGCTTAAAGAAATTAATTAAAGAAAATGTGAACGTTGCAGCAAATTTAATTGGTGGCAAATTGGATCGTCCTGATAAAGAAATAAAAGATGTCGCTAATGGTGAAGGAGCGGCTATCACATATAAAGGAAAAAGAGCAGGGGCCTATAAAAATGAAGCAGGGGAGTTATTTGTTGTTGATACGACATGCACACATATGGGCTGTGAGGTTAACTGGAATAGTGGTGACAATACATGGGATTGTCCTTGTCATGGCTCAAGATTCTCTTATACTGGTGAAGTAGTTGAAGGTCCTGCAGAAAAGCCTTTGAAGAAAATTGAAGTTGAATAACTGTTGGGTTCCTTTAATATATGAACAACTATACCGCTACGGAAATACACTTCGCGGTAACGTTCGATTCATAATACAAACAAATAGTTGCTCCATTGAAAACTGCACATAATATTATATTAGGGTTACACTTTTTACCAATATATTTTATAGAAAAAGCCAAACTATCTTGAATATAATTCGAGTAATAGTTTGGCTTTTCAGTAGCTCCATATTTTTCTCTAAATGATTCCAACAGGAAGATCGTTTTTATCTCCAGTATTCTTTAATAAACTCATCACGACCGGATTTCTTTCTATCTTCTTCATACTCATCTTTACTCTTTTTATAAAAGTCTTGATGGTATTCTTCTGCAGGATAGAATTTTTTTGCTGGAAGTATTTCGGTAACGATTGGTTTTTTGAATTTACCACTTGCAGCTAAAGCAGCTTTTGATTTTTCAGCAGCTTGTTTTTGTTCTTCATTATGATAAAAAATCGCAGTTCTATAGGAGTCGCCACGGTCGTGGAATTGACCACCTGCATCAGTTGGGTCAATTTGCTGCCAATATATTTCTAACAACTGATCATAGGAAAAAATGTTAGGATCAAAAGTAATTTGAACAACTTCATAATGCCCTGAAGTACCTGATTTAACATCTTCATATGTTGGATTTTCTACATGTCCACCAGAATAACCTGAGATAACACTCTCTATGCCATCCCATTGATCAAAAGGTTTAACCATACACCAGAAGCAACCACCAGCAAACATAGCTGTTTGTATCGTATTATTCATCTTTCATTCATCTCCATATTTAAAATCATCTCATCCAATCAAACATACCAATTGAATCTAAAAAAACAATGATAATCGCTGTAGGTGCAATATAACGGATTAAAAAGTACCAAATCGTAAAGACAATCTTACCATGTTTTGTGTTAATTGTTAATTCATTAAGTAGTAGTGATTTTGGTAATTTAAAGGCTGCATACAATGCGATAAATAATGCACCAATTGGTAGAAGTATATTGGATGCGAGAAAATCAGCTGTATCAAATATGGATTTGTTAATTATGGTTGTATCTTTTAATACACCAAATGATAATGCTGATGGTACTCCAGCTAAGAAGATTAGAATTCCAGTAATCCATGTTACTTTTTTCCTGCGCTTAGGCTTGTCCTTCGAAAATACTGCAACAATGATCTCTAATAGAGAGAAAGCGGATGTTAATGTTGCAAATAAAAAAAGTATCAAGAAAATAAATAAAAAGACCATTCCGAAATGCATTTCATTAAAGACTGCAGGTAATACAACAAATAACAACCCTGGTCCTTCAGTAGGCTCCATTCCAAGTGAAAACACAGCAGGGAAGATGGCAAGACCTGCTAACAATGAAATGACGATATTCATTATCACGATTACAGTTGCTGATTTTGATAAACTCGTGTTCTTTTCTAAATAAGAGCTATACGTAACCATAACAGAGTTTCCGACACTTAACGCAAAGAATGAATGCCCAAGTGCATATATAATCGTTTTTGAATTTAGCGCTCCAAAATCAGGTAATAAAAAGAATGAAATACCTTCACCGACATTAGGGAGTGTTAAGGAACGTATGATTAAAATGATAAAACAAATAAATAATGCTGGCATCATGATTTGAGAAGCACGTTCTATCCCTTTTTGTACCCCTCTACCGACTACCCATATGGTTAAAATCATAAAAATTAACTGACCACCAACTGCGAGGTAGGGATTCATGATCGATTCAGAAAATAACTGATTAAATTGTTCAGCGGATTCTATCTGAAGATTTCCTAAAAAGATATGCAGTAAATAGATGAAGATCCATCCACCGACAACACTATAGAAAGACAAAATAATAAAGCTAGACACGATTCCGATCCTACCTAACCATGGCCATGCAGTACCGGGTGTTAAGAATTTATATGCAGAGATAGCATCCTTCTGTGCTGATCGTCCAATTGCAAATTCAGCAAGGAGAATGGGCATACCCACAAGTAGCGTAAATAAAATAAATACGAAGAGAAAAGCGCCACCGCCGTTAGTCCCAGCGATATAAGGGAATTTCCATATAGCCCCAAGGCCAATAGCAGAGCCTGCAGCAGCTAATATAAATCCAAGTTTTGATGTCCATTGTTCACGTTGTTGTTTCATTTGTTCACTCCTCAGAAGTATAGAATACCATATGTAAGAAAGAATCCAAATGAAAAAAGGTGGAAAATCTCATATTAAAATAAGAAGTAAAGTTATGAAAAATCAGTTTGCTTTGC
Organism: Lederbergia graminis; assembly: GCF_042655485.1. Lineage (NCBI taxonomy): Bacteria > Bacillati > Bacillota > Bacilli > Caryophanales > Bacillaceae > Lederbergia > Lederbergia graminis. Next base: position 274,466 of record NZ_JBHSMC010000001.1, read on the forward strand.
ATGACAAGTTGTTGATTGTCGTATAAGATATAAACTAAAGATTCTAAAAAGTAGCGGTGCTTTTATTGGAGGAATAGTGTATGCGGAAAATACTATCGTTTTTAAAACCTTATCCATTAGCGATGGTGATAGCGTGGGTACTTATGTTATTAGAACTTGTTGTAGAATTAACACATCCGATTTTCATGGGGAAGATTATTGATCAAGGTATCATGAAAGAAGATATGGGTGCTGTTAGTTATTGGGGTCTTATCATGATTGGTATGTCATTATTAGGATTTATCGCAGGAATTATTAATTCATTTGTATCATCTCATGTAAGTCAAAGTTTTGGTTTTGATGTTAGAGCTGGACTTTTTAAGAAAGTTCAATCCTTTTCTTTTCACAATCTAGCACAATATGAAACTTCATCTTTAATTACAAGATTAACAAATGATATTACCCAAGTACAAAATACAATCCATATGAGTTTAAGAATTGCTTTCCGGGCACCATTATTAGTGATAGGTGCGGTCGCAATGGCACTGATAGTAAATTGGAAACTAGCTCTTATTCTTGTTGTTCCAATTCCATTATTAATTGTATTGCTTGTATGGATGATGAGTAGAAGTGGTAAGTTATTTAAACGAGTTCAAAATAAGTTGGATAAAGTGAATAATGTCATGCAGGAAAATTTAATTGGGATGCGTTTAGTGAAAGCTTTTAGAAGGAAGGAATTTGAAGAAAATCGTTTTAACACCGCGAATACAAACTTAAGAAATGAAACGATGAAAGCGCTACGATTAGTAGAATTAGTAGGACCAACGTTATTATTTGTTATGAATATCGGAATTTTACTTATTATATGGTTCGGGTCTTTTGAAGTGAATCAAAATGGATTACTCGTTGGGGAACTCGTAACTTTAATCAATTATGGTTTTAGAATTACTGCTGCACTAGGAATGTTAACTTGGATCACGATGGCCTTCGCACGTGGAAGAGCTTCTGCACAAAGAATTAGTGAAGTGTTAAATACCGAAGAAGACTTTGAAAATAATAATATTCCTTCCACAACTAGCAAAATTAGATATGGAAAGGTTGATTTTGAAAATGTAAGTTTTACATATCCAGGAACAAATACTCCTGTTTTACAAGATATTAGCTTCACTGTTGAAGCAGGGGATAGGGTAGCAGTAATGGGTGCAACCGGATCTGGTAAGTCAACATTATTCCAACTAATTCCAAGGTTATATGATACAACAAAAGGATGCATACGCATTGATGGAATCGATATTAAAAAAATGGATTTAAAAACATTACGAAAGCAAATGGGTTTTGTTCCTCAAGAAGCGATATTATTTACAGGTTCTGTGAAAGAAAATATTTCGTGGGGGAAAGATGACGCAACTATGGAAGAAATTATCGAAAGTATGGAAGATGCCCAAATATATGAGACAATTATGAGATTACCAAATACATATGAAACGAAGATTGGACAAAAAGGTGTAAACTTTTCCGGGGGACAAAAGCAAAGACTTTCGATTGCAAGAGCATTAATTCGTAAGCCTAAGCTGTTATTTCTAGATGATAGTACGAGTGCTCTCGATATGAGAACAGAGGCAAAGTTGCTACAAGCACTTGATAAATTTGATTGCACGACATTTATTATTACCCAAAAGATAACAACTGCAAAGGCAGCAGATCAAATACTGTTGTTAGATGAAGGTAGATTAGTTGCTAACGGAAGCCATGATAGTTTACTAGCAACCTCTGAGCTATACAAGGCGATTTATCAATCCCAGAATGCAAAGGAGGTCTTGTAGGATGCGTAATGATCGTTTTACCAAGAAAGTAACTTATGCAAAAAATTGGAAAAAGACTTTATTCCGGATTTGGAAATACTTAGATGTACACCGAGGTAAATTAATTCTTGTCCTAAGCATGGTAATGGTAAGCTCGGGGCTTGGATTGTTAGGACCATTTTTAATTGGTAAAACAGTGGATAACTATATTGCAACGAACGATGGAAATTCACTAATTGTCATTCTCATTTTTATTGGAGCGGTGTATCTTTGTTTCTCTCTAACTAGTTTTTTGCAAAGTTTTGTTATGATTGGCATTGGGCAAACTACCGTTTTTTCTATGAGGAAACAACTTTTTGAACATCTGCACAAATTACCAATCAAGTTTTTTGATAAGCGTCAACATGGAGAACTAATGAGTAGAATTACAAATGATATTGATAATGTCAGTCAAACGTTAAACAGCTCCGTAATCCAAGTCTTTTCAAGCGTTTTAACATTGATTGGTACAATTACTGTCATGTTAATTTTAAGCCCAATCTTAACATTAATTACAATGAGTGTAGTCCCATTAATGTTCTTTGGAATGAAGTGGATTACAAACCGAACAGGAAAGTTATTTAAAGAACAGCAGAAATATTTAGGAGAAATGAATGGTTTTATACAAGAAACTATTTCTGGCCAAACAATTGTAAAAACATTTTCCCAAGAAGATAAAATGATTGAAGAGTTCATGGAAAAGAATGAACGATTGAAAAAAGCTGGCTATTGGGCTCAAACATATTCAGGGTTTATCCCTAAATTAATGAATATGTTAAATAACTTAAGCTTTGCCATAATTGCAGGGGCAGGAGGTTTATTAGCAGTCAATACTGGGATTGTCACAATAGGTACGATTCTTGTATTTACGGAATACTCGCGCCAGTTTACCCGGCCGTTAAATGATTTAGCAAACCAATTTAACACTTTATTATCCGCTATTGCTGGAGCAGAGCGAGTATTTGAAATATTAGATGAAGAGGAAGTCCGTGAACATTCATCTACTATTCCTCTAGGTGATGTTGAAGGAGAAGTGGAATTTAAAAATGTAGTATTTACTTATGATGATGATAAGCCAACGATTAATAATGTAAGTTTCCGAGCATTACCTGGTGAAACAGTTGCATTAGTCGGTCCAACAGGTGCTGGTAAAACGACCATAATCAATTTATTAGCACGATTTTATGAGCCGGATTACGGAAAGATTTACCTTGATGGTAAAGAAATTAGTAGAATTACGAGAGCAGAATTACGTAGTAAAATGGGCTTTGTTTTGCAAGATTCCTATTTATTCCAAGGTACTATTATGGAAAATATTCGTTATGGAGACTTAAGTGCATCGGATGAGGAAGTAATGGAGGCAGCTAAAATGGCGAATGCACATTCCTTTATCAGCAAATTACCTAATCAATATAATACTGTGTTAAAACAAGGAGGAAGTGGCATAAGTCAAGGACAGAAGCAACTCATATCTATCGCCAGAGCCATGCTATCCGATCCTACAGTATTAATTCTAGATGAGGCAACAAGTAATATTGATACGATTACAGAAATGAAAATACAGGATGCATTATATAAACTCATGAAAAATAGAACAAGTATCGTTATCGCTCACAGACTAAACACTATACAAAATGCTGATCAAATTCTTGTTTTAGATAATGGACAATTGATTGAACAAGGGACACATCAATCCTTATTGCAACAAAAAGGATTTTATTATGGACTATTCCATAGTCAGATTAAACAAGAAATCGGATAAAAATCGTGGACCTAATAGTATTGGTAATCTAATAAGTTTTTGAATTGCATTTTAAAATATATCTTTTCGATAAATCTCCATTGCCGAAATTGTCAAACATCTCTATAATAGATTTTATTAGCATTTTTACAGCAAGGAGGGTCAAAAGTGCCGATAAAAATACCTAAAAAAATGCCGGCAAAAGAAATACTGGAGCAAGAAAAAATATTTGTAATGGATGAAGAACGTGCAATTACTCAAGATATCCGTCCATTAAATATATTAATTGTAAACTTGATGCCCGAAAAACAAAGAACGGAAGTGCAACTACTTAGACTACTAGGAAATTCTCCACTACAAGTAAATGTATCGTTTTTGCATATGGAGACACATGAGTCAAAAAATGTCAGCAAATCACATCTCGAACAGTTTTACACTACATTCTCTGATATTAAAGATAGGGCTTATGATGGCATGATTATTACAGGTGCACCAGTGGAACATCTGAAATTTGAAGAAGTTAACTATTGGGAAGAATTGAAAACCATCATGGATTGGTCGAAGGAAAGAGTTACTTCTACTATCCATATTTGTTGGGGAGCACAAGCTGCACTTTATCATCATTATGGTATTGATAAATTTGACTTACCTGCAAAATGTTCTGGTATTTACAAACACACAATTTCTGATCCAAGAATAAAACTTGTACGTGGTTTTGATGATGTGTATTATGCACCACATTCTCGCAACACAAGTGTTCAGGAACAAGAAATTGAAGATCATCCAGAATTAATATTACTTTCGAATGGGGAAGCAGGTCCATTCATAATTATGTCTGAAGATGAGAAGAATATTATGATCACGGGGCATTTGGAGTACGACGCTACAACATTAGCAGAAGAATATGCTCGTGATATAAACAAAGGGATAGATATTGAACCACCTGAAAATTATTTTCCAAATGATGATCACAAGCAACAACCGCTTAATACATGGCGCTCACACAGTCATTTGTTGTTCTCGAACTGGTTGAATTACTACGTATACCAAGCAACTCCGTATGAATGGCAGTAAAGGGGCTGTCCAATAAGTCATTATAGTAGACTTGTTGGAAGCCTTTTTCTTTTTTAAAATTTTTTCATTTGCATGTTGATTTCCTCTGAAATTATCAGGATGTATAAGTGTTGAGCAGGAATCTTACAGCTATTCTCAGCGAAGAACAAAGAGGCTGGGACATAGAAATAATAACAAAACAAAAAGCCGAACTATACATGAGTATCAAACAATATAGTTCGGTAATTTTATATTATCTGTACGAATATAAAGGTATCAGCGAAGGTTACACGAAGACTCCTACCATGAAAAAAAACCTCTAATTACGGAAAAGACAACAATAAATAAAACCCTTCTAATTCGTAAAAAAAGAGCTATAAATACCATGTGGCAAGGATAGTTTCAGTATAGACTGCTTAATCAATTTTCACCCTCTGTGGTGTATAGCTAGTTTTGTGATACATGGTTGACTGCGGGAACAAAGGCCTCAATGAGACCCCACAGATAGAAAAGCGAAGGCGACTGTTTAGCGGCGTACGAACGGGAGACAGTCCCCGCTTTAGAAAAGGAAACACGGCGAGGTCCCACAGGATGTGGGTCACGTCGACGTTGTGACGTACAGGATGTACTAATGCAGGCGAAGCGACAGGACGTCGCTGTTTGAGCCTGCCAACAGGATGTTGCGAAATTAGCCTTCCTTAAAGCTCCAAGCGCCTTTCACTTTTCTAAGCCCGCCGAAAGCAAAGTGTATTTCCGGAGCGGAATAGTTTTACTTCCATTATTCGGATTTACCACTAGTTCATACCGTATTGTCCAACCTCTTTGTTTCTTATTATTGTGTAGTCGTTCCTATCTTTTAATAACTTGCTTTCCTTTATAGTAAACTGCTTTTATTTGATCTACTTCCTTAATTTCTAGTCCAGGGATTCCTTCTGCAACTACGAAATTTGCTTCGAGTCCCGCTTTTAAACTTCCAAACTGTTTTTCTTTTCCCATTAATCTTGCTGGATTCAATGTAATCAATGCCAGAATCGTATTTTCGTCATATCCATTTTGCTTCAACAGCTGCATGGATGGATGTGAAATCAACATTAAAGCATCCGGTCCAACAATAGTTCCTTTTGGAAAAGTTGCCCAAGGGATTTCCTCAAAAGGTGGTAAATATGCATCTGTTGAGATGGAAACAGGAATATTGTGTTTAACAAATTGTAGTATGTTTTCTGGTGAGTTCGGTTGTAGGTGTGTTCCGCCAATCGGTGTTGCTACAATTTCTACTTTATTATTAGCAGCTTTTTTTATTTGTTCGTCAGTAATTCCATGGGCATGATGAAGAACATCGATCCCTGCCTCTAATGCACCTTCAATTCCACTTTCACCTGCAACATGAGCACCAATTCGTTTTCCTAATTGGTGATAAATATTAGAAATGTGTTTTAATTCTTCAAGGGAATAGATTACTTCTCCAGCTCTGGGAACTTCTGTAGCTGTGAAATTTGCAGGAGTTGCATTTATAAATATATTTTCTCCTGGATAATCACTGTTTCTAGCAATTTCCCGTACAATCGAAGAATCGATTAAGTCTGCTTTTGTGACAGCTCGTGATTTTGTGACAGAAGTGAAATGAGCTAATTGTTCAAACCCAATGGAAATACTAGTTGTTGCAAATGAAACATCTATTGGTAGAGCTTCCACTGCATTACGATAATCTTCTATGGAAAAATCACAGAGTGGATGTCCGCATACTTGTTCTCCCAGTGCTGTAATTCCAGATGATAATGCTTTAAATATAATCATTTGACCTGCTAGGAAATGTGTATCTTGAGTAACAGGATATAAACTTGTCGGTGCGAATTCTAATAAGTGTGTATGGCATTCAACAAGGCCAGGTGTAATGATAAAATTGGAGTAGTCTATTACGTCAATTTCTGGATATTTAACCCTTATATCTTCCCACTTTGAAATTTCAGCAATAATTCCATTATTAATAAGTAGTGCTCCATCTTTCACGCTACCTAGTTCACTAACAGTGACTATTTTTTTTGCTTTTATAATATATTTATTATCCATTTAATATCACACCAATAAAGGAGTTAAGAAATAGCCTAATAGGAATGCAGTAATTAGACGAATAACCATACCAATGACTGCTGCATATAATACTTCTTTTTCATTTAAGTTCGATGACTCTGCCCATGTTACAGGAACTTGACCGAAAATAACTGATAATGGTAAACCAGAATTAGCAAGTACAAAGGAGCCAACTATTAGTCGTGGATCAATGTTGCTGGCGACTTCTGCCAGTTGAGCAACCGCAAGAGTTGGAGCGGCAAGAATAGATACAATTCCGGTAGAAGGTTCAATGCTCATAAATGTTAATAGTGATGATAATCCAGTTTCGATGGCACTCCAGACACCAATAAATTTGAGGACGCCAATAAAAAAGAAGACAGCAGTTACCGCAGGAATGATTATGAGTAATAATAATTCAGTACCTTCTTTAGCAGAAGAAAAAATGGTTTGTAAGATATTTGTTTTTGGTGTGAATCTCGGTAGTTCAGTTAATTCCACTTTTTTCGTATCACGATAAATTGTTCGAGATAATAGTAAGGGGATAATAATAATAGGTATAAAAATAGCTAATATGATTAACGGAAAAGCATTAATATTGAATGCAGATAATGCAATTAATCCTAGTACAAATGTGGCGAAAGATTGTGGTGATTGTATCATTGTTGCGATAGCAATTTTTTGTTCTGCTTTCGTTGCATTTGCTTTTACAAGTATAGGACCTGAAATTTTCCCTGCAGCGTTAATGTCACCTAGGATATTGTAAACACTTGGAATAATAACGGATGGGTTGATTCGAAACCACTTCATAATTGGGACAAAAATACGAATTAAACCATCTGTAAAACCTAACCGTTCTAACAAGCGACCAAAGATAACGCTAATGATAATCGCAATACCAACATCACTAGTTAAGAAGATTCCAACTACAATCGGTGTAACTTCATCAATAATGATATTTAATAAATTTGATAGTGAGTTTGGTGAAAAAAGTAATACGATTAAAGACCCGATAACTAGAATTAGTCCCAGTATTTCATAAGGGAGCCATTTGGATCTTGGTGTGGTTGAATCGTTACGTGGCAATTGATCTTTACTCATGACAAAACCTCCACATCGTTTTAGTACATTATGTTCAAATGTCCTAAATGTGTGTTTGTCTATTTACATATATTGTGGTTTGCGTATCATGTGTGAAAAAATGTACAATAGAAATATGGTAGATAAAAGTAAGAGATGAGGTATGTAATTTGTTACATGACTTAACTGTAAGCGATGCACAAATGCTAAGAAAAGAATTAACTAGATTTAGAATGGCGTATAAATTTGCCTTGGATGAAATTAATACGAAAATTAATATTCTAAAAGAAGAGTTTAATTATATTCATGAGTATAACCCGATTGAGCATGTTAGCTCACGTGTGAAAACACCCGAAAGTATTATTTCTAAAATAGAGAGGAAAAACCTGGATTATACATTAGAGTCCATTAGAGAAAATATTAAAGATATAGCTGGTGTAAGAATAACGTGTTCATTTGTTTCTGATATTTATAAGGTTAGTGATATGTTGGTTAGACAGAAGGATGTCACTGTATTAGAAATGAAGGATTATATTAAAAATCCAAAACCAAACGGTTATAGGAGTCTGCATATGATTGTAGAAATTCCAATCTTCATGTCAGACAGAGAAATCCACGTGCCTGTCGAAATTCAAGTAAGAACAATAGCAATGGATTTCTGGGCTAGCTTAGAACATAAGATATTCTATAAATACAATAAAGAGATTCCGAAACATTTAATCGAGGAGTTAAAAGAAGCTGCAACTACTGCAAATGAACTTGATTTGAAAATGGAAAGATTAAATAAAGAAGTAAAGGTATATAAAGATAAGGATAGTAGCGAGAGCAAACCATTAATGGAAATGAAAATGCTCCCATTAAAGTTATTAGAATCATTTGCCGGAAAAAGCAAAAATTAGGCTGTTTTCTTTTTAAGATGCAAGGGTTATAATAGGTACATTGCAATTTTGGAAGTGAGGTTCGTACATGAAAAAATCAATCTATGGATTAACTCAAGAGCAGTTAACAGAATGGTTAATCGAACATGGTCAAAAAAGATTTAGGGCAGAACAAGTTTGGGACTGGCTTTACCGCAAACGTGTTACTGAATTTTCACATATGAAAAATGTTAATAAAGAATGCTTGCAATTGTTGGAAGAAAACTTTGTTATCCAAACTTTGAAACAAGCGGTAAAACAAGAATCTGCGGACGGAACGATCAAATTCTTGTTTGAAATGCAAGATGGTAATTTAATCGAAACAGTTTTAATGAGCTTTCCGTATGGTTTGTCTGTATGTGTGACAACACAAGTAGGTTGTAACATCGGATGTAGCTTCTGTGCGAGTGGATTACTGCGTAAAAATCGAGATCTTGACAGTGGAGAAATCGTAGAACAGATAATGAAAGTACAACAACATTTAGATGAGAAGGGTAAGGATGAGAGAGTTAGTCATATCGTTGTCATGGGAATTGGTGAACCGTTTGACAATTACACGAACTTAATGGACTTCCTTCACGTTGTAAATGATGCGAAAGGTCTAGCGATTGGCGCTCGACACATTACTGTTTCTACAAGTGGATTAGCACATAAAATGCGTCAATTTGCAGATGAGGAATTACAAGTCAATCTAGCGTTATCACTTCATGCTCCAAACGATGAGCTAAGAACCCAAATCATGAAAATTAATAAAGCATTCTCCATAGAGAAATTAATGGATGCACTCGATTACTATTTGGAGAAGAATAATCGAAGAGTTACAATTGAATATATTTTACTAAAAGATGTGAATGATCATCAGGAAGAAGCATTACAATTGGCAAAATTGCTTCATGACAAGCGTCATCTCACATACGTAAACTTAATACCATATAATCCAGTGAATGAACATATTCAATATGAAAGAAGCGATAAGAAGGATATTTTAGCTTTTTACGATACGTTGAAAAAACAAGGGATTCAATGTGGTATACGTCATGAAAATGGAACGGATATAGATGCAGCTTGTGGTCAATTAAGAAGTAAACAAATCAAAAAAAATACAAAAGCTGTGTAATTTAACTAATATAAAATAAAAAAACATAAAAACCATCTTTTCCTCCGTGAAGAGCATGGTTTTTATGTTTTTCCTTATACAGACGATCTTTTTTCGTTTTTGTTGTACGAGTTCTTAAATCAGAGAAAGCATATGGACTTCTATTTTCTGCAGGATTCCTCCGACCTTCACGAACTAATTTTTGTCTTTGTTTTTTTGCTTTACTAGTTGCCAATTGTATCACTCCTAATGATTCATTTTATTTATTGGCCCTGTTAAAGTTCATTGTTGTTAACAACTTAGTTGATTGTAGCAGATGTACACGAGACTCCTGCGGGAACAGCACGAGCCGAAGATCCACTTGGCAAAGCGGTTTCCTTTGCCAAGTTAGCTGAGGCCGTGCCCGCGGAAAGCGAGTGTACAGGAGCGAAAATCAACAACAGAGTTTAACAGAGCCTATTTATTATAAAGGAAAATCTAAAAATGTTCTATTGTATGAAAGCGCGAAAAATTTTAATCAAAAAGGGGACAACATAAATGAAAATTGTATCATGGAATGTAAATGGAATTAGAGCATGTGTGAAAAAAGGATTCCTGGATTATTTTAATGAAGTCGATGCAGATATTTTTTGCATTCAGGAAACAAAATGTCAAGAAGATCAAATAGAACTAGATCTCCCTGGTTACCATCAATATTGGAATTCAGCTATTAAAAAAGGCTACTCTGGGACAGCAATTTTCACCAAAAATAAACCTTTAACTGTTTCATATGGAGTGGGGGATAATGAATCAGAAGATGAAGGCAGGATCATTACGCTCGAATACGAACAGTTTTATTTAATTAATGTTTATACGCCTAATTCCCAGCGTGATTTAGCAAGACTCTCTTACCGATTAACTTGGGAAGATGAGATGCTAACATATATCACAAAATTGAATACGATGAAACCAGTTATCCTTTGTGGGGACTTGAATGTCGCATTTTCTGAAATCGACTTACGGAATCCAAAATCCAATTTAGGTAACTCTGGATTTACAATCGAAGAACGTGTAAAGTTCGGACGCCTTCTAGATTATGGATTTATTGACTCATTCCGTTATTTTTACCCAGATAAAGAGGGGGCATATACATGGTGGTCCTATATGAATAAAGTACGTGAAAGAAATATTGGGTGGCGTATTGATTATTTTTTTGTATCCGAAAGCTTGACTAATAAATTAATAGATTCACAGATTCATTATAATATTATGGGAAGTGACCATTGCCCGATTATGCTTGAAATGCATAGGTGAAACATAATATTATTATGTAAACAAATAAAATCTTATAGTCTATACACCTAGCACAAAAATTACCTCCTAAAAATAAGATAAAAAATGAACCAATCTTTGGAGGTGGAGGTATGGTCGTAAAGGCGAGAGAATCAGATATTGATTTATTAGCTCGACTGCTAAGAGCGGAAGCAGAAGGGGAAGGCAAACAAGGAATGTTAATGGTGGGAAATGTTGGAATCAATCGGATTCGGGTAAATTGTTCAGATTTTGAAGCAGTTAGAACGATTCCCCAAATGGTATATCAACCACATGCATTTGAGGCTGTCACACATGGTTATTTTTATCAAAGAGCGAGAGAGGCAGAAAAATCCCTAGCAAGGCGTGCAGTAAAAGGGGAGCGATTGTGGCCAGCTAAGTTTAGTTTGTGGTATTTCCGACCACCAGGTGATTGCCCTCCAACATGGTATGATCAACCATTTGTTGGCCGCTTCAAGTTGCATTGTTTTTATGAACCAACAGGAGAAGAATGCGAAGCTATTTATAGCACTTTCTGATAAATAACAAGCAAGCATCGAGATGATGCTTGTTTTTTTATTTCCCGAAGTCCTCGTTCTATATAAAGAACAAAACAAGATTAAATGTTATATCGAAATATTATACTGCTATACACGAGGTTATGACCTGGTACTAACTGCCCTTACAGGTGCTAGTATCAGGTCATAAAGGAGGGATTTTTGAAAAAAATTGTAACCTTCATACAAAATGCTCGTCTAACTATGCGTACAGAAAAAATAGACATAGGGGTGTAAATGATGAAGAGATTAATTAGTTTTTCATTCATGCTTGTGTTACTTCTAACACTCGTAGCATGTAACAAGGAAGAGGATAATGGAAAAAATAAGGAGAGTAATGCTGTTGCTCTAGATGATGTGCTTACTGCTCTTAAAGAGGAAATGGCAACTCATTTAGAGGATGTTGGAATGCCTGATGCATTGAAAGAGGATGGAAGTTTAGATGGATACATACAGTCTGACCTTGTTCATCCGAGTGAGGATGATCCACAGAGTGCCATGTTTTTGGAAAGGCTTGGTATTAAATCAGATGACCTAGAAGCAGGTTTTGTCATTGCTGCAATGATGAACATAAATTCGGATGAAATCATTTTATTACAAGCAAAAGACGATTCAAAAGTCGAAGAGCTAGAAGCAGCTTTAAAGAAGGAATTAGAAGCTCAAACATCAACATGGGAGCAGTATTTACCTGATCAGTATGAAAAGGTGAAAAATAATATTATTAAAACTAAAGGCAACTATTTAATTTATATTACGTATGAAAACCCAGAAGCTCTGGAAGCAGTTTTTGATGAAAAATTAAAATAGGTAAATAAAGTGCCTCACACCTACCAATTGGGTGAGGCACTTATCGCGTTAATTACCATAAATGGATGTGGTGATATGGTTTTTAGTAGTTTGTTGTTTTTATTTTTCTTTTTACCTGTAACACTACTCTTATATTTTTGTAGCCCAATGAAAATAAAGAATTTGGTCCTACTTGTAGTTAGTTTAATATTTTATGCATGGGGCGAACCTATTTATATATTTTTGATGGTTTTTTCTGCATGTATTGATTATTTTCATGGTTTATATATCGCGAAATTTCGTCAACATTATAAAAGAAAAGCCAAATACATACTTATTTCTTCCATTGTGATCAACATTGGATTGCTGTCATTTTTTAAATACGCAGATTTTCTCATTCATAATATTAATCAACTTTTTGGTACTAGTATGGATCCATTACAATTACCTTTGCCAATTGGGATATCCTTCTACACATTCCAAACGATGTCTTATACGATTGATGTTTATCGAGGAAGAGTACAACCACAAAAAAATCCAATTGCTTTGGCGATGTATGTTTGTCTATTTCCACAACTAATTGCAGGACCAATAGTTCGCTATGAAGCAATAATGAATCAATTACATAACAGAACAATTAATCTACATCAGTTTTCAACTGGAGTGAAAATCTTCATTATTGGTTTAGCGAAGAAGGTGTTGTTAGCAAATAATATTGGTTTACTATGGAATAACATCCAATCACAAGAACTTTCTGAAGTAACAGTTCTCGCCTCTTGGCTTGGTATTCTCGCATTTGCATTTCAAATTTATTTTGATTTTAGTGGTTATTCTGATATGGCGATTGGATTAGGAAAAATGTTTGGTTTTGACTTTCCGAAAAACTTTGATTATCCATACATGTCCAAAAATATAAGTGAGTTTTGGCGGAGATGGCACATGACATTAGGAGGCTGGTTCCGCGATTATGTTTACATCCCTTTAGGTGGGAGCCGAAGAGGGAAGATAAGATTATATATGAATACATTGATCGTTTGGGCATTAACAGGATTTTGGCATGGTGCAAGTTGGAATTTTATGCTTTGGGGCATTTATTTCGGAATCATTATCACGATTGAAAAAGGGGGATTTTTAATAGTTCTTAATAAACTTCACCCATTTTTTCAGCGCTTGTATTTTGTGTTTTTTATATTAATAAGTTGGGTATTATTTTTATTTGAAGATGTAAGCGACGGGTTTCAATACTATCTAATTATGTTTGGAGTTTCGGACAATCCAATTTGGAATGGTCAATTTATATATGACTTATATACAAATATTTTATTATTCATCATCCTCTTCATTGGTGTGACGCCATTTGTTCGAACAATCCACCAAAAAATAATAAAAAAATGTGGTGGCATTGTACAAATAAGTAGTGAATTAATCATATATTTTTTATTGTTATTTTTGTCCACTGCATTTTTAGTTGATGCATCTTTCAATCCATTTTTATATTTTAGGTTTTAAAGAGGGGATTCCTTTTATGTCAATTGTTAACAAAATCTTATCTAGTATATTTATTCTTTTTATCTCTGGGTTTGGTGTCTTTCATCTGATTGTGGCTGATGAAGATTTTTCTGAACAGGAAAACCGGTCTCTAGCTCAGTTTCCTTCATTTTCTTGGGAAAGTGTGTTCTCAGGTGAATTTATGGAGAAAGTAGAGGTATATATTTCTGATCAATTTCCCTTTAAAGAAGGTTGGGTTAGTTGGAAAGGTAATGCGGAAAAATTGATGCTGAAGCCAGACATGAACGGAATATATCTAGGTAAGAATGGCTTTTTATTTGAGCAGGTCGCAAATCCTAGCCCACAATTAGATAAAAATATAGAACTAATTAATTATTTTGCTAATAAAACAGTGAATCTTGGAAAGTACCTACTATTAGCACCAACTTCAATATATGTATATCCAGAAAAACTTCCACCATTTGCCCAAACTTATGATCAATTAAAATTATGGAATTATATACAAAAGAAAATACATCCTTCTATACATACTGTGGATGTATTACCGCAAATGCTTAAAAACAAAAAAGAGTCCATTTATTATAAAACTGACCATCATTGGACAACGCGGGGTGCTTATTACGCATATAGAGAACTTGCTGAATATATGGGGATAACTCCTTTAAAAAGTGAAGACTTTCATATTCAAACAGTTGCTTCCAATTTTCTTGGGACTTATGCTACGAAAACAATCGGTCATGACCATGAAATGGATAAAATCGAAATATTTGAGCCAAAGGAATCCAATCATTACGAAATAGCTTATGATCAACAAAAGGTTACAGATTCATTATATGAATGGGAATTTTTAAATAAGAAAGATAAATACTCTTTTTATCTAAATGGTAATCACCCCCTTGTAACTATTAAATCGAGTATAGGTAACGGAAGAAAGTTAGCAGTAATAAAAGATTCATATGCACATGCTTTCATTCCTTTCCTAACAAATCATTATGAAGAAATTCATATGTTTGATTTGCGATATTATATGGAAGATATTTATCAGTACTTGGAAGACCATAATATCCATCAATTGTTGATACTTTATAATCTCCCCAATTTTAGTAAAGACACAAATCTCTATTGGCTAAAACGATAACTTTTTTAGAATTCGTTTATTTATTTATGGGAAAAGTAAAGTAATAGGAGGTTTAATATGGGGATTATAAAATTATTTAAAAAAGGGAATACATCATCAGGAGTTGCAGCACTAGGTAATACCGCACTTGCAATAATTAAATGGGTAGCTGCAGCATTTAGCGGTAGCGGAACAATGTTTGCATCTGCTATGCACTCGTTAGCAGATGCAGTGAATCAAGGTTTTGTATTTGTAGGTAGTGCATTATCAGAGATGCAGCCTTCGAAGAAATTCCCACTTGGATTCGGGAGAGTTATTAACATTTTTTGTATGGTTGCAGTAATTGTAGTATCTATTATGGCATATGAAACATTAAAAGAAGGATGGCATTTATGGCACCATCCTGGTGAATCAAGCAATTTACTATTAAATTTAGTTGTACTATTAATTGGTTTTTTAGTAGATGGGTTTATATTAGTGAAGGCAATGAAAGAAATTGTAAAAGAAACAAGAGTGACGCAAGGTGGCAATTTTATAGTGAATGCATTTAAATATGTGGGGAAGGCTGCACCAGCTACACGACTCGTTTTCTATGAAGATCTAGTCGCGACCTCAGGTGCATTATTAGCCATTATTGGAGTAGTTTTATCACAGTTTTTTGGGATATTGAGAGCAGATGGTGCGGTTTCTATGTTAATTGGATTATTAATGTTTTTTGTTGCTTTTCGTGTAGGGTATGATAATATGATAGGTTTGATAGGAGTAGCTGCACCTGCTGATGTAGAAAAGCGAGTATCTGAGAAAATATTACAACACCCTTCAGTTGTAGATATCTATAACTTACGAATCATGCAAGAAGGGCGGATGTTCCATATTGATGGTATTATTGAATTAACAAAAGGAATGACGCTAGCAGATGCTGATGACATTAAATTTGCAGTGAGAGATACATTATTAAGAGAACCGGATGTTGCTGACGTAACGCTCGGAATTATTGAAGATGATGATAAAAAAAGGTGGCAAGTATAATTACTACTTATATATAATAGATTGGGGTAAAGGCATGTCACATAGTAGCTAGGGAGTGTATGGAGTATGGAGAATTGGATTACAGAAATAATGGAACAGTATGGATATACAGGGATATTATTTTTAATTGCTTTAGAGAATGTCTTTCCCCCAATACCTTCGGAAGTAATTTTAACCTTTGGTGGTTTTATGACCACACATACAAAATTAACAATCACGGGTGTTGTTTGGTTCTCAACATTAGGCTCACTGATTGGGGCAGTAATTTTATATGGGATTGGGTATATTCTTAAGCTAGAACGCTTGGAGAAAATAGTTGATAAATGGGGGCATATTATCCGTCTTAAAAGAGAGGATCTTTATAAGGCAGATGCATGGTTCCAAAAATATGGTGTGTGGACCGTGTTTTTTTGTCGTTTTGTCCCTTTAATCAGAAGTCTAATTTCTATCCCAGCTGGAATGGCAAAAATGAATTTTGGGCTGTTTTTTTTACTAACTGCATTAGGAACCTTCATATGGAATGTCGTACTTGTCAATGTAGGTGCTGCTGTTGGAGACTCATGGGAAGAAATCGTTGGTTTTATGGACATATATTCAAACATTATATATGTGATATTAGTAGTATTATTTGTTGCATTTATCATCATTTATATCAAAAAAAGAACTGGACGAAAGCAGGCATAAAGAATGGAAATTACAGGACATACAGTAGAATTACTTCATGATCCAACTGGAATATTGGAAGGTGATCGTTACGAATTTTTTCTTTCGATTACAGTTCCGGAAGATGATGAATTATTTTCAGAAAAAGGACTTTCACTCAGAGTTATCTTCTCTGTTATTGGTGATGAGAAGAAAATAACTCATTATAATTTTGTTGAGCAAGGAACAAACAAGGTATTGGATTTTGCGCTAGAAGAGGATGAGGAAGAACTCGTAACTACATATTGCAATCAATATTATGTTGAAGCAGAGTAGATAGGAAAGCTGTGATTAAAGGAAATTTTCCGTTTATGCTGGAGAATTCATTTGTATTTAAAACTTGTTAATTGCTTGACTTTTCTTGCATTTTTCGGCATAATATGAGAAAAGATGGAACGGTGAAAAAGGACTAGTATGCGACCCCTTTATATGTAAGAGAGCGGAATTTATTAGCTGTGAGATTCCGTCATATGAAGCGCAGAACCTGCCTTTTGAGTCCTATGCAAAACATAGGCGCATAACCTAGCGTTATAGGATAAGTGGGATGTATTTATTACATTCAATTAAGGTGGTACCGCGGGAGATAAGCTCTTTCGTCCTGATTTGTAGGATGATTGGGCTTTTTTTGCATTTCTATCACTTTAATCCACGTGTAAGATATCATGAATTAAGTATTACTAACAATATTGTAGGAGATAGTCAGATGAAAAAACAACGAATTGTCGTGAAAATTGGTAGCAGTTCATTAACGAATGATAAGGGTGAGATTGATCAAGAAAAACTAAATGATCACGTTCATGCGGTTGCTGCGTTGCGGAAAGATCGGCATGAAGTTATTTTAGTTTCATCTGGTGCAGTTGCAGCTGGTTTTTCTCGACTAGGTTATCCGTCTCGACCAGTTACAATCAAAGGTCGTCAAGCTGCTGCAGCTGTGGGACAAAGTCTTTTAATTGAATCCTATATTGAGAAGTTTAGTGAATTTAATATTATACCTGCTCAAATATTACTGACAAGAACAGATTTTTCTAATCGTGAACGCTATCGAAATGCGTTTGCTACCATATCAGAATTACTTGACCGCGGAATTTTGCCAATTATCAATGAAAACGATACTGTCTCAGTCGAGGAATTAACATTTGGGGATAATGACATGCTCTCGGCATTAGTAAGTGGATTCATACATGCTGATCAATTAATCATTTTGACAGATGTAAATGGTTTGTATGATTCTAATCCTCGTATCAACCCTGATGCAAGAAAACTAGATTATCTAGAACAAATAACAGACGAGATGCTTGCGGGGACTGATAGCGGTGGTTCAAAAGTTGGTACTGGAGGAATGAAGTCCAAGTTACTAGCAGCTAAAACAGCAAATGAATTAGGTGTACCTGTCTTTATTGGCTATGGAAAAGGACCTGATAAGTTACAAGAAATCTTAAAGGGTCGTGGAGATGGGACATACATATCTAATTCGAGACTAAGTTCAATTAACACAACTAGACAATGGATTGCTCTTCATTCTGAAGCAACAGGTAAAATTTATGTAGATAAAGGAGCGGAAGAAGCAATCCTTTATAACGGAAAAAGTTTATTACCCGCAGGTGTGTTTAAAATCCAAGGAACATTTGATAAAGGCGATGTAGTAGAGGTAATTGGAGTAAGTGGTTTACTTGGTAAAGGTGAAGTGCGTTATTCATCTGAACAATTAAAACAGGAAATAGCGAAACGTGCGGATGAAAGAAAAACAGAGGCTTTCGTACCAGCAATAGAAGTGATTCATCGTGATAAATGGGTACAAGTGAAAATCTAGGAGGGGAAGAAAATGAGTGAAGTGTTGAAAAAAGGAGCATTAGCAAAAGAAGCCAGCTACGAATTAGTTGGTATTTCTACTGAAGAAAAAAATAACGCATTAGCATTGATTGCAGAGCAGTTAATAGTGAATCAAGAGACAATTCTTTCGGAAAATGCAAAGGATTTGGAACAAGGTCGAGAAAAAGGAATTTCAGAAGCAATACTTGATCGAATTATGCTTAACGAAAAAAGAATTCAAGATATGGCACATGCGATATCACTTTTAATTGAATTACAAGATCCGATAGGTGAATCATTAGAAACGATTGAAAAAGAAAATGGGCTATTAATTCAAAGGAAACGTGTGCCAATTGGTGTGATAGGGATGATTTATGAAGCAAGACCAAATGTGACAGTAGATGCAGCTACTCTTGCTCTTAAAACAGGAAATGCAGTAATTTTAAGAGGTAGTTCATCTGCGAGATATTCTAACATCGCACTAATTCATACGATTCATCGCGCTCTTCAAAAAAGCGCAGTCCCTGTACAGTCTATCCAATTAATTGAGGATACGAGTAGAGAAACAGCAAGAGAATTTTTCCACTTAAATCAATATTTAGATGTACTAATCCCACGTGGTGGAAAAAATTTAATTGAAACAGTTATTCGTGAGGCGACAGTTCCAGTAATTGAGACTGGTGCAGGAAATTGTCACGTTTATATTGATGAGTTTGCTAATAAAGAAATGGCTGAAAAGGTAACGTTAAACGCAAAATTACAGCGTCCATCCGTGTGTAACGCAATTGAATCGCTACTTGTTCATGACAAATGGTTTGCAGAAAATGGCAGAGAACTACTAAGCAAATTACATGAACAAGGTGTAGAGATCATTGGTGATGATGACGTAGTAAAAGCTTTTTCAGCTGCAACTATTGCTTCTGAAGAAGATTGGGGAACTGAATACCTTGCATTAACAGTAAGTGTTAAATTAGTGAGTGATGTAGAAGAAGCTATTAACCACATCAATAAATACGGCACGAAGCATTCCGAAGCAATTATTACAGATGATGATAAAAATGCTGCTATATTCCTAAATCGCGTAGATGCAGCAGCGGTATATCATAATGCGTCGACTAGATTTACGGACGGGTTTGAATTTGGATATGGAGCAGAAATCGGTATTAGTACGCAAAAATTACATGCACGTGGGCCAATGGGTCTTCATGCACTAACATCTAGTAAATTTTTTATTTCGGGAAATGGACAAATACGTTTATAATAAGAAAGAAGACGTAAAAGGAGATGGCATCGGTGAAAGAATACCAAATAGACGTACAATTAAGTAGTAATTTAAAAGAAAAGCCTGCATTTGATCAATTATCCTTTGGAACTGTATTTACGGATCATATGTTCATCATGGATTATACAGAGGGAATGGGGTGGCATGACGCGAGAATAGTTCCGTATCAACCAATTTCTTTAGATCCTTCTGCGATCATATTCCATTATGGACAGACAGTATTTGAAGGTTTAAAAGCCTATAATACAAAGGACAATGAAATATTACTTTTTAGACCAGATGAGAACATGAAACGTCTAAATCGTTCCAATAAACGATTAGTTATTCCAGAAATTGATGAAGATTTTGCTTTGTACGCATTGAAAAAACTGATTGCCGTTGATAAAGATTGGGTTCCAAGCGTAGAAGGAACATCCTTATATGTTCGTCCATTTATTTTTGCGACAGAGCCATATTTAGGTGTAAGACCTTCTGCTCAATATTCATTTGTAATAATTTTGTCTCCAGTAGGTGCTTATTACAAAGAAGGTATCAACCCAGTAAAGATTGCGGTTGAAGGTGATTTTGTTCGTGCTGTTAAAGGTGGTACAGGAAATGCAAAAACAGCAGGAAACTATGCTGCATCTTTAAAAGCACAACATGATGCTGAAAAACAAGGGTACTCACAAGTACTTTGGTTAGACGGTCGTGAAAATAAATATATTGAAGAAGTAGGCAGTATGAATGTTTTCTTCAAAATTGATGGTGAAGTAGTTACACCAGAATTAAATGGTAGTATTTTAGAAGGTATTACGAGAAAATCAGTGATTGAATTATTGCAATATTGGAATATTCCGGTAGTAGAGCGGAAAATATCGATTGAAGAATTATTTGCAGCTCACCATGAAGGCAAATTAGAAGAAGCATTCGGAACTGGAACAGCAGCAGTAATCTCCCCAATTGGAGAATTATCGTGGAATGGGGAAAAGATAACAGTAAACAATCTAGAGACAGGTCCATTAGCGAAAAAAATCTACGACTCATTAACGGGAATTCAAACAGGTGTTGCAGAAGATCCATTTGGATGGCGAGTAGTTGTAGAAACAGAATAAATGAATTTGGTAACTAGTAGTCTGTGATACTCATAGATGCTAGTTACTTTTTTTATGTTAATTATTTGAATTAAGTGGGTAATAATATGTAGAAATAAAAAAGGAGGTGCTTGTATGGGAATACAATTTCCGATCTATATTGACAGTGAATATGATTTGTTACAAAAAGTAGTTCTTTGCGAACCAACATATATGGAAATTCGTGATGTAATTAATGCAACACAAAGAAAATATTTAAAAGAAAATATTGATCAAGAATTAGCAATGACACAACATAGGGAATTTACAAAAAAGCTTACGGAACACGGAGTCGAGGTTATATTATTACCAGCAAGTGAAACATATCCTGAACAAGTATTTACTAGAGATATTGGTTTCACTGTAGGTAACAAGCTTTTTATTGCAGAAATGGCGAAGGAAATTAGGAAAGGGGAAGAAAATGTTTTAAAGAAAAAATTAGATAACAAAGGAATCTCATTTGTTGATTTAGTTAATGGCAGAATTGAAGGAGGAGATGTACTCGTTGATCATAAAACGATTTATGTAGGATTATCCAACCGTACAAATGAACATGCTGTTAAGCAACTACAGCAAAATATTCCAGATTATGATATTGTCACAATCCCTATTGATGAAAAATACTTACACCTTGATTGTGTTTTCAATATACTCTCTCCTAAGGAAGCTCTTATTTATCCTGAGGCATTACATAATGAAACTGTCACATACCTTGCAAGCAAATATGAGCTTATTGAAGTTACAGAAGAAGAACAGTTTGCACTCGCGACAAATGTTTTTTCAATTGGATGTAAACAAGTATTTAGTATGCCAATTAACAGTAGAGTGAATGAGCAACTTCGGGAAAGAGGATATAAAGTAATAGAAGTAGACTTTTCGGAAATTATTAAATCTGGAGGATCCTTCCGTTGCTGTACTTTACCATTACTTAGAAAACAAGTGTAATCATGACATTTATCATGTTTTATACATGACATCTATGTCTTTTACTAACAACCTCCTTTACTTACAATGAGAACAATAATGTTATACAGTGAAAGGGGACTACCTTCATGTCTAAATTGAGAAATCTAAAAAAAGAAATTTCCCATTATGAACATTCAAATACGAAAAGTAGTGTTATGCAAATGTTAAATACATTCATCCCATTCATCGTTTTGTGGTTCTTAGCTTATAAAAGCCTTTCGATTTCATATTTTTTAACTCTGGCTATCTGTATAGTAGCTGCAGGGTTTTTAGTAAGGATTTTTATTATTTTTCATGATTGCTGCCATGGATCATTCTTTAAAAAGAGGAAATCGAATATGATTCTCGGTACTATTGCCGGAATCTTAACGTTTTGTCCTTTCGAACAATGGAAACGCAGTCATGCAATTCACCATGCAACGAGTAGTAATCTGAATAAACGAGGTACAGGAGACGTTTGGGTAATGACCGTAAAGGAATATTTGGCCGCATCCAAATTGCAGAAAATCGGATATCGTTTATACCGAAATCCGTTTGTGATGTTTGTTCTCGGTCCAATTTATATTTTCTTAGTCTCATATCGGTTTAATGTAAAAAACGCAAGACGTAGGGAAAAAATTAATACGTATATCACTAATATTTCTATAGTAGTATTAATCATCATTTTTTGTGTAACTTTAGGCTGGCAAGATTTTCTCCTCGTTCAAGGCCCAATATTCTTTTTGGCGGGATCGTTAGGAATTTGGTTATTTTATGTACAACATCAATTCGAGGATTCTTATTTTGAAAATCAAGAAAACTGGGATTTTGTAAAAGCCGCAATTGATGGAAGCTCATATTATAAACTGCCAAAAGTGTTACAATGGTTAACAGGCAATATTGGTTTCCACCATATCCATCATTTGAGTCCAAGAATACCTAATTATTATTTAGAAGAAGTCCATAACAAAAATGAAGCATTACAGGAAGCAACAACAATTACATTAAAAACTAGTCTTAAATCCCTTCATTTCCGACTTTGGGATGAAGAGAATAAAAAGTTTATAGGCTTTAAGGATATAAAAAATGTAATGGAAAAGGTTAGCAAGGATAATGAACGGAAATTGAGTACAAATGTATCTACTGTGAAAAATCCATAACAATTGCGATGCTCCTTTGTGTTATGATACAAGGGAGCAACTTTTTTTATAGGGGTTATGTATGAAGAAAATATTATCTAAACTTAAAAGTTCTGGAATAACACCGTATATTTGGGCAATCTTAGCAATTTTACCTTTTTATTTTATATTTCAATCTTCTTCTACGCTCGAAGTGTTCGTAGGAATATTGTTAACAGTAGTCTTTTTCATTACATTACAAATGGCGTTTATTTCGAAAAGATGGCCAGTTTACTTGTGGACGATTATATTAATATGTATTTCAATGACAATGTCACTTTTATTCCAATATATTTATTTAGCATTTTTCATTGCGTATTATAATGGGAATATAAGAAATCGTATTGCATTTTTCACATTATATATCATTCATTTATCCGTAACTGCAGCAGCGGTAAGTGTAATTGTCATTTTCGATTATGAAATATTTTTTCAACATTTGCCATTTATTATTATTACTTGCATAAGTGTAGTACTAATGCCAGTTAATATTTATAATCGAAAAAAACAAGAAAAATTAGAACAGCAATTGGAGACTGCCAATAATAAAATTGCAGAATTAGTAAAACAAGAGGAACGTCAACGTATCGCACGTGATTTGCACGATACATTAGGGCAAAAATTATCCCTAATTGGGTTGAAGAGTGACTTAGCTAGGCGAGTCATGTACAAAAACCCAGAGCAAGCACGTAATGAATTAAAAGATGTGCAGCAAACAGCTCGTACTGCGTTAAATGAAGTTAGAACGCTTGTGTCACAAATGAGAGGGATTAGGCTTAAAGAGGAGCTCGTAAGTGTGCAAGAAATTTTACAGGTAGCGCAAGTGGAGTTAATCATTGTTTACGATAAAAAGTTAGAAAATGTTTCTTTGTTTCTTGAAAACATTATGAGCATGTGTATGAAAGAAGCTGTAAATAATGTGGTCAAACACAGTCAGGCAAAAACATGTTGGATTAAAATTGAACAAACTCCAAAAGATATTACGATTATTGTGAAGGATGACGGCATTGGCATCGATGCAAAACATGCTCTAGGTAAAGGGAATGGATTAGTTGGTATTAGAGAGAGACTAGAATTTGTGAATGGGACATTAGAAATTGATTCACACGTAGGAACTACGATTACGATGAAGATTCCAACCATCGTAACGTAAAAAGTGAGGGGAAGAGAAAATGATACGAATTGTCATAGCAGAAGATCAACGTATGATGCTAGGGGCATTAGGTTCATTACTTAATTTAGAAGAAGATATGGAAGTAGTTGGAATGGCAAACAACGGAGTGGATGCAATAAAGTTGGTAAAGCAATTTAAACCAGATATTTGTGTAATGGATATCGAAATGCCAGAAAAAACTGGACTTGAAGCTGCCGAAGAAATTCGTGATCTAGGATGTAAGGTTATTATCTTAACGACATTCGCCAGGTCAGGATATTTTCAACAAGCAATTAAAGCTGGTGTAAAGGGCTATTTACTGAAGGACAGTCCAAGTGAAGAACTTGCAGATTCCATTCGCAGTGTGATGGCAGGAAGAAAAATTTATGCACCTGAGTTAATGGATGATATATATAGTGAAGAAAACCCGCTTACCGTTAGGGAAAAAGCTGTATTAGAGCTAGTTGCAGATGGGAAAAACACGAAAGAAATTGCTGATAAATTAAGTATTAAAACAGGAACTGTTCGCAATTATATTTCACAGATTCTCGATAAATTGGAAGTTTCGAATCGTATTGAAGCAATAACTCAGTCACGTAAAAAGGGCTGGTTTAAGTGAGGGCTTGTCGATATTTGTCTAAAGAAAATGCGGATAAAAGAACAAAAGGAACGTGTGTTCTTGTTCGGGGGATGTTATAATGATAAGACAATAGTGAAGATTTCTGAATAGGCGGTCGGTACTCACCCCATTTCTCTTCGGAGGGAGGTGATGCCGTATGACAGTGTATGAAGGACTAACAGTCATGATTGGGTTTGCTGGACTTGTTGTTGCGATACTGTCATTCAATAAAAAAGACTAAAGCCGCTTATTTGGAGTTTGGACGACTCAGGCGGTTTTAGTCCGTTTTGATGTGCCGACCCCTTTAAGGGAATCTGCTATTGTATTGCTGTTTCGATGTTCGAGCATCGGAGCAGCTTTTTTTAATGTATGATTTATTTAGTGCTATTATACCACAAAATCTGCAAATGGAAACATAAAGAACACAAAACTACAAAAATGGGCAACGAACTAGCAGTGTTTGAATATGTTAACTACTAAATGCAATTAAAATGTAATAATATTGAATAGATCTAATGCTGACAACGTTATGGAGAATTCACTAGATAGTATCAGCATTGCTTTTCAATGATAGTTATTTTACTATCAATATATACTTAACTAAATTAATGAATATGAGGAAGAATATAATGATTGACAACATAAAGATTTTTAATGACTTACAAAAATTAATTCCAAATGTAGAAATATTGGCAAATGAGCCATTATCAAAACACACATTTATTAAAACAGGTGGAATATGTGATCTCTTTATAAAACCTACAAAAATGGAGAATCTCCAAATAATTGTGACATATGCCCATGAAAATAAAATTCCGCTTACAGTTTTAGGAAAAGGAACAAACGTAATTATCCGTGACTCTGGGATTCGAGGAATAGTTGTTAGCCTAGAGCTCTTAAATGAGTTAACAGTCGAGGGGAATATAATAACTGTAGGAAGTGGAGCTAATATCATAGATGTATCACGTGTGGCTTTAGATAATCATTTATCGGGACTAGAATTTGCATGTGGAATACCAGGTACAGTAGGTGGTGCGTTAATCATGAATGCAGGTGCCTATGGAGGAGAAATATCAGAAGTACTAACAAGTGCAAAGGTGATTACACAGAGCGGAGAATTTAAAACGTTTGTGGAAGGTGAATTCGATTTTAGTTATCGCAACAGTATTTTTGCAAAAGAAAATTTAATTATTGTGGAAGCTGTTTTTACATTGAAGAATGGTGACTATGAAGTAATTAAGGCAAAAATGGACGAAAATACATTTTTAAGAGAATCGAAACAACCATTAGAATATCCTTCTTGTGGAAGTGTGTTTAAACGCCCTCCTGGTTACTTCGCTGGCAAACTAATTCAAGATAGCAACTTGCAAGGTACAAGAATCGGGGGAGCGGAAGTATCCAAAAAACACGCTGGCTTCATTGTCAATGTCGACAACGCAACCTCTAGCGACTATATCCAACTAATCCGCCACGTCCAAGCAACTGTAAAAGAAAAGTTCGGTGTTGATTTGGAGACAGAAGTGAAGATAATAGGGGAAGAGTGAGTAGAAATATAGTTTCATTCGATTATTGTGAATGCTGACATAGTGGTTGTATAAGAAATTAGGAATCAGAGGGGAATCTGATTCCAATGTAGCTTGTATTTTCGAGCAAAGGTAATTAGAATGCAAAATTCGATATCTGCTTATGAACTAAAACATTTGAAGAACTATTTTTCTAAGGTTAATCACGAAGTAGGATGTCTTTACAACATAAAGAGCTTGGAAACCTCGTCTCCAAGCTCACACCTTAATGTAAATTCCCATCCACATACTTCCCATGTTCCGGAATTGCAATTTTATCAAATTCACTCGCTAATCTAGCTAGGCTCTCCGATAATAAATCGCCTTTCATAGGAAGACCATGTCCAGTAACTGCGACAATTGGCTTCAGTGCTTCAAGTTTTTTGACAGATTCCCAAGCTGCGTTCCAATCTGGTGTTAAGTATCTAGGCGGTCCACTTATTTCTTGTTCTTGCATGATTACTTTCGCAAGGTATTCCTGTTTGACAGTAATAAATGCGTCTCCAGCTATTAATGCACGATCTCTTTCGCGGAAAAAGGAGACATGCCCTGGTGTATGCCCAGGTGTATGTATCCAATGGAATTCAGGTAAGAAGGGGACTGATCCATCTGCAGGTAAAACTTCCACTTTATTACCTAAGTTAATCGCTTCATTTGGAAAATAGGCAGACATTTTGGAAACCATTCCGCCTTCCACAGTCGGATCAGGGTCTGGATAATTCATTTTTCCTGTAAGAAAAGGGATTTCCAATTCATGAGCGTAGACAGGAATATCGCCCCAAGTCTCTAATAACTCTATAATTGCTCCAACATGGTCAAAGTGCCCATGTGTTAACAAAATTGCTTGTGGTTTTTTGTTGGCACCAAAGCGTTTTTCAATCGTACTAATTATTTCGTCTGCAGACAATGGCATTCCTGCATCCACTAAAACAAAATGATCGGAATTTGGCTTTCCAATGAGTACTATATTCACAATTTGAATGGTATGAAAATATAAATCAGATAATACATCTAGCCCAACTCCACTACTTAAAGACGTAGCAGGTATAAATTTATAATCTTTACCATAGGACATCTCTTTATCCATCGAAAAGTCACCTCTGTTTTCCTATAAACTATAGATAGCTTTTCGCGGAGCGAGTCTTTTATGCACGTAACTTTATTTTATTGCTAATCTCAAACGGTAACTGAATAAAATATCTAGTGTTTGTCCTGCAAAAGTATCCTCGACTTGTTCCCGGAACTTTTCTACGGCTTCCAATAAATCATCGGCACCTAACTTAATAGCAGTTTGTAATGCACCTTGGCTTAACGCAATATTTGTATAGCGAGTTGCATCACATGGATCCCAATGGTGGAAAACAATTTCTTTAGAAAAACGGAATAATCCAGAATTCTGAATCTCAGCTAAATGTTTTTCTTTATCCCATTTATGTGCTTGCTGTTCGCTTGAAGATAGTTGTGCAACACGGTTGTCAGACAGTTTAATTAATTGTTTATATCTTTCCTCAATCTCCCAATTAAAAGCAGGTGGCCAATCACAATCATAGGCAGCAAATATACCACCTGTTCTTAAAACACGAGCAAACTCACGCAATGTAGATTGTGGCTCCATCCAATGGAATGATTGTGAACATGTAATGATATCAACAGAATCATTTGCTACACCTAGGTCATGAGAAAATCCCTCAATAAACTGTATATTCTTAGGCTTTTGTTGTGCCTTCCAATTTTGTAATGCAACTTCACGCATATCATTACTAGGCTCTATACCAATAATATTTTCTGCTTTTTGTTGCCATAAAAAAGTGGATAGACCAGTCCCACAACCAACATCCAATACAGTCTTTGGCTTCTTTCCTAAATAAGTTGTTAGAATTCTTGTTACTTCCTCTGGTGCTTGTGGTCGATTTTGATCATAAAGTGCACCGAAACCAGTAAACCGCTCCACATTATTCGTCCGAATTTGCTCCTTCATCGTGCCAACTCCTCATCTACATTTCTTGTTTAAATTTATGTGGTTTTTTTACTCTCATGGAGGCAACGTCTCCGCATTCCGTACAAATTATTAGTTCAAGTGAGGTTCCACCACTAAAAAATTTCCCTTCTGGACGAACGTTTGTATATCCATCCATAATACCTTTACCAAAAGAATTACTGCCGCAAGATTTACAAACAAATTGGTTCATAAAATTCACCTCTATTAACTATAACGTTTTAACTGTAAAAAATGTTTCGAATTGTAGACGAGAAATATTAAGATTATGTAAATTTAGTATGAACATAGGAAGATTCATGCTACACTCGGATGTATACAATTTTCAAGGAGGATATATTACTGCATGGTTGGAAAAGAGAAAAAAATGTCAAGGTTCCAAGCGTTATTTGAAATCTTGGCGATATCTACACGACTTGGCTTTACTTCCTTTGGTGGCCCAGTTGCTCATTTAGGATATTTTCATGAAGAATATATTCGTCGTCGTAAGTGGATGGATGAAAAAAGTTATGCTGACTTAGTTGCATTATGTCAGTTCCTACCGGGACCAGCTAGTAGTCAAGTAGGGATAGGGATTGGTGTCATGCGTGCAGGAGTTTTAGGTGGAATTGTATCTTTTCTTGGTTTCACGATTCCTTCTGTCGTTGCACTTATTGCGTTTGCATTAATATTGCAAGGCTTTGACATTGGAGATGCTGGCTGGATACATGGGTTAAAAATAGTGGCTGTTGCGGTTGTTGCCCATGCGATTATGGGAATGGCTACAAAATTAGCCCCTGATCTTAAGAGGAAAGCAATTGCATTACTTGCATTAGTCGTTACACTCATTTGGCAAACAGCTTACACTCAAATTGGAGTCATATTAATTGCAGCATTGATCGGATATCTAATCTATAAAAATCAAAACAGTGAAGATTCTAATAAAATAAAATTTCCTGTTTCACGTAAGTTCGGTATTATTTGTTTAACATTATTCTTCGGTCTTTTAATTGTATTGCCTATTTTAAGAGAAGTAACTACTTTAGATTGGATTGCGATGTTTGATAGTTTTTATCGTTCCGGTTCACTCGTTTTCGGTGGTGGACATGTTGTTTTACCATTATTAGAACGTGAATTTGTCCCAACAGGATGGTTAAGTGAAGAGGCATTTCTAGCTGGTTATGGTGCGGCACAAGCAGTTCCAGGACCGCTATTTACATTTGCTGCCTACCTCGGTGCAGTGATGAATGGCTGGGCAGGTGGATTATTGGCTACTTTGGCGATTTTCTTACCAGCATTTCTATTAATTCTCGGAACACTTCCATTCTGGGATCAATTACGACGTAACCCAAAAGTAAAAGCTGCCCTAATGGGTGTGAATGCAGCAGTAGTTGGGATTTTAATAGCAGCATTCTATCAACCTATTTGGACTAGCTCAATTTTAGCACCACGAGACTTTGCTTTTGCAGCTGTACTTTTCAGTATGCTCGTATATTGGAAGCTACCACCTTGGATTATCGTTGTAACTGGTGCTGCAGGTGGTGCGTTATTATCATTCCTATAAAAATATTCTCCTTCTAAATTTATAGAAGGAGATTTTTTTATCCATATGTACCGTTTTTAGGCAAAAAACATACAAATAACTGTATGTATGGATAAAGGAGTGGGTAAGGTGCCTAATTATGTTTGGGGTGTGGATTCAGCTTCTAATGTGACAGCTGAGTTATTAGATTGTGTAACAACAAATTTTGGACGTCCTGTTTTTTGGGGTAGATATTTAACAAGAGTAGAGGGAGCATCAGAAGGTCTTTCTCCACAAGAGATTAACTTTCTTCGTGACAAAGGAATTAAGATTATGCCGATTTATAATGTCTTTACGAGTGCCACAGGCTATCAAAAGGGAAAAGAAGCCGCATATAATGCTGTTCATCATGCCAATAATTTAGGTTTTCCAAAAGGAACAGCAATATTTGCGAACGTAGAGCGTTTTTTTGAAGTGGATCACCATTGGATTAAAGGTTGGGTTGATGCTCTTTACACAAGTGGTTATAAAACCGGAATATACCATGATCCAGTTACTGGTGGATTCAATCAAGCATACTGTCAAGCAGCTCGCGAAAGTAATCGTGTAAAGGTGCAAACGATTCTCTGGAGTGCTGAACCTGAAACAGGTGCTACAAAAGCAACGAATGCTCCAGCGTTTAATCCCCAAAAACCAGATTGTGAAGGTAATGTTTGGTTGTGGCAATATGGAAGAGATGTAAAAGAATGCCCAATCGATACAAACTTGGCAGATGAGAGAGTATTGCAGATGATGTGGTGATTACATGTAACCCTTCCCATCCATGATCCGTCATATAGATGGGAAGGTTATATATTTTTATATTCAAAAGCAGACAATGTTTTGGAGGGATAAAATGAAAAAAAGTGCTATATTCATACTTCTTTCTGTGTTAATAATAGTTGGATGTCAAAAGCAAACTGAAAGTAGTGGAGATAATAAAAATAACACTAACGAAATAGTACATAATAATAAGTCAACTACAGAACTCATTTATAGTAGTAAATGGGATGGGAATCCCATCATTGTTACACAATCGAATGACAAAATCATAAATGAAATAAGCGAAAGGGAAGACATTGAAAAACTTATCCATTTATTAAAACAGGCAAATTGGCAAGAAAATGTTCAAATCGACATAAGGCCACCTGATTTAACTTTTGCTTGGAATTCCTATGAACATGGTGTTTGGATAAATAAAACGAACTTAGAGTTAATGATATTTGGGCAATCAAATTTTGGTTCATTATCCGAAGAGGACTCTACGATTGTATATCAATTATTAACAAATAAAAGTTTAGATGAGAAGAATGAAAGCTGAATAAGATAAATTGCATTTCATCCAATGATTCATTATAGTAATCTATAAAAAATGTAGGTGTACTTATGAGTTCACATTTATTTTTATTTGGAGGAGGCCCTCCTTTTACAAAGACAATGGCAAAGAAGTTTGTGCAACTAGCCTCCATGAAAGTTAAACCAGTTTCCATAATATTTGTAGAACGGGATGGGTGGGAGGAGTATATGCCAAGGTATACAGAAGCTTTGCAAAATGAAGGTGCGAACGATTTCCGATACATACCACTTCCATCAACACCAATGGATGAGGTAATACATAATATTAGGGAGAGTTCCGGGATTATTATCGGTGGTGGTAATACAAATATGTATGCTGATTATATTGTAGATACGGAAATTTCACATGCAATTAAAGAAAAGTATAAAACAGGTACACCAATAGCTGGGTTTTCAGCAGGGGCATTAATTAGTCCTAAGGAATGTGTTATTTCCCCACAAGATAATATTCTTCAAAAATTCCAGCATAGACCAGGTTTAGGGCTAGTAGAAAATATGGTCATTGCAGTACATTTTAGCGAGTGGAATGATGAGGAGCATTTAAGGAATATTGCAAGTGCATTTCCTTATTATCAACATTATGGTATTGATGAACAATCTTGTTTATATTGTCTAAATGGCATGCCAGTAGAAACGGATGGGAAGGGTGTGTATTCCATCATTCATAATCAAATTACAAAAACCGATAAAACCAGCTTATAAAGCTGTCTTATCGGTTTTTATACTAGTTAATTCCTTTGCTAATTTGGAGCGAACAAGTTTTTTTCGTTGCAAAAACTCTTTTATTTCAACGCTCGTTTGGTAAGAGAGGCGAATGTGATAGTAATTAATATGTTCTAAAACTGCAAAGCCGAAGATAAAAATATACCAATATATTTCTTCAGCACCGTTAATAATTAAATATCCTAAAATAATAATTCCAATGAAAATGAATAATGCATTTAATTTCTTGAAAAGGTTAAACAATTGCAAATAGGCACCAGGTAAGTTCGAAAAGTCATTATTTTTAACTTGTTTCCATTTCAAATACCAATAAAGAGTACCTTGTAATAAAATCAATTCTAATAAAATAAATGCCAAAAGAGATGGAATTGTTTTTACATATAGGGAAAACCAGTCAGATTGGGGTAAATAGAAGAACCACAAAAAGGCAAAGAGAATCGTCGCCACTAACTCTCCGCAAAACAAATTAAATAATTTTTTCTTCACTTTCTTATACATTAAATTCTCCTAAAATATTTAATTTTAAAGCTCTGTTAAACTCTGTTGTTGATTTTCGCTCCTGTACACTCGCTTTCCGCGGGCACGGCCTCAGCTAACTTGGCAAAGAAAAACCGCTTTGCCAAGTGGATCTTCGGCTCGTGCTGTTCCCGCTGGAGTCTCGTGTACATCCGATACAATCAACTAAGTTGTTAACAACAATGAAATTTAACAGAGCCATTTTTAAAAAAGTATACCATAAGAAATAGAAAAGACTATTATGTTAAGCGTTTCCAAAAGTTCGACAATTCAATTTTGGATTTTTTCTTGTTTTTATGACATCACATGCTATACTAAAAATACATTTTCATATATAAGTATTTTCATATATCCGCGAGAATATGGCTCGCAAGTCTCTACCGGTTTACCGTAAATAAACCGACTATGAAAACGGCTTGTTTAGATTACCCCAATTATTTGGTGTTTCTAAACACTTTTCGATCATTTCAGCTCGAAAAACGTTGTTTCTTTCATAGTAATGGAGAAACATGTTTTTCGGGCTTTTTTATTCTAATTTTGAAAGGGGCTCACCATGAATTTTTTAGAGCAAAAAATTGCAGCAGAAGGAAAAGTATTATCAGAATCCGTATTAAAAGTTGATTCTTTCTTAAATCACCAAGTAGACCCACAACTTATGCAAAAAATTGGTGAAGAATTTGCAAAGCTTTTTTCAGATGCAGGGATTACAAAAATAGTGACACTCGAGTCATCAGGAATAGCGCCAGCAGTAATGACAGGGTTGCGTCTAAATGTACCTGTTGTGTTTGCTAGAAAACGTAAATCACTAACGCTTGTAGATGGTTTATATTCAGCAGAAGTTCACTCCTTTACAAAAAGAGAAACGAACGAGATTTCCGTATCAAAAGATTATCTTACTAGTGATGATGTCGTATTAATTTTGGACGATTTTCTAGCAAATGGACAAGCAGTGCTAGGATTGATGGATATCGTAAATCAAGCAGGAGCAAAACTTGTAGGAGTCGGAATTGTCATAGAAAAAGGTTTCCAACAAGGTGGCCAACTTTTAAGAGAAAAAGGAATAAGGGTTGAGTCACTTGCAATTATCGATTCTTTAACAAATGGAGAAGTGACATTTAAAAGGGAGGCGACGCACGTATGAAAACAGCAGCATTAGGACTACAACATTTACTTGCCATGTATGCAGGTGCAATTTTAGTTCCGCTAATAGTAGGGGATGCGTTAGGCCTTACTTCTGAGCAACTTACATATTTAGTTGCCATTGATATATTAATGTGTGGGGTTGCTACAATATTACAAGTAGTAAGTAACCGATTCTTCGGAATTGGACTTCCAGTAGTTCTAGGTTGTACGTTTACTGCAGTAGCACCAATGATTACAATTGGTGGAGAATATGGAGTTTCTGCCATCTACGGATCGATTCTTGTTTCAGGTTTAATCGTAATACTGATTAGTGGAGTTTTTGGAAAATTAGTTCGCTTTTTCCCACCAGTTGTAACTGGAACGGTTGTAACAATTATTGGGATCACACTTATACCTGTAGCAATTAACAATATGGGTGGTGGACAAGGAGCAGCTGATTTTGGATCCATTTCAAATATCTCCCTAGCATTTGGTACGCTCTTATTTATCATTCTTATGTATCGTTTTACAAAGGGATTTATTCGATCCATCTCAATCCTTATCGGCTTAATTGGAGGAACAATCGTTGCTTCCTTCATGGGAAAAGTTCATTTTGATGCTGTATCAGAAGCAAGTTATTTTCATATGGTAGAGCCATTTTACTTTGGAACACCAACGTTTGAATGGTCTGCAATTTTAACAATGACGCTTGTAGCGATTGTTTCGCTCGTAGAATCAACTGGAGTATATTTCGCTTTAAGTGATATTACCGAAAAGAAAATTGCTGAAAAAGATATTTCGAAAGGATATCGTGCAGAAGGAATTGCGATAGTATTAGGTGGAATCTTCAATGCGTTCCCATATACGGCATTTTCACAAAATGTTGGTCTCATTCAAATGACTGGTGTGAAAAAACGTAAAGTTGTACTTGTGATGGCAATCATGCTAATTGCACTTGGCTTTATACCAAAAATCGCTGCGTTAACGACTATTATTCCAACATCCGTATTAGGTGGAGCAATGATTGCGATGTTTGGAATGGTTATTTCACAAGGTATCAAAATGTTAAGTAGTGTCATTGCAAATTCGCCGGAGAATTCCATGATTATTGCATGTTCAGTTGGTATGGGACTCGGAGTAACAGTAGTACCAGAAATCTTCGCACAATTACCAAACAGTGTGCAAATCTTAACTAGTAATGGAATTGTAGCTGGTAGTGTCACTGCAATTATCCTAAATATCGTATTTAATATGATTCCAAAACGTAAATCAGCACCAGTTTTGGTGAAAAAAGGCGCTTAGTTTCATTGTGAATTTTCGAAGGATGCAACAATTACAGATCGAATAATAAAAGCACAGCACAGCTTTATGATGCTGTGCTTTTTTGTATTTATTGATGAAGTATGAAACAACTTTTTTGATAGAAACTATACGTGAAGAAACCTAGTACAAGATACTATTGTGGAAGATACTTAAAGTAACTAAACATTAGGATGATTGAACAATAATGTCTTGTAAGGAATTGTTCATCTAATCCTTAATATGAGGGTGACCATTGTGCAACAAAGTCCATTATTAATTATGCTGTCTGTTATTATAGCAGTTTTTTCAACTTATACTTCCTTAACAATGGCAGAACGAATTGCTGATAATAATAAGCGGAAGAAAACCTGGATTATATATGCTTCGATTATTATGGGGTTAGGGATATTTTCTACACATTTTGTTGGAGTAGTTGCTCGTTATTCATCCTATAATATTGTTTACAATCCGTATCTTTTAATTTTAATGATTATTTTTGCGTGTATATCAACCTATTCCATGTTTTTCTTGTTATATTGTCATTCCCTCCATAACCGCAATAAATATATATGCGGATTTAATATTTGCCTAGGGATGACTATTACGCACTATAGTGGTTTACTTGCGATTCGTGCACCTTTGCAAATACAGTTTTTTTCAATTCCGTTTATACTATCGATTATTTTAGCAGTATTTTTTACTTTGGTTGGAGTACAAACCTTTACTAAAATTAGGAATGAATTAACCCCTGTTAGAATTCAAAATATATATAGTTCTGTTGTAATGGGAATCACAATCTGCCTCATGCACTATGCCGGAATGAAAGCGGTAAAGTATTTGCCTCATAGACATGTTTCCATTACGGATAGTATAAATACATATACACTTGCAATCATTATTTCTATTATCACCATTTTGATTATGTGTTTTGCTTTATGTTTAGCCATACTTGATAACCGCAAGATATATGCAGAGAGACAACTATTAGAGAAAATAAGACTGAGTGAAATCCGTTATCGATTATTAGTAGAACAATCTCCTGCTCCTATTATCGTGTATGATGGGAAAGCGATTATATTCATTAATGAAGTTTGTTTAGATCTAGTAAAAGTGAGCAAGAAAGAAGAGATTATTGGGAAACCTATTTTGGATTTTATTCATCATCAAGATTGGGAGAAGGCATCCAGCTATTTAGTAAAAGTTCGAGCTGGAATGAACTTAAAACCTTTAGAGCTTAGGATGATTAGTTCGGTTGGAGATATAGTCGAGGTAGAAGGAAATGTCATAAAAGTAGTATATGATAATAAGATTGCTTTTCAAATTATTTTAAGAGATATTACAGAGACGAAGCGACTTCAAGAGCAAATGAAAATCTTAGCATATACGGATCAACTTACCGGACTTCCCAATCGGCACTGGTTTCATGAACATTTAACGAAAGTAGTAGAACGAGCGTACGCAGATCAATCTTCCGTAGCAGTTTTAATGATAGATTTTGATAATTTTAAGACAGTAAATGATACTTTGGGGCATAAGGCTGGGGATGAATTTTTGAAAATCGTCGCTAACCGAATGAAGTCATGCTTAACCCCAAAAGATATCCTTGTCAGAATAGGTGGAGACGAGTTTTTTATTGTTTTAGAAAATCAATCCAAAAAAGAAGTTGCCTCTGTTGCGAAGAAGTTACTTAATGTAATGGTTAAGCCTGTTCATATAGGAACAAATGATTTAATTATTACGCTAAGTATCGGTATTAGTATACTTTCTAAGTTTACACCGGATGGAGAAACGTTAATTCGCCATTCTGATATTGCGATGTATGAAGCTAAAAAGAAGGGAAAGAACACATATCAATTTTTCACGGAAGACTTAGATTGTATTTTAAAACGAAAACAACAAATTGAAAATGGATTATGGAAGGCAATTGAAAGACAGGAATTACAGCTTTACTATCAGCCACAAATAGAGATTAAAAGTGGAAAGTTGGTTGGAGTAGAAGCATTATTACGATGGTTTCCATCCTTTGGAAATATTTCACCAAGCGAATTTATCCCAATTGCAGAAGAAAGTGGCGCCATTATTGGAATTGGGGAATGGGTATTAAAAAAAGCTTGCAAACAACTAAAGGATTGGGAAGAAGCAGGGATTACGAATATAAAACTCGCTTTTAATGTATCAGCACGTCAATTTACAGATCCATACTTTTTTGAAAAAGTGAAAAATGTATTGAGTAGCTTACAAATAAATACTTGTAATCTTGAAATAGAAATAACGGAAACAATGATGCTAGATATTAAATCTGCAATGGGCATTATTGAACAATTAAAAAAACTAGGAGTCCGTATTGCGATAGACGATTTTGGTGCAGGTTATTCTTCTTTAAATATTTTGAAGAGAATAGAAATTGATACATTAAAAATAGACAAATCGATTATCGATGATGCATTAAAAAGTAATCGAAACATGTCGATACTCACAGCGATAATAAATGTTGGCACTTGTCTGGATAATACTAAAGTAATTATGGAAGGTATTGAAACAAGTGAGCAAATTAAGTTGTTACGAGATTTCAATGTTATTGGACAAGGATATTATTATGGTAAACCTGAAAAGGTAACAGAAATAGAAAAGAAATGGTTTGGTAAACCTTAACTAATGTGAAGACAGGATAATAGCATAATATATAGGCGCTATAGGATAACGTTGTACATTCTTTTATTGAGAGGTCTATACTGACCTCTTTTTTTGTTTTTACACTATTTTTTTGAAAATTTTGTTTTTTTATATACCTTTTACTGTATATTAATGTTTTTCGCGGTACAATGAATAAAAAGAAGATCGAGGTGTGAATGGGGATGCTATGAAACAAAAAGAAACATATATTTTAAAGAGCTTGTAATAGACGTGTAGTGACAAAGGGGGAGATTTGTTGGAACGTGTTTCATTCGTAGTTGCAATGATTGGAATTCTAATTCTTTTTTTATGGGGATGCTCAAATGAAGAACAGTATATTGCTGTTCAACAGCTTACAGGACTGGAAGAAGAATATGAAGAGTTTCGAGAAATAAAGGACCTGGAGCAAGTACGGAAAATAAATGAGATAGTTTCAGAATTGAACTGGGACGTAGTAGTGGAGAACATGGAACGACCCGCAGATTATCGGTTTTCCTTCCAATATCATGAGGCTAATATTGAAACTAAAGCTCCATACTATTCTCTATGGTTAAACCTTGAACAAGATACAGTAGAACTTGTATTAGATAGGGATAATAGCTACGTTTCTTTAAACAAGAAAGAGTCAAAAGATCTACTAGATGTATTGGTCGGCAGAGAGTCAGTTGAACTTAAAAAAGTAAAAGAGAGCTTAAAAGTAGCTGAGGATGAATTATTATGGCTCAATGAGATGGTCGTAAGAGACGAGACAAAAATTGGCACAAAAGCAATAAACATGTTTTTCCACCATGTGTCCGAAGGGATAAAAGATTCAATTATCGCGATTAGTCCTGGCATCGATAGTGGTCCAGCTATAAGAAGTCTTTTTTATGACGGGGAAGATGAAATAACGTACGTATACGATAATACGAGGGATCATTTGAGTACAGAGGTAGACCGGAGTATATACGTATATTATTGCGGAAAAGACGTAGACTATCAATATGATATTCATGGACAGTTTCGCAGGTTCATGGTGACTAATTGTGTAGGAGAAGACGGCGGAGAAAAGAGTGATCACCATATTTTCACTGAGAATCTTAAATAGGATTGATTAATTAAATTCTGTGAACTTCCTTCGCGGAATTTTTTTCTGTTCTTTAATCCATTTCCATTGTTTTAATAATAATAGTTAATTCTATGGAGTACCATGTTGGGCTTCGACAATAGTGTTCTGCCCCAATAAATAACTCCTATAAATTCCTTGTAAGGTATACCTCCCGTGATGGAAGATTCACGGGGGGTTTTTCTCATATCAATGAATGAAACAAAGCACTAGACATCTTACACAAATTTCGGAATAGGAACGAATATGAAGCTAAAGAATCAAGGTTTACTCGTCACCCTCATTTTATATTATTTTACATATTATGCTAACGGTTGTTAACAATAGGAGGGAGGTGATTTGTTTCATGTCTTTAAGAAGAAAGACTTTTTTTCGAAAGAAACATCAACCATACATAGAAGAAGTAAATTTAACTGAAAATCAAAAAAAGTTACCATCTTCTTTAAATGAAACGATTGATACGATCCGTTCCATGTTAGGAAATAGTTCTGACTTAGTTATTCGCAATCTCCAAATAGGTACAAAAAATAAAGTGGATGTTGCAATAGCATATACGGAAGGTCTAGTTGAATCATCATCTTTACAAGATATGATAGATTCTTTACTTCATAAACTGGATGTCGATGATCTGAAAGCAGTATCTTCCAAAGAAAATACCTCACTCATAAATACTTTAAAGCATAAAGCAATTACTGTTGGTAGCATAGAAGAAATCGATAATATTCCATCACTATTAACTAATATATTATCTGGTCAAGCCGCCTTGTTAGTAAATAACTTAACGAAAGCCATTACAGTTAATATTCCTGGACAAGAAAAACGTAGTATTGAAGAACCGCAATCTGCAACTCTTATTAAAGGACCGCGTGATGGTTTTACAGAAACGTTAAGTATAAATACATCATTATTGAGAAAAAGAATTAGAAGTTCTGATCTATGGATGGAATCGAAAGAGATTGGCAAGATTACGAAAACAAAAGTAGTAGTTGCTTATATTAATGGACTTGCGAATGACGGTGTTATTAAGGAAGTTCATGACAGGTTAAACAGAATTGACATAGATGCAATTTTAGAGAGTGGCTACATTGAAGAACTTATTCAAGATGAAGCGAAAACACCATTTCCAACAATTTTTAGTACGGAACGTCCCGATGCTGTTGCTGGAAAACTATTAGAAGGTCGTGTTGCAATTCTTGTGGATGGTTCTCCATTTGTACTAGTAGTTCCGAGTCTCATTGTAGAGTTTTTTCAAGCAAGTGAAGATTACTACCAACGTGCTGATATAGCCACTTTATTACGCATGCTGCGTTTTTTATGTTTTTTCATCGCGCTTATCGCACCGTCCTTATATATTGCAGTTTTAACGTTTCACCAAGAAATGTTGCCAACTACCTTGTTGGTTGGAATAGCCGCTCAACGTGAAGGAGTTCCATTCCCAGCATTCCTAGAAGCTTTATTGATGGAATTAGCATTTGAAATTTTACGAGAAGCAGGAGTTCGAATGCCTAGAGCGGTCGGTCAGGCAATGAGTATTGTTGGAGCATTAGTTTTAGGACAAGCCGCCGTACAGGCAGGGTTGGTCTCTCCGGCAATGGTGATAGTTGTATCACTTACAGCAATTGCAAACTTTTGTTTTCCAGCAATTAATTTAGCCACAACAGTTCGAATGTTACGATTTGGCATGATGTCATTGGCAGCTGTTTTTGGCTTAATTGGCATTATGTTCGGGATTATTTTAATGTGTATTCATTTATGCACACTGAGATCTTTTGGTGTTCCCTATACTTCAACAGTGGCTCCTTTTAATTTAGATGATCAAAAGGATGTAATGTTTCGGGTTCCATGGTGGGGAATGTTTTCTCGCCCGCGATTGATTAGTCAGAAAAATACAGTTAGAGAGAATAACAAACAAAATAATAAACCGAAATCACACAAATAGGAAGTTGATGTATGCGAAAAAAAGTAACGTATATTTTATTATTTTCCATTTTACTTCCACTTTTATCAGGGTGTTGGGACAGATTAGAAGTCACGGATCTTTCGATTGCAGTTGCACTCGGAATTGATAAAAATGAAAAAGGAGAGTTTGAAATTTCCGTCCAAGTATTAAATCCTTCCGAAAATGCAGCTAACACTGGAGGTGGATCAGGCTACGATACTCCAGTTACGACATACAGTGCAACAGGGGATATACTTTTTGAAGCATTAAGGAAATTAACAACAAAAACCCCATCCAAAATTTATATGTCACACTTACGGATTATTGTGGTAGGTGAAAAAGTTGCTAAAGAGGGGATCTATGACGTTTTGGATGTGTTGTCCAGAGATCCCGAGGTTAGAACGGATTTTTACGTTGTAATCGCAAGAGAGCATACAGCCAAAGATATACTTGGTATGTTGACGAGTATTAGTAAAATACCAGCTAATAAAATGTTTAATGCTTTAGAAGCATCTGCAGACTCATGGGCTGCTACTGGAAAAAAACAATTACACGATTTAATGGATGAGATTGTAAGTGATGGGATTCAGCCAACTTTAACTGGTATAAAAGTAGAAGGGGACCCAAAGGCAGTAAAAGGAAAGGAAGATATACCAAATGTCATTCCAAATTCAATTATTAGTTTTAATGGAACGGGAGTATTTAAAAAAAATAAATTAGTAGGTTGGTTAACAGAGGAAGAAAGTAAAGGACTTAATTATGTGAAAGATAATGTGGAGAGTACAGCAATTGTATTCAAACAAAATGATGATTTTATTGGAATTGAATTAATAAAAAGTAAAGCTGAAATCATACCTAACATGAATCATGGAGTCCCGAGTATTACCGTAAAGATTAGTGGTGAAGCGAATGTTGCAGAAGTGAATACAAAGATAGATTTATCAAGTCCATCAGTTATTGCTCAATTAGAGAAACAGTCCAATAAAGATGTGAAAGATATCATTACAAAAACGGTCCATAAAGCGCAAAAAGACTTTAAGTCCGATATATTTGGTTTTGGAAAAGCGATTCATAAGAATGATCCGAAAGCATGGGCAAAATTAAAAGATAAATGGTCAGATACTTTTCCCGAAATAACTGTAAACATTGATGTAGATATTCATATACGTCGGGAAGGAACGATCAATAATCCATTCCATAATGAATTAGGAGAGGAGTGAATGAATGTTAAAAACGGTAGGTTTGATTTTTGCTTTTGCTGTTATATCATTCTTTCATCTTCGTCCTTTGGTTCATGAAAGGAGGCTTCGTGAAATTGTTATTTTTTCGATATGTATGCTAGTGATTACTGCATTATCGGCATACAAATTGAATGGTGGAGCACTCCCCAATCCGTTAGAGCTCATCGCATTCTTGATGAAACCAATCAGTAAAATATTGATTTAAAAAGGAGGCCATCCAATGGAGGAGAAAGTAAGGATCAGTCCGTTACAAATCACCATTCTTGCAGCCTTCTTTACATCAGGCTCTACGTTACTCGTTATCCCTGCATCCATGACTGGCAAGTCAAATCAAGATGCCTGGTTAAGTGCCTTAATTGCTGTTTTGGTTTGTTGTGTATGTGCATATTTTTTCTATGTTTGCGGGAAAGCAATGGGTAGAGAGACATACATAGAATATTTACAGCGAGTATATGGGAAAATCCTTGGTAAGATTATTGCTTTTACGTATGTGTTTTTTTCTTTTATAGGTTCCACAACACTACTTTTTTATTTTGGTAATTTTACGACAACACAAATACTTACTAATACACCTATTGAAATACTAAATTTGATGTTAGCTATCATGGTTATTATGGTTGTCCGAGCGGGGATAGAAGTATTAGCACGTACAGGGGAACTGCTATTTCCTTGGTTTCTCCTCCTGTTTTTGACTTTAACCATTTTTTTGTTACCTGAATTACAATTTGAAAGACTTAGTCCATTATATGAAGCTAAAGTTAGTGATCACATATCGTCAGTAATCGATTTTGTTGCTACATCTGCATTCCCGTTAGTTATTTTTTTAATGTTTATTCCTAAAAATATTAATCGGCCGACGAAAGGGAAATGGAACTTTATCATTGGTGCGTTAATTGGTGCAGGTATCGTATCTGTTATCGTGTTGTTATGTTTATTAGTATTGGGAGCACCGACGACAGCGCGTCAAATGTTCCCGAGCTATATACTTGCGAAAACAGTAAGCCTTTATGAAATAATTGAACGTTTGGAATCTGTAATGGCAGGTATATGGGTGGTTTCCATTTTCTTCAAAACTGCACTTTACTTTTACGCTTTTGTCGTTGGAGTAGCGCAACTATTAAAGGTTCGAGATTATCGATTCCTCGTTATCCCATTAGGCATTTTAATAGTGCTATATTCAACAGTCGTATATCCAAATGTATCATATATGAATTATTGGGACGATACTTACTGGGATGCATATGCCTTAGTAATGGGGATATTCATACCTTTTATCACGTTAATAATCGATAAATTAAAAAGTATTAAGAAAAAGTAAAGTGAATTATCTTTAGCCGCGTTTTTTATAAAACTTCTTCTCTAATTGTTAGAACTAATGCTATAATAGGAATCAATTAAATATACAAAAAATTTAATATCTTTAAAGTAGAGGAGAGTTTCATATGGTTGAGGCTATTAAAAAAGGCTATTTTGGAGAATTTGGTGGAAGTTTTGTTCCTCCTGACTTACAAACAGTTTTAGAGTATTTAGATGAGAATTTTGAAAAGTATAAAGATGATCCCGATTTTAAAGCGGAATTAGATTATTATATGAAAGATCATATTGGAAGAGAAAACCCACTAACTTTTGCAGAAAACTTAACAAAATTAGTAGGAGGCGCGAAGATTTATTTAAAGCGAGAGGATTTAAACCATACTGGTGCTCATAAAATTAATAATGCAATTGGACAAATTTTATTGGCAAAACGTATGGGAGCAACTCGTATCATTGCTGAAACCGGAGCGGGTCAACATGGAGTTGCGACAGCTACCGCTTGTGCAATTGTTGGTGGTATGGAATGTATTATTTATATGGGGAAATTAGATACAGAAAGACAAGCATTGAATGTGTTCCGTATGGAATTACTTGGTGCTAAAGTTGTAGCAGTGGATAAAGGTCAAGGAAGATTAAAGGATGCTGTTGATGC
The DNA here is from genome assembly GCF_042655485.1 of Lederbergia graminis. NCBI lineage: Bacteria > Bacillati > Bacillota > Bacilli > Caryophanales > Bacillaceae > Lederbergia > Lederbergia graminis. The sequence continues at coordinate 318,366 of NZ_JBHSMC010000001.1, forward strand.
AGCATTAAATGATTTAGTAGAAAATTACAAGAATACTTTTTATTTACTTGGATCAGCAGTTGGACCACATCCATTCCCAACAATGGTAAAACATTTTCAATCGATTATAAGTGAAGAATCGAAGAGACAAATCCTTGAAAAAGAAGGGAAATTACCGAAGGCAGTTGTAGCTTGTGCAGGTGGGGGAAGTAATGCAATTGGAGCATTCGCACACTATATCGATGAGCCATCTGTGAGATTAGTAGGAGCAGAACCTGCTGAAGCACCTACGTTAACAAAGGGAGTTCCAGCTGTTATTCATGGTTTTAAATGTTTAACACTTTTAGATGAAAATGGAGATCCACAACCTACTTATTCAATAGCTGCAGGACTTGACTATCCAGGCATCGGACCAGAACATAGTTATTTGAAAACAACTAACCGTGCTGAATATGTCACAGTAACTGGAGAAGAGGCCCTCGAAGCCTTCCAAACATTATCCAAAGTAGAAGGGATTATCCCAGCACTAGAAAGTTCCCATGCTGTTGCACATGCGATGAAACTAGCAAAAGAATATGGTCCAGAAGACTCGATTATTGTTAACCTATCTGGAAGAGGCGACAAAGACGTAGAACAAGTATATAAATTACTTCAGAAATAGGGACATGGGGTCAGCAACAATGTCCCGAACTAAAAAAGGTGCTTCCTCTAAAACTGAGGAAGCACCTTTTTAATTATTGTTTTGTAAATCGCACACCGATAATGCGGTTATTTTCATCACGGATGAATTCAGCGAAGTATTTATCCCGGTTCAAACTTCCAACTTTGATATCAGCCGGTTCCATAATAAGATTGTAATTTTCTAATGATGATTTCTGAATGGAAATAACACTACCTGAAATTTCTTCTCCATCCAAGTTACTAAATCGACTTGTTAAATGTTCTTCTCTTAATAATTCTAGTTGTTCATATAAATTTGTAATTTCTTCACTAGCTAAAGCATTTAGGTTGGATATATCTAACTTAAATGGAATATTCAAATCAAAATCAACAAACCTTCCTGTAGTTCTAAAAAGTATTTCAGCAATTTCTTCTCCGTCTTTTAATTCGTAAATAGCTAATCCTCGACTATGTCCACCAGGAATTAAATCGGGCATTGTAAAGTAGTAATCACTATTTTTATTTCTTCTTATATCTGTATTGACTTCTTGACCAGAACTATTATGTAAGACTAATCTTGGGTAATCATTTGATGTAATCTTATCTTCTCCAATATTTTTAACTTCGAAGTCTAAAATTAAATAATCATGTGTAGATAAAAGTGAATAATCAACATTTTTTTCACCATCAACATAATCAATACCGTGAACAATAAACTCTACTTTTCTTTCTTCAGTAAAGTCTGTTTTAGGGAAGATAAAGAAAGCAGATTCTCCAACTTTAATTTCTTGAGTTGATTGACCTTCTTTTCCACTAATAAATGTATTTTTTTCTTGTACTACTTCTTTTTCTAGTTCTTGCTCTTTTTCTCCATCTTTTTTACTATTAGATGCTTCATCAGAACAACCAAATAATACCATGCTAAATAATACTAAAATACCAAAAACCTTTTTCAATTCTATACCTCCAATATTCGACAATATATACCATTCTTTATAATAGTATAATAGTTTTGAAATTTTGACAATTAAATAATAGGTAAATTTTCCTATGTTAATACAGTAAAATGTCCTTATTCTCAATGTTGAGAACAAGGACATATTTTTTATTGTTTTGTTAGTTGTACACCGATTATTCGATTGTTTTCATCGCGTTTGAATTCAGAATAGTATATAGCATCATAATCAGTATCTTCTGGTTCAAAAGTTAGGTTATAATTTACTAAATCATGTCTAGATAAAGGCAATCTATTACCTTTAACTTCTGTTCCATCGTAATCTCCAAATCTGTCTTTAATAAATTCTTCTCTAACTAACTCTAATTCTTCAGGTGAGTGAGTTGCAGATTCTGTTGCAACTTTATCTACATTCGACATATCCAAACTAAATGGGCGATCGGAATAATAGCTTGTACCCATCCATGTATCAATGACGATACCTGCGATTTCTTCCCCTTCAGGAAGCCTAAAGACAGCTAAGCCCCTTGTATTTCCACCCGGTATTAAATCAACTTGTTTAAAATAATATTTACTTCTTGGATAATCTATTGTTTTTATATTACGTTCTTGGCCGGATACGTTATAATAATGGATATTTGGATATATTATTGTACCAACATTATTTTCTCCAGCATTTTTTACTTCTAAATCCACTATCAAATAATCATATTTTTCATTATCTTCTATCCTCATAGCACCATGTTCTTTAATATAATCAATGCCATGAATGATGAATTCTACTTTTCTTTCTTTTGTTACCTTAGACTCAGGATATAAAAAGTATGCAGATTCACCTATTTTAATTTCTTGTGTTTGTTGACCTTCTTGTCCATCAATAAACGTGTTTTTCTCTTGTGCTACTTCATTTTCTTTTTCTTGTACCTCGGTATTATCTTTACCTTTAGAGTCATTCGACGCATCACTAGAGCATCCGAATAACATCAGTGCAAATAATACTAAAATACTAAAAAACTTTTTCAAAACTATACCCCCATTTTTCGACAATATTCTTTCCGGTTATAATGCTATAATAATTTTGAATATTGGACAATTAAAATGCTCCAAATGAAATAGGAGATTTTACATAATTTTTAATATATATTAAGATGAAAGGAAGTGTAGGATGAAAAGTCCGTTGATAAATGAAGTAGGCGCCATTTTTATTCCTGTACGTAATATTGAGAAGGCAAGAGATTGGTATTGTGATATTTTAGGTGTTCCAGCAGAGGGGGAAATATTATTCAATCATTTATATATATTACAGACAATAGGTACTGATGTTGTATTAGATAGTAAAATTTACTCAGAAGAAAATATTTTCAGGACTCCAGCATTTCATTTTAATACCAATAATATTAGAGAATCATATGATTATTTGAAAAACAAACAGGTAAAACTGCTTACTGAAATCCAGCATGATCATTACTTTAACTTTGAAGATCCGGATGGAAATCAACTAATGGTTTGTAAATGTTAAAGGTAAGAGGAAGAAGTAAAACTTAAAGAAAATAAAAAACAGGGAAGTACTCTGAGTACTTCCCTAGTTTGGATCTATTATAGACCGTCAACGATAAGCCATTTTCCTTTAACCTTTTCAAGTTCAAATTCAAAGTCATCTTCTTCAGATAAGCCAAGTTTTTTAGATGACATTTCAGCAATTACAACGACATACGCTTCATCGCCTTCAATTGTCACTTCTTCAAATTCAATGATTTTCACCTTTACATCTTTAGGAACACCAGAAAAGTCAACGATATCTCTTTCATCAGGATGAATTAGTTTTTTAATTCTCTTTTCATCTAAATCTTCGAAAGCTTCCATAAATTCTGTTACTACTTCTTTAGGTGTGTTTGGACCTTTAAAAGGATTGAAAATTAGTAAAAGAATGACTGCAGCTGCAATTGCCCAAACAAACCACGGGATTTTTTTGAAATCAAATGATTTTTTGGGAGATGTAGACGGAGTTATAGTTGTTGCTTGTGTGTTAACTGTTTGACCCATACTTGCTCCACATTTAGAGCAAAATTTGGATGGAGAGGTAATCTCTGTGCCACATGAAGAACATTCTTGTGATGCCCCACAATGGCTACAAAATTTGGAATCGCCAATAGCATTCCCACATGAGTAGCAATTTTTCAAAGTATGTACATTCCTTTCAATAATGTAATTTTTAATAGACCAAAGTTATTTTACAAAAACTTTTCATTTATTACAAGATTAATTGATTAGTTAACATCTGGTTTTGATTTGCATTTTTATAGGAATATAGTGAGAGGAAGAAAGTATTATGTATTTTTGGTTCGTTCTTTTTAGTAGTCTTTGGTATTACTCTACTCAATATGACCAGTTAAGTGGTGTTTATTTAGTATACGTTGGGTACAATTTGGAAGTGCTTGGTTCATTAAGTTGATAATACATTTGGGAGACGACATCACTTTTATTAATGACTTGGAGTATTGGGAAGATAGTAGTGGTCTTAAGCTAAAAATTGGCTAATACTATTAACAATTTACCATACATCCGAATGAGGTCTTCCTCTTCATGGATGTGAAGGGAAGAGCCCAACGGTAAATGAGAGTGTTTTTAACGATGAATGCTTACATCAAGCAACACACAAGAATGGAAAGTGATAGATTAAATTCACGATAATTTCCAAGCAGGTATTAAAGAATGAAAATGAAAAAAATAACTCATGGGAATATGAATAATTGTGTATAGTGCTAATACAGTTATGTAGGCAATAAACCAAATTTGTAATGGTTGTTGCAAGAATAGAAATAATAATAGCATTCCAACGGGGAATGGGATTAGGACAATTAACCAAATTGGTGCTCCTAAATACTCGGTAAGTGCCCCCAATGATACAACTGTAAATCCGATGATTAAAGCTTGCCACGATTCAATGCCTTTTTTTAATATGTGAGTACCTATAAAGTAAGAGAGAGAAGTAAGAATAATAGATAGTGCATAACTTAGAAAGTAATTCATCATGATCACCCTTTTTCACTTGAATCATTTATTATAAAGGCTCTGTTAAAGTTCATTGTTGTTAACAACTTAGTTGATTGTAGCGGATGTACACGAGACTCCTGCGGGAACAGCACGAGCCGAAGATCCACTTGGCAAAGCGGTTTTCTTTGCCAAGTTAGCTGAGGCCGTGCCCGCGGAAAGCGAGTGTACAGGAGCGAAGATCAACAACAGAGTTTAACAGAGCTATTATAAAAAAAGGGCTGTAAAATCAACTTGATGATTTCACAGCCCTAAAGTATTTAATATTATTTTTTAAACACGTGTTGACCAATTACAAGTGTAGTTTGTCTTGTATCTAACCAGCGACTTTTTGCTATTTTGGGATTGTAAAAGAATAACGAGTCTTTAGCGATATCTCTCATATCTGAAAGAGCAGCATATACAGCTTCAAATGATGCTTCATCAGCTGGTTTATTAACTTGTCCATTTCGAACAGGCTGGAATTGATTTTTCTGATAAATTACTTCTCTCAATGTATCAGGATACTGAGGACTTTCTAAGCGATTTAATACAACAGCAGCAACAGCAACTTTGCCTTCAAACGGTTCACCTTGTGCTTCAGCTCTTACGATTCTTGCTAATAAATCAATTTCAGCATCAGTAAAATCAGCGATTGTTAATGAATCATCTTCCGTTGATGATTCGACCACGTTCTCACTGGCAGGATCTACTTCATTTGTATTTATATTATTTGCAACCATTACTTCCTCGTTATTACTACTAGTAGCATTATCATTTACATCACTAGTCGCACTACTAACCTGTGTAGTTAGATTTATTTTTAATGGTTTACTGGTACTATTAAATAGACTAAGCAACCTATATTGTTTAAGACTAGCTCTAGGCTTCTCTTTTTTTACTATTTTATTATCAGCTTTTTCTTTTACTTCTTTTTCATTTATATGAACTTCTTGTCCAACAAGGATAAGATCAAGATTATCAATTTGCGGATTGGCTGCCGCTATTTCATCAAGAGTCATTCCGTGTTTATCAGCAATGCTCGTCATTGTATCACCTTTTTGTACTGTATAAGCAAAAGCAGGGGCAGCAAAGAAAAAAGTTGCTATAAACGTTAGTACGAATAATAGTTTTTTCATGAAAAATAGTCCTCCTAGTAGATAGAGTTCTAAATACGAAGCTCTTATTTAAGACTATTTCTATGAACTGAAAAAATAGAATAGTATTACAGTTATGTTACATTCATATTAAACAATTGTTATTGAAACTATTTAATTAGATATACGTACGATAAATAGGATAGAAAATAGGAAGTGAAATAATAATGAGATTTAAAGCAAAAAGGGATATGGCCTTTGCTGCAATGATGATAGTATCAATTTCTGTCATTGCTTTAGCTTGTTTAGTGCCTTCTTATTTTGCAATCTATTATGAAGCAGAGCCTGAGTGGTTAGCAGTTATTATTTTGGTAGGATTATTTATTTTATGTACAGGTTTTATGATTTGGATTTGGATGGATATTGAATACGTACTATTGGAAGATTATCTATACGTCCGTGGTGGTCCATTTCGCAGCAAGATTCCATATGATCAGATTACACGTATGTTTGAGTCAAATAACATGCTTATAGGATATCGCGTTTTATCATCAAAAGATGCACTGGAAATCCAATATAAAACAGGATTAATGGGAAGCATTATTATCTCGCCAGAAAACAAGCAGGAGTTTATGGAGGAATTAAGAAAACGGTGTAAATTATTATAAAGTGGATAAGAAGTCGCTTGTATTAACATTACATTATAGTATGAAAAAATAAACATAGGAAAAAATTATAGAAGGAAGGAGCATGCATAAATGACTGGAATTCTATACTTTTCCTATGTTTTAATTTATATATTTCTACTTTTTTGGAGTATACGTATCGCTTTTAAATTTAGAAGAATTAACTTAAGTAATGTAATCATTCTTGTCATAATCTCACTAATTTATGAAAATGCTGTCATTGCTTCAGGTATATGGATAGGTGAGGGGAATGTCCTAGAGGCATTAACTAAGGTACGTTATTGGCTCCATGCATTAGTGACACCACTACTGGTCTTCTTTGGATTATTTACTTTAAGATATGCAAATTTGCAGTGGGCAAAAGCAAGGTGGGTGAGTGTAGTTTGTTATTTGTTGGTTATTGCCTTAATTCTTATTGAGGTTGTTACTGTAACAAGTAATTTAGCGTTAAATGTTCATTTGCAATATGGAATATTAACATATGAACACACTGGGCATTCCACTCCAATTATGGTGATAACCGTTTCTGTTATCATATTACTTACTGGTTTAATCATTTGGGTGAAACAAAAGTGGCCGTGGTTATTTATAGCAACAATTCTATTAGGGATTGGGAGCATGATGAATTTTATAAGTAAGAATCCTGTTTGGATGAATGGGCTAGAACTTATTTTCATGACTGCAATTGTATGGACAAATCATATGCAGGAGCAAAAGGGAGCTACTTAAAACGAAAATGGCATTTGGTGAATTCATATCCATCAAATGCTTTTTATATTTAGAATATGAATTTTCCAACAAGGTGGCCAATTACATAGCCGACTAATACATTGGAAAAACCGACAATAATGTAAATACTTGTTTTTATAAATTTACCTTGTTCATTGATTTTTTCTAAGATGTTATTTATGCTAGAGCCTCCCTAGATAATATAAATATATTAATAGAATGATAAGTGAATTAATTCAACTTATAAAAAACAGATTAATTTCTTACATCAATTTATTTCATGAAATATGTTATGATTTAGTAGCTACTTATTAAAGTAGTTAAATAAGTTTTGGATTACAACTTTTTTATCAACTTTTATCATGCTTTACTATAGGTGATTGAATATGCAAACGAATCTTCATAATAGAAAAAACGTCATTCTTGAACAAATTCGTACCACTTTAATCGAGCTCGGAAGCGCGACGAAGGTAGAGTTAAATGAATCATTAGATATTAGCTTCCCTACCATTAGTAAATTCCTAACCCTAATGGAGAAAAAAGGAGAAATTATTTCACTCGGATTAGATGAGTCTAGTGGAGGAAGAAGAGCAAAACGCTATCGTTATAATCCCGAATATTCATTGGGTTTAGCTATATTCTTGGAAAAAACTGAAACTAATTATTCAATATTTAATTCGATTGGTGAGGTAAGAGAAACAGGGGAGATATGTAGTGTATTAACTCATAATGGATTAAAAGTATTAACAATGAATATTGAAAATATGATAAAAAAATATCCTAAAATAAAAACGATTGCTATAGGTGTTCCAGGATCAGTAGAAAATGGAAAAGTCTTTTATATACCTGGATATGATGAATTTCAACATTTAGATCTAAAAAAGTATTATGAAAATCATTTTTCTATCCCAGTGGTAATTGAAAATGATATGAATGCTGCCGTAATTGGATATCACGCTAATAGTGAATTAAATGCAGGTAAATCTCTTGTATACTTGTATTCAGGACAAAACGGCCCAGGAGCAGGAATCTTAATTAATGGAGAAGTAATTCGAGGAAGTACATTCTTCTCAGGTGAAGTTTCATTTATACCCCAATACAATCATAAAAACTTTGAGCAGGCGTTAGGTAGTAAAAAAATTACTATCCAAGAGGATCATGAAATAGATGCAATAAGTAGATTAATAGCTACATTTACTGCAATCATTAATCCACATACAATTATATTTTCCACTGATGAAGTGGAAAAAGAAATACTATACAAAATTGCGAATCAGAGTGCAATTTATATCCCGGTAGAACACCTTCCAGAACTAACAACAAGTAACTGGAAAAATGACTATTTATACGGATTACAAAATCTAGCACTTCATCTTTTGAGGAGTCAAGCAATTGATTAACATAGAAAATCTAGAACTAGTGAGGATTACTAATGACAACATTACTATTACTTATCATTTATTTAGCATTTATTAGCTTAGGTTTACCTGATCCGATGTTAGGTGCAGCTTGGCCAGCTATGCAAATAGATTTAGGTGCGAAACTGGAAACAGCGGGATTACTTTTTATGGTTGTTGCCAGTGGTACCATTATTTCAAGTTTAGCTAGTGGAAGGCTTCTCAAACGCTTTGGAACTGGAAGAGTTACATTTGTAAGTGTGTTAATGACAGCAGTAGCATTATTAGGATTTCATTTTTCACCTTCTGTCATTTGGCTAATGGTATTTGCAATTCCACTAGGATTAGGTGCAGGAGCAGTGGATGCAGGTTTAAACGATTATGTTGCTATTCATTACAAAGCTCATCATATGAGTTGGTTGCATTGTTTTTGGGGTGTTGGTGCCACACTCGGCCCCATTATAATGGCGCAGTTTATTGCAGGGGATAATGCATGGAGAGACGGTTATTTAACGATTGCTGGACTACAATTTGCTCTAGTAATCGTCTTGCTCTTAACATTACCATTGTGGAATAAAGTAACAAAGCTCAACAATATAAAAAATAATGAAGTTGTGGATAATTCAAATGAAATTGCAAATGAAGAAAATAATGAAAATACAAAGCCATTAAAAATAAAAGGAGTAAAACTAGCTTTAGCAGCCTTCCTTTTTTATTGTGGTATTGAATCCACAATGGGACTTTGGGGTAGTAGTTTCTTGGTTGAAGTTAAAGGGTTAAGTGCGGCTACAGCTGCTGGCTGGGTTTCCTATTACTATGGTGGAATAACTGTTGGTAGATTTATAACTGGTTTTATTACCTTTAAGTTGAGTAATCGTACATTAATTCGTGGTGGGCAACTAATCGCATTATTGGGAGCAGTTATTTTAGTTTTACCTTTACCTTCTATTTTCTCACTTACTGGATTCATCATAATAGGGTTAGGATTAGCACCAATTTTTCCTTGTATGTTACATGAAACACCAACCCGTTTCGGTAAGACTCATTCGCAAACAATAATGGGCTATCAAATGGCTACTGCTTATACAGGAAGCACTTTTATTCCGCCTATACTTGGATTCCTTGCATCCAATACTACTTTAGGTATCTTTCCAATCTTTATCGTCATGTTTGTAGCAGCAATGCTATTTGGGTCAGAAAAATTAAATGTCATTATTAAAAAGCGAAAACAAAATCAAGGGTTTAATACTAGTTCGGCTGCATTATAAAAAAGTATGATATTTGGGCCTTAGACAAGTAAATAACATAGTTTAATATAATAGTTCAATTAATAAAGAGACGATATATCCTAATTCGGTATCGTCTCTTTATAACATTTCAGTTGACTACGATTTATACTTGTCTCGAGACCTTTATAGATTTTGTCTTAAAGATTTATTCTTTTCTATATCTTGCATAAATTTCGGCCACCAATTTTCCTGTTTAGACCAGTCAAGATATTCTTCCATTGCATTTCCCCATTTTTTGAATGCAGGACCTGAAGCTTCTCTAGCTTGTGATAAACCACCGAATTCTGGAACAATCCATTTCCTACCAATTTGTGCATGTAATACTTCATCCGCCCAATCATAATCCTGGAATGTTACTGCAAGTTTATTCTCAGATTGAGTAGCAATTTCCCATTCCCAATGTTTTCCTGTTTTTCTCGGCATTAATCCTTGTTCGATTGCCCAAAGTATTAAATGTGCTTCCAAAGGTTCCAGTTTCGTATTAAGTGACATGGAAGACTTAAGGTCAACTGGGTATTTATAGAAGGGAACGCCTCCTTGATATAAGCCAATTTCTCCTAGCATCGCATGTCTTGCTTCATCCCATAACTGCCTGCTCATATCAACGTAATATTCCCAAGGTTTATCTTTCGTCTTATAAATAATAGGGGCCATCCATTCAGGAACGTCCATTTCTCTCAAGCGTTTATATAATAATGCATATGTTCTTTCTTCTAAACTTCTATTTTCATCTTGGTAATATTCATCTATTAAGCCTGCACTATTAAAATTATCCTTGAATCGATCATCTCGTCTCGGAACTGGATCCATTTCAAAGTCATTACCATCTGCTCTAGGTTCTGGGATTGAAGGTATCTCTTCTTCTAAATCACCAAATATCCCACCTGCTAACTGAAGATAAGCTGTTAAGTGTTTATCCCATGTAATAGCTTTTTGCTCTTGTTTTTCATTCTGTATTAGTGCAGATATAGCTGATTTTCCCCAAGCAACCATTTCCTCTTCTTCCATTAAAATTATCTTTAACAATCTACATGTGGGTTGTTCGGCAATAGGATTTGCCTTGTCAAGTTGCTTTTTTATAGAACGGATAATCTCAGGTTTGATGACTTGATAAATGGCTACTAATAATTCTAACGTATCTTCTGATCGGATAGCTTCATCTAGCAATGATTTTAATTTAGGATCAGCTACTTTATCTAGATGGAGGGGTGGTTCTCTCATTTCTGAAACTCTTTTACGAATAGCTGCACAATGCTCGGCATCCAGCCACATATGATAGCTGAAAGCACATTTAACTTCCCACTCTGGTGTTCTAGCTAAATGTGCCGCGAAAATTTGATTCAAGAACTTTTTTACATAGTTATAACGTTTTAGTAAATCAACACTTTCATCCACACTAAATCCAGTATTTAATGCTTTTTCATAATTGCAAATTCCAGCTAAAGGAGGAATCCCTTTATTGTCAATTTTCACTTTTAACATAATAAATATCACCCCTGAAGTGTTTGCTTTTCCATAATCCTACATGAAAATGTAAGCATTTTCATTATCAATTCATGTTATAATTATTGTCAAAAATGATTTTTTGAGGGATATATATGAATATAGATTTACATGAATTTCTGAAACGGTCGCCTATTGTACCCTTTATAAGGGAAGCTGATTATGCAATCAGAAATCCTTGGTCTATGCATGAAAGAAGATTATTTGATTATTTGCTAGTGTATATACAAGAAGGGAAATGTATTTTTACGGTTAATGGAAAGGATTATTTTCTAAGGGAGGGGGACTTTTATTTAGTTCAACCAAATAGCTTAGTATCATTGCAGGGAACTACAAAAACAATTACTCCTTTTGTACATATGGATATTTTTTATCATTCTGATAGGTTAGTAGAAGTTACGGAGGAAAAAAATGTTGGACAGATGGATACATCTCTGAGAAAGCGAATAATGCAGCCGAGATTAAATGATTTTGAAGATGTAGCAATACCAATTCAATTTAAACCAGAAAATCCCCTGTGGTTCCGTGACTCATTGATAAAGGTAATAAAATTATGGCAAGCAGGTGATACTTTAGGATTCATTGAGGCTCAGATTATTGTAAGTGAATTAATATTTTCGATGTTAAAGCAATATGGGGAATTCATTACAAAAAGCACCAAAGCGCCTGAGGATTTTAATTGGATAACTTCTTATTTAACATTTTATTTATCGGAAGATATTTCAGTCGAGGACATGGCAAAGCGAATGAGAATGTCAATATCAAACTTTTCAACACTATTTCGTAAACACTTTGGAATATCTCCACATCAATATTTAGTAAAATTACGAATCCAACATGCGGAGGAATTACTCCTACATAGTAATCTTAAGCTGGATGAAATCGCGGAAAATTGTGGCTTTACGAATGCACAACACTTTTCAAAAATGTTTAAAAAACATACAGGCAGGACACCTGGAAGCTTGCGGAAAGACAAGTAAATGAATCGACTATTTCAATAATAAAAATATAAATTAGTTTTGGTCAGACACTCTATATTTGGAGAGGATTCTGACCTTCCTTTTTTGTAAAATCTTTTTATGTGTAATCTTATTTCTAGATATTAATACATACGTCATACCTTTTAATTTCATATATATAAATAATTCAGATAAGGTGGTGAACGGATGTACGCAAGACGAAGAAAACGAGGATTGTGTGTGTTTCCGGGCTATAAATGGTGTGGACCGGGATGCAGTGGGCCGGGCGCTCCCATAAATGATGTCGATGCATGCTGTTATAAGCATGATAAATGCCTTAGTTCAGGAAGATCGCGTTGCTATTGTGACAGAGCATTCTTAAGCTGCTTATACCCGAAGATTAATCGGCAAACGGATAAAGGAAGAAAAGCAGCAACGATGTACAAATATATGCAAATACAAACGATTTTTACTTGTGGGATTGAGCGGGATAATAGAAGATACTAACATGATAGGTGAGAGCTTATCGTGTTAGTTTTTTTAAATTATGATAAATATTCACCAAGTTTGAACTATTAGATGAAGAATTAAAAATGCAATCCACTTACTGTCCTGTAAGCTTTCAATAATAATCGCTTTATTCCAACTAATTTTGTAGTACACTAGTTAACAGATTAACAATCTCATAATATAAAACAGGAGCAATGATGAAAACAAAATCAATATCAATACATAATATTAGAATAATGTTTTGGATTCGTTTTTTCGGTACCATTAATTTTATTGCGCCTGTACTGACCCTTTTTTATTTTGCTAGGGGTTTAGAAGCTTCCCATATTCTTCTGCTTCAAATATTTTGGAGTGGAGCTGTACTAATCGGTGAAGTCCCTGGAGGAGTTGTTGCAGATAGGTTTGGTGCAAAAACATCTTTCCTCATAGGTGTTCTTATGAAAATTGCTAGTATCGTTTTGTTGATTTATTCTAATCATCCATGGATGTTTTTCTTATATAGTGCTTTAAATGGGTTGTCGGTCACTTTTTTCTCTGGGGCTGATGAAGCTTTAATTTATGAATCATTAAAAGAAGATGATGACCAACATAGAATGGACCGTGCGATGGGAAAGATACAATCTGCAAGCTTTGTATCAATGATATTAGCTGTATTATTTGGATCATATTTTGCTCAGGATTTACAAGAAAATCAGTTTGTATTTTTATTAATTGCTGGAATAGGATTTCATTTAATAGAATTTTTTCTTATTTTCTTTGTGAAAAATCCAAGTAGCATCGGTTCATATCGTGAAAATCCGTTTAAACAAGTTGTTTCTGGAATGAGAGCAATTCGAAGAGCACCAACGCTATTACTAATGTTTATTAACTTCACACTTGTATTTATTGCAGCTGATTCTGTCTATGAAGCTTTTAATCAACCGCTATTTACTGATGCTGGACTACCTGTTGTAATGATTGGTGTGTTGTATGCACTCGCTGCAGTTTGTGGTTTTATAACTTCTCAGTCTATTGGTTGGTTTACAACAAAGTTTCCAAGAATGCTATTAATGAGTGTAACAGGAGTTCTTGCGGCGTTTGGTCTTTTTCTATCTGCATTATTTGGTGATTCGCTTTGGCTTGTTTTAGGGGCATTTTTTGTGTTGAGAATAGGACAGGCACTTAGGAGACCTATTTATTCTCAATTAAAAAATGACCTGATTCCATCCGATATTCGAGCTACAACATTATCTTTATTATCAGTTCTAGATTCTGCATTTGATTTAGTTGTTTTTGGTATCTTATCATTTGTAGCCTTTAATGGGTTAACGGGAATATTATTAGCTAGTAGTATTTTTGCGTTAATAGGAACACTTACTCCAATACAGATAAAAGCTAGGAGAAAGATAAATAGAACATAGCTTTATTGTTTATATTGAAGGGAAATTTTTAGTTCAGTTCCTATTAAGCTGATAAATTAACCATGGTAAAGAAATAAAATTATATTAACTAGAAAATTGTTTGTATACATAAGAAGGGGTCTGTCGAAATGATCGGAACTATCGTAAATACAATCGCCATAATTGTTGGCAGTTTTGCAGGGAGTTTTTTAAAGAAGGGCATTAAAGAAGAATACCAGTCGGCATTATTTACAGCAATGGGGTTTGCAGCAGTGGCAATTGGAATAAATGCAGTTGTTCAAAATATGCCCAACAGTTCATATCCGGTATTATTTATTGTTAGTTTAGCTATTGGTGGATTAGTAGGTACAGTTATTAATGTAGACGCACGTTTTAATCAGCTTGTGAATCGATTTTCCCAATCAGATTTAAGTAAAGGTCTTTCTACAGCAATTTTACTTTTTTGTATTGGTACGTTATCCATTCTTGGACCAGTTGAAAGTGCCTTACACCATAATCATACATACTTATTTACAAATGCAACTCTTGATTTAGTAACATCGATGGCACTAGCAGCAACATATGGTATCGGAATTGCGTTTGCAGCCGTTGTGTTATTTGCATGGCAAACAGCCATTTATTTATGTGCACAATATGTAGAGCCATTTTTAACCAATGCACTTATGACAGAAGTTTCTATTGTTGGTGGAATCTTAATATTGAGCTCCGGTTTATCTATTTTAGGCATTAAAGATAGTAAATCGCTAAATATGCTACCAGCATTGTTAGTACCAGTTATCTGGTTTATTGGAGTAGAGATATTTTCATAAAAACTTTTTTGTCTATAATTTTACAGGAGATGATTGCATTCACCTAGAAATCAATAGTAATACATAAGGGGGAGTATCTATTGGTTAATAAGATTGCTAGTATTTTGAATGCACTTGGAAAAGTAATAATTATTCTAAGTTTCATCATTGGTTTTCTGCTTGGAATTGATGGTTATGAAGGTGGTTGGATTATTTTCCTACACTGGGGAGGTAGTGGACTTATTTCTGGTATTGTATTAATTGGATTGGCTGAAATAATAGAATTATTACATAAAATAGCAATTAAAATGGAGATTCCACATCGAGTTCCTAAAATTAATGCAGCATCCAAGAACAATACTAATAATCGACCTAATAGGTAGGTGACTGATAATTTAGTACCCAATATTAATACTATTTCCGAAAAACACATATGTGTATAACAATACCCATTCTTACTAAAAATAGAAATTGATTTTATTACTAGTTAGAATGGGGTTTATTGTTCATGCAAATTGGTCATTTAACTCTTGAACTGATAGTAGGATTTTTATTTTTATTTCTTATTGTAAAGTTTGTTGGTAAGAAGATTATTAGCCAAATTTCACCTTTTACATTTATAGCTGCTATTGTGCTAGGTGAAATATTAGGAAACGCCTTGTATGATAACAAAATCGGGGTATTTTATATCATCTATTCATTAGTCCTTTGGGCTGTATTGTTATTCATTGTGGAAATATTAAGTCAGAAATCTTTAAAATTCCGTGGTATAGTGATAGGGAAACCAGTCGCACTCATAAAAAATGGTGTGATTGATCGTGAAGCATTAAAGAAGAATAGGATAAATATTAACTTGTTACAAAGCTTGCTACGCCAAAGTGAAACTTTTTCTATTCGTGAAGTAGCCTATTGTTATTTGGAAGCAAATGGATCCCTTAGTATTCTCAAAAAAACAAAGTATCAAAAAACTACACAGGAGGATCTAAATTTACCTTCTCAATCCGTCTATGTACCAGTTACAATCATTCGCGATGGAGAAGTCCTGTGGGATGAAATTATGGAATTAGGTTATGATGAATCATGGTTGAAAGCAGAGTTATCGAAACATAATGTAATAAATTATAAGGATGTTTTTATTGCTGAGTGGTTACATGGTGATGGCCTTTTCGTCCAAGTAAATTCCTAAGCGGTTTACAAAAATATATATATAAAGGAGGATTCAATATGGAGTCAGTCAAATTACGTCCATTTATACCTTCAGGTTCAGATTATGATCTTGCACAACGATTTTTTTCAGATTTAGGCTTTAAGACAATTTATGCTGACACAGGATTAACAATTTATCAGATGGGGGAACAAGAATTTTATCTGCAAAACTTTCATCATCAAGAACTACAGAATAATTTCATGGTTGAATTAATAGTTACAGATCTAGATTATTGGTGGCAACATATTCAGCAAAATATTATACCAAAAAACTATCCTATTAAAGTAAAGGAGCCTGCACATTATCCATGGGGGAAACGAGAAATCCATTTAATTGATCCTGCTGGTGTTTGTTGGCATATTTCAGAAAAAAATAAATAATTGAGCACAAAGTTTGGATAGTAAGCTAAAAAATTGTAGAATTATTAATTAATAAAGTAATATGGGTTTTATTTTTTGACTGAATAAATTCCCTATACATAATACATTTACACATTTTGGGGGGATACATAATGAAAATAGTTGCAATTGTAGGTAGCATAAGAAAAGATTCATATAATATGCAAATTGCTAAAACGATGGTAGAACGCTATAAGGAAAAACTGAATATTGAGATTGCTGATATTCGTTCACTTCCTTATTTTGATCAGGATGAGGAGTTAAATCCACCTCAATCCGTAAAAGAGTTTAAAGATTCAATCGCAAATGCAGATGGAGTAATTATTATTACACCAGAATATAATTGGTCAGTTCCAGGTGTATTAAAGAATGCACTAGATTGGACTTCCCGCGTAGAAAGAGTCTTCTTAAACAAGCCAGTTATGACACTTGGGGCAACACCTGGACAAATGGGGACTATTCGTGCCCAACTTCATTTACGCGAAATTTTAGTAGCACCTGGTATTCAAGCTAGAGTTCTACCTCCTGGTGGAAATGAAGTATTAATCAATATGGTTAACCAAAAAGTCGATGAAGCAAAAGGTGAGATTGTTGATGAAACAACGCTAAATTTCCTCGATAGCAAAATTAATACATTTATTGATTTTATTAAATCAAACTAAGGATTAGTCGCATCTATTGGTGCGATTTTTCTTTTTAAAGAAATTTTACATTTTTTCCTTGATTGCGCATCCATTTTTTAAAGTATATGTTATCATAGAGTAGTAGAAAATATATTCTAATATATTTAATTTAACAGAAAACTAGTCTTGAGAAACACATTTGCATTTTATGAAAATTTTGTTGAAAAGGTTGGTTAAAATGAGCAACATAGAAAATAAAACAGACGTCATTTTAATTGGCGCCGGAATTATGAGTGCTACATTAGGGACGATACTAAAAGAATTAATGCCTGATGCGAATATTAAAGTGTTTGAGAAATTAGGAAAACCTGGTGAAGAAAGCTCTAATGAGTGGAATAATGCAGGAACAGGACATGCTGCATTATGTGAATTGAATTATACAGTAGAGAAAGCAGATGGCACTATTGATGTTAGTAAAGCAATTAAGATTAATGAACAATTTCAAGTGTCGATGCAATTTTGGTCATATCTAGTCAAAAATAATTTGATACAAAATCCCCATGATTTTATTACTCAATTACCACATATGAGCTTAGTCCAAGGGGAAGAAAATGTATCTTTTTTAAGGAAGCGTTTTGAAGCGCTATCAATGAATCCGCTTTTTGCTGGTATGGAATTTTCTGATGATCCAGAAAAGCTGAAAGAATGGATTCCACTTATTATGCAAGACCGTGAAAATAATGAACCAATTGCAGCAACAAAGATTGATACAGGTACAGATGTTAACTTCGGTGCATTAACGAGAATGTTATTTGAACATTTACAGAATAGAGATGTGGAAGTGAATTATTATCACCAAGTGAAAAATATGAAACGTTCAGATGATAATTCATGGGAATTGAAAGTAAAGAATCTTAATAATGGTACTGTAGAACTTCATCGTGCTAAGTTTGTATTTATCGGTGGGGGAGGAGGAAGTCTCCATTTGTTACAAAAATCAGGTATCAAGGAAAGTAAACAGATAGGTGGATTCCCTGTTAGTGGGATATTTATGGTTTGTAAAAACCCGAAAATAGTAGAACAGCATCATGCTAAAGTCTATGGAAAAGCAAAAGTTGGTGCACCACCGATGTCTGTTCCACATCTAGATACTCGATTCATTGATAATAAAAAGTCATTATTGTTTGGTCCTTTTGCTGGTTTTTCACCAAAGTTTTTAAAAACAGGATCTATCTTTGATTTAATTACGTCTGTAAAACCAAATAATTTGTTCACGATGTTAGCGGCTGGTGCCAAAAATTTATCACTTACAAAATACTTAATTCAGCAAGTGATGCTTTCAAAAGAACAACGGATGGAAGAACTAAGAGAATTTATTCCTAATGCTAAGAGTGAAGATTGGGAATTAATTGTTGCAGGACAACGTGTACAAGTCATAAAAGACACAGAAGAAGGCGGTAAGGGAACTCTCCAATTTGGTACAGAGGTAATTACTTCAGAAGACGGATCAATTGCTGCATTATTAGGTGCTTCTCCAGGTGCCTCTACTGCTGTAAATGTAATGTTGGATGTAATTACAAGATGTTTCCCTGACCATATGATAGAATGGGAGTCAAAACTTAAAGAAATGATTCCGTCATATGGAGAATCTTTAATGGAGAACCCTGAACTGCTTCGTGAAGTTCATCAATCTACAGCGCAAACGCTTGAACTTGTTGAAAAACAACTTGTTGTCAGCTAATAAAAAACCTTCAATCTTTTGATTGAAGGTTTTTGTAGTTTATTCTTATACTATGTTAGACTAAAAATGACGAAATGCTCAAAAAGAAACGAGGTAAATGATGTTTAAGAAAATAATGAAGCAAATGAAACAGCTATCTCTTGGCAGTAGTGAGCGCCGTCATAAACACTATCGGCGTGGAAGTAGCAGCGATAGAAGATATTCACACTACCGTCACGGTAGTAGCAGCGATCGTAGACACAAATATTACTACAAAGGAAGTAGTAGTAGTGATCGAATGTATAAAAGGTCACCAATGAAAGGAAGCAAGTATTATAAGCGAAAAGGGTGGGGCAGCAGCTAATTACTCCTTACTTGCGCATTGATTGCTTTTTTTATATCTATGGAGATATCAGCTATTGTTTCATATGGTTTCTGCAAACCAAATAAGCTTTTAATTAAATTAACAGTTTCTAATTTTAATGAAAGCTCTTCTGTCCATGGGAGAGCTTTTTTACGGTTAGATGGATATGTAGTATAAAGTAAAAACAATAATATTTCTCCTAAATCATAATAATCTTGATATTTCATCTTGCTTACCTCTATAGGATCATCCTCGTTGGTGACTAGCCTTGAAAGACCAAAATCAATTATGTATACTTCATTGTTTTTTAGTAACAAATTTGGAATCCTTAAATCAAAATGATATATATGATTTTCGTGAAGGTAGGCTACTAGTTCTAGTAATTGATTAAGAAGAAGTAATGATTCTAGTTCATTAAACACTTTCTTGCGATGAAAAATAAGTTCCTCCAGATTTTCTCCATTAATAAACTCCATTACATACATAAAATGTTCTTTATAAAAAAATGATTCGATGAACTTTGGAATATTTGTGTGATGTAACGTCTCTAGTATAGCCATTTCTCTTCCAAATAGATTTGTGTCCTTCCGGCGTTTACTAGGGCGAAGTTGTTTAATGATTCGACGCTCGTTCGTATGTAACTCTTTACAAAGATAAACTATTCCATAGCTACCAGTTCCAATGATGTTAAGTATTTCGTACTTAGAGTTTAGTATTAGACCTTTATGAAGAGGCTTATCTTTGAATAACTGATATATTTTTCGCATTGCCCGCAATGTATGTAATCCTTTCAACTTGTAATAATAAAGACGACTTTATTATAACAAGTAAGTGCAAAGACTTACATAAGGTTTATAAATAGAGTTTAATTTAATAGAACGTTTGTTTGTGTTATTTGGTAATATGTGTTAAAATAGGTGTGAATATATTAAAAGGAGTGGTTTATATGGCTTTGAATCCATACATCCGATTTGATGGAAATGCACGAGATGCTATTATGTTCTATGTAAATGTATTTAAACTAGAGGAACCGCAAATTATGACATTTGGTTCTATTCATAGTGAAGAGGAATTACCTCCAGGTGCAAAAGATTTAGTTATGCATACAGAATTAAGAATTGCTGGTGGTAACCTAATGATTTCTGATAATTTTCCAGGGATGCCATTACAACAAGGAAACAATTTCTCGTTAGGCTATATTTCCAATAATGAAACGGAAATAAGAGAAGCGTTTGAGAAATTGAAAGACGGAGGTTCCGTCATTATGGAACTTCAAGAGACTCCATGGACAAAATGTTATGGTAGTATAAAAGATAAATTTAATATTGAATGGCAATTTAGCTATCAAGAATAAAGTGAAAAGGGGGTTATAAAGCATAATTGCTTAGGCCCCTTTTTTAATTGATAGTGCAATGACTAAATAATTTCGCCTATGGAGTTATAGGAAATTACAAATGTAATTGCTTAATAAAATAAATTTGTTTATGAGTTTTCCATATTCTCTCCACAGCTAATTGATGTTGTAACTGGACAATTTTATTAATAGTATATAATTTATGATGGAAAGGAGGATGCGAAATGGAGGTTTTTGCAGATTTTCTTGCAAAGATTGACCATCCTGATCATCGTTTACGTACGGAAGAAGTGTTGGGATGGGTAGCAAATAAATATCCAAGTTTAGTACCAGTAACCAAGTGGAACCAGCCTATGTTTACTGACCATGATACATATATTATCGGTTTTAGTGTTTCTAAACAACATTTAGCGGTTGCTCCTGAACAAGCAGCGATGATGCACTTTGACAATGAAATAAAGGAAAGTGGTCTGAAACATACGAAAGAAATTATTCGTTTCCCTTGGAATAAACCATTTGATTTTACTTTACTTGAGAAATTGATTGAATTTAATATTTGGGACAAAAAAGATTGTAAAACATTTTGGCGGGTGTAATAATCATTATTTTTAAAAAGGTTGGCACCAAGACATAATGATAAAGCCAAAGACTGAACTAATACTTGAATATAATCAAGATAGTTCGGTCTTTTTCTATGTTCTATACGAATTTAAAGTTGGTCAGCGTAGTGTATATCCAAATCGGTATAGTTATATTTGCATTGTTCGGATTTACTTCTCGTTCAAATCGTAACCTCTTCTAATATTGATTCTACTATTGCTCCGAGTTCTTTATTCATGTAAGCTATTTCATATACCATATATTTCCTATATGACATTCTATATGAAAATAACACACGAAAAATAATTCAAAAAAAATAGAATTGTTTTTACTATTTAAAGTGTAAAGGAGTTAGTACAGAATGATGAGTTTAATTAATAAATGGAGAGAAGATTATGTCATCTGGCATGCGAATCGTATTAAGATTCCATCCTTTGAAGCTAGAAATATTATCAGAAGGAATATTACCTTTTCAGGTAGGGTTCAAAACGTAGGGTTCCGTTTAGAAGTATACTGCTTAGCGCAAAGGTTACAATTGATCGGCTGGGTAAAAAATTTAGCTGATGGTAGTGTAGAAGCCGAACTCCAAGGAAATGAATCAAAAATAAACTTTCTAGTTAATTGTATGAAATCATTAAAGAGAGCATCTGTACAAAATATAACTTCAATTGATTTACCTCTACAAGATAGTGAAGACAGCTTTGTTATAAGAAAATGAAATGAATCATTGTAACTTTCCCTTAAAAACCCCGTCTAATTTATAAAATTAAGGCGGGGATTTTTATGAAAAGTGTCTTGTTCTTTTCCACCGTGCTTGTTTTTATTATTGGAATAATTGGTTGTCAACAGCAGTCCAGTAAAATGAACTCTTCTAACAGTGAAAAAGTTGTTAATGTAACTATTGTTCGATTCGATCAACAGGCAGAGTTAAATGTTTCCGATGAAGTGAGGAAGGTCAACACAATACTGCATGCAATTAAACAAGCAAAAAAACATCCAGGGATTGTCAATATGGAAAAACCAGAATATAAAATCAAAATAGACAATGAGACCTACTTTTTATGGGTAGATGAAAATTCTGCATCCATTATGAATCTAAATGATAATCACTCGTTATATACATTAACAGAAAGTTCTGCAAAAGAATTAAAAGAAATAATCGAAGAAATTAGTAGTGTATGAATATTATTTATATTTACTGGCTTACTTAAAGGATTTTAGCTTATATATGTTGAAGACAATAAGTGAAAAAAGCTAATAGGGATGTGTGAGGATGGAAGCAACGATTATGAAGGAGAAAAAAGTTTTTTCGTTATATGGCGTTTCAAAAGTCCATGATAAAAACACCCCATATAGTGAAACAATATCTCAACTGTTGGACACGGTTTGGTCAGAAGTAAAGAAGCATGGGTTAAGCCATAAGGGTAAGAATCATGTAGTATATGACTCAGACGGAATTGTATTTGCAGGAATTGAATTAACAGCTAGACCTAGTGAGGAAACTTTATTGAAACATAAAGAAATAGAATTACAGAAATTTGCTTATTGTAAACATATTGGCCCATATTATAAGTTGGATAGCAGCTATCAGAAAATCAATACCATTCTAGATTCTTCGGGAAGCAGGCATATACCGCCAAGTTTAGAGGTCTATGGTCATTGGCATGAAGATGAATCCAAATTAGTGACAGAAATTATATTTAATATTGAATAGTTAACTTTAAGTGTTAGTCACTAGTGATTAACACTTTTTTGTCATAGAATAATCCCGTATTTCATATGATGTTCTTTGATAAGGTTACTATTGATTTGTTATTATATTTGAATATAGTAAGTTACTATTATTCTTATAGTTACTTGAAAAATAAAAATTTAATAGAATCAATAGTAAAAGTATGATAGAATAATGTGGAAAATTGTAGAAGGAGGGGACATGATGGCTGTACAGCAAAGAAGTATTGGTTTAGCTATTTTTCTTTATTTTATTACTTGTGGTCTTTACGCAATCTATTGGATGTATGTACTAACGAATGAAATTGGCCATTTAAGTGGTGATTCATCATTCAGTGGTGGAAAAGTAATTCTATTAAGCATTATTACTTGTGGAATTTATTCATTATTCTGGTACTATCAACTAGGAAAACACATTCAACAAGCACAAGAAAATAAGGGAGTACGTGCAAGTGATGAGAGCATCATCTACTTAGTACTCGGTATCTTTGGACTTGGTATTGTTTCTATGGCAATTGCACAATCTAATGTGAACAAATTGGTGTGATGCTTCATGAAGAAGAAAATTGTAATAGCAATTTCTGTATTGTCCATAGGAATATTGTACTTAACAGTGATATCTCCAATGTTCAATATACATATTCCGTGCATCTTTAAAAAGATAACAGGTCTTAATTGTCCAGGATGTGGAATGACTAGAGCCGCATTAGCATTATTAGATGGAGATGTGTATCAAGCATTTAGATGGAATATGCTCGCTTTTATAATTGCGCCCTTATTAGCCACTTATTTCGTTTTAGAAAAGAAAAAAATGCTAAAACCAAGCAAAGTCCTTATGACATCTATGCTTGTCATGGCAGTATTATTTTTCATTTTACGAAATACAGAAACATTTGGTTGGATGGCGCCAACTGCAATTTAACAACGTAATTACAAAGCCTCTGGCATTCTAGCTGGAGGCTTTTGACATTTTCCTTAGTAAATCATATTATATTTTTAGATTGTATATAATTGGAGGTTATTAAAAAATGAGACTACGATTTCCCACGTTGACCCAGTAATTGAATATGGTCATTAGCTCTACTTATTAAGTAGAGTAAATGGGATAAGTCTGTCCTTTTTTAATAAACTTCATTTTCAATATTAGCAATGAAGAAAGACGGATTATTCTGTCTTTCTTTTTGTTTCTCCATTTTTATACTTTTGTAAATTAGGAAGGCATATCTATTTACTCCAATTCATAGGTAGACAGTCTATGATTTTTTAAATTTGGAGGGAAGATGTATGGGTTCAGTAATGTTATTATTCTTTTAATACGAGCTTATGTGTAATCACGTATAAGCTCGTATCGATCCAAGCTATCGATACGAAATCTTAAAATTTCGGAGGTAGCGATATGGAACAAATTTGTTTTGAATTGAAAAATATAGAAGTATCATTTTTAGACCAGGAAATTTTAAATATAGACCGATTAGCTATACACCAATTTGATCGTATTGGGATAGTTGGTAAAAATGGTGTTGGAAAAAGTACGTTATTAAAGTTACTTGCTGGTACAATAAAACCTGATAAAGGAGAAGTTCATCGCTTTGTAGAAAGTGGATATTTTCAGCAATTAGAGGCTCCGTCGTTTGAAGCGGCAGATCCAGCTTTATTAGGGAAACTAGCTGTACCAAATCATTCAAATGGTATGAGTGGAGGAGAACAAACGCGATTAAAGCTCGCTCAATTGTTTACCAATTATTATGAAGCTTTATTAATAGATGAGCCAACTACACACTTAGATCGTAGTGGAATTGAATTTTTACTCGATGAATTAAGATATTATTATGGCGCACTCGTAATAATTAGTCATGACCGTGCTGTTTTGGATGAGCTAGTAACGACCATTTGGGAAATAGAGAACGGTCAAGTTAAGGTTTATACAGGTAATTATAGCGATTATCGAGAACAAAAAGTATTAGAAAGAGAACAACAAAATCAAGCACATGAACAATTCTTAAAAGAGAAAGCACGCTTGGAAAAAGCGGCACAAGAAAAAATGAAAAAGGCTGAAAAAATTGCTCAAGCTGGAAGTATGTCGAAAAAAGAATCTAAAGCAAAAGCTAACAGGATGTTTGAGACAAAATCAAAAGGAACTAGTCAGAAGGCAGTACAGCGTGCAGCAAAAGCAATTGAACAGCGAATTGAAAAACTTGCAGAAGTAGAAGCTGTCAAAGAAGAAAGACCCATCGTGTTTCACCAATCGAAAGCACTACAGCTGCATAATAAATTTCCTATAATGGCAGATAGACTTACATTGCAAGTGGAAAATAAAATATTACTCGATGATGTGAATTTTCAATTCCCACTAAGCAAGAAGATAGCCATTACAGGAGACAATGGTAGTGGAAAGAGCACGTTGTTGCATTATATTGCAGAACAGGGCTTAAACTTAACGATATCACCGAAAGCTAAGATCGGTTACTTTAGACAAATGAGTTATCAATTCACATCCGAGGAAACGGTTATTGATTTTTTGAAAATACGCTCTGATTATGAGGAGGGATTCTTACGTAGCGTTTTACATTCGATGCAATTCATTGGAACAGATATACAAAAAAAAGTAACAACATTAAGTGGAGGAGAGGCTATTCGTCTCCAACTGTGTCAGCTTTTTCTTGGTGAATATAATATACTTTTGCTTGATGAGCCAACAAACTTTTTAGATATTCATGCAACAGTAGCTCTGGAGAAGTTTATTCATGGCTATAAGGGAACCATCATTTTTGTTTCCCATGATCAAACATTTATTCAAAATACGGCTGATCTAGTATATAAAATTGTCAATAAAAAATTAGTGTTGCAGTAAGATAAAGATTGGGACAAAAGAATGTAGACGAACTTAAAAGAGGTTGAGACAAAACGATTTGACCTGAATGTAACTATAAAATTTTAATAATTGATAAGGTGACCGAACTATCTTTTTTGAAATAAAGTGATAGTTCGGTTTTTATTTGCAACCATATTCCTCTGTGCCAGCCTCTTTTTACACAAACATTGTTCTGAATTACATAAATTTCTTTAATGGATTTTTCCCAATTCTTCATTTTATACTCGATAGTTAAAAGTATGCCAAACTCCGAAGTTATCTATTACCGAAATACCTCTTTGACCTCCCATGGAAGCATCTTTATAGAATGCGTATTTTTGGCCTGTTGTAAAGTGATGTTCATAATTTCCCGAAAACACTACAGGTGCGTCCTCGAATTGTAACTCTCTCTTAGTTGCTTTTAAAACTGCTGTTGTTCTTGTAGATTTTCCATAATTAGCTTGTTTTGTTTGTTGTATGTGACTTTCTTTTTTTAGCATATTTATATCATGTTGCATTGCTTGAATAATCGCACGTTCATCTGTAAATCCTGTTCCACAGGCAGAAGGAATACATAATCGTTGTCCAACTCTAAGTGAGTTAGGATCTACACTTGGATTAGCTTCTAAAATACTTTCAATAGTGACTTGATAGTTTTGGGCAATTTGATAAAGTGTATCGCCTTGCTCAATTATCTTCGAAGTATGATTTGGGGGGCATGCTGGTATACAAATAGATTGACCAATTCTTAAATTATGTGGATCTAGTCCAGGGTTAGCTGCTAAAATACTGAACACTGTTTTCTCTAAACGTAAAGCAATGTAATTCAGTGTATCGCCAGGTTGAATGACATATGGATAATGGTCGTTAGGGCATTGACGATAATAATAAGTGTGCATAAGAAACCCACTCTCCGTTTTTCATATATGTCTATGCGAAAGAGGAGGTATTTGTTCAGCTGTGGAGTGGGCATAACAGAAGGAATATAGGTATAATACAGTAATAGTAGTTAGAAACTATTATTATTGAATTTAAGTCAAATACAAGAGGAGATATCATGACCAAAACCAATGAAATAGGCTGGAATTTTGATAATAGCTACGCTCGTTTATCCGAGTCTTTCTTTGCCAGAAGCAACCCTACTCCTGTCAAAAAACCAGAGTTAGTCATACTTAATAGTACCCTTGCTGAAGAACTTGGCTTACATGAGGGAGGATTGAAAAGGAAGGAAAGTATTGAAATATTTGCTGGAAACGAAATTCCTCCGGGTGGATTCCCCATCGCACAAGCATATGCAGGGCATCAATTTGGAAATTTTACAATGCTTGGGGATGGAAGAGCAGTCCTTTTAGGCGAACAAATTACTCCTACTGGAAAACGTTTTGATATACAACTAAAAGGTGCTGGTAAGACACCATTTTCTCGTGGGGGCGATGGAAGAGCTGCACTTGGTCCAATGTTACGTGAATATATTATTAGTGAAGCGATGCACGGACTAGGAATTCCAACTTCTAGAAGTTTAGCAGTAGTAACTACTGGTGAAGAAGTTATCCGTGAAACGGAGCTGCCAGGCGCGATTTTAACTCGAGTTGCTTCTAGTCATATACGTGTTGGTACATTTCAATTTATTGCAAATTGGGGTTCATTAACAGAACTTAAATCACTTACTGATTATACAATTAATAGACACTATCCTGAAGTAAAAGAGAGTGACAATCCATACCTCGCTTTTTTACAAAGCGTTATTACTCGCCAAGCGGAACTAATTTCAAAGTGGCAGCTTGTTGGATTTATTCATGGTGTGATGAATACAGATAACATGACCATAAGTGGTGAAACAATTGATTATGGACCTTGTGCGTTCATGGATACTTATCATCTAGATACAGTTTTTAGTTCCATTGATACACAAGGTCGTTATGCATATGCGAACCAGCCATATATAGCTGCTTGGAATCTCGCAAGATTTGCTGAAACTTTAATTCCTTTTTTACACGAAGAAGATGAAAAAGCACTGAAAATAGCCCAAGAAGAAATCTCGAAATTCACCAGTATTTATGAAAAATATTGGTTACATGGTATGAGAGCGAAGTTAGGCTTAGCTACTAATGAATATGAAGATGATATGCTGGTGGATCAGCTCTTAGGTATAATGCAAAAACATGAAGCTGATTATACGAACACTTTCCGTGCATTAACCTTGAATGAACTAAAAGGTTGTGGGATGTTTCAAAGTCCAGATTTCCAACAATGGTATCAACGTTGGGAACAACGGAAAGAGCGGGAATCTCAGAGAGGAAAAGATAGTATTGAATTAATGAAAAATGCGAATCCTGCCATCATTCCTCGTAACCATCGAGTGGAAGAAGTACTAGAAAATGCTGTGAATCAAGGTGATTATAGCGATATGACTCGCTTGTTATCAGTATTAAAGAATCCTTATAATTACACAGACGTGATTAAGGAGTTTACTTTACCACCTGAACCAACAGATACCCCGTATCGGACTTATTGTGGAACATAAAATATAGTAGTTGATTTTGCGTCAGAATATGGAGCATAAATGCTTCGTGCTCTGACGTTCTTTTATGAATATAGGAATTTCGAATCACTTAATATTATGAATATAATTACAATTATTCAATATATATGTTGAAGGTAGGAAAGATACACAGTGCTTTATAAAAGAGTAACTGGCTATTTCATCCTACATACAATGTAAACGTTTCCTTGCTAAGTAAACGTTTACCATCAAAATAAAAGGAGGGATATTTAAAAGATTTGTATGTGTCTAAATGATTATAGAAAGAGGGGAATAGAAATGAAGCGAAA
The DNA here is from genome assembly GCF_042655485.1 of Lederbergia graminis. Lineage (NCBI taxonomy): Bacteria > Bacillati > Bacillota > Bacilli > Caryophanales > Bacillaceae > Lederbergia > Lederbergia graminis. The sequence goes on from NZ_JBHSMC010000001.1 coordinate 347,028, forward strand.
ATTAATCGCCAAAATTGCTTTCGTGTTTTTACTTGTTAGTACTGTATTTGTAGGGAGTACACAAGCTGTTAGTCCATCTAACATACAAATGATTGCTCGCGTAACTGGACCTGCATCTCCTGGTGAGACTTTACCTAATCCAAATCAAACGCATACTAGATGGGACATTGGTGGGACAGACTTAGGAATAATTTGGGATAAAGGTGGAGGGGAATATTTTATTGCATTTGGTGATACAAATAATGCAGCAGGACAATGGAACAGAAGTAATGTATTAGCAGTTTCTTCTGATACAAATTTAGAGGATGGGCTTACTTTCTCTCGAATGATTGAAAGTCATCCCGGATTTGCTAAAGAAATACTATATTCTAAGAAAATTAATAATGACGAAATGACGGTTATTCCTACAGCAGGAGTTACTGTAGGCAATAGACATTATATTCACTATATGTCAGTTAATCATTGGGGAGCGGCAGGTAGATGGTATACAAACTATTCTGGTATTGCTTATTCTGATGATAATGGCCAAAACTGGATAAAACACCCTACTGCAAGGTGGCACAATAATAAAACGGCATGGGACAATAAATTTCAAATGGCGGCATTTGTGAAGAAAGATGGTTTTGTGTATATGTATGGTACACCAAATGGTCGATTTGGTAATATTCATTTAGCTCGTGTTCCAGAGCAGCAGCTACTTAATATTGGAGCATACCGGTATTGGAACGGAAATGGTTGGGTAGCAGATCAAACAGCAGCACAACCTGTAGCAATTGGTGTTGCTGGGGAAATGTCAGTTGCTTACAATACACATTTTAATCGTTTTATTATGACGTATTTGAATGAAGACCGTCGATCAATTGTGATGCGTGATGCTCCAACACCTGTTGGTCCATGGAGTGGAGAGAAAATTTTAGTTCCTGGAAATTTAACAGGATTAGGGCAATACAATGCCTTCATGCATCCACTTTCTAATAATAGTTCTACTCTGTATTTTATTATGTCGACTTGGCATCCGGATTATAATACTCGCTTATTAAAAGTAGATTTAAATGATGATCAAATATCAGATAATATCATTTCTGCACCAGGATTTGAAACACAAGGAGACACCCCAATTATGGCGCCATGGTATATACAAGGATCGGGAGGAATTGATCGTGATTTAGGAAATGCTAGGACTGGTAACAATAATGGGTTTGTTTATAATGATACCGGGTGGAATGCTATTAAACAAAAAGTAGCTGTTCAACCATACACGAATTATACACTTAAAGGATGGGTACGCTCATCAGATAATAATACTGAAGGCTATTTCGGGGTTAGGGTACCCGATGGAGGACCAGTCATTAAAGAAAATAAATATGGAACTTTATCCGATTATACAGAACAAGTAGTAACCTTCAATTCGGGACCAAATGCGATAGTCGAAATTTACAATGGGGTTTGGGCTGATGGAGAAACATGGTCACAACTAGATGATGTAAGTTTAGTAAGAGAAAGCAATTTAGTCGGTCACAGTAGCTTCGAGGAGCAAGATACATTAACCTTAACGGCACCATGGTATTCAAATGGTTATGCTGGTGTTGATCGTAACCTTGGATACGCATATACTGGAGAAAATAATGGCTTTGCTCGATATGATAGCGGCTGGAATGCGATTAAACAAGAAGTATTTGTAGAGCCTAATCAAAATTATACTTTATCAGCTTGGATAAAAACTTCCGCTAATAACACTGATGGTTATTTCGGTGCTCGTTTATTGAATAATGGACCAATATTAAAAGAAACACAGTTTAGTAGCTTAGGAGAATATACTAAATTAAATGTTACTTTTAATTCCGGAAACAACCATAGTGTAGAATTATTTGCAGGAATGTGGGCAAATGGTGATACATGGATCCAAGTAGACGATGTTAGTGTAGTGAAGAATTAATGTTTTTTTATTGAAAAAATCTCACCTTCCAGTCATATGGAAGAAGTCACGTTATAAAATAGAGGAATTAGAATACGAAAAGTCAAACTAACTTGAAATTAATTCAAGTATTAGTTTGGCTTTTCGTATTGAATAAAGATTTACATAATTTAACGATTTCTACATAATTTTGATAGGGCTAAAGTTATGTAAAGCTAATTCAGGGTGATAGTTTTATTAAGTATTACAAGTTTTAAGAAAAAGTATGTAGGTATAAGAGATGATTTTAAACGACTTATTTAAATGAAATAACGGAGGAATTTCCCATTTCTCTCGTTTTACGCATTATTAACCATATTTTATCCTTGTATTCACACTCCACAACTATACTAAACTCGTAATCAATTTTGAGGAGGTAATAGCATGGATAAGATGTCTTTAAAAAAGAAGGTTCTCCCATTAGCTGTAGTAACTTCACTTGCAATTGGTAGTCTAGTAGGTAGTTTTTCCGTTCCTGTAGCAGACGCTAAGCCGAAGGATAGGCATTCTAATAATGGGATTGCTAAAAATGTTATTTTTATGGTACCTGATGGCTATTCTGCATCCTATGCTACAAATTATCGTTGGTACAAGGGAGAAGAAACAATTCTAGATTCTATGTTAGTTGGGATGCATCGTACTTATTCAGCAGATTCAGAGATTACTGATTCCGCTGCTGCAGGTACAGCAATGGCTACTGGAGTAAAGACTAATAATGGAATTATAAGTATGACACCTGATGGTGTTGAATTAGAAACAATTTTAGAAGCTGCTGAAAAAAATAAAAAATCTTCAGGTTTAGTAGCTACTTCTACAATTACACATGCAACTCCTGCAGTATTTGCTTCACATGTTGCGTCTCGTGCAAGTGAATCCGATATCGCTCCTCAATTAATTGAAAATGATGTAGACGTAATCCTTGGTGGAGGGAAAAAGTACTTTCCAGAATCACTCTTACTAGAAGCGAAGGGAAACCAATATCAAGTTGTATCCAATAAGATACAACTTAACAATGTAAAGAATGCAAAGAAACTGATCGGTCTTTTCGCTGAGGAAGCAATGGCTCCTGAGTTGGATAGAGATGAAACGGACCAGCCAAGCCTTGCAGAAATGACAGAGACAGCAATTGAAGTGTTGCGTAAGGATAAAGATGGTTTTTTTCTGATGGTAGAAGGAAGTCAAATAGATTGGGCGGGTCATGATAATGATGCAGCTTGGGCAATGAAAGATAGCGAAGCATTTGAGTCTGCAGTTGCAGTCGCTGTTGACTTTGCAAAAAGAGATGGAAAAACATTGGTGGTTGTTGCTGGTGATCATGATACTGGTGGTATGTCAGTAGGTGGATACGGAAAAGGAGATACTAATCTTGAAATATTACGAAATGTAACTGCAACTGGCGATTTCATGGATAGCAAACTAAATAGTGAGCGTAGCAACATCAAAGAAGTAATGAAACAGTACACCAATTTAGATATTACCGATGAGGAAGAAACTAGAATTAAACTTGCTACTTCAGCTTCTACAATAATTAATCAAATAGTTTCAGAGCGAGCAGTTGTTGGTTGGTCAAGTACAGGTCATACCGGCACAGATGTTCCATTATACGCCTTTGGACCAGGTTCTCATCTTTTCGCAGGTTTACATGAAAATACTAGTCTTCCAGTGCTTATGGCAGAAGCAATGAAAATACGATTTCTTCCTGGTAAATAAGATGCAAAGAGAGTCAGTCCTTCACTAGAATGGTGAAAGGCTGACTTTTTTTCATATATTCTCAGCGTCTAGTAAGTGAACTTTCTCATCATTCAACTTCATTATCCTTTTTGCTATTTCCATTCGTTCTAACTTTCGTTATAATTAGCTAGGTATGTATGAGTGACCTTTAATGCATCTGCATGCATTTACTATATATTGTTTTATGTTGAATGGAGGAAGTATTATTGTCTGTTAAAGTAGGAGAAGTTTTTGAAGCAGAAATCCGTCAATTAGATGCGAAAGGTTCAGGACAAGCTGCAGTATGGCGTAAAAATGAATTAGGTAACCCCAAAAAATTAAAACTAACAATTCCGCAAACACTCCCTGGTGAAAAAGTTAAGGTTACTGTTGATCAACCTGAAAAGAGAAGAAGAAAAGCATTAGCGGATGAAATATTGGAAGCACACCCAGAAAGAATCGCACCACCTTGTCCACACTTTGATCTTTGTGGAGGCTGTGTTTGGCAGCACTGGGATTATAAAGGTCAGCTAAAACACAAGACACAAAGTGTAAAGCAAGCTGTTGAATCACAAGGATTTGACTCAAATTTAGTACAAGATACTATTGGCATGGACAACCCGTGGCACTATCGTAATAAAATGGAATTTACCTTTGCGCCAGACGGTTCGTTAGGACTGCACGAACAAGGTAATTTCAGAAAAATTATCTCACTTGAAACATGCCTGATTGCTGGAAAAGAAATGGTGGAAGCAGCAATTGAAGTAGCAGATTGGGTGAAAGAACATCAATTGATTGGTTATGATAAAGATAAGCATGAAGGTTTGCTTCGCCACTTGATGGTTCGCCAATCCTTTGCAACTGGTGAAATGATGTTAGCTGTTTTTGCAACAGAATCTCCGACTGGTGATTTGTCAACAGCTACAAATAACTTGATCGAACGGATTACTGAAAAATACCCACAAGTTAAAAGTTTAATGTGGCTTGAAAATACAGATTGGGCAGATCGTACTCAATCAGAAAAAAGCCATACATTAGCTGGACGTGATTATATTTATGATGAAATGGCAGGGTATCGATATCGTCTTTGGTTCGATACATTCTTCCAAACGAATCCAACACAAGCACAAAAATTAGTTGATCTAGCACTACAAATGGGCAAGCCAAAAGACACAGAGAAAATGATTGATTTATTTTGTGGAGTTGGTACTTTTTCATTGCCATTTGCAGCTCGTGTACAAAAGCTTGCTGGAATTGAAATCGTTGAAACATCTATTGCATCAGCTAAAAGAAATGCAGAAGATAACGGTATTAAGAACACATACTTTTTAGCAAAAGATGCTAGAACAGGCATTGATGAAGTGCTTGAGACCTTCGGAAATCCAGAATTGTTATTACTGGATCCACCTCGTTCAGGTGCTGGTGGTAAAGTAATGCGTAAAATTGGGCGTTCTAAACCAGAGCGGATTGTGTATGTTTCATGTAATCCAGAAACATTTGCAATTGATATCAAGCAACTAGTACCATTTGGATACAGATTAACTACTGTTCAACCAGTGGACCTCTTTCCACACACAGTTCATGTAGAACTTGTTGCTGAGTTAGTACTAGAAGAGGAAAACAATTAAACAATTTCTAATCAGATCCGGTTTTCGTGAAAATAAATATTTCCGATTTCCGGATTTTTTTATTGCCATTTTTTCTTTCCATTACTATCGTGTTTACAAGAAAAATCATTATTAGACTAAGGATGCGGGGATGATTTTCTTCAAAGTATTGCATAGAAATCGCTATGCAGAGCATATTTAAAAGATAGAAAAAGAATGGGTTTTGTCAAAAAAAGTTTTGGCATCGTCATTCAGGACAAAGTTAGTTCTACTTCCTATTGAGTGTAAACGGTTGATTACCTAAGATTAATATATGATTACTATTTTTTTGGAGTGAATTATATGTCTCATCAAGGTCGAGGAATAAAAGTACGCGTTCAGAAATTCGGTAACTTTTTAAGCTCTATGGTAATGCCGAATATTGGAGCGTTTATAGCATGGGGGCTAATTACAGCTCTATTTATAGAAGCAGGGTGGTTCCCAAATGAGGAATTGGCCTCATTAGTGGACCCAATGGTAAAATATTTATTACCATTATTAATAGGTTACACTGGAGGTAAACTCGTATATGACACTCGCGGAGGTGTCGTTGGTGCGATAGCGACAATGGGAGTCATTGTTGGTGCCGAAATTCCAATGTTCCTTGGAGCTATGGTCATGGGGCCGATTGGCGGATGGGTCATCAAAAAGTTTGACTCGCTAATAGAAGGCAAAATTAAGACTGGCTTTGAAATGTTAGTAAATAACTTTTCTTCTGGGATATTAGGTGGAATACTAGCTGTTCTTTCTTACTTGTTAGTTGGACCTGGAGTAAGCGTGCTTACCGGATGGTTAGTAACTGGTGTTGAATGGATGTTAGGAATAGGAGTTCTTCCATTAACTAGCATTCTAATTGAACCAGCTAAAATATTGTTTTTAAATAATGCAATTAATCATGGTGTTTTATCACCAATAGGGATAGAACAAGTAAAACAAACTGGAGAATCTATCTTATTCCTACTAGAAGCTAACCCTGGACCGGGTATCGGAGTTCTTTTGGCTTATTGCTTCTTTGGAAGAGGAACAGCTAAGCAAACAGCACCTGGAGCTAGTATCATTCATTTCTTTGGTGGAATCCATGAAATTTACTTCCCATATGTGTTAATGAATCCACTGTTATTAATAGCAGTTATTTTAGGAGGAATAAGTGGAGTATTCACCTTATCTGTTCTTGGTGGTGGTTTAGTAGCACCATCTTCTCCAGGAAGTTTCCTAGCCATTCTTGCTGTGACACCTTCAGGCAACTATTTTGCTAATATAGCAGGTGTATTAGTGGCTGCCATCGTTTCACTTGTCATTTCTTCCATTATCTTAAAAACAAGTAAAGCAAATGAAGGAAATATTGAAGAGGCATCACAAAAAATGCAGGAAATGAAAGGTAAGAAGAGTAGTGTAGCAAGTGCATTAAGTTCTGCTAAAGAAGCAAACGGGGAATTCAACCCGAAAGATATCAACCATATCATATTCGCTTGTGATGCTGGTATGGGTTCAAGTGCTATGGGTGCTTCTTTATTAAGGAAAAAGGTAAAAGAAGCTGGATTGAATATGAAGGTTACAAATACTGCAATAAGCAACCTCCCAAATGATGCAAAATTAGTTATAACACAAGAGGAACTAACACCACGTGCAAGACAAAAAGTACCAAATGCATATCATATTTCAGTTGACAACTTTTTATCAAGTCCAAAATATGATGAATTGATTCATCGTCTAATAACGGAGGATGTTGTTAAAGAAGAATCAAAAGATGAGGAAGTAGATCATTCCCCATCGACGAATCAAGATGTTTTAAGAAAAGAAAACATCTTCTTAAATAAACAATTTTCTTCCAAAGAGGAAGCAATTCGATTTGCAGGAAGAGCTTTGGCAGATGGCGGTTATGTAGATGAATCTTATATCGAGGCAATGATAGAAAGGGACAACATAACAACTACCTATATGGGAAATGATGTAGCGATCCCTCATGGTACGGATGAAGCAAAGAAAAGTGTGAAAAATTCAGGAGTTACCATTATACAGGTTCCAGAAGGTATTGATTATGATGGACAAAAAGTTCGTTTAATATTTGGAATTGCTGGTAAAGATGGAGGACATTTAGAAATACTATCTGCAATTGCTATTACATGTTCAGAAATGGAGAACGTTGAAAAAATGGCAACTGCAAAGACAGCAGATGAGATCCTAAGCATTATCGGAGCTTCCTTTGAGAAATAATTAAGTAGAAAGATGCAAACCATGCATCTTTCTTCTTCCATTTTTATGAATAATATCAATCATTTATATAATGAATTTGATTGAAAAGAGTTGATGGAAATGATAATGACATCAAGGGAGAAGGCAATAATTGACCTAATGGTGAAAAAAGGTGGAAAGCATTCAATCTCTTCGATTGCTGATTTTCTGCATGTTAGTACAAGAACAATTCAAAGAGATTTAAAAGGTGTAGAAAAGATTTTAAAACAGTTCGAACTATCTGTAGAGAATAATAATGGATTAACGATTGTGGGAACCAATCATAACTTTTATAGACTTATTCAAGAGTTGAATAAAATTAATCCGATTGATTTGTCATTAGAAGCAAGAAGATTACTTGCTTACATAAAATTATTAGATGCAGATGGACCTATAAAACTACCATCCTTAGCAAACGATCTAGGCATCTCCATTACAACCTTGGGTACAGACTTAGATGATTTGATGGAGTGGTTGAAAAACTATAATATTATTCTTTATCGAAAAAAAGGCGTCGGGGTTGAAATCGTCGGACTAGAAGAAGATAAAAGAAATGCCTTAGTAAGTTATTTGTTCATTCATTTTAATGAAGAATTGATTGAGAGCTTATTCATGATTTCGAATGACAGGTTACAAAATAAAAAAATCTTATATTTCCTTAAAAGGGATTATGTAAAGAAAATCGATAAAATTGTTTATTCCTACATAAATCAATCCCACATAAAATTAGCAGATAGTGATTATATTGCATTCATCATTCATATTTGCATATCGTTACAAAGGATCAAAAAAGGATGTACTCTTACTGTACAAAAACACGATTTAGAGCACCAAAAGAGTTCTGATGAATATTCACTTCTGCTCAGAATTTGTAATGAATTAGCGGATTATTTTTCTATCGAGATTAACAATAATGAAATCGTGTATTTAGTCTCCGTTTTAAGAGGTTCAAAAATTGTGGAGCCCGAGAGTAAGTACTACGATCAAATTCTTATTAGCCGCTCCGTTAAGAAATTAATTCAGGATGTCTCTGAGCAATTAAATGTTGATTTGTCAGCAGATTTCCCTTTGTTTCAAGGTCTTATGGCTCATATGGAACCGACAATTTATCGTATGAGTAAAGGTTTGACACATTTTAATCCGTTAACAGAAGAAATTAAACAAAAGTATCCTCTTTTATTTATGGCAGTATACACAAGTGTTAATAGGGTATTTGCTAATCTGTCTTTTTCAGATAATGAAATTGCTTATATTGTGTTGCACTTTGGATCAGCATTGGAATTGAAAAAAGAAGACGTACAGATTCAAGCTTTAATCATTTGTCCTACGGGAATTGGCACTTCAAAGATGTTAGCTAGTCGAATTAAAAATGAAATTCCTGAGATTACTTCAACCGATATTATCTCGTTAAAAGAAATGCATACGATGGATTGGAGTCAATACCAAATCATTGTTTCTACTGTCTTATTGCCGTTACAGGAAAATTTTGAATATGTACATGTAAATCCGTTACTACATGATAAAGATGTACAGGCAATTCAATCTTATATACAATCCCATGTTCAAAACATTACTAGAAATGTTAGTTATTCTTCGGAAGCATACGAGGACAATCAAAAGGAGAGAAAAAGGAATAGGACATCTCTTTATACATTTATGGAAGAAGTTGATATGTGTCAGAACAGTATTCGTACTCTCTTACGTAATTTTACTTTGAACAATATGAAAAATGAAAACTCCTATGACCTACTCATTAAGAAGATGCTACGATATGAAAGAGAAAAAGGAAGTATAACAAATGAAGAAGATGTCTTTCATCAACTAAAGCTTCGTGAAGCAAAAGGAGGATTGGGCATTCCCCAAACCAACATGGCGCTATTCCATTGCCGTCACGAAAGTGTGAAGGAAATTAGCTTTCAAATCGTAAATATTGAGTCTCCTTACAGGGTGTTAGGCATGGATGGGAAAGAAATGGAAGTCAATAATATTCTTTTGCTCATTGCTCCACAAAATTTACATGAGCTTGAATTGGAAATTATCAGCATAGTAAGTATGGTTATTGTGGAAAATAAGGGGAATATTATGGTCTTTTCTTCTGCGAATGAAAAGTTAATACGAGAAAAGTTAGAAGCAGCATTTTTAAACTTTTTACAACGTAAATATGGAAGGAATTGAGTTAATGTGAAAAAAGTAGTACATTTTGGAGCTGGAAATATCGGTAGAGGCTTTATAGGGGCTTTGTTTTCACTAGCAGGTTATCACGTAACATTTGTTGACATAGCGGATGCGATTATTGATCAATTAAATAAAGACAAAGCTTACAAAGTAATAACAGCAGAAGATACTCCTCAAGTATCAGAAATTAATCATGTTTCTGGACTAAACAATATGAAACAAGAAGAAAGTGTAATAAAAGAAATTGAAGAAGCAACTTACATCACAACTGCAATTGGTCCCAATATATTACCCCATATTGCTCCATTAATTGCAAAAGGCTTGAAATCTAGAGGGAAAGTAACAGATGAAAAGGTATATGTAATTGCTTGCGAAAATCAAATATCTGCAACAAACCTATTAAAAGGCTATATTCAAAAAGAGCTTACAGACGTCGAAATTGAAAAAATGGAGGATAAAGTCCATTATTTTAACTCAGCAGTAGATCGAATCGTCCCGATACAAGATAATAAAAATTCTCTTGATGTTTTAGTTGAACCTTATTATGAATGGATTGTGGAAACAACGATGGATATTCCAGAAGTAGAAGGAATGATAAAAGTTGCGGATTTAGCACCTTATATCGAAAGAAAATTATTTACTGTTAATACTGGCCATGCAGTAACCGCATATTTTGGCTTTTTAGATGGTAAGGAAACGATTGACCAATCACTAAATGATTCTAATATCTATCAAAAAGTTAAAGCAACCTTAGGAGAAACAGGAGCATACTTAACGAAACGTTATCATCTAGATGATGATGAGCATCAAAAGTATATAGATAAAATAATTGTCCGTTTTCAAAATAAACATTTACACGATGATGTCAATCGTGTTGGCCGCTCACCAATCCGTAAACTAGGACCAAATGACAGATTAATAAAGCCGATGGTAGAGGCTCAAAAGTTAGGTTTATCATTCCACCACCTAGCAAGTGCTGTAGCGGCTTGTCTCTTATTTGACGTTCAAGATGACCCCGAATCAGTGGAATTACAAAAAATGATCCAAGATCAAGGTATAACATATGTATTAAAGGAAATTTGCCAATTAGACCAATCGGATGATATTTCGAAAGTTATTATTGATCAATATGAAACACTTAGAGGATAATAATGTGGATACGGTGAAAAATACCGTATCCTTCTTTTTTTACTTAGTTATAGGAACAAAAAGTTATTAACTCTAAAGTAGTTGAAGAAATAAATCTAATGGAGTTTAATTAACTATAAAGAACAATATTATGATGGTGATGATCAATGAACAAAAGTATCTTTGTTGTGCGCCACTGTAAAGCAGTTGGGCAACAACCGGAAGCTCAGTTAACGGAAGAGGGGATTAATCAATCTCTATCATTAGTCAGGTTTTTTTCAAAATACAATATTGATAGAATAATATCTAGCCCATTTACTAGAGCAATACAATCGATTAATCCCTATGCTAAGAAACGAAATATTAACATTGAAATAGATAATAGATTAGCAGAAAGAACATTAAGCAATCAATCGTATCATGATTGGATGGAGAAATTGAAAAAGACATTTACAGATATGGACTTAAAATATGATGGTGGGGAGTCGAGTCGAGAAGCACAAGCGCGAATAAAAGATGTAATCGATGATATTATTACAAGCTCATTTTCGAATACGATAATCGTAACACATGGAAACTTGATGGCATTACTACTGAAAAATTATATTCCTGAGTATGGCTTTAATAATTGGATGGCTTTGCGCAATCCAGATGTCTATCACATCCGCTGGAACGATGGAAAGTATACTGTTGAATGCATCTGGTAAGTATCAGTAGCACCATTAATACAAAAGAGTAATATATAGATGGTGTTAAATGGTACAATACAAACATAATAATAAATTTATCCTTTTAAGATACATATAGGAGGCGCAAACGTGGAAATTGGTATCAGTACATTTGTAGAAACAACACCGGATGTGAAAACAGGTAAAGTAGTTAGCCATGCTCAGAGAATTAGAGAAGTTGTCGACGAAATTGTCCTTGCAGATGAGGTTGGATTAGATGTCTTTGGTGTAGGAGAACATCATCGTGAAGATTATGCTGCATCTGCTCCAGCTATTATTTTGGCAGCAGCTGCAGCAAAAACAAAAAACATACGCTTAACTAGTGCGGTAACAGTTCTTTCCTCAGCAGATCCTGTCCGAGTATTCCAGGATTTTGCTACTGTTGACGCTATTTCAAATGGTCGAGCTGAGATAATGGCTGGTCGCGGTTCTTTTATAGAGTCATTTCCGCTATTTGGTTATGATCTAAATGATTATAATGAATTATTTGAAGAAAAACTGGAGTTACTTTTAAAAATCCGTGAATCAGAAAAAGTTACATGGAGAGGTGGACATCGTCCTGCTATTCAGAATCGTGGGGTTTATCCACGACCAGTTCAGGATCCGTTACCAGTTTGGATTGGTAGTGGTGGAACTCCCGAATCTGTCGCAAGAGCAGGCGCTTTAGGATTGCCGCTCGTCTTAGCGATTATAGGAGGTCGACCAATACAATTTGCCCCACTAGTTAAATTGTATAAAAGAGCAGCAGCACAAGCTGGTCATGATGTAACTAAACTAACTGTTGCTTCTCATTCACATGGTTTTGTTGCAGAGGATACAGAATTAGCTGCAGAAAAGTTTTTCCCTTCAACACAACAAGCGATGAATAAACTTGGTCGCGAACGTGGCTGGGGTCCATATACGCGAGATACGTTTGATGCTGCACGTAGTTTTGAAGGTGCACTATACGTTGGAGATTCAGAAACTGTAGCAAATAAAATCATTCATCTTAGAAAAAATGTAGGGATTACACGCTTCATGCTCCATGTACCTGTTGGTAGTATGCCACATGATGACGTGATGAAAGCAATTGAATTATTAGGAAAAGAAGTAGCACCAATTGTTCGCGAAGAAGTAGCAAAATGGGAATCGGAAAATACGAACGAATAATACTGCTAAGAGCAAGGTTTTAGACCTTGCTCTTATAAAAAACAAAACGGAAAGCACTTACATTCATTATCAATTCTAGTATTCTTGGAGGATGAAAAAATGAAACACAAAATTGTTGTTGCTGGTTGTGGTGCAATGTCTAATGTATGGTTAGATTATGTTGAAAAACGTGAAAATGCTGAAATTGTTGGATTAGTAGATTTATATATTGAATCGGCTAAAAAGATGGCAGACCGTAGAAATTTACAAGTACCATGTTTTGTTGATTTGTCTAAAGCCATTAAAGAAACTGGACCAAATTTAGTGTTAGATATAACGATTCCGGCTAGCCATAAAGAAATAGCTACAACCGCGATGGAAGCTGGCTGTAATGTTTTTGGTGAGAAGCCTATGGCAGAAACGTTAGAGGATGCAAAAGCTGTTTTACAAGTAGCACAGCAAACTGGTAAAAAATATTCTGTCATGCAAAACCGGAGATATAACCGCCAAATACGAGCTTTGCAACAAGTAGTCGCAAATAATGTCATAGGAAAAGTTGGTTCCATTCATGCTGATTTTTTCCTAGGACCTCATTTTGGAGGATTTCGTGATGTAATGGATAATCCATTAATCGTGGATATGGCTATACATACTTTTGATCAAGCACGTTTTATTACAGGAGCAGACGCTGTTTCTGTCTATTGTCATGAATATAATCCTGCAGGTTCATGGTATGAAGGAAACTCTTCTGCTGTATGTATCTTTGAAATGAGTGATGGTTCTGTATTTACATATAGAGGATCTTGGTCAGCAATCGGTATGCAAACTTCTTGGGAATCGGATTGGCGTGTAACAGGCAGTATAGGAAGCGCAAAGTGGGATGGACACCATTTTCCAGTTTGTGAGATTCGTGATTCATCAAAACCCATTGAATTTGTAGATCATATTAAAAGTGTAGAGATAGAAGATAACTGGAATGGGCAAGAAGGACATTGGGGTTGTCTAGATGAAATGTTTTCAGCACTAGAAGAAAATAGGTTGGCTGAGACAGACTGTACAGACAATATTAAGAGTATGGAGATGGTTTTTGGGGCAGTTGAAAGTGCAAAAAAAGGGAAGAAAGTATTGTTATAGAATAAAATATTGCCCCTACCATAGGGGCTTTTTCTAATCATGCTATAATGAAAAATATCTTATAAGGAAGAGGAGTAAAAATAATTTATGTATAAGACGGTCGGCATTTTAGCACATGTAGATGCGGGGAAGACAACTTTTTCCGAACAGTTACTTTATCATACAAATAGTATAAAGGAGAGAGGCCGAGTCGATCACCAAAGTACATTCCTAGATAATCATGAGATTGAAAAACAACGCGGAATTACCGTGTTTGCCGAACAAGCGACATTTGAATACAATAACTCCGTTTATTTTCTTATTGACACTCCGGGGCATGTGGATTTTTCTCCTGAAATGGAGCGAGCAGTTCAAGTAATGGATATTGCCATCCTTGTCATTAGTGCTGTCGAAGGAATTCAAGCACATACTGAAACAGTATGGAATTTATTAAAAAGACATCAAGTACCGACTTTTATATTCATTAATAAAACAGACCGTACAGGTGCAAATATTGGTAAAGTAATGGGTGATATTGAGATTCATTTAACTAAAGATATTTGTGATATAACTACTGGTATGCAAAATGGAAGGATAACCGAGGAATTAATAGAATGTATCGCTGAACGTGATGAAGATTTATTAGATCATTACATGGAGAAGGGATACGAAGAAATCCTATGGTTAGAAAAAATGAAGCAAATGATACAGACAACTAACATTTATCCTTGTGCTTATGGTTCCGCTCTCCAAGATATTGGGATTAAAGAATTTCTCGACCAATTGGACTTATTAACGATGACAAATTATGATCCTAATACTACATTTTCAGGACGTGTTTATAAGATTCGTCATGATGAAGCAGGTACAAGGATTACGTTCATTAAAGCAATAAGTGGAAAATTGAAGGTGCGAGATGAAATAAACTATTCTAATGGAGAAGTTGAAAAAATAACTCAAATTCGAAAGTATAATGGAACTAATTTTGTGCAAGTAGATGAAGTTCAAGCTGGTGAAATATTTGCAGTAACAGGTCTTTCAAGTGCAGCTATTGGGGACGGTCTTGGTACTTTACAGGAAAATACAAGTTATAATATTGTTCCTACTTTGAAATCAAAGGTAGTTTTTGAACAAGGTATGAACATGAGAGAGGCGTTAAAATATTTCTACATATTAGATGCAGAAGATCCATCCCTTCATGTTGTATGGGATGAATCTCTTCAACAAATTCATTTACATGTGATGGGTACTATTCAACTTGAAGTATTACAGCAAGTAATACAAGCTAGGTTTGGGTTAACTGTTTCATTTGATAAACCTGAAATTATTTATAAGGAAACGATTGATTCTATTGTATATGGATATGGCCATTTTGAACCACTTCGCCATTATGCAGAAGTGCATTTGAAAATAGAACCAAATGAGCGAAATAAGGGCATTACATTTGAAAGTATTTGCCACACAGATCACTTATCCACCAGTTTACAAAATGTTATTAAGCAGCATGTGTTTGAAAGAGACCATCATGGTATTTTAACAGGTTCTCCATTAACAGATGTAAAAATTACACTTTTAACTGGGAGAGCACATAATAAGCATACACATGGAGGCGATTTCCGTGAAGCTACTTTTCGTGCTTTGCGTCAGGGGTTAGAGAAAGCGGGAAATATACTCCTTGAACCATATTATGAGTTTAAAATAAAAGTGGATTTAGAACATATGGGGCGGGTAATAGCGGATATACAAACAGCTTCTGGCAATTTTGAAGCTCCTGTAACAGAGGGGGAAAAAGCAATTATTACGGGTAAAGCCCCAGTCGCAACCTTTATGGATTACCCAACAACATTAGCTACCTTCACGAAAGGAAAAGGTCAAATATCATTATCCTTTGATGGGTATGAACGTTGTCATAATGAACTTACAGTAATTACTACAATTGGCTATGACAAAGATGCCGATCAAGAATATACATCGTCCTCCATCTTTTGTGCAAAAGGTGCTGGTTATAGTGTGAAGTGGGATGAAGCAGAATGGATGATGCATTGTGAGAAACTAGAAAAGTAGCCTTCACGATATGTGAAGGCTACTTTTTTTCATGTATACACAAATGCATCTACCCATAAACTGTATTAATCTTGCTAGAAGGAAGTGGCTAGGGATGCATGTATTATTAATTGAAGATGAAAAAATATTAGCTAAAAATATAGCATTCTTCTTAGAGCGAGAAGGATATTTAGTTGACATTGAGTATGATGGAGAGGCAGGGTGGAACTCCTTCCAAAAAAAATCATATGATTTAATTTTAATAGATTGGACTTTGCCTAAAAAAGATGGATTACAATTATGTAAGCAAATACGAGCAGTCTCAAATGTGCCAATTATTATGATAACTGCAAAAGGTGAAATTATTGATAAAATTCTCGGATTAGAGTTTGGTGCGGATGACTATATTGTGAAGCCATTTGATCAACGAGAATTGTTAGCCAGAATTCATGCAGTATCAAGAAGAAATCAATTTAAAGATGAGAACAAATTATCATCACAAATATATTATGAAGGTTTGATATTAGATAGAGAGAAACTATTGCTTTTATTTGGTGAACGTATGATCCATCTCACTGCAAATGAATATAAGTTAATCGAGATATTTTTACAAAGACCCAATAATGTGTATTCACGAGAGTTCATATATGAAAAAGTGTGGGGTGGATCGTTGGAGTTTAGTGAACGAACGGTTGATGTTACAATAAGTCGTTTACGAAAAAAGATATTAAATTTATCTGGAATGAAATATTTTTATGCAGTCAGAGGCATGGGGTACCGTTTTGGAGAAACAGTATGAGGATCCACCTTCGTCTGTGGATTATATGTACCTCTATATTTTTATCTGTAGAAATTATCTTGTACTTTATCGTTACAATTACTTATGAGAAACAACTTCAGACGGGGTACACGGAGGTAGCAATTGCAAAAGCCTTATCAATTAATGAAAGATTAGCAGACACTTATCCAGATTCACCTCTACGTACGATGGGTTACTTAAAATCATATAGCAAACAATTAAATAGTAGATTAATTATTCTGGATGAGACTAAAAAAATTTTTGCAGATAGTTTTCAGCAATTACAGGAAGACGCAAAACTAAACTTGGCTATTTTAGATAAGAATAGTTTTCCTGCATCTATTTTTATCAAAACAGCGCCTTACGGATATGTGCAATATACGATGATTCCACTGTCAGAAAATAAGGATGGTTATTTATTAATAATACATGATGCAAACGAATTATACGAAGAGATAAAATCCTTTCAAAAATGGTTAATTATCACATTACTTAGTGTCATTTTAGTGTTTTTTGTCATCGCTTATTTTGTCTCAAGATGGTTTACATTGCCCATTCGTCAAATAATACTTCGATTAAAAACCATCACACCATATAGGCGGAACTTTTACTTAAATTATCCTCACAATGATGAAATAAAAGAACTTATTAAAGCAATGCAAAGCATGGTTGAGCAACTTAATATTTATGATGCTAGACAGCGGCGCTTTTTAAGTACTTCTTCTCATGAATTAAAAACACCATTAACAACAATGTATTTAATATTAGAAAATTTACCTTATGTTCGAGACAATGATGAATCTTTTCATGAATTCATACATGATCTAATGATACAGGTAAAGAAAATGAAACGCATGGTCGAGCAACTATTACAAATAACCAAGATAGAGGACCAATTTATACAGAAAGAAAAAATAACCACCCATGATATTAAAAGTCATCTTCATACAACATTTCAATATTTGTCTCAATCAAAACAAATTTACCTCCAATTTGAGATGGAAGATATCTCAATATATGTTGATAGATCGTTATTTTTGCACGCTCTAGATAATCTTGTTGCAAATGGCATCCAATATTCACCGAACGGCAGCATTGTATCAATCAGTGTAAAAAAGTGGAGTGAAAACTGCATAATTTCCATATGTGATCAAGGGATAGGAATATCCGATGCAGATATAAACCATATTTTTGAACCATTTTTTCGCGTGAATGATGCAACTGAGTGGAATCAAGAAGGTAGTGGACTTGGCTTGTCCATAGTTAAACAAATGGTTGACAGTCATCAAGGCAGGATAGAAATTGAATCTGAGCTGGAACAAGGAACATGTATAAGAATAATATTATGAGGTAACAAAATTGTTACAATTCATCAACTGTAGTGATACAAACAAGTTATACATTATGGTGAGAACTAAATCATCATATAGGGGGTGTAAGAAAATGAAGACGATTTGCAAATGGATTCTTATCGTACTTGTATTTTTCTTCACATTAGTAGCATGTGCACAAAAAAGTGTAAATACAAATCCACCTGAGCAAATAGATAAGAACAGTGATAACAAAACAGAAGATGAATTAGATGAATCAAACTTATCACCAACACCTGGAAAAACAAATCCCATTATTGAAAAAGAAGTTATTCTTTACTTTTCTGACAATGACTTAATGGATACGTATCGCGTCAAAGCAAATATAACTGTGGAAGATAATAATCCACTTAACATAGCTAAATCAGCACTAGAAGCTTGGATTAAAGGGCCAAGTCATGATGAATTGCACGGATTAATTCATCCTGATGTTATGATAGAATATGTTGAAAATAAAGACGGTGTTGCATATGTTAGCTTTTCAGAAGAGATCACTAAAAGCAACCTAGGCTCTACAGGGGAATTAATGTTTGCTGAACAGATTGTGATGATCATGGAACAATTTGGATTTGAGCAGACACAAATTCTAGTTGAAGGGCAAATAGTAGAATCTATTATTGGACATTTATTTACAGCGGAGCCATTGGTAGCAGGTGATCCAGATAATTATCAGTGGATAAAAGATAAAGACCCGCGGACGATAGTGGTGCAAAATATTGCATTCCGTATTTTTGAACCTGCACCACACACAGAAGTAAAAGATAAGATTGTAATAAGGGGGTTAGCACGAGTTTTTGAAGGGGTTATCATGTACGAATTTGAAGATGGTCACTTTATATTAGATGAAGGATTCACGACTGCAACTAAGGGTGCCCCAGAATGGGGAGAATTTGAAATTACGATAGATGTCAATGGTGTAGCTTATGAAACAGGATTAGTTGTATTATATGAAGAAAGTGCGAAAGATGGTTCGAGAATAAATGAATTAATAATACCTTTGAAAATAATAAAATAAGTACATTACCTGTTTCATTTAATTGGAACAGGTAATTTTTTATTGTATTAATACCTTATATGCATTATTTTTATTCCATTTATGCATTGGACGCAATGATTTTAATAAATTATGATAAACTTAGATTTGAATTCTGAAAAATGAAAAAGGGTGATGAATGCAATGGAATATAATAGAGAATTACTCGCTTCAAAATTTTTACGTCTTACATATAAAACGATGCCTTATCGGCTTTTTATACCAGAAAATTATAACGATCAAGAATCTTACCCACTCGTATTGTTTTTGCATGGTGGAGGGGAACGAGGAACCGATAATGAAAGGCACATTCTTATAAATGATGGTGCATTAGTATGGACAACCTCTGAGAACCAAAAGAAAAATCCAGCGTTTGTTTTAGCTCCACAATCACGTGACGAAGCGGATGGTGGCTTTGGATTAACTCGTGATCCGGAAAAACCAACAGAAATTAATCTGCGCCGAGCATTTGAGATAAGCGATGACTTGAAAATGGCACATGAGATACTAATGAATGTAGTGGAAGAGTACAATATTGATAATAATCGTTTATATGTAACAGGATTATCTCAAGGTGGATTTGGGACATATAATTTAAATATGGCATATCCTGACTTGTTTGCTGCTATGGTTCCTATAGCTGGTGGTGGCGATCCTGAAAAAGCTGAATTACTAGTTGATAAACCGCTCTGGAATTTCCATGCAGAAGATGATGGAATAATTCCTGTTTCTTATTCTCGCAATATTATTAATAGCATTAGGGAAGCAGGTGGAAATCCAATTTATACCGAGTATTCGGTAGATAAAGGGTATAATCATGGATCCTGGGTACCTGCTTATAACAATCCAGAGCTAATTGATTGGGTATTTCAGCAAGTTAAAGGGAAGAAAAGCTAAATCCATTTATTCCATATTGTCCGCGTAGCGTTTATAAAGGAAATCACGAAAACGTTCTGCTGCTGGTGATAAATATCCATTTGATTTCCATGCTAATCCAATTTTTCTCCGGCTCCCCGAGTCTTTAATTCGGAGCCGGACTACATTACTATAATCAAGTTTAGTGATATCTGGTAACAGCGAAATTCCTAAACCGGCAGTAACGAAACCAAGTACTGTTACAACTTCATCTGCTTCGAATAATATATTTGGTGTAATTTGTGCTTGGTTAAATAACTCATCTGCAATTGTCCGCAACCCATATCCTTGTTTAATTGCTATGAAAGCCTCATTCTCCAATTCATGAATATGTATTTCTCCTTTATTTGCTAAAGGGTGATGCATCGGGGCGTATGCGAAAATTTCTTCTTCCCATAAATATTTCCATTCTACCGATTTCCTCGTTTCTGTCATGGATGACAGTACAAAATCAACTTCTCCTTGTTCTAATTGATCTAGCATAACATTAGTTGCCTGTTGGTATAATTGAAAACGAATATGTGGTGCTTCTTGTAAAAATTGATTCAATAAAGTAGGGACAGCAAAAATACCTAAAGATTTAAGAAAAGAAAATGCCACAACTCCATAATCGGGATGTAGTAAGTTACTGAGTTCTTCTTTACCATCGGAAATTTCCTTCAATGCACGGCTGACACGTGTTTTAAATCGTTCGCCATAGCGATTTAAGCGAACTGTTCGTCCTTCACGGTCAAACAATGGGACCCCGAGTTCAGCTTCTAAATTTGCAATAGATCGACTTAATGCAGGTTGTGATATAGACAGTATTTCAGCTGCTTTTGTGAAATGTTGAACCTTTGCAACTGTATGAAAATATTCCAATTGCTGCCATTCCATTTTCTAACCAGCTCCCTTTCATGCATAAAATGCATTAATCCTATATAAATAATACATTAGACAATATGATAAATTCAAATTAATATAAAAATAGATATATAGAAGCTGTTTTTGAGGAGATGGATAGATTGGAAATAATGGAATTAATTTTAATGATGTTTATTACCGGAATGCTACTTGGTTTTATCGGAGCAGGTGGTTCCGGTTTTATGATTGCTATTTTAACAGTCATATTTGATTATCCGATCCATATTGCAATGGGGACAGCACTAGCAGCAATGATGTTTACTACATTATCTGGTACAGTAAGCCAAATCCGTGAAAGAAATACCGATATAAAAAGTGGAATTATTATTGGACTTACAGGAGCAATAGCAGCTTATTTTGGGACTAGAGTTGCATTTGCAATTCCAGAATCAATTATTGGATGGTTCACAGCTGGAATGCTCGTCTTATCTAGTGTCGCTTTATTTTTGCGGTTAGTTTTAGCTTCCGATCAATATGTACAACTAGACAATAAAACAACGCGTTATTGGATACTTTCTGTATTAATCGGAATTGTAACAGGATTCCTATCCGGAACATTTGGGATTGGTTCAACACCATTCATTCAAGTAGGATTAATGTTGTTGCTTGGACTTCCAATGCGAATGGCAGCAGGAACATCGATGCTTATTATCTTGCCAATAGCAGCTGCTGGAGGAGCAGGGTACTTTTGGGCTGGCAGCTTAGATTTTCAATTATTATTTACCGTATTAATTGGAACGATGACAGGGTCGTATATAGGAGCAAAATTTACTAAACGTGCACCTCAAAAACTCTTAAAAACAGGTATGATTGCTACTCCTATAGCAGCTGCTTGTTTGTTAGTACTATAGTAACTATATTAAAAAGAACCGAATTTAAATTTAATTCGGTTCTTTTTAACATACTTTCAACGTTTTAGTCTTATCATTCGTATTATTAGTGAAGGAAAGGGGGAGGGATTGTGAAAAGTTCTTTATTGCGTACGGATGAAGAACTGTCACAAATTTATTTTCGCCATGTAAATACCGTATATCGTGTTTGCTTAATGTATATGAGAAATCAGCATGATACAGAGGATATGGTTCAAAATACATTCATTAGACTGATGCGAGATAACACCTTATTTCAAAGCGAAGAACATGAAAAAGCATGGTTAATTAGAACAGCTACCAATGTGTGTAAAGATTTTTTTCGAAATAGATGGAGAAAGGTCTTAAGTCTAGAAAAGGTAGCTGATGTGACAGAAAAGGATGGTCCAATCATAGACGAAACACTAAAGCTGGTAATGGATCTACCTAATAAATATAAAACTGTTGTATATATGTACTATTATGAAGGGTATTCTTCTGTAGAAATAGCAGAAATACTAAAGAAAAACGAATCTACTATTAGAGGTTATTTATCTACCGCGAGAAAGCTCCTTAAAATCCAAATGGAAGGTGATTTCGAGTGAGAAAAGATGAAATTAAAAATGCTTTTGAAAATATACAGCCTGATGAATTGGCGAAACAAAAAATGTTGGGTAACATAATCAATCATTCTCAACTAAAAAAACAACCAATCTTTATGAGGAAGCTACTTTTGATTACATCGATGTTAATTATAATAGCTGGTGGCTTTTCACTATTCAAACTACTATATAATAATGATTCCAGTCAATTAGCACTTGATACTAATCATGGAAATACGGAAGATCATATCGCACATATTACAAATCAATTCCAAATAGGAGATAAACATTATTCTATGTTGCATGATTCGGAAAAGGATAATTTTACTTTGCCCAATGATATTCATGAAAAAGATATCGGTAATAAGATAACTACAATTAGCACTTCCGTTGATTCCAATTTAGTAGGTAAAGATGTATATCAATATTTACCCGCAGGAAGTGAGGCAGTTGTTGCAGTAAAAATAAATGACCAATATAAGCTTTTTGCATTTTTAAATTATGATAGCTATTTGAATAATCAGGATGAAGATGTCAGAACGTATCTTGAACTATACGGGATACATTCAGCAGATGATGTTGCAAAAATTGAGTTTCTCGCGTACTTGGAAGATGGAAAACTTGCTGTACAAAATGAAATTACGAGTCGAGGCTCTATCTCCGAATTTTATCAATATTATTCCGTATTAGAAAATGCTAGTAATGAATATTTTGAGACTTTATTTGAACCGAGCGACAATGAAGTAGTAGAGAAGGAAGAGAGTATTACCTCAGATGAAGGGGGAGGGCAATCCTCACCAGCTTATAATGGTTCTGCAGGCAACAAGCTAAGCAACTCTGTGTTGATTCGTATCTATAATCAAAATGGTGTGTTTATGGAAACAATCTATTACCCTAATATTCAATTTATATCACGACATAAAGTAAATGATGAATTTGCCTTCATATTAAAAGAGTTAATCGAAAAATAAAGAAACAGCTGCTTTTTTAGCAGCTGTTACTCCATTTCCGTTTCATATCCTTTTGTTTTTAATACAGCATAAATTTCATCTTTATGTTCTTGATTTTTTGTTTCGATGGAAATTGATAATTGGGCGTAGTTTGGATATATTTTATCACCGATGTGACTTAAAGATATATCTAATATATTACCATTTAGTTCTGAAATCACTTCTAATATCTTTTCTAAATTTCCAGGTTTGTCTTTTAAGATGGTGCGGAAACGCATAAATCGTCCAGATTCTACCATGCCACGTTCAATAATTCTGGAAATAAAGCTCACATCTACATTCCCACCGCTAATGATCGGCACAACTTTCTTGTTTTTCAGCGGGATTCTTTTTTGTACTAGAGCGGCCAAGGAAACAGCTCCAGAACCTTCTACTAACAACTTATTTCTTTCCAGTAGCATTAACATTGTTTGTGCTATTTCCATTTCATCGACTGTTATTATATCGTCTACATATTTAGAAACTATTTCAAATGTATGTTGCCCTGGTCTTTGCACTGCAATCCCATCTGCCATTGTTGGATCTGCAACTACAGTAGTTATTTTCCCTTCCTGAAGCGACTGCGCCATACTTGGGCATGCCTTTGCCTCCACGCCATAGATCTTAATGGAGGGATTTTTCTCTTTCACAGCAATGGCAATCCCAGCTATTAAACCACCACCACCAATAGGACATACAATCGCATCTACATCAGATAATTGATCCATTATCTCTATTCCGACCGTTCCCTGACCAGTAATAATAGCTTCATCATCAAAGGCGTGTACGAAAGCAGCTCCTGTTTGTTCTCTTAATTCCAAAGCATAATCTAAAGCCTCATTAAAGCCATTACCCTGTAATAAAACTTTTGCACCATAATCTTTTGTAGCCTGAATCTTACTTAAAGGAGCACCGTTCGGCATGATAATTGTGGAGGAAATATTAAGCTTCGAACTTGCGTATGCCACACCTTGTGCGTGATTTCCTGCAGACGCTGCTACTACACCTTTTATTAAATCTTCCTTTTTTAAGGACATCATTTTATTGTAGGAACCACGAACTTTAAAGGAACCTGTCTTCTGTAAATTTTCTAGTTTTAAATATACTTCATTTTGAGAAAACTCACTAAATGTTCTTGAATAATCTAATGGTGTTTTATGTACGATACCACTCATCAATTCAGCTGCTTTTACAATATCTTGATATGAAATCATATTCTTCTCTCCTAACGAATCGTTACAATTATGTTAGTTTTGACAAAATAAATAAGGTTATTCGTTTTAGAATTTGAGGGAAAGGGGTAAACAATCATGGAATTGGCACACACAGACCATTTCATCGCATATGCTAGCAAAAAGATTTTATATTTCTGTAGGAGGTAGGCATATGTATTATCATTTTATCAACCAGCAAGGATATTATTATCCTTATCGACATAATCCATATTTTTCTTATTACTCACAACCTGACCATTGGGCTCGACAACAGCCTATAAGAGGGCAGGCAACATGGACCGAAGGAGGACAAGTAACAGAATGTGGAATTCCTTGGTCAGATAATTTATTTATGACTGCTGCAGTAGGGGAGAATAGCCCATATAAATGTGGTCAAACACTTAAAATCCGAAATATTTCTACACCTGGTCAAAGGGAAGTTGTTGTAACGATCGTCGATAAAGTACGAGGCTATCCACCAAATAAAATTAATCTACATCGACGTGCATTTGAAGCTTTAGGAGCAAACTTGAATCTTGGTGTTATTAATATCGAGATAACTCCATCACCAGAATTAGAGGAAGAACAATGGGGTAAATATTTATTAGAACTTACGGAAACAGCTTATCCAAAATATGTAGTTAGAGATTATAACTTTATTAGTAAAAATCAATTATCAGGCGATAAAGTAAAAGAAACGTATGAATTTATCCTCCAATCCCCAACTGAAAATATTAAAGTTAGAGCTAATGTTATTTACAATGCAAAAACAAATCGTGTTATATCATTTGATTTGGAAGAGTTGTAAAGAAAAGAATCTTCGAACGCCGGGGACTTAACCATGAACTGGATGTTAATGTGTATCAATAGTGCTAAGGAAATACACTTCGTTCCACATAGGAATCTACGTGTATTTCCTCCGCTAATAACTTTATTCGTATTGCAGGCAATCTAATCTTGTGAAATTAGCATTGCGAAGACAGAATAAAAAAACGAACTATCTTGATTATTTATCAAATGATAGTTCGATTTTAAATTTTATCTATATTCCTTTGTTAAAACTCTTTTTGAACCTATTAATAAACTTTATCACCATTAAAGATGGAGTTTTTCACTACTACATAGTCCACATTGCGAATGGCATCAAGTTTAGTACCACCAGCATATGAAATAGAAGATTGCAGGTCTTGCTCCATTTCAATTAAAGTATCGATGAGTGCCCCTTTATGTTCTACATACATTTTTTTGCCCTCAACATTTTTCTTTTCACCTTTTTGGAATTCAGAAGCTGATCCAAAATACTCTTTAAATAACTTACCATCTTTTTCGATTGTTTTCCCAGGTGATTCTTCATGACCAGCAAATAATGATCCGATCATTACCATCGATGCTCCAAAACGGATTGACTTTGCGATATCACCATGAGTCCGAATTCCACCATCTGCGATAATTGGTTTGCTAGCAGCTTTAGCACACCAACGAAGGGCAGCTAACTGCCAACCACCTGTACCAAATCCTGTTTTAATTTTAGTAATACAGACCTTACCAGGTCCGATTCCGACTTTTGTTGCATCTGCACCAGCGTTTTCTAATTCTCTTACCGCTTCAGGTGTTCCAACATTACCAGCGATGACAAAGCTTTGAGGTAAGTGCTGTTTAAGATGTTGAATCATTGAAATTACAGCATTAGAGTGACCATGAGCAATATCAATAGTAATAAACTCCGGTACTAATCCTTCTTCAGCTAAATGCTTCACAAAATCATATTCCTCAGGCTTAACCCCTACACTGATAGAAGCAATTAAACCACGAGATTGCATATCCTTAATGAAGTCAATTCTTTTCTCTGGTTGAAAGCGATGCATAATATAAAAATAACCATTTTCGGCTAAATAAAGTGCAATTTTTTCATCAATAATTGTTTGCATATTTGCTGGGACTACAGGAAGTTTAAAAGTATGTCCTCCTAGAGTTACAGAGGTGTCACACTCTGAACGACTATTTACAATACACTTTGCAGGTATCAATTGAATATCTTCGTAATCAAATACATTTTCCATAATAGTATACACTCCTAAACACGAATGTTGATGAATTGATGAGCGATAATTGTTCGCCCTTTAGTAATGTACCTTATTTATTTTGGAATGTAAAGGGTTAAACTGAACTAAAAAAATACTAATTCAATAAATGATTAAAAAAAACTGAATAGAAAATAATACTTATAACCACTGTTATTCTAAGATAGGAGGGCATATATGATACGAAAAAATCTTGCAAATTTGCTAGTAATAATAATGGCCCTAACAACTTTACCCCAAACAATTCCTGCTCAAACACACATTAACTTTTTGGAAAATTATACTCAGCTTTCAAAAAAAACTAGTATCCCTTATGGGCATCCTGATGATATTCCCAGGGAAGACTATGATTTTACTCTTGCCTGGGAAACGGACACACAATATTATAATCAAACCTACTATGAACACCAGCTTAATATTCATAAATGGTTAATTGCTAATCGTGAAAGAATGAATATTCAATACTTAATCCATACGGGTGATATCGTGAATGTTGCGTATGATGAAGAGCAGTGGAAGAGGGCAAATAAAGCTTATCAATTATTAGATAAAGCAAATCTTCCATACGGCATATTAGCAGGAAATCACGATGTAATGTTATTAGATAAAGTACATTATGAAACCTATTATACTTACTTTGGGAAAAATCGTTTTCAAGAAAATGATTGGTATGGTGAAAGTTTTCAGAATAACCGTGGCCATTATGACTTACTATCCATAAAAGGTATTGATCTATTATTTATATATATGGGGTGGGATATTACACCTAAAAGCATTCAATGGATGAACAAAATATTAGAAAAATATCCGGATAAAAGAGCTATTCTTTGTTTTCATGATTTTCTTACTCCTAATGGGAAACGAAATGAAAATGGAGAGAGAATATTTAAAGAAGTTGTGAAACCAAACTCGAATGTATCGATGGTATTATCAGGTCATTATCATGATGCGAACCATCGTGTAGATGCGATTGATGACAATGGGGATGGTAAGCCGGATAGAAAGGTATGGCAGTTATTATTTGATTACCAAAAGCTAAAAGAAGGTGGACTTGGTTTTATTAGACTTATGCATGTGGATATAAAGGGAAAGAAGATTATTTCTCGAACATACTCTCCGTCTATAAATCATTATGATGATTACAGACACGATAATCGAAATCAAAGTGATTTAATCATTCCATTTCATGATCTTGGAATTTCAACGGTTGAATAATCGCATAATATACGTATAATCTGCAAATGATACATCATAGGTAAATATTCCTGTAAAGTAGTTGAGTTGGTGAAAATAATGCGTAGATGGAAAATGCAGAGGAAGTCAAAACAAAATCAACAGCTAAACAATAACAAAAATCAGCAAGAACTTTCATTTGACGCATTGTTACAAAACTTCGTGAACTCGGATGATTTCACTCAATTTACAGTAAAAAAAAATAAGGCTGTTCTCTGCATAGGCTATTATGAATCACTAGTAGATTCAGAAATGGTTCATCGAGATGTATTGCCATTTTTAAAAACATATAAAGTAATTTCATCATTATCCTCCGAGATACCAATTGAAGATATAATTATTACATCTGATCCAGCTATCATTCAAATAAATGTATCCAGAGGATATTTAATTATTTTTGATACAAATAACATAGATGTAGTAGCACTTGTAAATGTAAAACTTGAAAAAGGTAGAGAAGTATCACTTCCGGAAGTTGAATTTAGTGTTATTGGACCTAAAGAATCTTTCGTAGAGTCTTTAGATATGAATATAAATTTAATCCGAAAGCGATTACCAACCTCATTGTTAAAGACTAAAGAAATTATAGTCGGTAGTTTATCGCAAACTAGGATATCTGTTCTCTTTATAGAAGGTATTGCAAATCAAGAAAATGTTAATACAATTGTCCAACGTATTTCAGATCTTAAGATAGATCAAATCCATGATTCCTCTACAGTAACGCAATTAATTCAAGATAATCAACATTCTCCTTTCCCACAAATAATTGATACAGAACGGCCTGATAGAATAGCTGCTGTGTTAGGAGAAGGGAAAGTAGCAATATTAGTAGATGGAGCACCACATGGTTTAATAGCACCAACAACGATTTTTGAATTTTTTTCTGCTTTTGAAGATTATTATTTGAATTGGGCAGTAGCTTCGTTCTTCCGAATAATTCGTTTTTTTGCGGTTTTATTCTCTATTATGATTACACCCTTATATGTTGCGGTAATAACGTACCATTATGAACTAATTCCTAAAGATCTTATTAGCACACTTGTTATTTCTCGGAGTGCAATCCCATTACCACCAATATTAGAAGCATTAATATTAGAATTAACAATAGAATTACTGCGTGAAGCCGGAGCACGGTTACCTACGAAGGTTGGTCAGACAATTGGTATTGTGGGTGGTATTGTAATAGGAACAGCGTCTGTAGAGGCTGGATTAACAAGTAATGTTTTGTTAATATTTGTAGCTTTAGCAGCCCTTGCATCATTTACAACACCTGTGTATCAAATGGGTAATACGATTAGACTTATTCGTTTTCCTTATTTATTAATGGCCCATTATATTGGTTTAATTGGTGTCGCAATAAGTTTTTGTTTTCTTTTAATCCATTTATTAAGACTGTCATCTATAGGGAGACCATTTCTAGAACCAATATTTCCCCCACGTGTACAAGACCTGAAAGACGCAATTATCCGTTTACCTATTTCATTTCAGGATAAAAGACCAATTGCATTACAATCAGAAAATACACGTCGATTCAGCAAGAAAAAAGCAATTAAGACAAACGATCCTAAAAAGAATTGATTGCGGAAGTTGGTGAGTATATTGGAACCGAAACAACTACAAATTTCTCCCTTTCTCATATTCTTTTTAGTTCATTCTGTTCAAGTAGGGGTAGGAGTACTAGGTTTTCAACGGGTTGTGATGAAATCAGCTGGAAATGATGCATGGATAGCGGTGATTTTGGCTGGGATTGCAATTCATATAACGATTTGGCTTATGTATGCGATTATGAACCGCCATAAGCAAGATTTGGTGAGGATACAAAATGAATTATTTGGCAAATGGATTGGAGGTTTTTTTAACACCATTTGGATAATATATTGGCTATTAGTAGCGATTATTGTATTGCGAAGTTACTTAGAAATTGTTCAGGTTTGGGTCTTCCCATTAATAAACATATTTGTTATTACATTCATTTTTATCATACTTGTATATTATTGTGTTTCTGGTGGATTTCGGATAGTAGTTGGAATTTGTTTTCTTGGAGTAATCATCCCATTTTATATTTACTTAACTTTTTTATATCCAATTGAATATGCTAATTTTCGTAATTTACTACCAGTCTTTAATCATTCAGGAGGGGAAATTATAATAGCATCAAGAGATGTAAGTCTCTCCTATTTAGGATTTTCCGTTATTTTCATGGCATACCCATATATTAAGAATCCAAAAAAATCTCAAAAATGGGCACATTTTGGAAACTTACTAACGACATGTATCTATCTATTTATTATTATCATTTCCATATGCTATTTCAATGAAAAACAAATTAGTCATCATATTTGGGCAACACTATCTTTATGGCAAATTATTGAGATGCCAATCGTGGAAAGATTTGAATACATTGGAATTACTTCATGGCTTTTAATTATCCTTCCAAATATATGTTTAAGCATTTGGGCCAGTACAAAAGCACTTCACGAAGTGTATCATATCCGACAAAAGCTCGGGCTTCTCATTATTTTATTTATTCTACTTATTTCAACCATGTTGATTAATAGTAGAGAACATATAGATATGGTCAATAAATATATGTCATACCTAGGACAAGCCCTGTTATATATTTATGTTCCTCTTTTGTGCATTTTATCCTTCGTAATCATGAAGTTTAGGAGGAAGAAATCTTGAGAGTCCATGCCTTTCTTTTAATATTAATGAGCACTTTTCTCCTAACAGGTTGTATTAATCTACAACAAAGAGTATTAGATGATGTGCAGTTAATAACTGCGCTTGGTTATGCGGAATTAGATGAAGATATAATAGAAATTACTGCAGTTTATCCAGATTTTCAACCTGATAAAAGTGTGAAGAGTAAAATTTTCACAGTACAGGATACAATGGCAAAAGAAATTCAAAATGATATAAATCTACAATCAGAGAAGCCATATGTTGCTGGAAAGATAGAGGTTATTTTATATGATAAGAATTTATCGGAAAGAGGGATTTCAAAGCTACTAGATCAATTTATACGTAATCCATCAATTGGATCAAAAATATACTTAGGTATTTTGGAAGGCAATCCAAAGGAAATTTTAAGTAAGCAGTATGGAAAAATTGATAATGGTCTTTTTCTATCTAATTTGATTGAACAAAATATTGAAACAGGTTTACTTCCAAAAACTAACTTTCACCTTTTTAACTATGCTTTATATTCAGATGGGATGGATGCTTGGCTTCCGATTATAAAACAAAAAGAGGATACTGTTAATATTTCAGGAATCGGCTTATTTAAAGATGATAAATTGGTTGATACTTTACGAGAAGACGACTTTTTTCTGTTTAAAGCATTGCTTGAACATAAAAGTAATCACGAAACATTCTCCATACGATTACCAGAGAATGAAGAACTGTCCATATTCAATATCAGTTCTAAAAGAAAATATAATATTTCACAACCAATGAAACCTTCCGAAATCATTATCACATTAAAAATGAAAGCAATCATTCGTGAATATAGCGATAAACACCTTACAGGCAATAAAATACACAAATTAGAGAAAGATGTTGAAAAGTACTTAAAAGAAACTAGTGAAGAAATGATTCGCAAATTCCAAGAACATCACATCGATCCTCTTGGAATGGGTGAACAAATAAGGTCAAGAACTCGTAAGTGGGATAAGGACAAATGGTATGAATTATACCCAAACTTACAAGTTACAATTAAACCTGAAGTTACGATTATAGGATCAGGAATTATTGAATAAATAAAAGATAAGGATAGTGTTAAATGGAACTAAGTAAGAAACATCACCACGTAGATAAAATATTTTGGAGCATAGCCTTACCAGGGTTTGGACAAATTTTGAATGGAAAAATCATTAAGGGGTTCTTATTTGTATTTCTTGAATTTCTTATCAATGTTAAATCCAATTTTAATCAAATAATTTTATTAAGCTTTCATGGAAAGATTGAAGAAGCGATAAACATTACTGATTATCAATGGCTAATGTTCTATCCGTGTTTATATTTTTACGCTATGTGGGATGCTTGGAGAGATGCAGGTGGTGGAAAGGGGCGATTTTCTTCTATTCCATTTGTCGTTACAGCATATTTTGTAACTGTAGGATGTATTTACTCACCGATTTTTAAAGTATTTAGTATTAAATTGGGACCTGTATGGTTACCAATTCTTTCTGTCATTCCAGGTTTATTAGTTGGGTACATTATTAAGAAAACATTGGAACGATTTGTAAAATAAATTGTGTAACATTATTGGTAATATTGGTCTATCCGGATTATCATTAATTTGTTCCTTTTTTAACAATTTATCCAAGTATTAAATCTTCCCTTAACCACTATTTAACATTTCACTAACTTCATATTATTCATACATAATAAACCAATCATTAGAATTCTACCTCTAACTATGCTACAGTATTGTTGATTATATGAATTTATATTTTATAAGGATGGTGTCATCAATGCCTGTTAAACAATTAAAAAGCATAGAGGAATTAAATAATTTTGTAGAGCAACCAGGGAAACATATACTGTTCAAACATAGTACAACTTGCCCAATTAGCGCAAAAGCACATGAAGAATTTCAATCATTTGTAGAAGAAACGAATGTTGATGCAGCGCAAGTATTTGTAATTGAGGACCGCCCAGTTTCTAATCATATTGCAGAAAAGTTTGACATTAAACACGAATCACCACAAATCTTTCTAATAGAAGATGGTAAAGTAATATGGAATACATCTCACTGGAAAATTACAAGATCTTCTATTAAGGAGGCTGTTGTAGGTGAGTAAGCAAGTAATCGTATATTCAACAGATGGTTGTGTAGAATGCAATATTGTTAAACAAATGTTAACTGAAGAAGGAATACCTTTTGAAGTAAGAGATGTAATGAAGAGTGAACAATACCAGCAAGAAGTTGAGAAATTTGGATTTATGGGAGTACCTGTTACTGTCTTTGGTGATCAAGCCGTAAAAGGCTTTAATCCTGAACTAAAAGAATTAATAGCGAAAGCAAAAGCATAAAAGAAGTTGCCACCATGGCAACTTCTTTTTTTATTATTATATTCATACCAAATTTACTATTGAATGTATATTGAATTAACCATATCATATGAGTATAGCGCTTACATATGACCTTGAATGAAACTTCCTAGACTTGTAAGTTACTAATGAAAAGGAGGCACTACAATGTATAGGCAAGAGTATCCAAGACCACAGTTTGTAAGAGATGATTGGAAAAATTTAAATGGGAAATGGGAATTTGAAATTGATCATGGCAATAGTGGTAAAGACCGAAAACTATACGAGGCTTCAAGTCTAGCAGATCAGATAAATGTTCCGTTTTGTCCTGAAAGTGAACTTTCTGGTATTGGCTATAAAGATTTTATGGCTGCAGTTTGGTATAGGAGAGAATTCGATATACCGGAAAATTGGAAAGATAAAAGAATCTTACTACATTTTGGTGCAGTTGATTACGAAACTACTGTTTGGATAAATGGAAAAGAGGTTGGAAAACACCGTGGTGGTTATACACCATTCTCATTTGAAATTACGGATCTATTAAAAAATGGAAACAATGTACTAACTGTAAATGCAGTAGATGATAATCGTTCAGGTTTACAACCTCGTGGGAAACAAAGTGCAGGCTACTATTCTGCAGGATGTGACTATACGAGGACGACTGGAATATGGCAAACTGTGTGGTTGGAAGCTGTTCCTAAAAGCTATATAAAGAAAGCAAAGTATATTTCAAATCCAAAAGATAGTTCTGTTAATATTGAACTAGAAGTTGATAGAAAATCAGAAAATCTACAGGTAGAACTCACTGCATTGTATAAAGGAACCGAAGTTGGTAATCGTACTTTATCTGTAAATGGTAATCTAGCACAAGGAGATTTAATAGTTTCAGAGGTACATTTATGGGAGCCAGGGAAGCCGGAATTATATGATTTAGAGATTACATTATTATACAATGGTCAGCCAATTGATCATGTCTCCAGTTATTTTGGAATGAGGACCGTTTCTCTTCGTGATAAAGCAATATACATTAATGAAAAGCCTGTTTTCCAAAGACTTGTTCTTGATCAAGGTTTCTACCCTGATGGAATTTATACTGCACCATCGGATGAAGCATTAAAAAGAGATATTGAATTATCGATGGAATTAGGATTCAATGGTGCAAGGTTACATGAAAAAGTTTTTGAACCGAGATTTTTATACTGGGCAGATCAAATGGGCTATCTTGTATGGGGAGAACATGCAAACTGGGGCCTAAATATAACGAATGCAGAAGGTCTATCAAGATTTTTACCGGAATGGATAGAAGCAGTTGATCGTGATTTTAACAGTCCTGCTTTAGTTGGATGGTGCCCTTTTAATGAAACATGGGATCTAAATGGAACAAAGCAAGATGATGAGGTTTTACGTATTACGTACGAGGTAACAAAAGCCTTAGATAAAACTCGTCCAGTGATTGACACTAGTGGAAATTTCCATGTTGTAACAGACATATTTGATATTCATGATTATGAACAAGATGTAGAAAAATTCGCAGAGAAATTTCGCGCAATGGGTGAGGGGGGAGAAGCGTATGTAACATTCCCTCATCGCCAACGTTATGAAGGGCAACCATATTTTGTTAGTGAGTACGGTGGGATATGGTGGCAGCCAGGAAACGATGAAGGATGGGGTTATGGAAATCGCCCAAAATCTGAAGAAGAGTTTTTAGAGAGATATAAGGGCTTAACAGAGACACTACTGAAAAATAAAGCGATATGTGCTTTTTGTTACACTCAACTGTATGATGTGGAACAAGAAGTAAATGGTCTTTATACGTATGAACGTAAAGCAAAATTTGATCCAGCTATTATTCGAGCTATTAACAGCCAGAGAGCAGCAATTGAAGAAGAAGTAACAATTAAAAATTAGGCTTTATGAAACCCATTACTCTTTCATGAAGGTAATGGGTTTTTTCTTATTGGGGGAGAGAAAATGCACTTTATCGCAATCGGAGACAATTGTATCGATTATTACATAGAAACGAAGCAAAAATATGTAGGTGGGAATGCTTTGAATTTTGCTGTATATGCAAAGCAATTAGAAGTAGAATCTGCCTATTTAGGTGTTATTGGAAATGATGAAAATGGAAAGATAATTATTGATGCTTTAAAAAAAGAAAAGTTAGATACTTCTTTGATAAAAGAGGAGCAAGGAGAAACGTCTATTACGGAAATTATATTAGACAATGGAGAGCGAAAATTTGTTGGTTTTGTAGAAGGTGTATTTGCTACATTTTCTTTGTCAGAGCAAGAAATCTCTAACATTAAAAAATTTCCATACGTCCATTCAGCAGTTGGTGGTAAATGTGAAAGCTACTTTCAGGAAATCAAAAAATCATCGATAATATCCTATGATTTTTCAACAGAGAAGAATGTAAACAGAATTTTAGAAATCGCACAAAATATCGATTATGGGTTCATCTCTTACTCTCAAGAGGATGATGAGATACGAAACATACTTCAAAAAATGTGTGCACACGGAGTTAAAGCAGCAGTAGCAACTTTAGGGGAGAACGGTAGTATTGCCTTTGATGGAAGGAAATTTTATAAATGTGGCATCTGTGAAGCCGAAGTAGTAGACACATTAGGTGCAGGAGATTCTTTTATTGCTGGGTTTATGGTTGCAATTTCTAGGGGAGACTATATAGATGAAGCGCTGAAAGCTGGTGCAAAAAATGCTAGTAAGACAATTCAATACTTCGGTGCCTGGTAATCATATGAAAGCTTCAATGTTTATATAACATTGAAGTTTTTTTCAGGAAAAAATATATTAAACTAGTGTCTTTACAGCTGTTAATTATCATGTATAATTAAAGTTAATTTTAGAAAGTTAACTTTTTCACAAAGGATGTGGGTAAAACGATGAATAGAGAACTTAAGTGGGCACTTTTGATCCTAGTAGTTATTTTGTTAGGATATATTCTGCCATATACCGTTCTAACTAATGTGGAAGCATGGTATGGTAGTTTTTTAATATGGACCTTACTTGCAATCATCATCATCTTCATTAATTATCTTTTCACAAGGAACTGGGGTGAGTAACATTGAGTACTAATATGGTATGGTGGACTATTGCTATTTATATTATTCTTTCATTATTTATTGCATTTTTATCTAGACGTGGAAAGCAAAATAACATGGAAAGTTATTTCTTAGGGGACCGTAAACTTGGCGGTTTTGTATCTGCACTTAGTTACAGCGCTACAACATATAGTGCCTTTATGTTAGTTGGATTAGCAGGTTTAACCTATGCAGGTGGTGTTGGTGCATTTGGTTTTGAAATCATTTATTTCATGGGAGTTTCGTTAGTTGCTTTCTTTGGGCCAAGATTTTGGCTAGTAGGAAAAAAATACGGTTATGTAACACCATCAGAAATGCTTGGCGATCGTTATAATAATAAAAAAGTTGCGATGGTTGCATCGATTGCTTCTTGTATTTTTCTTATTCCTTACAGTGCCGTACAGCTAGCGGGAGTAGGCTATTTATTATCCGGGATGACAAATAATGCAATTTCTTTCTCTACTGGGGTAATTATTGCAACTATCTTAGCAATAGTATTTTCTTATATTGCCGGTATACGTTCTGTTGCATGGACTGATTCCTTACAAGCAATGTTTATGATTATTACTTCTACACTAGTTGTGATAATGATTGTTAAAGGATTAGGCGGATTTACAGGGTTTTTCGATACTTTACAAACGGAACATCCTAAATGGTTAACTG
This sequence comes from Lederbergia graminis, assembly GCF_042655485.1. Lineage (NCBI taxonomy): Bacteria > Bacillati > Bacillota > Bacilli > Caryophanales > Bacillaceae > Lederbergia > Lederbergia graminis. The sequence continues at coordinate 383,670 of NZ_JBHSMC010000001.1, forward strand.
TTCCAGGGAATGGATATTTTAACTTCTTAACATTTTTAGGATTAACGATTCCATGGTTTTTCTTTAGCATCTCGAATCCGCAAGTTAGTCAAAGGTTATTTATGCCATCTTCTTTGAAAAGCTTAAGAAGAATGCTTATGGGTTTCTTGATATTTGGTTTTATATATACAATCGTTTCTGTAGTTTGGGGATTCTCTGCTGTTGTCATGTTCCCAGATTTAGAAACTGCAGACTTAGCTACACCTAAAATTCTATCTAGTGAATTAGTACCTCCTATTCTTGGAGTAATAGTAATGGTTGGAATTTTAGCAGCAGCTGTTTCTACGATTGATTCCATTTTATTAACTTTATCTTCTTTATTTGCTAGAGATGTGTATGGAAACATTTCAAATACAAGGAATGATAGTAAACAACTACTCGTAGGAAAAATCTTTATACCTGTTATAGCATTATTAGCATTTCTTTTTGCACAATCAAATATTAGCTTAATCGCTGTATTGTCTGTGGCAGCTTCTGCTGGGTTACTTGTAATTGTTCCTTCTATTATAGGCGCCTTTTTCTGGAAAAGAGGGACTGCTGCAGGATCAATTGTTAGTGTGATTGTTAGTGGTCTAGTTGTTATATATTTAGAACTTGCAAAGGTTAAACCATTGGACCTGGCGTCGGGCTTATGGGGACTATTTATCTCAACAGTCTTATTTATTATCGTGAGTCTTCTAACAAAAGCTCCAACAGAAAAAGCAAATGAGTTTTTAACATACGTTAGAACAGAACTTAGCAAAATTAACAAGAAAACAAAAGCGTCCAATTAATCTTTTTTAGGGGATATGTCATAACAGAATGTACATCCGAACAATGTAAATGTACTTATACCTCTAGAGTAAACACAATGCTGATTCCTTTAATATTGTATAAATGATAGTCTCATCCAGTGTAAACAGCACTTTGAAGACAAAATATCAAACCGAACTATCTTGATTTTATATAAAATGATAGTTCGGTTTTTTAATATAATCTATATTCCTATGTCCCAATCTTATTTTATTACAGTAACGTTCTCATGATTGGAATTGTATTGACAGCTGTTGTAATATGTGTTAATTATTTCATTAGGGTTAGCACTCGATAGAAGGGAGTGCTAAACATTTGCTACTTAACTAATAGTGCTAGTATGATTGTACTAAAAGGAGAGGATATAATGGCAAAAAAACAATTCCAAGCTGAATCAAAAAGATTATTAGACATGATGGTAAATTCTATTTATTCACAAAGGGAAATCTTTTTGAGAGAATTGCTATCTAATGCAAGTGATGCAATCGATAAGATTTATTACAAAGCACTTACAGATGAATCGTTAACCTTTAATCAAGAAGACTACTACATAAAAGTTATTCCAAACAAAGAAAAACGTACATTAACAATTATAGATACCGGAATTGGTATGACCCAAGAAGAATTAGAAAATAATCTAGGTATTATTGCAAAAAGTGGATCTTTAGCATTTAAACGCGAAAATGAAGTGAAAGATGGGCATGAAATTATTGGACAATTTGGTGTAGGATTTTATTCTGCATTCATGGTGGCAGATAAGGTCACTGTTATTAGTAAATCTTTACATTCCGATCAAGCGTATAAATGGGAATCAGAAGGTTCAGAAGGATACACAATTGAGCCAGCTACAAAAGAGCTTGTTGGTACTGAAATTATCTTATCCTTGAAAGAGAATACAGACGAAGATAAGTTTGACGAATTCCTGGACGAGTATCGCTTAAAAGCAATTATTAAAAAATACTCAGACTTCATCCGTTACCCAATCAAAATGGATGTAACGGTTAGCCGTCCAAAAGAAGGAAAAGAGGATGAATTTGAGTCAGTCCAAGAAGAACAAGTTATAAACAGTATGGTACCTATTTGGAGGAAAAATAAAAACGAGCTTACAGAAGAGGACTACGAGAAATTTTACAATGAAAAGCATTACGGATTTGATAAGCCTCTTACGTATAGTCATATAAGTGTTGATGGAACTATTCGTTACAATGCTATATTGTTTATTCCTGAAAATATTCCGTTTGATTATTATTCAAAAGAACATGAAAAAGGATTGGAACTGTATTCAAGCGGAGTTTTAATCATGAATAAATGCGCAGAGTTACTACCAGATTATTTTAGCTTCGTTAAAGGGATGGTAGACTCTGAAGACTTATCCCTCAATATCTCCAGAGAAATTTTGCAACATGATCGTCAGCTTCAATTAATTGCAAAAAATATTAAGAAGAAAATTAAAAGTGAACTACTAAATTTACTGAAAAATGATCGTGAAAAATACGAGAAATTTTACCAAGCATTTGGTCGTCAATTGAAATACGGTGTCTACAGTGATTACGGTAGCAATAAAGACATGTTACAAGATTTACTAATGTTCTACTCCTCCAAAGAGAAAAAACTAGTGACATTAGACGAGTATATCTCGAGAATGCCTGAAGATCAAAAATACATCTATTACGCTACTGGGGAAACAAACGAACGTATCGAAAAATTACCACAAACTGAATTAGTCGCAGATAAAGGATTTGAAATACTTTATTTTACGGAAGATATAGACGAATTTGCGATTAAGATGTTAATGACCTATAAAGAAAAAGAATTTAAGTCTGTATCAAGCAGTGACTTAGGACTAGATAATGAAGATACAAATAATGATAATAAGGAAGAAAGTGCAGAAAACAAAGAATTATTTACTGCCATGAAAGAAATATTGGCAGACAAGGTGCAAGATGTTAAAGCATCTAAACGTTTAAAGTCACACCCTGTATGTTTTTCTTCCGCAGGGGATATATCGATTGAAATGGAAAAAGTACTAAACAGCATTCCAGATAGTCAAAATGTTAAAGCAGATAAAGTATTGGAAATTAACACAAACCATTCCGTCTTCCAATCCTTAAAAACAGCACTAGCAACAGATAAAGATAAGTTAGCTTTATACACAAATTTACTTTACAATCAGGCCCTATTAATCGAGGGATTACCAATTAATGATCCTGTCGATTTCACAAATGATATATGTAAAATAATGGTTTAATGATTGGAACATCATTTGTTGGGTATGGAAAAATACAATTACAGTGTATTGGGAGGAATTATGAAGAAAAGAGTAGTCGTTACAGGGATAGGGGCTATTACTCCAGTTGGGAATGATGCCTCGACTGCATGGGAAAATATTAAAAATGGTGTTTCCGGAATTAAGCCATTAACAACAATAGATAAAGAAAAGTTCAATGTAAAAGTCGCTGCCAATGTAAAGGATTTTAATCCCGATGCATTTATGGATGCAAAAGAAGCAAGAAGAATGGCTCGCTTTACTCAATTTGCGGTAGCAACAAGTAAAATGGCGTTAGAAGATGGAAATGTAGAAATAGGAAAAAATGTAGACCCTGAGAGAATTGGCGTTTGGATTGGATCTGGAATTGGTGGATTAGATGCATTTGAAGAACAACATAAAAAGTTTATTGAAAAAGGACCAAAACGAGTAAGTCCATTTCTTATTCCAATGTTCATTCCAGATATGGCTGCAGGAAGGGTTTCCATCGAATTTGGTGCAAAAGCAATTAATAACTGCTCTGTAACTGCATGTGCATCTGGTGCGAATTCAATCGGTGATGCATTTCGGGTTATTCAAAATGGCCATGCAGATATGATGATTGCAGGTGGAGCAGAAGCTACCATTACGGAAATGACAATTGCTGGTTTTTCCAATATGAGAGCTTTATCTACTAATCCTGATCCAAATAAAGCAAGTCGTCCTTTTGATAAAAATCGTGACGGGTTTGTCATCGCTGAAGGAGCAGGGATGTTAATATTAGAAGAGTTAGAACATGCGCTAGCTAGAGGTGCTAAAATATATGGAGAACTTGCTGGTTATGGTGCAACAGGAGATGCTTATCATATTACGACTCCTGCACCAAACGCAGAAGGTGGGCAACGTGCAATGAAATTGGCATTGGAAGATGCTGACGTTACTCCAGAACAAATCGATTATATTAATGCGCATGGAACGAGCACATATTATAATGATTTAAATGAGTCAAAGGCAATCATGGAAGTGTTTGGAAATCATGCTAATAAGCTAGCTGTAAGTTCAACGAAATCAATGACAGGTCATTTATTAGGTGCATCTGGAGCAATTGAGGCAATATTCTCATTGCTTGCAATAAAGGATGGAATTATGCCTCCAACTATTAATTATGAGACACCAGATGAGGAATTAACTCTTGATTATGTTGCAAACAAAGCAAGAAAAGCAGATATACAAGTTGTAATATCCAATTCATTTGGATTCGGAGGACATAACGCTACTTTATTATTTAAGAAATACCAATAATTTTTATCCAAAAGTTAGAAATTCTTTACGAGAATTTCTAACTTTTTTTTGCATTTTTAATGAGGTAATTACCAAAAAGTAACATATTACTCTCGATTATAATTATTGTAAAATAGTATTATTGTCGATTCTATTATTATCTCGATTTTCATTTTCATCTATTTTTAGATTGGAGTGTGTGAAATATTGAACATCGTGATAACAGGCTTCGGTGTTAATGCACCAGGTATTAATAATATAGAAGAACTTAAGAATAATTTGGAGCAAGGGATTTGTACACTTGAAGAGATAAAAGACTTTGGACTAAACGATTCTTCTATCGTTGCAGGAAAAATACCACATGATTACTTAATTATAAATGAGAAGAACTATAAACGTTACCCTCGAGTAAGTAGACTTGCAATCAAAACGGCTGATGATGCAGTAACTATGGCCAAAATTTCGAAGATTGATCGTAAAAGAATATCCATTGTAATGGGAACTTCAGTTGGTGGTTTACAACAAATCCAGAGAGAAATCGCTCCACTTGGAGACGAGTATCGAAAATACCCTATTCATGGTATTAATTTTGGAGATCCACATGTAGTTTCATCCGCTATTGCTTCACATTTCGGAGTTAAAGGACCTGTTCATACCATTACTACTGGATGTACAGCAAGCTCAGACGCTATTGCGCTGGGCAAACTACTATTAGAAAGTAAACAAACAGATGTGTGTATTGTCGGTGGAGCAGATGCATTTGTAGATATGTGGAGTATATTCGGGTTTCATAAATTAAAACAGATTGAACTCAATAAAAGAATCGGTGAAACTGGTGTACCGTTTTCAAATCAAAGTAGTGGATTTGTAATGTCAGAAGGTGCTGGTGTTTTGGTACTTGAAAGAGAAGAAGATGCTCTACAGCGTCAAGCACAAATTTATGGAGTAATTGCAAGAACATATTCCAACAATGATGGGTTAGAAATGTTTCAATCAGATATGACAGGTAGTCAAATGCTAGATGCATTACAAAATACAATTCTGGATGAAGTTCCAACATATATTAATAGTCAGGCGCTTGGACTAAGAGTCAATGACTCAATCGAAGCAACTGTTCATCAGCAGCTATTTGGAAATAAAGTACCTATCACATCTATTAAGGGATTGTTTGGACATACATTTGGTGCCATGGGAGCAATTCAAGTAATCTCAGCACTGATTACAATAGAGCATAACTTTATCCCTAAAACTATGTTCACAAGAGGTGATGGTTATGAACAATTACCGATTGTCTATGAAACAAAATATGTTGATGTTGAGAAGGTTGCAATTACTTCACACGGAAATGGTGGTAATAACACGTGCATACTAGTCAATAAATACTAGTGCTCAAATAATTTGGGAGTGAAAAAATGGAGTTACCAATATATTCATTAATCGCAACGTTACCTCTTTTCATGGGAATTATCATTTTAAAAATGATTGACAATAAAAGGTTAACATTTGCATTATTTCAATTATTTCTTTTTGTTAGTTTATGGCAATTCGATGTATCCCTCTTATTTACTTATCAAATATTACCAATTGAAATAATGGATATTTTATTTCGCTTATTTAGAATTGGACCAATCATGTTAACCCCTACCTTAATGTACATTGCCTATACAATTGCTTCATTAAGTCTTAAAGATAAAGATAATATTCGTTGGACAATAATTATAAATAAATATGTTGTAATTGCTTTTTACTTGCTAGGTTTAATTACGTATGTAGTTGGATGGACCAAACATGGAATTGCTGAATATACAATCATTCATTCCGAAAAATTTTCTAATTTTTATTTTCCAGTGTATGGATCCCTTTCATGGGTATTTATCGCGAATGTTTCTTTGTTTTTAGTTGGAGCATTATCCTGTGTGGTAATTGCATGGAAGTTAAATAATAGTGAATATAAATCGTTTCTAGTAGCTTTTATGGTTTTAGCATTATTAGGCTATGGTATCGGTAGATTAAACTTCTATCCTGAATCAAGACTTTATTATAGTGGTGTAGCAATTCTATTTTTTGCTACAACTGTTTTCATACTTTCGTTGCGTTTCAATATGAATATGATTAAAAAAGTTAATCAACAATTAGATACACACAAAAACTTTTTACAAACAGTCATAGATCATAACCCAAACTTTATTTATGCCGTTAATCAAGAAGGGGTATTTACACTTGTAAATAAGTCTTTCGCTGAATTGTACGGATCCAATCCTCAAGCAATAATAGGAAAAACAATTAATACAATTCAACCAAATCAATCATTAATTAGTAATGAAGATATATATGATGTTGACACACTTCATCTGTTTGAGGAAAAGTTTATCCAAGTAGACGGTCAGAAAAAATGGGTAAATTCATATAAAATTCCGATAAAAAAATCTGAAGACATATTATTATTGGGAGTTGCAACAGATATTACAGCTTTAAAAGAGCAAGAAACTAAAATTAGAAAAATGGCTTATCTAGATGATTTAACAAAGTTACCTAATCGACGTTTATTTAATAATGACTTGGAATTGTTAATTAACAACGAACATAATCAATCAAAGATAGGTGTATTCTTTATTGACTTTGATCGTTTTAAATTTGTGAATGATACACTTGGACATGATATTGGAGATCAATTGCTAATACAATTGGGGAGTAGACTTCAAAAGTTAGTAGTAGATAACAAAGTAAAAGTGTATCGAATCGGGGGAGATGAATTTACAATTATTTATGCTGATTGCGACTATCGATCAGTAGAGGTTTTAGCTAAAACAATTTTAGACATATTCAACCAACAAATACAAGTTGATAATAACAGCTTATACATCACCCCGAGCATTGGAATTAGCGTTTATCCAGATGATGGATTAGATACAAAAACAATCATAAAAAATGCTGACGCAGCAATGTACCATATTAAAGAGACTGGTAAGAATAATTATCAATTTTTTAATGCTGGTATAGACCATTACTTACAACGAAAACTTGCTGTAGAAAAACAGTTGAGATCTGCGATTGAAAATGATGAACTTACATTATATTACCAACCTCAGTTAGACTTACAAACAATGAAAGTAGCAGGTGTAGAAGCGTTAATTAGGTGGGATAACAAAGAACTTGGAACTGTTTCACCAGCTGAATTTATTCCAATTGCGGAGGAAACAAACTTAATAAAAACACTTGGAGAATGGGTGTTAACAGAGGCCTGTAGACAAAATAAACAATGGCAAAATGCTGGATTTAATAAAATAAAAGTGGCTGTCAATATATCGATAAAACAGTTTAATGAGGCTGATTTTGTAGATACTGTCGCGAAAGTACTAGCTGCTACAAATCTTGAAGCAACATATCTTGAACTAGAAATTACAGAGGGAATCGCAATTAGTGACCCTCAGATTGCAATTAACAAACTTCATCAATTAAAAGAATTAGGCGTGACTATTTCAATAGATGACTTCGGAACAGGTTATTCATCTTTAAGTTATTTGCAAAAATATCCGATTGATTTAATAAAAATTGATCAATCTTTCTTAAAGGGTATTTTAACTAATAAGGAAAATACGGCGATTGTAGTTACTATTTTATCGATGGCTCAGCACTTAAATTTAGATGTTATTGCTGAAGGAGTAGAAACCGAATCCGAGTTTCAATATTTACTTAGTACATCTTGTAATTTAGCCCAAGGTTATTATATAGGGCATCCACAATCAGCAGATGAAATACAAAAAGAATTTAATAAATCGTTTAAAAAACTACAAACTAGAGAGTTGAACTTGTAGTTAGTTAAGATTGTATCTTGTGGTGGTTATTTTTTTGCTTTATAGTTTAATTTGGTGATTTGAATGAAAATATTTATCGTATTTATCGGAGGATTCCTTGGATCCATTTGTAGGTATATGGTTAGCGGATGGTTCCCATCACATAGCGGATTTCCGATAGCAACAATGTTGATTAACATAGTAGGCTGTTTCTTGCTAGGATGGTTATTAACTACGCTGAAGTTAAATAAAAACAAACATCTATTTATTTCATTACTATTTGGTACTGGTTTTATTAGTTCGTTTACTACTTTTTCTACTTTCACCATCGAAACAATACAACTACTAGAAAATCAGTTATATATATTTGCTATTGTCTATGTATGTGCTAGTATTTTGTTAGGAATTTTGGCAGCATATATAGGATATAAATTGGTAGGATTCAAAGTGGGGGAGAACCGATGATTTGGCTAGTAGGGATAGGTGGTTCGATTGGAGCTGTTGTGCGATATCTATTCGGGCAATGGATGACAAATCGGTTTTCAAATAAATTAACTTTTCCATTTAACACATGGATCATTAATCTTTCTGGTTCTTTGCTTCTTGGACTACTAGCAAATATGTATGTAGAGAAAGAAATTAATGATTGGATTTGGTACTTTTTTGGTATTGGCTTTTGTGGTGCATATACAACTTTTTCTACATTTGGGATGGAAGTTATTACACTTTTACAAGCTAAAAATCTACGATTAGCTGTCTCATATATAGTTACTTCCATCATATTAGGACTTTTATTTGCTGCAGGTGGCTATTTTTTATTTTAAAGGCTCTGTTAAAGTTCATTGTTGTTAACAACTTAGTTGATTGTAGCGGATGTACACGAGACTCCTGCGGGAAAAGCACGAGCCGAAGATCCACTTGGCAAAGCGGTTTTCTTTGCCAAGTTAGCAAAGGCCGTGCCCGCGGAAAGCGAGTGTACAGGAGCGAAAATCAACAACAGAGTTTAATAAAGCTATTTTAAAAGATATGAGTGATTCCGAATGGATATAGCTCATGTCTTTTTTTGCTATCAGTCAGATATTTAACTCATTTCATTATTTTCTAAAATATAGTTGACATTCCTTTTAGCGGATGATATTATTTTCATTCTCATTGCAAATAAAAGGAGGAGAAACTGCTTGATTACAGTAAATGGATTAAGTAAGTCTTTTAAAGTGGCTAAGCGTTCTAGTGGATTAAGAAATTCATTGAAAGCGCTTTTTTATCGTGAGCATACAACCGTTCATGCGCTTAGTGACATTTCTTTTTCAATTCAACCTGGTGAAATTGTAGGCTATATAGGACCAAATGGAGCAGGAAAATCGACAACCATTAAGATTATGAGTGGGATTTTAGTACCTAATTCTGGTACATGTAGCATATTAGGATTTACACCATGGAAAGAAAGAGTAGAGTATGTGAAAAATATAGGTGTCGTATTTGGTCAGCGATCGCAATTATGGTGGGATGTACCAGTAATTGATTCATTTGAGCTACTCCGAGATATTTACAAAATTCCACTCTCTGAATATGAAGCTAATGTAAAGCTTTTAACTGAAACACTAGATTTGAAAAATATTATTAACACACCTGTTCGCCAATTAAGTCTTGGACAAAGAATGCGTTGTGAAATTGCTGCATCACTATTACATAGTCCTAGTGTCTTATTTCTGGATGAACCGACGATTGGATTAGACGCCCTTTCCAAAATCGCCGTGCGGAAATTTATTAAAACGATTAATAAAGAGAAGGGTGTTACTGTTATCCTGACAACCCATGATATGAATGATATTGAAGCATTAGCAGATCGAGTTATTTTAATTGGGAAAGGTAATCTGCTTTATGACGGCAAATTAAATGAGTTACGGAAAAAGTATGGATCTAACAAGATGATGACAGTTGATTTTCGAGGGACAGGACAATTTCGTAATATATATGGAACGGAAGTGATATCACAATCATCCGAAAGAGCAATTCTTAGTATAGATACGGAGAAAACGATGATATCAGACGTCATTACGGAGATTTCTAGTTTAGTAGAATTAGTGGATATATCGATTGATGCACAGCCTATTGAAGAAATAATTGTTGAATTATATAAGGAGTTTCAAATATGAATGCTTATGTATCCGTATTAAAACTTCGACTAATGAATGGCTTACAGTATAGGACAGCTGCAATTGCAGGTGTAGCTACACAATTTTTCTTTGGTTTTATGTTTATTATGATTTTCGAGGCATTCTACGCACATACAACACAAGCGCCACCAATGTCGTTAACACAATTAATCACTTATATATGGCTACAACAAGCTTTTCTATCATTTATCATGTTGTGGTTTCGTGATAGTGAACTTTTTGATTTAATTACAACAGGAAATATTGCCTATGAACTTTGTAGACCAACTGGGTTATACGGATTCTGGTATGCAAAGCTACTTGCTCAACGTTTATCGAGCGCAATACTAAGGTGCTTTCCAATTTTCATTATTATTTTTTTATTACCAAAACCATATAAAATGACAGTCCCGCCGTCTGTTACAACATTTCTATTATTTGTAATTACACTTACACTTGGTTTATTAATTCTTGTATCCATTTCCATGTTCATTTATATTTCTGTATTTATTACGATGTCTCCTGTGGGATCATTATTAATGTTCAGTGTGTTAGGTGAATTTTTTGCAGGTGCAGTAATTCCAGTTCCTTTAATGCCTACATGGCTCCAAAACATTGTATATTTATTACCTTTTCACTATACTGCTGACTTTCCATTCCGTGTGTATTCAGGACATATACCTACATCTGAAGCAATTATTGGTATTCTTGCACAATTAATATGGTTAGTGGCCCTTATTCTTTTAGGAAATTTTGCGTTTAAAAGTGTATTACGAAAAGTTGTTATACAAGGTGGATGATAGAAATGGTTCTTTTCTTCAAATACTTAAAGATATTATTTAAGTCGCAAATGCAATATCGTACTTCCTTTATTTTATTATCAATCGGTCAATTTTTCATTCCCTTTACAATTTTCGCGGGTCTCTATTTATTATTTGATCGATTTGGACAAATTAAAGGTTGGACATTTTATGAAGTGGCACTTTCCTTTGGGATTATTCATATGGCATTTGCACTTAGTGAATGTTTTGCTCGTGGATTCGATTCCTTTTCAAGTCTTGTTAGAGAAGGGAATTTCGATCGTATACTTGTCAGACCAAGAGGGACGATGATTCAAGTAATAGGATCAAAATTTGAATTTACTAGATTCGGACGATTAATACAAAGTGTCATCGTACTTACCTGGGCTGTTGTAAATCTTCCTATTGATTGGAACGTTACGAAAATAAGTGTACTATTCCTAATGGTTGCTAGTGGATGCGCCATATTTACAGGAATATTTATTTTAGCAGCAACCCTATGTTTCTGGACGATACAAGGACTAGAGGTAGTGAATATTTTTACAGACGGAGGAAGAGAAATGGCACAATACCCACTCAATATATATCATAAATGGGTGTCAAAATTCTTCACTTTCGTCATTCCTTTTGGCACTGTTAACTATTTACCGCTCATGTATTTACTAGATAAACATGAAGGAAATGCACTTCCATACATGTTAGCACCAATTGCAGGTTTTATGTTCATTATTCCTTGTATATTCGTCTGGAAAATCGGTGTAAGACATTACTGCTCAACAGGCTCATAATTAACGTGTCGTTTCTCGATAATTTATTTGTATTACTTGTTCTGTTTCATTTTCAAATTCAATATCAACGAAAACACCAAATTCACGGTTATTTTCTCTTAACCATAATTTGAATTTTTCTGTAGAAGAACTTGCACCAGTATCTCTCCCAATGTGTAAATAATCAATGATTTGCGCATTGGGATACTTTGCTTTCACATTCGCCATTGCTAGTCGACCCCATTTTGCATATGAAGGTACTTCATTCAATACTGCATCTTGATTAGTGGTAGTAATTACTGGTAGAAGACTGGATGCGAAAATAAAACTTGCTAGTGTAAAAGGGAGGATAATTTGCATTTAGATAACCTTCTTTTTCTTTTTAGTATTTGTGATATTAATTTCCACTATTCATGTCAAAAAACTTAATTTTCTATTTATCTGACTTTAGTAGATGATTTTTATTCTACTCATGGTAAAATACATGTAAATACATATAAAAGTGAGGGCCAACATGATTAAAGCAATTTTTTTCGATTTGGATGATACAATTCTTTGGGACCAGAAAAGTGTAAAAGAAGCATTCGTTGCTACATGTAAAGTAGCACAGGAACGCTATGGTCTAGATCTAGATGAATTAGAGGAAGCAGTTCGCGAAGCAGCAAGAAAACTTTATTCTAGCTATGAAACTTATGCATTTACACAAATGATTGGAATTAATCCGTTTGAGGGATTATGGGGCAACTTCTTAGATGATCATGATGAATTTAGAAAAATGAAAGACATTGTGCCACAATATCGTAAAGATGCATGGACAGAAGGGCTAAAAGCATTAGGAATCGATGATGAAGCATTTGGACACGAGTTAGCGGAACGATTCCCGCAAGAACGTAGAAATCTACCATTTGTTTATGATGAATCTTTTTCCGTATTAGATAGATTGAAAGATAATTACAAGCTATTATTATTAACAAATGGCTCCCCAGATTTACAAAACACTAAGCTAACGATCACACCAGAAATTGCTCCATACTTTGATCAAATCGTTATTTCCGGTGGATTTGGAAAAGGGAAACCAGATCCTTCCATTTTCGAACATGCATTACAACTAATGGAAGTAGATAAAGACGAAGTTCTCATGGTTGGAGATAATTTAATGACTGATATCCTTGGAGCAAATCAAACAGGTATTAAATCCGTCTGGATCAACCGACACCAAAAAGAAAGAACAGAAGTAGTACCAACATATGAAATTAATCATTTGGAAGGATTATTTGATATATTAGAAGAATTACGTAAGATTGTCTAATCGGCATTTCTTATTTAAATTCAAAAATCAAAGTTTCATAAACAAATAGAGGGAGTGTCCTTTACTAGACATTCCCTTTTTCTTTCTATTTATTCATTCTTTTTTAAGAATATATGAAGTATAATTGTCTATATTAAGACAATTCACTTTATTTGGAGGAGTTCACATGCCAGTAATTCGTGTCAATGATCAAGAATTAGAAAAGTTCCCAAATTGGTCAGAGATTAACCATTATGGAATTAATCATTTAGAAGTAGGGCAAGAGGTGCCATTACATTACCATTCTTGTAATGAATATTGGATTATCATTAGTGGACGTGGAATTTGCACAACAGAAGGAGATACTTATGAAATTGGACCAGGTGATTTAGTATTAACAAAAGAAGGTGATGAACATTCACTAATTGTTACAGAAAAAATGACAGCGGTTTATATTTATGGTGTATTACCACCAGGAGGTTCCATAGGTTACTTATATCGTGATAAAACAACAGAAGTTTAATATATGACGAGAGGAGGTATTTTCATTGAAATTAAAACTAATCCAAGTAGGACTTGGTGGAATGGGAACTTTTATCGCACAAGATTTTATCATTCCATCTCCAGATTATGAATATGCAGGACTTGTGGAAATGAATTCGGAGCGTTTAGAATATGTATCTAACGTGTTAAAGGTAGCACAGACAAATTGTTATACAGATTATGAGGAAGCATTTCAACAATTAGAAGCGGATGCAGTTTTCGTTTCAGCTTTTTCACCAGCACATTACGAAATTTGTAAAGCAGCATTAGAAAACAATTTACATGTATTAGTAGAAAAACCATTTGTATTAAAAATAGAGGAAGCTAAAGAATTAGTTGAACTTGCTTCTAGTAGGAAGCTTAAACTAATGGTAAATCAAAATTACCGCTTCTTCCATTCAGTGCTCACATTAAAGAAAACGATTACAGATAAAGTTGTTGGAGATCCAACTTTTGTTCAGACAGAATTTTTCTTTGATCATAACGGAAGACCATATCAGCGAGAAATGGAAGATTATATGCTACTGGAGATGGCAGTACACCATATTGATATGATGCGTTTTCTATTCGATTCCAATATTTCATCAGTAAACGGTAAAACATGGAATGAACCGGAAAGTGGGTATATTGGTGATCCTAATGTACAGGCAACTTATGAGTTAGAATCCGGACTTCCAATATTTTATTTAGGAAGTTTAATATCTAAGGGGAAAATCACTCCTTGGGAAGGCGTTTGGCGCGTGCAGTGTGAACAAGGATCTATTCATTTAGATGACCTAGGTGATGGTTATGGTGTTTACGTTGTAGATGCTAACCAACACAAAACAAAAGTTAATGTAGAATTTGAATCACCGGATGGAATACACGGCTCTTTAGCTCACTTTGCAAAAGCTATAAGAGAAGATTTCCAACCTATAACATCTGGAGTAGATAATTTGAAAACACTAGCAGCACTTTTCGCAACAAGTGCGTCTTCGAAAGAGCAAAGGGGAATTTCTCCAACTGCTATTGTTTAAAAAATGACATTGTTTTTTAAAAAAGTGTATTACAGAGAAAAAGTACGGCACCAAATTATCTCACGTATATTTCATATTATTGTCAGACTCTATTAAAGTTTATTGTTGTTAACAACTTAGTTGATTGTAGCGGATGTACACGAGACTCCTGCGGGAACAGCACGAGCCGAAGATCCACTTGGCAAAGCATTCTTCTTTGCCAAGTTAGCTGAGGCCGTGCCCGCGGAAAGCGAGTGTACAGGAGCGGAAATCAACAACAGAGTTTAACAGAGCTTATTATTAAAATGAAATATATGTGAGAGCACCTGCATAATATAGATTGACACCTTTCGTGTACTACACATATAATACACATAAGAAATGAGGTAGGTGAAGCTTTTGTGCTAAAATTCTATAACTTATCCTTGAATAATAAAGACCCCGTGTATTTACAAATCGCATTGTATGTAAAAAGGCAGATCCTCCTGAAAAAAGTCATAAGCGGTGATAAACTCCCATCAAGACGAGAAATAGCAGCACAACTTAATATCAATCCCAACACGGTACAAAAAGCGTTTCGACTTATGGAAGAAGAGGGCTATGTACATACAAGTGGGAACCAGGGAAGTATTATTTATTTTAACGAAGAAATCTTTAAACGAATCGAAGAAGAACTGACCGAAGAACTCGTTCTAAATTTCATACACTCTGCAAAGGATGTTAATTTGTCATTTAAAAAGGTCATCGACTTACTTAGTGAATTATGGGAAGAGGCATAATTTTGACAATCGTGTATTACACCTATAATACAGAGGAGGAGTTTTCTTGCGTTCATTTTATCGGTTAATAAACTATGAATTTAGTAGAATGTTCGTACCAAGTTTAATAATTTGTAGTATTTCAATTGTATTCACTAATATTTTACTATTGAACAGTATTACAGACAGCGAATATGATCCATCACTCTACAAGCGGTTTGAACATATTTATGCTGAATCTGGAAGTTTTATATTATTTTTCATCTCATTTATCGCTATTATCACATTATTCTTAGTCAATTTTTATAAAGCCTATTGGGGCAGTAAGAGTATTTTTACGTATCTCACTTTGCCGATTAAACGGGAAGCGCTTTATTTTGCGAAATTAATTGTTTTAATTATTTGTTTACTTATGCTTTTAACATCCCATTTAATAAGTATTTTTATTGGTTATGATTTGGTCTCAGCAAAAGTAGCAGAAATCAGCAACGGAAAAGCAATAATGAATAATGGCCTATTTCTTGCATTCATACGTTCTCATCATCTCCGTTTATTGTTTCCAATAACATGGCTTGGTATTTTATCATCCATTAGTTTAGTAATAACCGTGCTTACGGGGTTCTTTTACGCAGCATTATGTGAGCGTAGTAAAAGGTACTGGGGACTTGCGTTAATATTAGTAGTTTTTCTTTTTATTTTCAACGTAATTCAGAAGTATTTGAATGAAATCATATATATTGGCGTAGAAACCAGCTCGGTAGTCGTTACTTGCACAATCTCATTTTTAGTTAGTGTATTTTTCGTTTGGCGAAGTATTAGATTAATTAAAAAATCGGCAATTTCATAAATGGGAGGGGAGTTATGTCATTTAGTAGAATGAAAGAACATATCTCATTACTATTTTAAAAGGCTAATATTACTTAAGTGGAGGAGTCTAATTGAAAAAAATTAAGAGACATTTGCCGATTCTTACTTTAATTGCTTCCATTATTTTGCTCACTGTACTTTTATCAAAAGTACATGCTGCAAAGAGTAATGCTAATTTCATTTGGAAGGATGTAAAAGGAGAACGATCTGTACTAAATGGAATTTCAATATCTGGGGAGTTAGCCGATGCATACCATCGAACAAAATTTATAGTAGAAAATGGAAAAGTGAACTATAAAACAGATGTATTAGATATTCCCCAAACAATGTATCAACAACAATCAGAGAAGGAATTTACTTTTCATCGTGCTGGACAAATAACGAATAATTTCGAGGTAGAGCTCAAGGATTATAGTAAAACACCGAGTTCAAGTTATGCGCGTATCATAACAGATATTGAATATAATCTATCAAAAAGTCTGTACGGAGTATCCTTTGTAAATACACACCATTACGGTTTAACCACAATTAGTGATAAAGTATTTTACACTGCTCCAACTTCCTCTAACGCAGGAGGAGTAAATGGAATATACGAACTGAAGTTTACCGAGTATTATATCAATACCATACAAGAAAAATATAATCCTCGCACTTTAACTACTTTTGAATTAAATAAAGTGAATGACCAAACAGGGATACAAGTACTAGGTTTGGAAGCAGTAGGTAACAAATTAGCACTAATTTTAATTAAAAATCACAAATTAACTATTAGAGTTTTTGATAGTGAGACAGGTACCCAACTCGGTGAAACAAATTTAAAAGATGATTTCTTTATTGGAGATCAAGAAAATCCTGAAGCAAAAGAAGTTCATCGAAGCAATTATGATTCATTTAGTTATAACGACTTACTAATATTAAGCTTTCCTAGTTTAGGTTCCACTGAAAATGACAGTAAAAAAACGATTATAAGTATCGACTTTACGGATGAAGTGAAGATAATTGGGATTAATAAAGGAAGGTTTACGAACTCTACTAGCAGAGATTCTGACAATATTGAAGAAATGTATTATAAAAATAACAAACTATACATTGTTAATACTGCGGTAGATCGGGCAAAAGAAAATGATGTCAATAGGGCTGTGCTTTTGCCTAAATATATTAAAGTTTATGTTTACGATGAGAATGGTTTGATATATGAAGGTAGGCTTGAAACAGATATACATGATGATTATCTCAGGTTTACGAATGAAAAAGGTTCGATAGGTATTAATAATGATGAGTTTCGGAATTTTATGAATGTCAGTATCTACTGATTTTAGAGTGAGAGGGTGATAGTTTTGATCGAACTCAAAGACGTTACTTTAAAATATAGTAAACGCTTTTTAGGAGGTGACATGATAAATCTCACAATTCCTACAGGTGAAATAGTCGGAATTTTAGGAGAAAATGGTAGTGGTAAGACTACGTTGTTAAAATCAATTATGGGTCTAAAATCGCTATTTGAAGGTGAAATAATAATGGAAGGTGAACCAGTTATGAAACAGTATGATAAAATCTCGTTCATAACGGAAGAAGGTAGCTATATTCCAGATATGACACCTATTCAATATGCAACGTTTTTAGGAGACTTCTTTCCATATTTTAAAATGGATAAGTTTATACAGTTACTAGAATACTTTGAGATACCTAGACATCGAAAAATTAAGACCTTTTCTAGAGGGATGAAGTCAAAGGTAGAAATTTGTGCAGGCTTTTCTAAAGGTGCTAAGTATATTGTGATGGATGAACCATTTCTTGGTAAAGACATATTTACAAGAAGGGATTTCTTGAAAATGATGGTTTCTAGTCTTCAAGCAGACGAGACAATTCTTATATCGACTCATTTAATTGATGAAATCGAAAATGTAATTGATCGTGCCATTGTCCTCCAAGGTGGTCGAATAAAGGGGAATGTTTACATTGATGAACTAAGAGAAGAGGCTAATACTTTGGAGTCATATATGGAAAAAATCGCTAATTATAAACAAGATAAATATACATCATTATCAGACTGAGTGGATGTTGAGAGTGACGTAAAAAAATTAAAAAGGGTGGGTTAAAATCGAACTTTCTTTTAAATTAACTGGTTAAAAGTTCGATTTTAAAGTTCACCTAAATTACATTGTCCCATCCCCTTTATAGTATATTATTATCTCTCACATTTACTTCATAGGCAGCTCGTACTCCAGATTCCACCGCTCCTTCAATCCAGCCGTGAAAGGATGAAGTATGTTCTCCAGCAAAATGTAATCTTCCTTCAGGTTGAGATATAGCATCACCAAAATCTGTTTTTTGACCTGGTGCAAATAACGTGAAACATCCTGCTGAATAGGGATTTTTACTCCAATTAAATGAAATCCCTTGCAAAAATTGATCATACACGACACTTCCATAAATCTTAGATAAATCTTTTAATGCATAATATATGATTTCCTTATTCGTCATGCTATTCCATAGCAATGCATCATGTCCCCATGTGTAACTTGCAAGTAATACTGCTGGACCACCAGTCCCAATACTATGACTAGGGATATAACTAAATCGAGTAGGAAGGTCTGTAATTGCATTCCCAACCTGAAGCTTTTCCCAGAAAGCAAATTTAAATTCGATCCCAATCTTTACAGAAGGAAGAGTAAGTAATTCTCGAATTGCTTGCCATTTTTTAAAAGAGATAGAATGGTAGGGAAGAATATCAACAAATTGTAAGGTGGTAAATGGAATTGAAATAATTGCATAATCACCAGTGAACGACGCATATTGCCCAGTAATCGGATTTCTTGTTTGTACCAATACTCCATTGTTATTCTGGATAATTCTTTCTACTTTCTGATTTAGATAAATATCATTCCCAAGTTCCTGCATAAATGCATAGGGGAGGTGATCATTCCCACCGTTAATTTCATAAAATTGTGTTTCCTCATTGAAAATAGGAAAAATAATATCTGTTAGAATACCGATAAACGATAACTCCCTGAATCCCTCAATACCGAGCATCACACTAATTTTTCGAATCGCACTCACTGACATCGATTCACCGTACGGATTTTCTTTTAAAAATTCCTCCATCGAGTAATCCGCATATTGTTTTTTTAATTCCTCTTGTTGCTCAGGAGTACTGTTTTCATATATATCTAGAAATGGTTGGACTGCTTCTAAAAACAATTCCGTTGCGGTTTTTCCTTTCTCCCAACCTTGAACTGGAAACTCCAATATATCTGGATTTTTATCATATTGTTCACGAGTAGTTAGGATGTTATTAACGTAAATTAAGTCTTTTGGTGTAGCATTTATCATTTTATTGATACCTAAGTTAAAATGACGAATATATTCAAAGACAAGAACATGTGTGTCAGGAATTCGCATCGCACCTAAATCTAAATAATTATTAGGTGTAAAGGGCTGTCTAGCTGTGTAAATCCTACCACCAATCCGATTATTCCCTTCTAGAATTGTTACATGATGTCCTGCTCTTTTTAACAAAGAAGCTGCCACGAGACCAGCCATACCCGCTCCAACAATAAGAACTTTTTTGGGTGAATTAGTTGGTACTAACCCATTTCGAATGAGTGTTAACATATCGTTTGGATATTCGAGAGAAGAATACTTCGTTGTCACTTTCCTCAATGTATCCCCTCCTTTTTGAACATAATATGAAAATATAATATGGCTTATGCTCATACTCACTAATATAGTAAGATGTATACAACAGTTCATACGTAAAGAAAAAGGAGTGTGGAGGATTGACTATTTTAACTGAACTTTCATCACAAATCGGAGAAAAAACAGAAGCTGGAAATCGTAAAGTTGCTCATGCTTGCATACAAAATGAAGAATTAATTGAAGAAATTGGCGAAGGTCTATTATCAAATGACACTGCACTACTAGGGGATTGTGCAGAGGTTTGTACCATGGTAGCAGAGCAGGAACCAGAAAAAATTGTCCCATATGCAGATAGGTTAATGAACCTCCTAGATCATAAAAAAACTCGTGTACGCTGGGAATCGATGCATGCGATTGCCTTGATTACCACATTTATACCTGAAAAAATAACGATAATAATACCAACGTTAAAAGAGAAGATTAAGTCTGATAAGAGTACGATTGTTCGAGATTATGCGATTGAAACACTATGTAACTATGCTAGTGTCGGCCCTGCAGAAGCAAAACTCACTTACCCTATATTAAAAGATACATTGTATTTGTGGGAAGGGAAGCATCGGGCAAGAGTCTTAAAAGGATTGCTAATTGTATGTCAATCTACTTCAGAATATACTTTAGAGATATTAGGAACTGCACAAGAGATGGTAGATAATCCAAAAGGTGTAGTGAAAAAAGCGGCTAAAAATCTCATAAAAGCGATCGAACGAGGAGAAGTGAAGTAGTTTAAACCTAAAAAACGCCAGTGCTTATTTTGCACTTGGCGTTTTTTCTATTAATAAGAAACAATGATCCATCCATCTGATTGGAAAATAGAATAACCGATATAATCTTCCAGCTCAACGTCAACAGATTTACCTGTATTTACAACATAATCAATGTTGTCTAACAAACCTGTGAACTCACTATACTCATCATTATTAAAAGCTTCTTTAAGGATTGTGCTATATTCTGGAAGTGCACCTTTAACACCTGCACTCATATGGAAAATTGGTTGTTCATCTTTTATGATGACGAATACGTCACTATATGGTATTGCATATAATGCTGCACCGTATGAAAGAGCAATATCACTGATTTCTTTAAACTTTTCATCATCCATTATTTTTACAAAAACTTCATTGTCGATTGTTAATTCATCTGGATATTTTTCAGCGATTTCTTCTACTTCATCTTTATTACTTACAGGAAGAACATTATTATCATTATTCTCAATATTAATCGTATCATCATTATTCATTTCAAGAGGGCTTTCCAATTCCATTACCGGGTTATCAGACGCATTCACATTACTAGGCTTTCCGTTATAAGGGAACACAGTCGCTGCGATTAAAAATAACGTTATAAATACAATTACACTAATTTTTTTATTCATTATTACATCACCCCTCAATTGTTGCTACATATATATAGACGTTTGACTTGGAAAAAAGTTTCACCTATTTAACAAAAAGATTGCTTTTGTTACAAAAGTGTTACAAAGATAATAGTGAATAGTTTGTTATAGTAAATGTATACCCACTTGAATCTAGTAATATGCATAATTAGTAGAAAAGGATTAATTATTAGAGGAAAGCTTGAAAAGTAGTTACCGGAAACTTAGTATGGAATTAATAGAAATAGGAGGAATAAGAGCATTCACATGACAACAAAAATACTATTTAGCTCACACGGGTTAGGGGATATTGCAAATGATGAAATACAAAATATTCTCCAAAAATATCATTTAGGAGCATTGATAAAAGCAAATAAAACAAAAAATGGGGCAATGAAACAAACAATGTTCGTTACTTCAACTGAAGGGGTATTTGTTATCAAAGGCAATCCAGTATATAAAGGGCAGCTTGAGGAGGAAGGATTTTTTATTTCAGAACTGGGAAAACGTACAAATCTATCACTTCCTTTGCCATATAAAATTGATTCATCCCTTGAAATATTTCCTTACCCATATGCCATAATGCCCTTATTACCAGGTTTTCATTTTTTACATATAGACAACTATACAATAGAGGAAAAAAAAGAGATAACAACTGCACTAGTAAATGCATTGAAGGAAATGCATAGCTGGAAAGTCTCAACATATGGTGAATGGAACCCAATTACGAAAAGTTTACAGCCATTTGAGCAGTCTTTTGATCAGTGGCTACATAATCGTGTTACATATTGGCTTAAAGATGCAGAAAAATATTCAACAATTACGAATGAAGACTGGGATTGGACTTCTAACTTCCTTAATGAAACGTTACCTTATTTATCTAGTTTAACAAGACCTACCTTTGTAATGGGGGATTTCAAGCCCGGTAATTGTTTAATAGATAAGAATGACGATGGGTGGTATGTTTCTGGGGTTTTCGATTTTACGAATAGTTATTTTGGAGATCCGGTTGCTGACTTGATAAAGTTTTTAACTATTTTTATAGATAGTAATGAGCTCGGTGTAGCAAAACATTTTATTCAATCCTTTTACGATGATAGAGAGGACCCATATGCATTTAAGCAGCGCTTAAAATTACATATGTTGCAACAGCGAGTGTTAGATTGGGGATGTGCAAAAGCAATGAACATGGTGGATTGGGAAGAAGATATCTCATTCAAAGCTTGGATTACAAAGTACATGAACATAATAGATAAACTCTAGAACAACGAGAGGAATAAACATGAAAGAGAGATTAAAAATTACTTTTATTGCAACTATCGCCTTTTACTTTTTCATCATGATGCACCGATATAACTACTTTGAACATGGAGATGATTACATCCTCCAAGCTTTATTTTATATGGCATTCAGCTTTTCCGTAGTAGGTCTAGAAGAAGCAATTCGAAGACAAAAAAACAAATTAAAAAATATTTTACTCATAGACTTTTCAGTAAGAGTTATCGTCCTAGTATTACATTTTATTTTTTTATTTGTACATATTAACATGTTATTGGCAAACATTATTGCGGGTGTACTATTTGCTGTGAATTTTTCTATTCAGTTATTTGTAATGAAAAAAAGTAAAAATGATATTGCTAACAGAAAAATTGAAGAAGTAACGAGTGCCGAAATAAAAAACTTTATACAAAATACGTACGATGGCAAGTTAGATTTCTTAGGTGTAAACTTCAAAAATAAATTACAAAAAGTTACTAGTTATCTTGAACTCTCTGGAAAAGGGAATATCGTAATAATTATACTATTAGCTGGAATCTTCATCACACAACTAATTAATAAACATATTCCTACTTTCATCTTAATAAGTGTTTTATTAACAGTTATCGTTCTCTACTTCTTTATTAAGATACACTTCGAATTAGGGAAAAGAGCCTTTCCTGATGCTTTTAAGACCAACATATCGGTTTGTTTCAATTTCTTACTTGGTTATCTAATATTATTCGTCAGTGAAGCTTTTTGGTATGAAAAACTAGGCATTATGAGGATTACAATGTGGTTTATTTCCATTCTAATGTTTTGCCCATTATTCATCATGAAATTTAAAGTAAGAGAACAATTAATTGTACTGTATAGAGAATACCAGCAACATAAAATTAACCACCCAAAAAGATAGAATCATTGATTCACCTTTGGGTGGTTTTCTATTCTAAAGAAATATCACCATATGATCTTCATCAAAATAGTTATTTTCACCAAGTTTCAATGCATTTTTTTCTGTTCCAAATACTTGAAAACCACATGTTAAATACAGTTTCTTTGCAGATACATTAGACGAAATTACTGACAAGTACACTTGTTCCAATCCTTCGATTTGCCGTGCTCTATGAAGTGCAGTATTTACTAGTAACTTACCAATGCCTTGCCCTCTTTTTTCAGATTTAACATACATACCCACAATATTTGCGCGGTGCCTTAACTTATCATGGGACTCTCTAACTAAAGTTACAATTCCAACAAGTGCTTCATGATCAAAGGCACCAAACGTATAAGCACCTTCATTTCTAAATCTTTCTCTAAATTGCTCAATTGGGCGTACATGTTCTTGTTCATAGCTAGAAGAAAATGCTTCGGGATGATTTTTTAGTGCTTCTAGCCGGATCACTCTGTAAACTTCCGCATCACATTCATGTAATAATCTAATTTTCACTCTATCACCACTTCATGTAAAATAAATAATAATAAACTTAATTTTATAATAAATGATAATTAAATGAAAATACTTTATATAATGGTGGTGGTTTTATGAATCTTTCCATATCTGAAAAGATAGTTTCATCTTGGGCAAAGAGGAATTCCGTTCCTTTAGGCTTATGTGCAAAGAATATAAAAGCAACATATATTTGGAACCCTGGTGGCTTTGTCAATCAATCCTATCAGATAACAGATGGAGAAACAAAACTACACGTTAAGTTTGTCAAAGAAGAAATGGTATCAAGTCTCTTGCAATGGAAACTAGTAAATAAGCAGTTAACTAAGAACTATTTTGCTCCAAAACTTGTATTTGAGATAAAAGAGGAAGTTTTACAAGGATATCCTTATGGACTAGTTTTCGAATATTTTGATGGGAAAGCACTATATACAATATCAAATCCTTTACCATTTGTTCAAAAGATAATTCCATTACTGAACAAGTTACATCAAGATCATTATCTTAAAGAGCTAATTAGTTTGAATAGGGCAGTTACGTATGCAGACACGTTTAAAGAAGAGTACATCACAAGGTTTAAGGAAGACTTGGACATTATTACGCAAGGGAAACAACTTTTATACTTTGTAAAAGATAATACGATTGATTGGATGCAAAAGGAAGTAGATAACATACAAGAAATGGTGTTGAGTCATCCGAACTTTCAAGAAGAGGCAACAGATGTTGTACATAACGATATCGGCTGGCAAAATGTATTAATTCAGCAACATAATTATTGCATTATTGATTGGGACAACCTTACCTTAGCCGGAGATGCTGCAATGGATTATTCTGTATTTCTTTGGCCTTTATATAAGACTACTAATTTCTCATACATTCGTGATTACATCGAACAAATAGTCGGTAAAAATATGATGGAAAGAATGGCATTGTATTTTCGAGCAAAATTGCTGGATGAAGTAATTGATGTATTAGCAGATTATATTGAAGCGGAGGAATTCCCTGAAGTAAAGCAACAGACGCAAAAACGAGCAAGGGAAATTCATCAAAGAGCAATTCAAGAATATAGAAAACTGTACAATTAAGAAAGAAAAGATGGTGAAATGGAAGGGCTTTCCGCAGCATGAGTCGAAGATAAAGTAGAGTAAATAAGTGCGAAAAATAGGTGGGAGGTAAAAATGAATAAAACTGATATTAAACGTCTTCTTATCAATAAGGAATGCCTGTTTCCTACAGGTAGGTTAGTAACATGGAAGAAGAATCTTAGTAGCTCATCAATACTTCAAGCTATGGTAGAGGAAATAAAAGAAGAGTCTATCAGACTTTTATCGGAGCCAATTCCAGAATTAAGTTATTCATTATTTAATATATTCGAGCAAACTGGAGAACGATTACAATATGAACGTGCCTATTTTGAGAAAAGACGTCGTTTAAATACATTTGCCATAATGGTATGGATAGATTCAGAAAATAAGGAGTACCGTGAACAACTTCATAATATTATTTGGTCTATCTGTAATGAGTATACTTGGTGTCTACCTGCGCATTTTAGTTATGATAAAAAAACTTCATATTCATTATACTCCCAACAGAATGAGGAAGTAGTAATTGATTTATTTGCTGCCGAAACTGGTTTTGCTTTAGCAGAAATATTACAGTTAATAGGTGAACATTTGGATCCGCTTATTAAGAAACGGGTGTATCAAGAGCTATATAAACGTATTTTTTGGCCATTTCAGCAGCAAACATTTGGTTGGGAAACCGCAACTCATAATTGGGCAGCTGTTTGTGCTAGTTCAATTGGTGCAGCTGCAATTCATTTATTACAGGACCACGAAGAGCTTTCCAGTATATTAGAACGAGTGCTTGTAACAATGGATTATTACTTAGAAGGATTCCAAGAGGACGGGACATGTTTAGAGGGTTATGGATATTGGGAATATGGGTTCGGTTTTTTTGTATATTTTGCTGATCTACTAAAAAAGAAAACGAATGATACAATCAACCTTTTTACATCTGAAAAGGTTCACCAAATTGCTCTTTTCCAACAAAAGACGTTCCTACATAAAAATAAACTAGCAAATTTTTCTGATGCAGTTCCAAGTAAAAATATTTTTATCGGCCTTAGTCATTATTTAAACACTATTTATGATGATGTCGAAATCCCTGAAAATGAACTACGTGCACATTATACAGAAGATCATTGTAGTCGCTGGGCTCCAGTAATCCGTAATTTACTTTGGTATCGTAAAGAGGCTAAAGGAAGTCCATGGAAGGATACCACTTTTTTTATGGAAAAATCTGCTTGGATACTATCGAGGAAAAATGGTCATGCATTTGCTACGAAAGGTGGAAATAATGAGGAGCCACACAATCATAATGATGTTGGTCACTTTATGTTACTAGCTGACGATGAAGTATTTTTACAAGACTTAGGATCAGGTATGTACACAAAAGATTATTTTGGTGCAAGACGTTATTCATATGTAACAAATGGATCACAAGGTCATTCCGTACCAATTATTAATGGTCAGTATCAAAAAGCAGGGGAGAAGTTTTCAGCAACTATTTTGGATGTTCAGATTGAACAAGATGTAGACCAGTTTTCACTCGATATGTCAAAAGCCTATAAACTGACAGAGTTAAACAAATTCACGCGTACATTTACTTGGGAAAAATCTGTAAAGCCTACTCTTAAGTTAGAAGATACATATAGTTTTCATCATCAACCAGAATCGATTGTGGAAAGGTTCATCACTCCGATATTTGAAATATCTAAACATGAATATGGAATTACATTACTCGGGAAACGAACTTTGAAAATTAACTATGATAAAAACAAGCTTAATTTAAACATAAAGAAACTTAATTACTTGAATCATTTTGGCGAAAAAGAGTACTTTTTTGCTCTAGATTTTACAATTATTAATCCGGCAAAATTTTGTGAGGCCCAGTTTGTTTTTCAATTTGAATGACAATTATTTGTATAGGAGAGAAAGGAGGTTATTTTTCCATGTTTAATATGAACAGGAAAGATTTGTTATTAATTTTAGCAGTTTTATTTATCTACTTGTTAATTGGTTATGTATTCGATATAGATCCATTAAAGGTTTTTATTTTCCGTGTAGACAGTTTCAGTATTAGTTTCTTTGGACTCATACTATGGATTGTTACGGTAATCCTAATTAGATATTTTCATCGAAAGAGTATAGAGAAAGTTGAAGATTAATTGACTTTGAATGAATCCTTAGGAGGATCACATAGTGATAAATAAAGGGACAATCATTATTACTCTTACAGGTATCGGCTGCTTGATTTTGAACTTTAATCATTTCTTGATGGGGAGTCCTGCAACTATTTTAAATTTAATTGCTACACTTGCTTATATCACAATTTGGATCTTTGTGTTAATAAACTCGGTAAAAATAAAAAATGGTAAGGCGCTAATTGTATATACTATTTTTTGGATTTTAACATTATTTTTCTCTATCCATATGGGATATGTTAATGTTACTGAAGTTCATGCAGATTGGGCAATTCCTTACGTAATTTTACTAATAACCCCATGGTATGGTATTCGCATTTTTGTTGATAGTTTTGTAATCGTATCGATCATAATAGCTTCTTTTTCTGCCGTAATGTTAACTGTTATTGCTGTATCATTCGTTAAAATGAAAAAAGTACGAACTAATTAAATATGTATTAGGTGGACGAAATGAATCTAATAAATTATGAGAATTTTTATAATAAAGTTGGCAAAGAAAATGGTTGGGATTTTAGTAAGTTGAAGGTCTTTGCAGAAGGAGTTCAATGGGATTTTTACGAAGAAGTAAGAAGCAAATCTCAAACTTCTGATGTACTTTTAGATATAGGTACAGGTGGAGGAGAGAATTTATTAAAAATCGCTCCTTATTTCCTTCTTTTAATTGGAATTGATTTGTCTCATGAAATGGTGGAAAGAGCACAATCAAATCTAAATAAAACTAGAGAGTCAAACGTTAGGCTTTTTCAAATGTCTTCTGAAGATATACAGTTCCCAAAGGAGTTTTTTGATGTAATCACGTGCCGACATGCTCCATTTTCTGCAAGAGAAGTTGCCAAGGTTTTAAAAGCTGGTGGTTTTTTTCTGACACAGCAGGTAGGAGAAGGGGACAAGTTTAATTTAAAGAATGCATTTAATGTCCCGCTTAAAAGTAATGATGGGACATTAAAAGAAAAGTATATGAAGGAATTGATGGAAGCGGGCTTTATGAATATTCAAAGTTATGATTACAATGCTATTGAATATTACCAAAGTCCTGAGGATTTAATATTTTTACTGAAACACACACCAATTATTCCAAACTTCGGCGCAAATAAGCAGGACTTTGAAACGCTAAAACATTTTATTAAAGATAATCAAACAAAAAAAGGAATACAAACAAATTCACAGCGTTTTTTAATAGTTGCTAAAAAGTAGGGTCTGTTAACGTTCATTGTTGTTAACAACTTAGTTGATTGTAGCGGATGTACACGAGACTCCTGCGGGAACAGCACGAGCCGAAGATCCACTTGGCAAAGCGGTTTTCTTTGCCAAGTTAGCTGAGGCCGTGCCCGCGGAAAGCGAGTGTACAGGAGCGAAAATCAATAACAGAGTTTAACAGAGCTAATAAGTAAAAAGGAGTGGATAGATTTTATGAATGAGCCAAATCTCTTCAAACAAAGTGAGATTGATCGTATTCAAAATCGTTTTGGAAAGAGTTTTTATCAAAAGGTTTTAAGAGATGTAGCAGTCTATTCCAACAGGTGGAATTTAATTAAACTAAAATTTATCCCTTCTTATTCAGCAAATATAGTTTTCAAGTGTTATTCTGATACCTTCGGTAATGTAGTATTAAAAATAGGGAATCCCTCATCAAAAGAGATACGGACAGAATTCAATACTTTAAAAGAGTACAGGGGTCAAAGATTCATCCATGTTTTTGAGGAAGATATTGAAAACGGAGTTATATTAGAAGAGTATGTTAAACCGGGAACTCCTTTAAGGAACGAAGAGTCCCTCGAAAAGCGACTTTCTATATTCTGTTCACTTTATGAAGGATTACATGTTGAACCAGAAAATGCAGCAATATATCCGACCTATATGGATTGGGTAAGTAGAATTACTGAATATATGAGTCGTAGACAAGATTTTCAGGAATTGTACTTATATATGAAAAAGGCAGAGGACATTTGCTTATCACTAACTACTAAATTTAGTAAAATGTTGCTTCTTCATGGTGATTTTCATCATGATAATATATTATTGGGTCATGACGGAGTGTATAAAATCATTGATCCTAAAGGGGTAATCGGAGATCCTATTTTCGATATTCCAAGGTTTATTCTAAATGAATTTGAAGATGAAATTACTCCTGATTTATATATGAAGATAAACAATGTAATTACCTTTCTAGAAAAAAGATTACATATTCCAAACGATATCATAAGGAAATGTCTGTTTGTGGAAACTGCAATGGGTATTTGCTGGTGTGTAGAAGATGGTGCCACATTAGAAAGTGCTCCAAATCTTATCCAAACAGTTGCCTTTGCAGATACTATATTAAAAAGTTGATTCATTTTTCATAAACTAGTTTGCTAACAGCTTTCACATTAGTTTCAGTTGTAGAACAATTCAGGAAAACTATTTTCGGGAAGTGATAACGTGTCGGTATTTTTAACGAAAGAGTTAGGAGAAAGATTAGAGGATGCGGAAGTAATCACTTTATTCTCACGTCTTTCAGCTATTAAAGAAATCGATGGAAATCCAATGCAAGTGGACATTCAAAGGTTTGGGAATGCAACTGCATTTTCAGCAAAAAATATACCTGGTCCTGCATTTAATACTGTAAAAGGTTTAAAAGAAGGAGACCAACCTTACATAGACGAAATAATCCAATTTTACAATAATAAGAATATCCCTGTACGCTTTGAATTAACTCCTGCTCATACTTCATCAGAATTACTTACATATTTAAATAAAAAAGGATTTTATCAAATCGACTTTCATTCATCCCTCTACATGCCTTTAAAATTAGAATTGGATAAACAATTAATGGTCCATGATATTTCTATTCGAGAAATTAAGAAAGAGGAATTTAGTATTTTTTCAGAAATATATACTAAGGGTTTTGGAATGCCCTCATTTCTACAAGGGGCCGTAGCCCAAAATAATGCTGTACTATTTGATCACCCTGGATGGACTTTTTATCTCGCGTTTTTGCAAGGTACCCCGATAGGATTAGGAGTCTTACATATAAATAATCAAATCGCAACACTCTCTGCCGCTACAACAATTCCAAGCTTTCGTAATAATGGAGTTCAATCGGCTTTAATTAAGCAACGTATGTATAAAGCATTAATGAAAAATTGTGAACTTATAACAGGTCAAGCAAAGTATGGGTCAGTGAGTCAAAATAATATGGAAAGAGCCGGTATGAAATTAGCTTATACTAAGGCGATTTGGGTGAATAAATCCGAAACTTTTTAGTTAATTATGATAATGGTATTATTGATGTAACAATATAAACAATAAGTTTAAGTAATTTTGAAGCATATTGAATTTTAATACGTATGTATTAATAGATGAATTACATTTGGGCAATTAACACTTTTTTCTTAGGTATATGTAAGGAATCCCAATTATAAATAACTTAAATAATGGAGGAATTTCATGAAAAAAAGATTACGTAGATCAGCGACAGATCGATCATTAACAGGTGTTTGCGGTGGGATTGCTGAATATTTAGGGGTGTCTTCATTTGGCGTAAGGTTATTATTTATCATTGTACCCGTTTCATTCCTTTTTTATATTATTCTTGCAAATACAATCCCAGACAGCAGATCATCTCTATAATCAACTATTTTACAAAGGGAAGTGCAAATAATTGAAAAGAGGTCGATATTTTTTTGTATTTTTGATGTTAGCAGTTATTCTGACCGCATGTAATACAAAGATGACGATCATCAATACATTTGATACGGAAATACAACCTCCCACAACTTATAAACACAGTCCGAAACCGTATGTTAAAGGGATTGAGGATATTGAAGTTTATAGTCTACCATTCGGCATTGATGGCTACGATGAAATGGAAACGTTTTATGAGGATACTAATAATGAGGTGCCATCAAAAATAAGACTTTTAACTTTTAATGTTTTTGGGACGGATGTAGTTGATTTAAATTACAACGGAGAAGATATTGAGATAGTTATAGATAACATTGCAAGTGACATAGGAGCGGAAGGTATTACAACCATTACATGTGAAAATATTATTAAAGAGACAAATAAGACAAGAATTAACTTCTTCGCTACTGGCTGTCCAGATTATCCTAATGGTACAACCGATCTTTTAGAAATAAACTTTGACTTGAAACGGTATCAATTTGATTTTCAATTAATGTATGGTGAAAAGCTTGTTAATGAAATAAATACATGGACGAATACCATTACGGAAAATAATGAAATACAAGCTTTAACACTGCCAACTGAAGTGAAACAAGAAGTATTGAAAAGGCTCATCTTTCAAAATCTCTTGGAAGCAGAAGGTGAATTCTATACTACATGCAGTGCAGATAATATTAATTCTTATAAATTTATAATGGGAGAAAGAGAATTCTATTGGAATAATTGTGATCACAGTAGAGCTGCGATTGAATTAACAAATATAGCTGAATATATCATCCAGCAAGCAAAACAGAAGCATGATAACCATTCTGAATTAATCGTTCAAGGTTATATTATCCAAGTAAATGAAGACTCACTCGTTATCGGTGAAAATTTGAACATACTAGAATATAAGCAAATTCAACAAGGTATTCAAGATGGTACATTAGATGCTTATTTATATGACTTTTTAGAGTTACAAGATATTAATACGAAGAAATTCAAAGCAGGCGATAAAATTCAAGCGACAATTGGCGGTGAAATAACAGAAGGAAAGCCAAGTATTGCAAAGGTGAAAAAAATTGAATTAATAGAAAAACCAATATTAGAGTGATTTCTGCATATTAGTAATCACTTTTTTTTGGTGAAAAAAATGGTTGGAGGAAAGTTCGATGGGACAAAAGTTAATAAGAGTAGGGACAACATATATTCCTGTAACAGATGTAGATATTGCAACTGAATGGTATGTTACAAGATTAGATGCAGAATTAAGTTATAAAGACAATGATAAAGCAATAATTAACCTTGCTGATCAAAGCTTTTTTCTTGTGAAAGCGAATGAAAAACAAACTGCAAATTTTATTGATTATAAAGGAAAAGAACAATTTTCGCTTACATTCGAAGTAAATGGTATAGATGCTTTAGAAAAAATACATAAAGAATTAATAAAGAAGGATGTTATTGTAGGAGATATAGAGGACAGAGGACACGCTGGAAGAAATTTTGTTTTTCATGATGTAAATGGTAATAAATTTGATGTTTGGAGTGAGCTGAGTCCAAAATATCACAGGAAATTATAAGCAACTTTGGTAAAAATCAATATCTATTCAACTCTCGTTGTTTTTAATATTATTAGTTTCAGAGAGAACAACAAAATAGGACATAGATAAATAGAGTCATAGTTTTGTTCTAATCTCATTCTTAATAAAGGCAAAGTTGCTTGAAAAACGATGACGCAAAGCCAACAGACCTAACGCGATTTGCTATGGTGGCTGGGCTGCTGAAGAATGGAGAATGAAACAGACTTTTTTTTGTGGAATTCGAAATTCTTCCGATGCAAAAACACAAATTTGTTTTGGAGGGATATTTTTAATGAATAAATTTAAAGAACTTGCTTTACGGATAGTCGCAATGGGGTTTGTCGTAGGTGCATTTGCAACTTCATCCTTTGCTAGTTCAACAGCAATTACAGGTGGAACATTACAAAAAACGGAGCCAACTATTGGAAATTTTTCAGCTGTTACATTAGATGGTACTATCCAAACAGCAGATGCAGATTTTGGTACCTTTACCGTAACAGATGCACGCGGAAGTGGTGAAGGTTGGGACATTTATGTAGAAGCAACTCAATTCACTACAGGTGAATTAGAAGGAGCAAAAACACTTCCATTAAATTCCTTAACTCTAAAGAAAGCGGAAGTTACTCCACTAGCAGGATCTTCTGATATAAGTACTTTTACAATTTCAGATTCAAGTACTATCGACAACGGTACTGGTGGTTATAAAATCTTATCAGCAAATCAAAATGGCGGAATGGGTAAATTCGATATTTCATTCCCTGAAAAGGCGCTTGTATTAACCCTAAACCCGAAAGATGTAAAAGCTGGAACTTATACTTCCACTATTACAGTTAACTTTAATGCTGGCCCATAATAACTATAATTTCTAGAGATTAAGTCATAAAGACTTGGTCTTTTTTTTATAAATTTTTCCATCTTGGGTAAAATACGAAAAGATTGGAGGTCTAGTTAATGAAGTTTTTTTATTCTTTGTTCGTAACATTGGTTACAGTATTTTTCCTTATCCCCTCTTTGCTAGTCAATGCAGATGAGAATATAGCGCCAATCATTGTGGAACCGATTTATCCCGATAATCAGATTAAAAGTACGAAAGGATATTTTGATCTAATTGTTGATGAAAAATCAAGCCAATCGTTAAACGTACGCATTAAAAACAATCAAAATAAAACGTTAATAGTTTATATTGAAGCGGCTAATGCGTATACGAATCCTAAAGGTGGAATCATGTATGAAGCGGAAATGTCTTCACCTCATACCTCTTTACTCTCAGATGCAATTCAACTGAAGGATTATATTACAGTTACAGACAGTGTCATCATTCCACCTTATTCTCAAACAGTCGTACCACTCACTCTTCAAGTACCTGAAACGAATGCGGCTACGATTTTAGGAGGGGTACGTTTTAAAACAATTAATGAAGATGCAAAAAAAGATAAGGTACAGAATAATGAAACAGCTAATTTTATCTTAAAAACTGAATCTGTTCATGCGATTGCAATTCAACTATCCCTCCCGAATGAGACAAAGCCAGATTTCACATTTGGAAGTGCTAGCTTCTCGCCAGAAAATAAAGGTGAAATTCTTTTGGAGATGATCAATAATGCCCATTACATTCAAAAGGATATTAATGGGACATATATTGTGAGTGATGAAAGAGAAAATACATTATTTAGCGGAGAATTTCAATCCATTAAAATGGCTCCAAAATCAAAAATCAATTTTCCAATATCATGGAACCATTCTGTCATGGAAGATGGTATGTATACCCTAGAAATCAAAGTAAATATAAACGGAATAGAAGTATTGGATAGTAAAACATTTTCCATCAAACAAAAAGATGTCCAAGAATATATAGAGAAAAATGGTGCAATTAATCCTAATGTGAAGGTAACAGAAAAGACAGCCTTACCTGTTTGGATATGGCTTATAGCAGGTTTTTTATTTGGTTTAATTATGTATTTAATTGGCAGAAGAAAAAACACTACATGATCAACTCTAAAAAAGAGTTGATTTTTTTGTTATTATTGAAGCCTTTACTTCCATTGATTCGTAAAAAGGTGAACCGTTAATAAAGGGGAGAGGTAGTGTTGATAATCCTAACTCTTGTACTAATGGCGATAATATTTTGGACTATTAGCATATTTCAGTATGTTAAGTTCTGGAGAAACTTTAAAAATATAAATGTCGGAAATGTTATCTCCAATGAATTTGTAGATGATTCAACTAAAAGTATTAAATTCGGTATCATATTTTTTGCGATCGGTTGTAGTCTTTCCCTAATTGCAATTTTATTGAAGTAATCTTTTAAAGGATTTTTTCTCTTGTTAGGAGAACTATCTAGTATACGACTCTTTAATATGGAGGCTAGGACTATATGTTTCAAAAGATGGACGATGTTACGTTACTAAGAAAATTAACTCCGCCAACATCCAAGGTTAGAATGATTCTGGATACGGATACCTTCAATGAGATTGATGATCAATTTGCAATTGTTTATGCATTATTTTCTCAAGAAAAATTACAAGTAGAAGCAATCTATGCCGCTCCATTCCTTAATAATCGTTCTACAAGTCCATTGGATGGAATGGAAAAAAGCTATGAAGAAATTTTAAGGATTTTAAAAAGAATTAATATGTCTCACGATAATTTTGTTTATAAAGGATCAAATACGTTCTTAAACAATGTAAATGAACCTTTACAAAGTGAAGCAGCTAATGATTTAGTAAAAAGAGCAATGGAAACACCAGATGATGAACTGTTATATGTCGTTGCAATAGGTGCAATCACTAATATCGCGTCTGCTATATTAATAGAACCAAAAATTATCGAGAAAATTGTAGTGGTATGGTTAGGTGGTCATGCTTTACACTGGCCAAATACAAGTGAATTTAATTTACAACAAGACGTGGTATCTGCCCAGACCGTATTAAACTGTGGTGTTCCGTTAGTATTAATTCCGTGTATGGGTGTTACCTCACATCTTCATACAACTCTTTCAGAAATGAAGCAATTCGTAAAAGGAAAAGGAGAAATTGGTGATTTCTTAACAATGCGCTTTGAAGAATACCATGACAATCACTACGCGTATTCCAAAGTGATTTGGGATCTTGCGGCGATTGCATATCTAGTCAATCATCATTTTATTCCAACGCAAATTATCCATAGTCCAGTTTTGACCGATCAGCGCACATATAGTGTTGATGCTTCTAGGCATTTCATCCGTTATGCCTATCATGTAGACAGAGATGCCATATTTAGAGATTTTTTTACAAAATTAGAGAAATAAGTTTGAAATGAGTTGTTAACTATGAAGAAGAAAATCGTGATTGCTGGAGGTACTGGTTTTATAGGTAAGTATTTTGAAAATAAGTTCAAAACCTTAGGATATGAAGTGAAAATTATCTCCAGACAATCTCCAAATATTTCATGGGATAATAAACATGAAATTGTTGATGCATTAGAAAATGCTGAAATGTTAATAAATCTAGCAGGAAAGTCGGTCAATTGCAGATATAATGATAAAAATAAAGCAGAAATTCTTAATTCAAGAATAAAAACTACTAAAATATTAGGAAATGCTCTATCTGAATGTAAAAATCCACCTGGTCTTTGGATTAATTCAAGTACTGCAACAATATACAGACATGCCGAGGACCGTGCAATGACAGAAATGGAAGGAGAAATTGGCAGTGGGTTTTCAGTAGATGTTGCAAAACAATGGGAGCAGACTTTCTTTTCATTTACTTTACCAAAAACTCGTCAAGTTGCTCTTAGAATTTCCATTGTATTAGGTGGAAGCGGAGGTGTCATGACCCCATACAAATATTTGGTGAAATTTGGCCTTGGAGGTAAACAAGGCTCTGGTGAGCAAATGTTTAGCTGGATCCATGTAGAGGATTTGTATAATATTCTTCTCTTTATTAAAGATAGAGAAGACATGAATGGAGTAATTAATTGTTCGACCCCAAATCCAGTCACAAATGAAACATTAATGAAAGAACTAAGAGTAGCATTTAATCGAAAGTTCGGTTTACCTGCAGCAAAATGGATGCTTGAATTAGGGGCAATTTTAATTAGAACAGAAACAGAATTAATTTTAAAAAGTCGCTGGGTCATACCAGAAAAATTATTACAGTATGGATTTTCCTTTCAGTATGACACAATCGATAAAGCATTAAACCAAATCATTGCGGAAAATTGATAGTTAAATGCTAAAAATCCACCAAGTAACGACTGGTGGATTTTTATTTGTTGATCCTAAAGTTTCATTTTTCAGACTGAAAAAATTCAATATATCGACATTATCTATCCATTTCACTTTACCTACAAGTAAGTTATTTAACATAATATGGAACCTAAAAATTCATTTTATGTAATAGCTTTATGGATAAGCAATTTCTTTCTCGATTGACATACATATACGATTAAGGACTTTTTTAAGCATATAAATTTTTTAAAAATTGCTTAGTGATGAAAGTGAGGATTGATGGATGATTGATAAATTGAGATCTGTAAAAGGACTGTACCTTTTTCTTTTTTTCATTACGTTATTACTCATGAGTTTCATCCTGTTACTTCCTAATCAGAAAAACGCCGAAGCAAAATCAATTGATGAGTTTCGTAACAGTGTTGTAAGAATTTTATGTATGGATGTTACTGGTCGAATGTACACAGGTACTGGCTTTGCAATTGGCTTAGATAAGCCTGTAAAACATATTGTTACAAACTATCACGTAATTGAACCAAATCTCGAAGATGTTCACATCTTGATTACTGATAATAATCGAATGAAAGCAAAAGTAATTGACTATGATCAAGAAAAAGACATAGCCATTCTCGAATTAACCGAAGAATTAACGAATAGAGAGCCACTAGAAATTGGGAATGTTGAAAGTGTTAAGCCTGGTCAAGAAGTATATGCACTTGGTTTTCCTGGGGATGCAGATCTTATTGATGATTCTCCTTCAGGTGATCCAGATGATGTTTCAATTACAAAAGGGATAATTAGTAAAATTACAACACAAGAAGGTAGAGGGATTTTTCAAATCGATGTTAGCATTAATCCTGGTAATTCAGGTGGTCCTCTAATCAATGATAATGGTCATGTGTTAGGAATTAATACGTTTACCGTTACGACGGCAACTGGAATTAATGGTGCAGTCCGAGTGGATGAACTAATTCCGATGTTAGATTCTCTCAAAATAAAATATATGACAGCAGATGATCAAGAGCAGGTGGATTCAAGTATAACTAACTCGAAAAATCCAAGTTCAGAAGAAAATTCTTTTCCATTCATATGGGTGATTGTGATCGCAGGTATTGCGTTACTGATTATGATGGTAGGGATAATACTAATCATGATATGGAAGAAACAACGCAACGATAGTCAAATTCATCAAAAATCTCTCGTTATTACTCCTAATATGAATGTGGAATATAAGCAAGATGCAGTAGCACAACCTAAGAAAAAAACAGCAAAATGGCTTTGGATTGGGATTGGAGCAGGTGCTTCATTAATAATCATTATAAGTATCAGCGCCATATTTGTTGTGAATCATTTCATTTTAAATAACAGCAATTCCACTACTACAAATGATTCTCCAAAAGATAAGCAACAACAACCTCAAAAAGATGATGATGAACCTGACGATGAAGAAGATATCGTGATAAATGAAGTAATGGTTCCAAATCTTATTAATTTAAATGAAACTGAAGCAACTACATTATTGGAGCAAAAAGGGTTAATTTTAGGGATGATATCGTATGTTGAAAGTTTGTACGTAAATAAAGGAATCGTCATAAAACAATCCTTACAGGCCGAGCAAAACGTAAATGAAAATGAAATTATTGATATTGAAGTAAGTAAGGGAATTGCACTGCCATTCGACGAAGAATCGGTTAAATCACAGCATCTAGATATCGTATATGAATATTGGGACAATGGGTATAATCTAAATCAAGATAAGGATTATATAGGTGCTTTACGTCTATATATACAAGCAAGAGATATGGCCAATATTCTATATGAATTTGATGGGAATTTTGATGCACAGTATGCAATAGGTGTACTAAATCGAAACATTTCCCTAATGAAACGAACACTAGGTTATCATGCATATGCTTTATTAGATATCCAAAATAGTGTTGTACAGCTAGAGGAATTACGAGCAAAAGATTCGATATTCCAAAAGAATCCTAAGGAATTAGGGGATTCATATGGGGATTTATCCTATCTCCAGATATTAAATGAATTGCCAAATGAAGCAGTCGAATCTGCTCAAAAAGCCATTGATATTAATTCCACTTCCAATCTTTTTATTGTCAATCTAGCACATGCATATTTATTCTCCAATAATTATGAGGAAGCTTTCCAGCTCTACTCTCAACATAAATATGACCAAGTAACAGATCAAGTAATATTTGCCGATTTCGTATTACAGGATTTTGATTACTTTAAAGAATTAAATATCACTCATCCCGATATGGATAAAATTATTGAACTATATTCCAATCTTGATATAGAAGATGTTAGTGATGAAGAAGAAATCATTAGAACAATAGAAGCAAATGCAGATGCAATGGAAATAGAAAGTGTAGAGGAGTATATGAATACGATTGACCCTCAAACACCTAATTATCAAGTAACAGTGGATATTACTACAGATTTCTTCCAAAATTATGATAATATAAAAGTTGAGCTTCAAAACATTGAATTTTTAGAAATTAACGAGAATACTGCA
Source organism: Lederbergia graminis (assembly GCF_042655485.1). Taxonomy (NCBI): domain Bacteria; kingdom Bacillati; phylum Bacillota; class Bacilli; order Caryophanales; family Bacillaceae; genus Lederbergia; species Lederbergia graminis. Next base: position 423,000 of record NZ_JBHSMC010000001.1, read on the forward strand.
AATGTAAAATTGGAGCAATTCCTTACATGTACAGACGGGACTAATCAGTTGGAGGCACATACAATATTTATTCACCATCTTGTAAGGGCAGATGAAAATAACAATAATGATTATAAATGGCTTATTCACTCAACGACAGAAATACAACAATAATTAAAATAACCCACTTGGGTGGGTTATTTTTTAGTGTTTTATAATGAATCTTCTTATTAATGTAAGCGATGTAATCTATAAAAAAGGAGGATGCGTAATGAGTAAGAAATGGGTATTAATCATCAGTATCATTTCGCTTATGGTTATTATCATCATTGTTGCAATTAGTTTTAAAAATTCACAAGACAGTCGAAAGGATAAAATAAACGAAGTAGCTAATAATTTACAAGAAAAAATGGAAGAGAAATATGATATTACGATTACTAAAAAAGAGGGTTATTATTCAAAGGATATGGGTTATGGTGTTACATTAACAACGGACAATGGAATTACATTTGATGCCTGGGAGCGCAAAAACGATGTTATTGACTTTTATATGGAAGAAGTATGGAGAACGCAAGTCTTAAACAAATGGGGATACGCACATAAGTATATTGATAATATAAAGAAAATCGATGTAAATGTAGGATTTCGAGATGGAGTAAACAAAGATATAAATCTACTTTTCAAAGAAATAGTAGATGTAAAAAATGATTTATGGCTTACTATCTACATTGATTTAGATGTCCCATATGATAAGAATAAAGCTAGAAATATAGAAGAAGGTGTACTAAATTACTATTTTCAATTACAGAAAGATGAAGGAGATGGAATAGAGTTAATCATTAGACATAAAGAAAACTCCAAAAAACAAGACACTGGTTCTTATTTGATTATTAGAGATGAAGACGGAAAACTCCCAACAATTAATAATGTGGAGGATATTGCAGATACATTTTTTAATTAATTGGCTTTATTATCAATTGAAAGGGTGAATATTTATGAATCTCCAAAGTATCCAAAACAAAAAAGCATGGGAATATCGTGCTTACGAATTTTGGCATAAAAGAGATGGTACACCTCAAGAAAAAGCCGAAAAAATAAAAGCTAATCCTCTTGCTTTCTTAAAAAAACACCAACAATATTTTACTGAAATAAAGGATAAAAAGATTGCTAATCTTTGTGGTTCAAATGGAAGAAAAGCTGTTCCATTAGCATTACTTGGAGCAGATGTCACTGTATTTGATATATCAGAAGAAAATAAAAAATATGCACTTGAACTAGCAAAATGTGCTAACACAACAATTGATTATATCGTAGGAGATATATACGATATCGACTTAAAAAAGTATGGAGAAGCGTTTGATATTCTATATTTAGAAGGCGGTATCCTTCATTACTTTGCTGATATTAATAAATTCTTGTACATTCTTTACAACTTACTAAAAAACGGTGGAAGATTGATTCTTAGTGATTTTCATCCACTTAGAAAATGTCTAACTGCTAATAGAGTACAATTTAACTATTTTGATAATGAATTGCATAACGGGGATGTTGCATATAAACATTTCTTCTCAGAAGAAGAACATCATAATTTCCCAGATGTTTTGATTAAATCCTATACTTTAAGCGAAATTATAAATAGTGTCATTACAGCAGGGTTTACATTACAAAAGTTTGAAGAGCACCATGGTTGGAAAGGTGAAAATATACCTTGGGAGTTTACTATTATTGCTGAAAAAGATAGGGGAGGGTTGAAGTGTAGAGTATTAGTGTAAGTATATTTATGTTCCATCTTTGGTGAGTTTTTTTTAAGTGTGGTATGTCTAAATGTAATAAGCTCTCGCTTCCATAGACAACGTAGTGGAGCGAGAGTTTCCATCTGCAAGTAATTATAAAAAAGGACATATGACTCCATTTTACGAGTGAAAGTTTTGATATTAACAGGAGATATCTCATACTTAGTAGAAATAGACAAAAGATGTATTGTTTTTTTACTACTTACCATAAGGAGAAATGTCTATGAAAGCAAAAATTAATTTAATTACAATTTTAACGAATGATATCACAAGGATGACTCAATTTTACCGTGATGTTATTGGATTTACTGTATCAGGAGAATCTCCGAACAATGTTGAATTTGAAAGTGAAGGAGTTAGATTCGCAATTTGCAGTAGAGAAATTATGTCAGAAATTACAGGTAATCATTATTCTTTCCTTGAAGAAAAAAAAGGACAATCATTCGAACTTGCTTTTCCATGTGATTCGCCTGAAGATGTGGAGAAGACATATAAAGGATTGATTGGTAAAGGTGCTACAACCATCAAAGCACCCGCGCAAATGCCTTGGGGACAAACGACTGCTTTCTTCGCTGATCCAGATGGAAATATACATGAGATTTTTTGTTAATAACAATGAGGTGATGAGCAATATTCCCATAGTTAGAGTATAGTCTTTTTAATTTCAGAGGGGGATTCAAAAATGAAGATGCCAACACATATTGTAGCTGTCGGTGGAATTATTGAAAATAATGAAGGATTCATTTTATTAGTTAAAACTCATCATGGTGGCTGGGTTTTTCCGGGTGGACAAGTGGAAGTTGGAGAAAATTTAATCGATGCACTCAAAAAAGAAATTAAAGAAGAAAGCGGAATAGATGTAGAAGTTTCAAACTTATTAAATGTTTCTTCCAATACTTCTATTTATAAATGGTACGATAATGTGACAGATGTTCCAACAAAAGTAATATTAGATTTTATATGTTATCCCATTAGTGGCGAGTTAACCACTTCAGAGGAAACATCCGAAGTTCGTTGGGTGGAAAAAAGTAAAGTACTTGATCTAATTACTGCACCAGCAATTCGTAGCAGATATCAAAAGTATCTAGATTTTAATGGAAGAGTACATTATATGGAATATGCCACAAAACCCCAATTTGATCTGAAATTAAATCAGACAATATAACATTTGATATAAAAAAATAAACCATTTGATATAAAAAAATAAACTCTAAAGAGGTTCAGAATGAATAAAGATATTCAGAAACCTTCACCTATGGATGCAGCGTTAAAGTTCGTTAATCAATATTTCCCTGACTGCCAAGCAGCGCTACTTGCTGGAAGTGTTGTCAGAGCAGAAGCAACGGAAACGTCTGATCTCGATATTGTTATATTTGATAATAGTATTCAAACTTCCTATAGGGAGTCTTTTATTGAATTTGGTTGGCCAATAGAGGCATTTATCCATAACCTGAAATCTTACAAATATATATTTGACCTAGACTATAAAAATGCTAGACCATCGATGCAACGAATGATTCTAGAAGGAATTGTATTAAAAGATACTAATGTGTTGGCTAATTTGAAACTAGAAGCTAAAAAGATATTAGAGCAGGGACCTGAAGAATGGACAGAAGAAACGATTACAATAAAGCGTTACTTCTTGACGGATACTTTGGAAGATTTTATAGGAAATAGAGATCGGGCTGAAGGAATTTGTATTGCGGGGACGTTAGCAAACTTACTTCACGAATTTGTGTTAAGAACGAATCGCAAATGGATAGGATCCTCCAAATGGATGATGCGTGCATTAAAACAATTTGATGCTCATTTCGCTTCATCTTTTGCCGAAGCATTCGATACTTATTATAAGGATGATAATAAAACTAAGGTAATCGACCTAACTGATTCTGTTCTAGCAGCACATGGGGGAAGATTTTTTGCAGGTTTTACACATGGAAGAAACAATAATAATTAGGTATACTCAAAATTATAGAAAGATTTAGTTTAGTAAGAGAAAAGAGGCATTATATGTATAGAGATAATGATTTAACTATTCGTCCCATCGAGGAACAAGATTTGTATCGACTATGGGAATTGATTTACAAAGATGATACTCCTGAATGGAAAAAGTGGGATGCACCTTATTTTCCACATAGCTCGAAGCCATACGATGAGTTTATAGAGGGAGCAGATTCCTGGATAAATCAGGAAGACTTTTGGGTTATTACGATTAATGACACTGTTTGTGGTATCATCTCCTATTATTTTGAAGTTGATCAATCAAAATGGTTAGAAATGGGAATCGTCCTTCATGAAGCACATAATTGGGGGAAAGGCATTGGAACGCGAGCATTGAAACTTTGGATGAATCATATATTTACTACTCTTCCACAAGTACGAGTTGGATTAACTACTTGGTCCGGCAATTATCGTATGATTCGAGTTGCTGAGAAATTAGGTATGCAATTAGAGGCACGAATCCGCAAAGTGAGATACTATGAGGGGAAATACTATGATTCTATTCGAATGGGAATTTTACGAGAAGAATGGGAATCCTTAAATCTAATGAAGAGCTCTGATACAGTGAATTAGATAATTTATACTACTGTGTTCGTTTTAAATGGAAAATGGGGGGAGTATTATGGCTATATTAGTAAATAAAAATGGACATATATTTCTAGATTTTCTCTATATAAACGAGGACGATATTGATAAATATACAATTGACGCTCCTTTGACTCATTCACTAGTTGTTGCAAAATATAATAATAAATATCTACTAATGTTTGATAAATGGAAAAAATATTGGGAACTTCCTGGTGGTGTAAGGGAGAAAGATGAATCTGCTCGGGAATGTGCAATCAGAGAACTTTACGAAGAGACAAATCAAAAGGTTGAGACGCTAGCATTTAAAGGATTAATGAAATTTCAACTAAAACCAGATAATCGATTAGAATCTGGAGCACTTTTTAGTTGCGAGATTACCACTCTACAACCATTCGAGGAAAACGATGAAGCTGCTGAAATCATCTTTTGGGATAAGACGGAAAAGATAGGATATATCGATGAAATTGATGCTAAATTACTAGATTATTATTAAACGTAAAAGGCAGAATATATAATGTAAAAAAGAAGACCTTTCCCTAATTGGAACGGCCTTCTTTATTGTCTAAAAAACATTACTTTTTAAAACCTCTTACATACTGTTCAGGTGGTTCAATCTGTCCAGATAATTGTTGTATAGCATGGAGTGCCCAAAATGGATTTACGAGCATTCCGCGACCAATCGCCACTAGTTCCGCATCACCATTTGCGATAGTCGCTTCAGCAAGTGCAGGATCTTCTAAAATACCAACAGCAATAACTGGAACATTTAGAGCTTCTTTATATGCGCGTGCGAATGGAATCTGATATCCTGGATGATTCGCTGGTTTTACTTTTCCAGCTGGAGCTTCTCCACCACTTGAAATATGAAACATATCGACACCAGCATCTCGATACTTTTTCGCTATATTAATCGAATGCTCTAATCCATACCCGCCATCCATATATTCAACTGCAGATATTCTGAAAAGAAGCGGCATATCATCCGGCATGACACTGCGTACTGCTCGAATTACTTCCACACCAAAGCGAGATAAGTCTTTGCCATATTCATCATCTCTGTTATTAATTGCCGGAGAATGAAATTGGTGCAGTAAATAACCGTGAGCACCATGAAGTTCTATCGTATCAAAACCAGCTTTAACCGCACGTTCAGCAGCATCTTTGAATTTGTTTACCATTTCTTTAACTTCAGCTGTTGTTAGTGCTCTTGGTGGATGAGGATCTCCTTTTCTTCTATCTGTAGTAATTGGTATATTTGATGCACCAATAGGTTGTATGGCATCTTGTGCTTTTCTACCCGCATGTGCTATTTGAATGCCAATCTTTGTCCCATATTTATGTACTTCATCGACAATTCGCTTAAAAGCTGGGATTTGTTCATCTGTCCATAAGCCGAGATCATAATCAGTAATCCGTCCATCTGGTTCCACATCGGTCATTTCAACAATTATTAAACCTGTACCTCCAACAGCTCTTGAAACATAGTGCACAAAATGCCAATCATTCGGGATCCCATCTTTTGCTTCTACTGAATATTGACACATCGGTGCCATCACAATTCTATTTTTTAATTCCAATCCTTTTATGGAAAAGGGAGTTGATAACTTTGCCATGAATCAAAAACACTCCTTTTTGTTAAGATCACCCACATTAATTATAAGTTTCCTTATTCATATATGAAAATAAACTGCTTAACAGATAAAGGTATCAACTTTCTATAAGGAGAATATGAAAAAGTAAATCATTAATACGGAGGTTTTTAAAATGGTGCAAACGAATAATATTGGTCAAATCATTATACTTAACGGAACTCCTAGGTCAGGGAAATCGAGTATAGCAAATGTAATTCAAGAATCATTTGAAGGGGTGTGGATGAATATTGGTGTAGACCATTACATGAAAATGATACCGCAACGTTTTCAGCCTGGTATAGGATTACGCCCAGGAGGTGAGCGTCCTGATTTAGAACCCTACATTGTTCAAATGTATATTGCTATGTATGAATCCATCGCCGCACATAGTCGGTTAGGGTTAAATGTTGTTGTGGATGTTGGCCATCATGATGGATATTCCGTTTCTAGAAATATTCTCCCTACATGCGCGCGAATATTAAGTGGTCTTCCTGTCCTTTTTGTAGGTGTCTGCTGTCCAATTGACATTGTGATGGAAAGACGAATTAGCACTTGGAAAGCAGGCTATAATGATGACGGTTCTATTCCAAAACCAGTAGCGCTATGGCAAGAGCTTGTCCATTCACCAGGAATCTATGATTTACAAGTAGACACATCTTCATTAACACCAAATGAATGTGCAAGCTTAATTAAAGATAAAATCAATAACGGATACACCTCTGTATTAAAATCTATCGAAAATTTATGAGGAGGTATCACTTGAAAATGAAGAAAAAGAATATATTCATTTATTTATCGCTCTTGCTTTTAATCATTTCTCTGATAGTTAACTTCCAACTTTATAAATACTCTTTTTAAATTAGGCCATTACTCGTCAATAGATTGGGAAGAAACATTACATCAAGTAGACGGTAAAATATCTTTAGCACAATACACAAGGCATCTACATACATACCAAAAAGAGTATAGCTATATCCCTGGGCTTCCTATGTTGGATACGCTTTTTCCAGCTATCGTTGATGATGTATATTATCTTGAAAAAGCAATTAATAAAAATGAAAAAACGAATGACATAGTAGATGACATAAATAAGAATATGTTATTTACCCAAAACGTGTTAACTGATTTGGAAGATGAGTTTGGCGAAGATGCTATAAAGTGGTATAAAGAGCTTTCATCTAGTAATTCTGAAACAGCCAAAAGATTTCTTGAACGATTTAATGAGGAATTAGTTCGAGGAAAATAAGAGAATCTTTAAATCGGCTCAACATAAAGGAATAGTTGCTTCATGTTGAGCGTTATTTTGGCTAAACTTTATAAGCGTGGATTTATCCATGTCAGAACATTTTCCAATGCATTATCACATTGATTAATATTCCAATGTCGATGGAGACCCTCCTCAAACATCACAAACTTTTTATCTTCAGTAGAAACGGAGTTCAAGAAAGAGGATATAGAATCAGGATGAATGATAGGATCTTGTTGATCATAAAGACACAAAAATGGAAAACGGAATTTAGGTGTCTCTAATAAGGCACTAATGCCATTCTGAATTAATTCCATTAGCCAACGGGGAGTGTATTGTAATGTAAATAATGGATCCTGGATAATGTTTTTATCCGGTTCTGGGATCAGATGATTGAACGTTCGAATTTTTTTCAATCTGCCCATCCATTTGAAAGGTTCAATCGCCAGATTTGGCGTTACTCTGGAACAGAATTGCAATACTTTTTTTAGTAACATAGGAAGTTGAATCCGAATTCCTAATGCAGGGGATGATAAAATAAATCCATTTGCTTTATGAGGGCATAGTTGACCATAGCGAATTGCTATTAAACCACCTAAACTATGTCCAAAAATAAACAATGGTGCAGATTCATATCTCTTTTTAAATAAATTAATTAATATTTCCAGGTCATCGATATAGTCTGAAAAATGATTTACATGCCCACGAGGTCCGCCAGATTTTCCAAACCCACGTAAATCAGGAGCAATTATTCCAATATTCTCTTTCATACAAGTTTCACCAATATGTGCATAACGTCCCGAATGTTCTCCCGCTCCATGAATTAATATTAAAAAACCTTTTGGTTCTTGAGGTATCCATGCACGGAAAAAAAGTTTTACGCCATCGTTTGCAGTAAAATGACCAGTTCTATACATGTCGAACACCTCCAGAATTTGTTGTAATGTTAAATTACCCTTTTATCATCTTTTTACACTTAAAAGTGAACTATCTTTCAGATAATTCGATTTTAGATTATAATATCCATAAAAGAGATGAGGATGGAGAGGGAGAATTTGAACTTTAGACCATGTATCGATTTACACCAAGGAAAAGTGAAACAAATTGTTGGAGAAACATTAAACGAACGCAACGAAAACGTTATTGAAAATTTTGTATCCACCTATGACTCCACCTATTATGCTTCCATGTTCAAAAAGGATCGTCTAACAGGTGGACATGTAATTATGCTAGGGGATGGAAATCAAGAAGCAGCAGTTCAAGCTTTAAAGGAGTATCCACAAGGATTACAAATTGGTGGAGGGATAACTGCAGAAAATGCATCTTTTTATTTAGAACAAGGTGCATCACACGTTATCGTGACATCCTACATATTTCATAATGGTGAGTTAGATGAAGAACGATTACAAAAAATTGTCCAAGAAGTTGGAAAAGATAGATTAGTAATTGATTTAAGCTGTAAGAAAAAGGACGATAAATGGTTTGTTGTTACGAATAAATGGACACAATTTAGTAATTTTGAAATAACTCAATCTTCGATCAAAGAAATGGAAAAATATTGTGATGAATTTTTAATTCATGCTGTGGATGTAGAAGGAAAACGAAGTGGTATCCAAGAAGACCTAGTGAAACAATTGGCAGATTGGGTCTCAATACCAACTACTTATGCAGGTGGTGCACGCTCGATAGATGATTTAGAAGCTTTTTATCGTATTACAAATGGTAAGTTAGATATTACGATTGGAAGTTCACTTGATATATTTGGTGGAGACTTATCTTATCGAGATGTTATTACATATTGTAAGGACAAATAACGCTAATAGTTTACGCCTTAAAAGACCATTCTAAGTGTATGGTCTTTTTTTATTTGAACTTTAAGGAGTTATTTACATGTTAAAAGCATTAAAAAGTCATCGCTTCGAATCAGCACAAATTATTGTTATCTTTTATGTGTTTGCTATATTAATCGCTACTGGACTTTTTTGCTTGCCTGTAGCATTAAAACCTGGTGTTGACTGGAGCTTTTTAGATGCTTTATTTACAGCTGTAAGTGCGGTTAGTGTCACTGGCTTAGCTGTTGTTCCTTATGTAGATACTTTTAGTACTACGGGAATCTTTTTCTTAATGTTTATTCTTCAATTTGGCGGTATTGGAATCATGACCCTCGGAACATTTTTTTGGCTCATGATAGGGAAGAAAATTGGTATTAAAGAACGACAACTTATTAGTATTGATCATAACCGCTCGCAATTATCTGGATTAGTAAATGTGATGAAACAAATAGTATTGATAATTTTCCTAATTGAAATGGTTGGAGCAGCAATTTTAGGATCTTATTTTCTACAATATTATCCAACTTGGCAGCAAGCATATTTACAAGGGACATTTGCATCAATAAGTGCAACAACGAATGCTGGGTTTGATTTAACAGGTATGTCACTTATTCCGTTTGCACATGATTATTTTGTTCAGTCCATATATATCATTTTATTAACTTTAGGTGCTATCGGATTTCCAGTATTGATTGAAGTTAAGGATTATATAAAACTGCGAAAAGAATCTCGTCCTTTTCATTTTTCCTTATATACTAAATTAACAACCGTTACATTTTTTTCTCTAATGTTGTTTGGTACCGTTGTAATATTACTTATAGAATCTACTCACTTTTTTGTAAATAAAAGTTGGCATGAAGCATTTTTTTATGCATTTTTCCATTCCAGTTCAACTAGGAATGGTGGCTTAGCAACGATTGATATTAATTATTTTAGTGACTCTACCTTATTAGTCCTATGTTTCTTTATGTTTATAGGTGCATCGCCTAGTTCTGTTGGTGGTGGTATTAGAACTACTACATTTGCAATTCTTTTATTATTAATATTATCATTCGCTAGAGGAAAAAAAGACGTTCGAGTTTTTAAACGGGAAATCCATGAGGAAGATATTAAGAAATCTGTAGTAGTCACTTTTTTGGCTTTATTGCTCTGTTTTATAGCTACAATTATTTTAAAACGTACCGAAACATTTTCTTTAATGGAGATTGTCTTTGAGGTAAGCTCTGCTTTCGGAACAACCGGATTATCTACCGGCATTACACCTGATTTTACTATGATTGGAAAAATCATTCTAATGATCCTTATGTTCATAGGAAGAATAGGTATTCTAACGTTCATTTTCCTTTTTGATAAAGGGGAAAACAATGATGATTTTTATCATTATCCAAAAGAAAGAGTAATAGTTGGATAATGGTTGTTCTGTTGTTTATATAGACGGAGTATGTCAGATGTTAAAAAAGCCCAAAATGGGCTTTTTTTATTTTCAACAAGATTATTGCAGGTTTTTAGTAGTTTATCGCGAATACATGAGAGAGTTCTTTAAAAGTAGAAGAGGTGCTTGAAATGAACACAATTGAAAAAATAAGGAAAGCTGAGAAGGAATATCATGATTATTGCTATGATAATTATCAACTTTTCGTGGAAGGTTCATGGCTTTATAGGCCGGTAAAAACAGTGGTAAATCTCCTGCAATTATTTAGTAATGTAGCACCATTACATGTTTTGGATCTTGGATCGGGAGTTGGTAGAAATAGCATTCCCATTGCACAAGCAATTAAAAAAAGGGGTGGAAGGGTAGATTGTGTGGATTTATTAGATTCAGCAATCCAAAACTTGCTGAAATATAGTGAAAAATTTGATGTTCAGGATATTATTCATCCTATAAAGGCAGACATTGGCTCGTACAACATTTCAAGAAATGAATATGATTTTATTGTTGCAGTATCTAGTATTGAACATGTGAAATCAGAAATAGAATTAGAAAATGTTCTGGAACAGATGGTATTAGGTACGAAAATAAATGGAGTTAACTGCATCATTGTAAACTCGGAAATAGAAGAGATTGATTTGAAAACAAATGAAAAGTTACCTGCTCTTATTGAAATTAATATAACAACAGATGAAATGCTACATAAATTAAAAAGAGCATATAACGAATGGGAACATTTAGAAGTTTTAGTGAAACCATTACAATATACAATTACACGAAATGGCAGAGAGGTAATACTTAAAACAAATGCTATTACATTTGTTGCGAGAAATTCATAAAATTATTTGGGAGTGGAGAAAAGATGAATTTTTTTCAAAATCCAATAATGGATGGCGCTGATCCGTTTATTACATATAAGGATGGATATTATTACTTAGTTTGTACAGAAGTAAAACATATTTCAATATGGAGATCAAAATCATTATCAGGAATTGCCAATGGAGAACGTAAAATAGTTTTTACACCTCAACCAAATAAAGCTAATAGTACACAAATATGGGCTCCCGAATTACATTGGATCAATGGCAAGTGGTTTATCTACTATACTGTTACAAACGATGAAGAGGTATATAATCATCGAATGTTCGTATTAGAGAGTGAAACGGATGATGCTTTAGGACATTATATTGATCGTGGTGTAGTGGAAGAGTCGAATGATAAATGGGCAATAGATGGAACCGTTCTAGAAATGGATAATGGTGAGCTGTATTTTATTTGGTCTGGATTCAAAGAAAATGACTGGCCACAAAAATTATATATTGCTTCTTTAGATAGAAATGAGCCATGGAAACTGCTTAGTGAGAGAATATTACTTTCAGAAACTACTTTACCTTGGGAAGGTAGTACAATTGAAGGTCCTCAAATTTTACGAAAAAATGGTAAGCTAATGATTATATTTTCCGCTGATGATGCTGGTTCTGATCGTTATAAACTTGGTATGTTAACCTTCACGGGAACAGATCCACTCAATCCAAATCATTGGGTGAAGCATCCGACGCCATTATTTGGTACTTACATGGAGAATAATGTTTATTCACCTGGTCATGGAAACTTTACGAAATCTCCTGATGGGAAAGAGGATTGGATGATTTATCATGCAGCAATGCAAAAAGGAGCGGGCTACAATCGTAATATAAGAATGCAGCCTTTTAGTTGGAATGACGATGATACGCCTAATTTTGGAGTTCCACTATCTACTGAAACGAAAATCAAATTACCTTCAGGTGAAATTTAATTGTATAACTTTATAAGCGAATAACATATTTCTATATAGAGTTATTCGCTCATTGTTCGTCTCATTTCTTAATCTTAATCAAAATCCTCAAATAAGAACATGTTCCAAAAACTTTTTTGCTTTTCTTGGAAAGACACATATCGGATGATCCCAAGTCCACAACCAACTACTTTCTTCTTTTCCTATAAACCCACAAATAATCATTCCAGGAGTAATTATTTCAATTGGCAATCCCAAAATTTGATAATTACTCTTATCATCATGTGCTCTAGCAATCGTAATTGGACCATTCTTATCTTGCACTTCAAAGATAGCCACCTTATCATCTACAAAATTATAGTTTTGTTCATGTGCGTCTAACTCTGCAATTATATCGAAATCTCTTTTATGGATGTTTGGAAAAGTATGGAGGTAAAGTTTATTTATTAGCTTTTCACATTCTAGTAATTCAGATGCTGCTTCTGCACATAGCTCCTCAATATAGGAGTAGAAGGAAGTGCCAATATGCTTATCAAGCCAATGAACAAACTTCTTACATTCATTAAGGAATCTTTTTACTTCATTTTGTTTTGGGGATATTTTAATAGTAGATGGGTAAAAGGAGTAAAAAAACTCTTCCCAGAATTCATGATCACATTCATTCCATGAAGATGGACACTTGTCCTCTAAATACGTTGTAAAATACTCGGCTATAATCTCTAGAAATATATTTCGAGATGAACTTGAAGGATTTTTTAGTTTATATGCAATTAATTCATCTCCATAAAATTGTCGTAATCCTCTAAACCGCATATTAAACTTTCTACTTACAATCAGCTTATTTAGCATTTCTTCATATTCTTCTGGCCCTTCCATTGGCCGAAACCACACTTCAGTTGGAGGGGAACAACAACTATCATAATACTTTCCACTACCACATTCACATGGAAATCGACGTTTCATTCATACTTCACCTTTCTTTCATTTTATCATTTTGGATTTTGTTAAAAGGGGATAAGAGGGACAAGCTGGGGATCACCATTGATTATAACAAATTATCCGTAAAATAAAAGTGTTAATTTGGAATTTTATAATTATTTATATAAAATTCTTCTTTACAGTGTAACAATGTTATGTTACATTAATAACGAGCGTAACATTGTTACGTTAGGAGGGCTGATATTGGATACTGAAGAGATGATATCTAAAAAGGATTTATTAAAATTAACTGGTATTTCATACGGTCAACTTTATCGTTGGAAACGTCAAAAGCTTATTCCTGACTCGTGGTTTATCAAACAATCTGTATTCACTGGGCAGGAAACCTTTTTTCCTAAAGATAAGATCTTAAAGAGGATTGAAACCATTATTGAGTTAAAAGATCAATATTCGCTCGATGAATTAGCAAAGTTTTTCTCAGAGGGGAATACAAATCGAGTTTATAGCGATAAAGAATTAAAAAGAAGTTTAGATATACCTGATACAATACTAGATCAGTTTATTAAAGTAGCAAACAAAAAACAATTTACTTTTTTAGAAGCTGTCTTTATCCATATCACATGTTCAATCAACAAGAAGATCTCATTTCAGCATGAAATGGATAATTGGATTCAGACTGTTTTATTTTGGTGTACTTCAAGCAAATCCATTGATAAGTATGTTCTAATTTACAAGAAAGCCGAAACATTATTCTATTTCCTCTTAAACGACGATGGGAAAGTTTTGTTGGATAAGGATACGGAAGAATTATGTATTTTTCACTTAGCTGAACAAGCAAAGTTAATTAATTTAAAATTGGAGGGATAAGACCTGGATTATCCATTAACAGGTAATGCAAAGGTTTCTGGAAGTGGCACTATTCCCGGTGGACGGTTTGATCAAGTAAAAATTGCGGGAAGTGGGAGAATTGATGGTGATGTAGAAGCAAACTCATTGTCCATTGCAGGATCTGCGACTGCGAAAGGAAATATTAATATTAATGACATTTCCATACATGGCTCTAGCCATTTTGAAAAGGATTTACGTAGTGAAGCGATAAGTGTTGCTGGTTCAGCTAAAGTAGATGGTTCCATTCAAGCATCTAAACTTTCGATAAGTGGTTCTTTTCATTGTGGAAATAGCATAAAAGGTGATACATTAACGCTTCGAGGGTATATGAAAGTCGCACAAGATGTAGAGGTGGAAGAATTTGATGCGAATGGTGGATTCTCTATCTCAGGTTTATTAAATGCAGAGCAAGTCAAAATAAAAATGGATGGGACTTGTGTTGTGAAGGAGATAGGTGGAGAAAAGATTCATGTATCCCAAAGGCTAAGTTCAAAATTAACTTCATGGTTACAAAACATTTTTTCACGTTTTTCTAAAAAGAAGTATAACAAAATGAGAGCAGAGATAATTGAAGGTGACGAAATTTATTTAGAACATTCACATGTAGGGACAGTGAGAGGTAGTAATGTTACGATAGGTCCAAATTGTGTAATTGACCAAGTAGAGTATTCAGATAGTATACATGTAGATCCTAATGCCAAGGTGAAGAATAAAAGACGATTATAGATTAACTAATGAAAGGGGATTTCAATGTAGAAATCCTCTTTCATATGAAATATATTAAAGCGTTTACATTTGTGGATTAATAGGTTAGTATATAGATATTCTAAGAATGAAAGGAGATGTAGAATAAACTAAATATTATGTTTTTCCCTCCAATTGCCCCGAGTTTATTCTTTCTTCACTACTACCACAAAATACTTCCATCAATAAATTACTACTCTACGATAAGGAGTGCATTCCAATTGGCATCGATTCTTTTTGAAATTGAATGTCCCCAATGTAAGAAAGTTGCAATTGAAGACTACTATTATAAAGTAGGAGATAAGTATGTTCTTTGCTCACATTGCGGATATAATTACACTCGTCTAAATAAAATTACCCCAGATAATAAATTAGATTTTGACATTGAAGAAAATCCAGGATACGGTGTTTTTGTTCTTACAAAAAAAGCTCCTGAAGGAAAAAGGTATTTGCTAAATAGTAAGCCGACAGAGGAACAAATTCAAAAGTATCGAGATGAATTTGAAAAAGATGATGTAATACAAGAAGAAAGTTACTTAGTTTTATATGAAGACGGCGAATTAAAATGTCTTTTTGGTACACTACCACAAGATTTTTTATTATCATATGATGAATTCAGAGAAAAGTATGGAAATGATGATGATCATCTTATAGATTATGAAGAAGAACTAATCTAACACTCTATCTCGGGGCATGCTGAAGGGAATTTGCACCAGTCACTACATTTGTATCTTACTTAAATGAAATGTACACTAAATAATGACAGACAACAACAAAAAGGAGATACATCATGAAAACAGAAAAAGAAAAAATGATCAGTGGGGAACTTTATGATGGTGCTGATCCTCAATTAATGAATGACAGAGTAAATGCGAGGAGACTTGCTAGATTATTCAATGAATCCTTAGAAACAGAATTGGATATAAGGAAAGAAATAATTAAAGAATTATTCGGTACTACAGGTGAAAATTATCATCTGGAAGCTCCGTTTCGTTGTGATTATGGATACAATATTCACATCGGAGAAAACTTTTATGCAAATTTCGACTGTGTCTTTTTAGATGTATGTGAAATTCATATAGGGAGTAATGTTTTTTTAGCACCTGGAGTTCATATCTATACTGCAACACATCCAATTAAAGCTGCAGAAAGAAATACGAATTTAGAATATGGAAAACCAGTCAAAATTGGTGATAGCGTATGGATTGGTGGAAGATCTATTATTAATCCAGGAGTGACGATTGGTAATAATGTTGTAGTTGCATCTGGTTCTGTTGTAACAAAAGATGTGCCTGATAATGTTATTGTTGGTGGAAATCCTGCGAGAATAATTAGAGAAATTGAGCAATAAAACAAATGCTCCCTACCATCCAGAGCAGGGAGCAACTTCTATTTCCTTTTCATACTACGAATCATTTCTTTCGTTTCTTTATCAATACGTAAAGATTCGGTAATTTTTTGTAATGCTTTATTATACGTAAATTTATCTAGTGAGTTGTTTTTTAAATAAATCATCGTCCGTTCTGGCATTTTTATATAACAAATAGATATAGCCCATGCAACTGCCATTTTAACGTAATATGCCTCATGATTGATACGATCCAAATGCTCTAAAACTGGATCGATATAATCCTCATCGATGTAAAAACAAAGTAACATAACAACACCAAAACGAATCTCATATTCCTTATCGGATAACAAATAGGGTTGTAGAAAATCCCATACTCTTTTTTTGTACAGCTTTGTTATTTTTAATCCACTGCAAAAGCTATCACATACGGACCAATTATTTATTTTAGGGACAAAAGCTGCAACATAAGTCAGTACCTTTTCAATATCTGCCTTTACATAGCCAATAACCATTCCTTGAAGCATTACTTCTTCGAAATAGTCATCATCTGCCGTCTTTAAATAAGATTCCCAATCATCTTTCGCAATTTGCTTTGCAATCTTCCTAAGTTCGGGAAGACGAACTCCTAATAAATTATTGATATTCGGTATATGAGAAGAAGCAAACCTCTGATAATCTTCATCTATTAAATCAAATATTTGAGTTCTAACGTTATTATTCATGGAAACCTCCTAAGTTCAATATTTTGCAGGAGAATTGTACATCCTTCGCGAATTAATCCTTAAACTATGAACAATTCTACTATCAAAATTAAAAATAAGTGTAATGAAATTGCAAGTAAATATGATTTATAAAGATGATTAACTTAACTAGTTAAAAGAAAGTGTTTTTTCAATCATGAATAGCATATATAAATACTATAATGTCGTTGGAATGTATGCAAGGAATTATAAATTGCTTAAGAAATTTGTGTGTTTTCATAAATTGTTAGAAGAAAAAGGGGGGAGTGTTTTTGTCAAAAATCTTTTTGCACTCTAGTAGAATATTTATAGGGATTGTTTTTTTACTCGCAGGTATTAACGGCTATTTTGTCATTTTTGAACTCGAACCATTTATTGCAACTAGCCCAGAAGCTATGGCCTTATTTGAGTTTAAGTATCTTTTAATCGTTGAAAAAACAATCGAAGTAATTTGTGGAATACTTTTATTAACCAATCAATTTATTCCATTAGCAATTGCTATATTAGCACCAATTGTAGCTAATATTTTCCTACTACATTTGTTTCTTGATCCTTCTTTACTGCTACTAGCGATATTACTTGTTATTTCATTAGGATATATGATGTATTGTTATCGAGATAACTTTATGCGAATTTTGGAGAGGAAAGTAAGCCTATCTGATAACTGAAAAAGGCTGTAAGCTAATTACCATACATTCATACAAACTTTTTGATACAATCAATGATAGTCGGTAATGAAGTTTTATCGCATTAATATTGCTTCTAGGGAGAAAACAGAATGTTAGCTAAAAACAAACAACATGAAAAACTCATCATTATTGCCGTTGCATTAGGGGTAATTTTAAACCCATTAAATACAACAATGATTACTGTAGCATTACCTGCAATACAAGAAGACTTCCATTTAAATTCCACTGAGATTTCTTGGCTTATCGCATCATATTTTATTATCAGCGCTATTTTTACTCCATTGATAGGAAAATTAAGTGATACATATGGTAGAAAAAATATTTTTATCATGGGGTTAGGATTAGTAATTGTTTCTTCTATTCTAGCTCCACTGTCACCAAATATGCCATTATTGCTTATCACAAGAGGTATTCAAGCTATCGGTACTTCAGCTCTTTATCCAGCAGGAATTGGGATCATTCGTAATAACATACATCATAATCAAAATCGTGTAATCGGTACTTTATCTGTTTTTGCCACAACTTCAGCTGCATTCGGACCGACAATTAGTGGTTTATTAATACAGTTTGGTGGTTGGCCAATAATATTCTATGTGAATTTACCGGTTATTTTAATTAGTGCTATTTTCACTATGTTTTTTATTCCAAAAGATAAGAAAACAGCTGCTACAACATATAAATGGGATGGAGTTGGGATACTTCTATTTAGTTTAACCATTACAATATGGATGGTATTTTTACTTTCTTTAGAAGCTGGATTTCAAATCGGAACTTTATTTGTAGCTGCAGTAATCACGATATTGTTTTATGTTTATGAAAAAAGAAGAGAAGAGCCATTTATCAATGTGAATTTTTTTAAGAAAAATATGAATATTACATTGATCTACGGTCAATATATTTTATCAACCGTTATCTTCTTTGCAATTTTACTTAGTTTGCCAACGTATCTACAAGGTGTGTTAGAAACAAGTTCAAGAGTAACTGGTATCACGAT
Organism: Lederbergia graminis; assembly: GCF_042655485.1. Lineage (NCBI taxonomy): Bacteria > Bacillati > Bacillota > Bacilli > Caryophanales > Bacillaceae > Lederbergia > Lederbergia graminis. The sequence continues at coordinate 441,618 of NZ_JBHSMC010000001.1, forward strand.
GCTGTCTTTGTCAATTTTTGCGATGGTTACAACACCAATAGCGACAAGATGGATGGAAAGAGCTGGATTTCGTATACCATTATTAAGTAGTGTTTCAATGGTATTAATAGGTGTAATATTATTAGCAACAATCAATCATACATCTCCATTATATTGGGTTGCCATTGTGTTAGCTGTCTCTGGTATTGCAAATGGTGTACAAAATATCGGATTACAAAACTTACTGTATTCCTTCATCGATAAATCAGAAAGTGGAATTGCGTCTGGGCTACTCATGACTTCAAGATTTCTTGGTAACATTTTAGCTTCTAGCATATATGGCGTTGCATTTGCGACCGGTATGAATGATGGAAATATGAAGAACATGGCTTTCGTCTTAATTTTCGTAGCAATCATATTGTTTCCTGTAATGCTTTATGTTACGAGACACGAAAGAAAGAAGAGCCTTGATTAATCACATCACTATGTTGACCTAGCAATTTTATTGTTAGGTCTTATTTTGTATAACGCTTGCATTATAGAACATTTGTTCTTATAATAGTAATAAGTATGGTACAGCAAGGAGGATTAAATTTGGCTAGGAATCCAGGGATGACTGATGAAGTTATTATCGAAATGTATAAAAGCGGTATGACTTTTAAAGAGATGGTTCCTATTATAGGTATTTCAGATCGTGCAATCCGAAATGTGATGTACAAACATGGCATTGAAATGAATCGAAAACAATATTCAGGTCAACCTCGCAAACATAGAGTAAACGAAGATTTTTTTAAACATTGGAATCATAAAATGGCGTGGGTGTTAGGTTTATTTATTACTGATGGCCATGTACATAGCACTACTCATACCATCTCATTTACACAAAAAGACGAGAGAATACTTCGTATCATCGCAAAATATATGGATGCTGACTACGTTTTAGCACCATATGGACCCACAAAGACAACTCCAACATTGTTAATAAATTCTAAAGAAATAAAACAAGATCTTGAAAAAATCGGAATAACAGCAAATAAATCACTAACTGTACCTTTTCCTGATGTTCCAAATGAATATCTACCTTCTTTTATTAGAGGAGTCATTGATGGGGATGGATGGGTACAAAAAACAGGATATGTAATGAATATAACTTCTGGTAGTAAAAACTTTGCATACGGGATCCATTCAGTTTTGTTAGACTGGAAGTTAAATACAGTAATCACATTTGAATTAACTAAACAAAACAAGAAAATTTATCGGATTTGGGTAAAAGGCAAAAATGAACTACCAAAACTCGCTAAATTAATTTACGATTATAATGATATTGATTATAAGTCATATAAGGAAAAATATATGTCTCAGAGAATTAATTAATTATAAAACTTTGTTAAGGAGGAATAATTATGTGGAAAATGTCAAATGGCAGGTTAATACAAGTAACAGATAGTTCTAGAATCAAATTCAGAACTAATATTAGTAAATCATTATTACATCAACTTACCGAGATAGCTGAAAAATATAACACTCACGTAAATTATTTGCTTGAAAGTGGTCTAGAAAACCTATTAAAACATGGCATCATAACTTTTAACAAAAAAAACAGACCGAAAGATCGAGTACAATATAAAACTACTTATGATAAAGAACTACTAGAAAGCATAAAAAAATTTGCTGAGGAAAATGATTTATTCATTAATGATGTAATCGAATATAGCACTCAATTTATAGATTATAATAATGTAAAAGACAGTGATTATAGATATAGAGTAGAGTAACGAATAAAACTCTACTCTTAACAAAACTACGCCCCGGACATAATATAAATTATCGGAAGTTAATTAGAAACGATTATTTCAGTCTCATAACTGAAGAATACCTTTAATAGTGAGACAAAATCAATTTTTCCATATTTATCGGAACTTCTCACAATAACATTATTAGAAATTCCGAAATTTTAATTCCCCATATTTAGTTCTCTTAATAAGTAAATCCTATAATCTCATAACGAGTTAGTACGTTTAAATTTTAATATAATTTATATCTAAAATTTTGGTGTTAGTTTCTATGGAATTCAACACTTTTCCAAAATATCCTGCGCAGATACGTAAGTGATTCATCGTCAAATAGCCCAAGTACTATGCACCGATTAATTTCTATCCAAAAGTCGATTTGTCAGATTTGTTTAATAGGAAAAATGACATAAAATGTTTTTATGACAGGAATCCTTGCACAAAAAAACAAAAAATACATGAGTTCATCAATTTTACTGATCTATAGTATAAAAAATGTGAAGGTCCTCTCTCTTTAAAACAAAACCTTGTTTAAACTTTTAGGAATATACAGATAGAGAAAAAAGACTATAATCTGGAAATAACTGGTTTGAATAATGATACAATTTTATCTTTTGGGAAGGAAAGAAATTAACGACTCTCCTTCCCCTTCCCCCTATGATTACTCCATTTATCAAGCTGTATAAAATATCTCTACAAGAAAATGAAACACATCACTCTGTATCAGTAATACGGAACGTGAAATAAAAGTAATCATTCCTGGTGGATATAAGAATAAGTTGGACTCCCTCCCCACCGTTTTATCATTCATAAATTGTACCTATTGCTGAGATCAGTATCTAGGCATTCAAATCGAAAGGCAATTATCCTGGTAGTACTATCCAAAAAGTATTACTTGTAGTAGTATTAATTCCAATTTCACCTTGATGATGGCGTTCGATAATTTCCTTTGAAATCGCAAGTCCCAACCCCGAACCTCCAGTCATGCGGCTTCTTGAAGAATCGAGTCTGTAAAATCGTCGAAATACATTTTCTCTTTCAATTTCTGGTATCGGCTCGCTAGGTCCTGTAACCATAATACGGTAGTCCACTCCTTGCTTCTCGCCCTCTAATAAAATTGGCCCTTCTCCCTTATAATAGCGAATGGCATTTTCCAACAAATTACTGATTACCTGTTGAATGCCAACAACATGGATATCTAGAATACATGATTCTATTTCTATTAGTATCGGAATTTTCTTTTGATTTAAGGTCCTTTCAAACATCGCTACACATTGAATCAGTACAGGTTTAATGTCTGTAGTTTCTTTATCGACTATTGATTGAACCGCTAAGTAATCCCATTCCTTTAATTGCTCAAGTTGATAAATCAACTGAGACAATCGTTTTGATTCTTGGTATAGCGATGCAAATAATGCTTGGTCGCCAATTATATCCCCATCCTTTAATGCTAGAAGATAGCCATTTAAATTTGATAAGGGCGTCCTTAATTCATGGGAAATGTCAGTAACAAGTCTATTGCGATGTTGTTCATTCGTTTTTAACTGTGCGATTAATTCATTATATTGTTGAGTTAACTGACCGATTTCGTCATTTTTATATACTTTAACGGGATTTGGATAATTCCCAAGCTTCAGTTCTTCTGTAGATTGAATTAAACTGCGGATTGGTTTTATAAAACGTTTAATCAAATAGAAATGAAGAATACTTCCAGTAAAGGCTACGGTAATCATTAAAATCCATAAATAATTTAAGAGGATTTGATTAAATCGCTGCTGTTAAGAGATATTCAAATCTCCCACTTTTTCCGCTAAAAAACAAGCAGTATTATAAATAGCCCCACCACTTATAACAGTTACCATTACAACAACTATAGTATTCAAAAATGTTAAACGCCATAAGAACCCAGTTGGAGTAATACGAGCTATTATATTATATAACCGAGACAAACTTATACCCCATTCCCCTTACAGTTTGGATACGCTTTGGTTTCGATGGTTGTATTTCAATCTTTTCACGAAGTTTTTTTATATGCGCATCAATTGTACGATCTAAAACACTTCGATCCATGTTAGGATGAATTTGTCTTATTAGTTGCTCTCGTGATAATACGATGTCTGGATTTTGCATGAAATAATATAATAGATCAAACTCATATTTTGTCAGTTTTATATTTTTTCCGTAAAGTAAAACTTGTCCTTTTCTCGGCATAATACATAATCCAGCATAGACAATTTTTTGACATAACTGTTCCGTACGACGAAGCACTGCTTCTACTTGTGCGACTAGTTCATTAGGATCAAATGGTTTTGTCATATATGCATCTGCACCTAATTTCAAACCAGAAATTCTATCTTCAATACGGACTTTTGCTGTAAGCATGATGACCGAAACATCATTATCCTTTTGCTCTCTAATCCAACTAAAATACTCTTCACCACTCACCTTTGGTAGCATCAAATCCAAGATAATTAAACAAGGTCGATGTTCTAGAAAAACAGTTTTTGCTTCCTCTCCATCACTTGCTTCCACCACTTCATATCCATTTTTCTTTAAATACAATTGGATGAGATTTCGAATCATTTTATCATCTTCGACAACCATTATTATTTGCTTCAAATAAACCACCTCTATTCTCATTTTATATGATAGAAGAGGATTATTGCATCATTTCATACTGTTGAACCATGAAATCGTAATTCATTGCACCCCTTACGATAAATTGAATACGCCCTTCCGAATCAATCATATATGTTGTAGGATAAGCTAAAACTTGATACTCCCTAGAGACAGCAGATTCTTCATCTAAAGGAATCGTTAATGACAGATTTAATTCATCGACAAAGTTTGGAACATTTTTGGGACTCGATTCTGTTTGTGATAAATTCACTGCCAACACTTGTACATCTTTATTATCTTGGAACTTTTGCATATCAGGCATTTCAGCACGACAAGGCGGACACCATGTTGCCCAAAAGTTTAACATCACACGTGTACCCCTATAATCTGATAACTTTATATTCTCCCCATCGATTGTAGTTAATTCAAAGTCAGGAGCTAGTTCTCCTTTACGAATTCCTGAATTACTATAATCACTAGCATCACCAGAATTATATATTTCATCTGACATTGCACTACCATATTCCCGTGCTTCTTTTTCTTTTGAAGTAACTATTAACTCATACGTTGTCCAACCAAGTAACACTATAACTATTACAATAAAAACTGCATTTTTCATTTCTTATTACTCCTTTATCCTAATTTTTCAAACCATGTACCTTCTACTAATTTTAAGAGAAATTCAGTGATACGCGGCATTTGACCAGTAAATAAGATAAGTCCCATTATAATCATCATGACAGCTCCTATTTTCATGATGATTTGGCTATATCGAGTAATCCACTTAGTTGATCCAAGGAAAAACGTCAATAGAAGAAATGGTAATCCAAAACCCACAACATACATTACAGTGTATATGGATCCTTGACCCGGGTTACTAGCTGCCAAAAATAAGATAGAAGCAAATATTGGTCCAATACAAGGTGTCCAACCAGCTGCAAAACCTGTTCCTACAAAAAAGGTTCCTAAATAACCTACTGGTTTTTTGGCAAATTGGAAACGCCTCTCTTTCATAAGTGCTGTTACATTAATCCACCCTCCGACAAAAAGTCCCATAGAAATAATAAATATTCCAGCTAAACGCTGAATAAACAGCCCTGTATTACCTATTAACAAAGTTTGAATAAATTGCCCTAAAAAGGAAGCCCCAATCCCTAAGCTAAGAAAAACAAGGGACACACCTAACAAGAAAAATACAGAATGACTTAATAATTTCTTCCTTATTTTCACGTCTTGATTTTCTTTCAATTCCTTGACACTGATTCCAGTAATATAGGATAAGTACGCGGGAAAAATAGGTAATACACAAGGCGATAAAAATGATAATGCCCCTGCACCTAATGCCCAAAAAATCCCTATCACTAACATCGTATCTGTCTCAATTCCTCCCATTTACAACACCTGCTTTCATTTTCTGAGACAATATTAGACCACAACAAATTATGAGTATAAATACTAAAAACCATGGCGCTATTGAATAGCCAAACACTATTAGAATTGGCTTTATCATTGCCAAACTTAAACTCCCTATCGACCACCCAAGGAGGATTAAAAGATTTAACCAGTGCGGGTGTACAAAATTGCGCAAAACTACAAATGTAATAATTAATAATGCTATTAAACTTAAATAACCAGTCGAATAAATATTTTTATTCCAAATTACTTGCATGAATTCATATACGAATGATGCAGTCAAAAATATATAGGTAAAAGCTATCGAAAATGGTAGTGCATCAATCTTTCTACGTTTATATTGAATTACGATTGTGAATCCACTTAGCAAAATAGCAAAATAAAAAGCATACGAGTTACTCGGGTAAGCTAATATAGCTAATGGATCTATGATAAAGATATTTAAGTTTAAGATAATTTTCCCAATCCAAAGAAAGATAACAAAATGAATTAATTGCCCCGCAATTTCCTCCATACTGGCTTTCTTTTCCGCTTTTGTACTATCACTTAATATGTAGTAAGTAAGAAATCCCATACTCCAACTAAAAATGATAATAGCAATGGTCGAATGAATACTAGATAGATGCATAGCTGTACCCTCCAGATAAAAATGCTCAATGCTTACATTACTAAAGGTTTATGAAAGTTTGATGAAAGTGGAAGAATTATTCTATTCTACTTTAAGATGGTTCAATGACTATATACAAAAAGACAACTCGAGTAGAATTTTCGAGTCGTCCTTTTTTGGTTGTTTACTTATATTCCAAGCCTTTGTGTGGTTTGTTTACACAACGCTCTTTATTTTGGATAAGCAAATATGACGTAACGATCTGGGGCATCACCAATGAAAGAGAATGGATAACAAGTTGATACCGTTAATACTTCTTCTGCTCGATTAGGGTCAATGACAGTTGTGTCATCTGCATCAACGATGATATGATCGCGAATTTCATATATAAATGTACCGTGTTCCATTTTAACATGAAGCTCATCTCCATCTTCTAAATCACCGAATTGCCGAAACACAGTATCACGATGTCCTGATAATAAAATCTGTTTATTTTCACCTGGGTATCCGGTACTAATATAATGTCCTACGCCCTGAGATAATTCTTCTTCACTCGTCCCTTCAATAATTGGAATTTCACGATCAAGTCTTGGGATGTAAAATACGCCTACCGTATCACCCTCTTTGATTGAATCATAATTAAATACACCTACATTACTAATTTCCTTAATCACTTCGTCTGAAATGATAGTCCTAGCTTCCTCTAGTCGTTTACTCTCTTTTTCTTTTGTACTATATAATTGGTAACCTACATAAATAAGAAGTATTAAACCACCCATCATAAGAAGTAGCGAAATTGTTTTTATTATTCGACTTACCACTTATATATTCATCCTTTCTATAAAATTAATATTCTTTATATGCTTTCTACTAAACGGTTATATGTATAATGTAGTAATGATAAGCCCCTCTGTCCCTATATTCACTAGATCTGAATACTTCCTGTGAATCCAGTGTTTTTTTTCTAGGTGTATATACTTTGATTACTCACTCAAATCGTTTTAAAAATGGTCGTCTCCGTAGATATATTATGGCCGGACAATATTATTAACTGTTGCAACACTTATACTTTCCTAACAAAGGTTAATTAATGTCCATATTACTAAAGGTTTGTTAAAATTTGATGAAAATAGATAATTGATTAATTTAAATGTTAGAAATTATTTAAGCTAAAAAGAACGACTCTTATTAAAGTCGTTCTTTATTTGCCCTATTGGACTTCACAAATGTCTAATCAATCCCTCACTTCTATGGCTTTTTTCCTACAAATTGAATCACATGAGATAGTCCATTGTGGAGGTTACCTTCCCGACGGACTACCTCACCCATGAAAAAGTGTATGATGTGCCAATCAGCGAAGGTATTCAAAAACTCTTCCGGTCTATATAAAAAATTTAGATCTTTTGGTCCACCACTCTTATATGGAACTTGGTAATGTGAATATACCTCTGTCAGAAAATAACCTCCTGGTTTTACAGCTACCTTTACACCTTGGAGTGTTTTCTGTCGAAGTTCTGTTGGGAAATGGCCAAAGATACATACAATTTCATCCCACTTCGTTTCACTCCAGTTTACTTCGTTTAAATCTACCAGTGCAGTTGAGACTGTTACACCTCGTTCTTCTGCGAGCTTATTTGTCTTTGCTAGACCCGATTCTGCGTAATCCCATGCTGTGACATTCATACCCTGCTCCGCTAAGTAAACGGCATTTCGTCCTTCCCCTTCCGCTATAGCCAAAGCATCACCAGAAATTTTTACTTTCTTATGATATTCCTTCAAAAAAGCATCAGGTTCCTTGCCATAAACATAGTTATCAGTTTGAAAGCGGGTATTCCAATCGTTCATCTCTTTTAATCATCCTTACTATATAGTTTTTATATTTCTACTGTAGTTGTTCAATAAACTTATACACTAATTATATTTGCTTCAGACCTAGCTTCAAATGGACCATTTTCTTGTAAAAATGCAATGATTGCATCAATCGCTCCATACGGATCTTTTTATCAATTTAAAGTAAGATATCCATCCAAATTTTTATAGCTGTACCTAAAATTAATAATGCTAAAATTACTTGAAGGATTTTGGTGTTTATTTTTTTCCCAGCCATCGCACCAAGCGGGGCAGCTATTAAACTTGCAACTACCATAATCAGTGCGGATAAATAATCTACTTGTCCTGTCGATACTTTCCCCACTGTTGCACCGATGGATGATATAAAGGTTATGGCTAGTGAAGATGCAATAGTAACCCTCGTTGGAATTTTTAATACGACTAGCATAATGGGCACTAATAGGAATCCACCAGCTGCGCCAACAATACCAGAACCTATTCCAACTATGAATGCTAATATTGCAGCAATCCACTTGTTAAATGTTACTTGATTTAAAGGAATATCATCTATCCCCTTCTTCGGTATAAACATCATGACAGCTGCTGTTAATGCTAGAAAACCATAAACAATATTAATGCTGTTTTCCGACATTGATTGAGATCCAAAACTCCCAATCATACTACCAATCAACACACTGATTCCCATGTATATAATCAGCTTTTTGTTCAAGTAACCGCCTTTACGATATGCCCATACTCCTCCAATGGAAGCAAACAGAACCTGTATAGCACTTATTCCTGATACCTCATGTGCACTAAATGCTGCTAATCCAAACAACGGTGGTATAAATAAAAGCATTGGATACTTAATAATTGAGCCACCAATTCCTAGCATTCCAGAAATGTATGAACCTATAAATCCAATTAAAAAAATGGTAATAATAAACGTTATTTCCAATATATTACCTCCTATTAAAGAAGGGGAACCTTCATCACGGTTCCCAATTCCTTTATCAACCCTTCTTAATCCAGAACTTGAATATTCCATTTTCTTCAGTAGATTGTAGCAGTTCGTGTCCACCTGATCTAGACCAAGCAGCTAGATCTGATTGGGCTCCATTATCTGTTGCATGGATTTCTAGTACTTGACCAGTTGCCAAATCATCCATCGATTTCTTTGTTTTAACAATTGGCATGGGACAAGCTAATCCCTTTGCATCCAATAATTTATCTGCATTCATATGTTATCTCTCCTATTCACGTTTCTTTTTCTGTTCTTCTTATCGTACTGCACAACGGTTTGGTCCAATTTCCATCTCACGTTGCTTGTCATCATCTGGGGTCATTTTTCCCATATTAGTTTCCCGAATCTCTTGATATGAGTTTGGCTGCGGAGGTAAGTTTTCAGTTACCATTTGTCTGAATCTTACTTCGTCTGAAATATTCAAACCATGATTTTCTGCGAATAAAGTACCTAACGGTTTACCCACACTACCATCTGCGTTCAATTCCTCGATAATCATAAAGTGAGCAGGCAGTACAATTAATTCGGCTGAAAGCTCTCTGTAGCGGCTATAAAGCGTTTCTCTTAAATCCCCAACCCAATCTTCTGCTAACCCTGCAAGATCTGGTCTACCAATAGAATCAATGAACAAAATATCACCTGAAAGTAAATATCTTTTATCAATCACAAATGAAGTCGAACCAATTGTGTGACCTGGTGAATATAAAGCATGAATATCAATATTCGTATTACCAATTGTCACCACATTGCCACCTTCTAATGGAGAGTATTCGAATGTAACTTCCCTCGCATCTTTTGGAGGTAACCAGTAGGTTGCATTTGTGGTCTCAGCAATTTTCCTACCACCTGAAATGTGATCAGCATGTAAGTGTGTATCAAAAACATGAGTGATGTTAGCACCGATATTTGATGCAAACTCTAGATAAATATCCGTCATTCTAGTTGCATCAATGATGGCAGCCTCTCCATCAGAGACCACCATATAGGATAAACAACCTTTTCCAATACGTACAAACTGATAAATCTCGCCGCCATCCTTTAAATCTCCAACTTTTACAGGCTCCAAATGTTCACTCCATGCTTTCATTCCACCCTGTAAATAAGAAACAGTTAAACCTTGTTCCGAAAGCATCTCTGCCACCATGACAGATGACCCTTCTTTCGCACAAACTACCAATACTTCCTTATAGGAAGGAATTTTATCTAAAATTCCTTCCACTCCATCAAGTAAGTCGAAATAAGGGATATTTAAATAGTGAAAGTTTTCTCCCTCGATTTTCCAATCTTCAAAATCCGTTTCATTACGTACGTCCAAAATAAACAAATCTTCTTTATTAAAGACTTTTTTGGTTACATCTTTTGGATTCATTGCTTTAAAAGGCACTCTTTTTACCCCCTTAGGTATATTACGAATTAAAAAATTTTAGAATGTAAGTGTCACATCTGCATCATTGGCGAATTCTAAGAAAGTCACTGCTCCACCAACTTCAATCCCCTCAACAAATGAATCTATTCCAAGACCCATAACATCCATTGTCATTTGACAACCAATAAATTTAACACCCATTTCTTGTGCCATTGCAACCAATTCCGGGATAGCTGGAACATTAGCATTAGCAAATCCTTCAGCAAAATGTTCTTTTCCTTCTGGCATCGGCAGTTGTTTGTATGCATCTCTATGAATTAAGTTTAACCCTTCAAAAGTAAAGAAGATGGCTACTTCTTGGTCTGTGGCTGCTGCCGCATTCGCGATATTAAATACTTTATAGGCATCAAACATTCCGCCATTACTTGCGATAATTGCTACTTTTTTATTCATTGCAAGTTCCTCCTAGTTTCTTAGTGCTAACATAATATTATTTGGATCAAACCCAACAACCCATTTACCATTAATCTCTGTTTGAGGTACTCCTAATTGACCTGTTTTATTTACGAGATATTTCATCAGCTCGGGTTTCGTTTCAACATTTACCTCTTTAAAAGGAATACTTTGAGACTCTAAAAAGTTTTTTAACATTACACAATATGGACAACGTGTTGTTGTATACACTGTAACTGTGTTCATTTTCATCATTCTCCTTAATTATTTATTTAAAGTATTTGTTTTTCCTGTCCAGTCACCCATGCCCGGTACAACATTAATCACATTCGAAAATCCTCTTTCCGCAAGTTTCTGGGCAGCCAAATCACTGCGGTTTCCTGTACGGCATAGCACAAAAATTTCATCCTCTTTGTTTAATTCACCTAGCCGTTCTTCAATTTCTCCCAATGGAATCGAAACAGCATTAGGAATATGATTAAATGCATATTCAGCAGCCTCTCTTACATCAAGAACCACTATATTCTCATTAGCATTGAGCTTCTTTTTAAGTTCATCATTGCTAATCGCATTGGGATGTTTTTTTTCGATCGATCCATCATTTGATGATTTTCTTAGGTAGTGCTTTAGTACATCCCCTTCTTCAATTGTTCCAAGGTATTGATGACCAGAGCTATTTGCCCAAGCTCGAATATCTGCTTTCGATCCCTTATCCGTTGCCTGAACTTCCAAGACTTGACCTGCTTCCAAAGTATTCATGGTCTTTTTTGTTTTGACAATTGGCATCGGACAAGATAGTCCTTTTGCATCCAATGTTACGTTAACTTTAATATTCTCCATATTGAAACCTCCTGTGTATTATACGGTGCGGGGTATTTGAAAATATAAAAAAATATATTACAATCCCTTAATTAGATAAATAAATTGACCTTGCCATCCTCAGCTTCAGCTAAATAGGCTGCAACGCCGGCGTATTCAATGTTATCTAGGAGCTCTTCTTTTTGAAGACCCAGCAAATCCATCGTCATTGTACATGCTACTAAATTTATGTCTTGTTCTTGTGCCATTTCAATTAGTTTTGGCAAAGGCATTACATTATGTTTCTTCATCACATTTTTGATTAACTTTGGACCAAAGCCTGCATAGTTTAGGTTGGAGAGTCCCATTTTATCTGATCCCCTAGGCATCATTTTACCGAACATTTTTTCTAAAAACCCTTTTTTCACGGGCATATGTTCATCTTTACGCAAAGCATTTAATCCCCAAAAAGTGTGAAAAATCGTCACCTCATGATCGTAAGCCGCTGCTCCATTCGCAATGATATACGCTGCCATTGCTTTATCATAATCTCCACTAAATAAAATGATGTTAGTTGTTTTCTTTTCTCCCATAGTTATTCCTCCTCACAAGTAAATTACCCATACCAGCATGGGTATATATATTGCTAAAAAAAATCTAATTAAAACCAGAACCTCATCTTCTATATATTAAATATTCTATCTCTGTTGAGTGGATTTCAAACAGTAAATACCCACAGGGGTATATTAACAGGATTAAAAAAGAATGTCAACTGATGAATTTTTTTATCTGCTTTTCACCAGTAAATTGACAGCTTCTTTAATTAACTCATTTGTTTTTTCTTCTTCGTTATCAGCTTTCTGAACACATTCAACTAAATTTGAACTTACTACTACACCAATTGTTCGATCCACTGCCGTACGAACCGCTGATAGCTGTGTAATAATATCTTTACAATCTTTATTCTCTTCCATCATTTTTAAAATCCCTCTAAGCTGGCCATCCATTCTCTTAACTCTATTCTTCATTTGATCGTTGTATTCCATTACTATTACCTCACTAGTTCTGTTGTATTTAGACTCATCCTTTATGAACAATCTTTATAATCAGTAAAATTTCCATAACCTTCTGAAAGGAAAATTTGAGTATCACTTAAAGTAATAATATACCCCTATAGGTATAATGTCAACAAATAAATTTACTACACCCACATTTTCTTGATTATCTCATCTAATTGATTTATTGTTGTACCCGCTCCTCCCTTCCCTCTTTTTCCACCATCCGTAATAAAAGAGAGAATAAAAAAGCTTGCTTCTATATAGAAAACAAGCATTTAACGTCATTCAAATTCGATTCCATATCTTTCTGCTGTATTTGAGTATTTTTCCGGTTGCTGAATCGCACTAATGATTAAGGTTGCTGTATCGGTTGTCACTTTTTCGTGTCCTGTCACTTCTTTAATGATTTCCTTGGCAAGATGAATATCACCATTCCCTTTGAGTAATACCTTTTGTTTTATTTTTTTAGCTTGATGTTTTGTTATCTTCATTTTCTGTGCTCTGGTGAAAAATCCCATTACTGTATCTCTCCTTAATTGTTTTGCCCCAAAAAAAAACTCACTAAATATCGTTAGTGTAATCGATACTCAGTAAGTTTATGTATTCATCTATAAAACTTACTGTACATTACATCAAATCGAACGTGGATTATATAAATATTGAGCACCACAATGTTTGCAGAACCAGTTATCATACATAAAAAAAGAACCGTTAAATTTGCATTAACGGTTCTTTCAACTATTTATTTACTTAATATTAATTGTTGTTTTTGTTTTGTCAGTCTTTTTTGCCACATAAATGTTGTAACCATGGCGATTGCTAATATTAATAGTCCCATTATAAATGGATATGTGATTTTAACATCATAAAGCATCCCGGCTAACGTTGGTCCTAAAATATTACCTACACTCATATAAGCATTATTCATACCCATCGCGAACCCTTGTTCTTCCCCTGCCATTTTTGAAATTAACGTATTTAATACTGGACGTAAGATCGATGTTGCAAGGAATATTAGTAACGTAATTCCGAAGAACAACGTATAGCTTTTTGCTAATAATGCAAGAATGAAGCCTACAGTAACAACTGCGATAAAGATATTTAAAATAGTAACTTCCCCAAATCGATTGACGATACGATCAACAATAAATAATTGAACGATAACACTGACAATTCCTGTTGCAGTTATCATAAATGCTATTTCTTGAGGTGTAGCTCCAAACTCATTATCTACAAATAACCCTAACACTGACTCATATGACATTAAACCGAAGCTCATAATTAATGTGATCAATAAAGGGACGAAATATGGCATTTTTACTGATCTTATCATTTTAGCAATCATCGATTCTGAATCTACAGCCGCTCCATTTTGAACAGAAGAAGATGTTTCAGGTTTACTTTCCTTTAAAACAATAACAGAGAATAGAACAGCAACTAATGAAATGATAGCTGAAACTAATAGTGGTGTTTTTAAGCTTGTTTTTGCTAAAAATCCACCTATTCCAGGACCTATTACGATTCCAAGTGACATTGCAGCAGAGATAAAACTATTCCCTTTTGCTCGTTGCTCAAATGTTGTAATATCCGCTACATAAGCGAAAATTGCTGGAACTAATAATGCAGAACCAACTCCACCAACTACACGAGACAAATACAGTACCCAAATGGAGTCTGTAGCATAGAAAATAAAACTAGATAAAGTTAGACCTGCAAGACCAAGAATAATCATTTTACGACGGCCATATTGATCTGTCCATTTACCAGCAATTGGTGACATGACTAATTGTGCACCAGCAAAAATGGCAATCATCAGACCAGCAGCAGTTCCCCCTTGATTAATTGACTCTAAGTATTGGGGTAAAATAGGAATAATAATCCCAAAACTTCCAATTGCTATAAACATATTAATCATTAAAATAAGTAATTTTTTACGTTGATCTCCTGTCATTTTTTCACCCTCACTCTCATTTTTTTCCAAATACACAAAAAGAAATACACAGGTTGCTAGCCTGTGTTCAAAGAAACATATATCTTTTACAGAACGAAAGAAGAGAGCGCAAAATGCCCTCCCACAACTTTCGATATAAAAACCTTTAGGTTACTATTATAAAGTGGACAGACTATTCCCAATCACTCTACCAGTTTGGCGAGCTATCACATTATTAAATTGTAAAATGTTCATATATTGATTAGAAATTACTGTAGCCACTTGTAACCCTCCGTCCTCTTCAAAGTTTATTTAATATACCATAGAAAAACTTGGTTCTGCAATAGGTAATCCACAATTTCATTAATTTTTCCTTATTTAGATAAATTTAACTCCCATGTAACACCGTACTTATCTTGAACAGTAGCATATTTTACAGCCCAAAAAGTTTCTTGCAATTCCATTTTAACTTGACCTTCTTTTGCTAATTCTGTGTATACCTTGGTAATTTCCTCTTCTGAATCAAAATCTGGTCCAAGAATAATATTATTACCGATAGTCGGCTGATGACCAAAAATATCAGCGAAATATAATATACAATTTTCATTCATGTGTAACTCAGCATGAATATACTTACCTTCATGCCCTTTAAACATTTCAATTCCATCAGCTAGCTGTGTATTCTTAATTTCTCCTCCAAATACTTGCTGATAATATTCAACCGCTTCTTTACAATTATTAATACGTAGATGTGGAACGATTCTTTTCATATCCATTCCTCCTAATTATCACTTCGTTTATTTCAACTTTCTCAGTAAATATAATAAGTAAGGTGTTCCAATTAAGGCAACGATCAATCCACTAGGAATTTCTTTTGGTGCAATGAATACGCGTCCAATGAAGTCTGCAGCTACTAATAATAAGCCACCGAGCAGACCAGATAATAATAATAAAGGTAAGTGACGAAAACCTACTAATCGACGCGCGATATGTGGTGCAACTAACCCAATAAAACCAATTGTTCCGACCAATGAAACTGCAGCTGTACTTATAGCAACACCTATAATGAGCGCAGCAAACCTGACTGACCTTACATTCAATCCTAATCCTGCTGCAATATCATCACCAAATGTTAAAGTATCGAGACCTCTCGTAACATAGATTGCCGGTATTATGAATAAGACAAATAATATAATAGCTAATTGTACATCATCCCATCCCTTTGCATATGTACTACCGGATAACCATACGAGAGCACCGGACACAGCGAGTTTTGCCTTTACTACAAATACTTGGGTTGCGGCAGATCCAAAGGCAGAAATAGCAATACCCATTAATGCCACCAACATTGGTTGGAAATTATTATTCCAGGAAGTAATTAAAATAATACTTAACGCTAAAGCTGCTCCAACAATTGCTCCAAGCGGTAAAAATTCAACAGGTACTGTAGGAAATATTACTAATAGAAGCATAGCGCCTGCTCCACCCATAGATGTTACCCCAAGTACACTGGCATCAGCTAGTGGATTTCGTAATACTCCTTGCAACAATACTCCTGTAATTGCCAGCATTATCCCAACAATAAAAGCAGTTAACACACGTGGAATTCGGAAATTCCATATGACAGGTTTCATCCATTCCATGGACCATGACATTCCATTATAAGAAATCGCAACTAGGACGATGGAAACAATAAGGATAACGGTAACAATCATAGCATAAGGAAGTTTAATAGGTTTTAAAGCTCCACCCATTTGTCTGTCTCCACCCTTAGTTGATTTAGCTGTTTTCCATGCCAAATAAAGTAACCAAGGTCCACCAACTAATGCAGTCATAGCTCCTACAGGTATTTCTTGTCCTGGCTGTATTAAACGACCTAATACATCAGCACCAATTAACAAGACACCGCCCCATAAGAATGATTGTAGTATAATTTGGAAATGACCACGTACCCCCATCATACGAATGATATGTGGTGCCATTAATCCAATAAATCCAATTGGACCAACTACACTAACAGTTGAAGCGGCTAAAACAATGGCGATTACCCAAGTGACTAACTTTACAACAATAACATTTTGACCTAAGGAAGTAGCAACATCATCACCAAGCAATAAAATATCCATTGATTTTGCCATTACTAAAGCAAAGACAAATGTAATACCTACAATAGGTGCAGCAAAACGAACACCATCCCAATTCAATTGTACGAGTGTGCCAGATCCCCATAAAAATAATCCGTTTGTTTGATTTTCAAATAATAATTGTAGGGTACCAGTAATTGACGAAAATAATAAGGAGATAATCATCCCTGTCAATGCTACCCGAATAGGATCCATTTGCTTCCCTGAAAGAATAATGACCATTACTGCAGAAAGTACCGCTCCAAATAGTGCTGTTAGAAATGGAAAATTACCTAATAACGACGGAAAGAAAATCATGGATAAAACAACGAAGAAAAATGCTCCTGCATTAATCCCCAAAGTGCCTGGAGATGCTAGAGGATTTTTCGTTAACGTTTGCAAAATTGCCCCTGATACTGCCAAGGCTCCACCCGCGAATATACCAATGACAAGCCGTGGAAGTCGTAAAGACACTACAATATCTTGTATTCTCCCTTCTACCCACACATCCTTTAACAACTGGGAAGCGGTGAATTCTGCTTGCCCTTGTGTTAAATGGATGATGGAAAGTACAAAAAGAAGGAAAAAGCCCCCCGTCAATGTGACAAAGGACTTATTTAACTTGCTAATCTTAACCATTAATTAGTCACCAACGTTTGTAGAATTCGGTTTACAAATGTTTCAGCTGATAAAGGTCCACCATATAACCATGTGTCACCACCAAGTGCATAGAGGCGGTTCTCTTTAACAAAATTCAAGTTCTTCCACACTGGGTTTTCCTTTAATTGCTTCTCATAAATATTGTCATTATCTTGGACAATATATAAATAATTTGCATCCTCATATTTTGTAATACCTTCTACATTATAAGTACTCGAACCAAATACTTCAAATTGCTCCGGTTTATGGACATTATGTAGACCAATTCTTTCTAGGATGATGGATGCCATAGAGTTTGGTGTAAATACACGAATTTCTGGTGCTTGTGGACCAGTGTAGGCTAATGTTAGTAATACATCTTTTGTTTTTAAGTTCGCATTATCTATTTTTTCTTGAGCATCTTCATATACTTTATCTAAATTGGCTAAAACCGTCTCAGCTTCTTCTGTTTTACCAACAGCTTTTGCTATTTCATTAAAGGTTGTCACCATTTCCTGATATAAATCAATACTTTCGTCTTCTGGATAAGGATTAAAAATAACTGTCGGTGCTATTGATTCTAAGTCTTTTAACATTGCATCATGACGAAAACTTACCCCAATAATTAAATCTGGCTCTATAGATGCAATTGCTTCTAAACTTGGTTCTTGACGTCCACCGACATTTACTACATCTGGACTAAGTTCCGCATCAATATTTACCCAGTTATGATATTCCTCAATATCTGCCATACCTGCAGGCTGAACACCTAGAGCTAGTAAATCTTCAGCATATGTCCATTCAAGTACAACAACCTTTTTTGCTGGACCATCTAATGTTACTTTACCATTAGTACCTTGTATTGTAATTTGATCTTCTTTACTTGAACTTCCATTTTTATCATCATTCTCTGCTGTACATGCAGCTAAGATAACGCTAAGTAAAGCAAAAAGTAATATTTTTATTGATCTTTTCATCCTTACAAAACCTCCATTTCTCTCTTTGATAACCGTTCTCAATTACATCTTTTAGTTTATGGGCATACTACTTGTTTGTAAAGAACTTTTTTAAACTTTATTGAAAATTATTCTCAATGAATAAATAATTATGGTATGATAGGGTTATTGAAAACGCCTATCTTGTAATAACACGAAGGAGGCCAATTATATGCAATCGGCAATTAACACAAATGGCTTATCCATTGGATATACAAATAAACTACTATTTGAGGATCTGAACCTTTCTATCCCTAAAGGAGAAATTACAGTTTTTGTAGGTAGCAATGGTTGCGGAAAATCAACTTTATTACGATCAATCGCCCGTCTATTGAAACCTTCTTCAGGTAACGTTCTAATAGATGGTAAAGATGTTCACCGATTATCATCTAAAGAAGTTGCAAAAAAACTTGGAATACTACCTCAATCCCCGATATCTCCAGAAGGTATTACGGTGTTAGATTTAGTGAAACAAGGTCGTTATCCTCACCAATCATGGGTAAAACGTTGGTCTGAGGAAGATACCTTAAAAGTCGAAGAAGCAATGGAAGCGACTGGTATCTCAGATTTACGACATCAAGCTGTCGATACTTTATCTGGTGGTCAGAGACAACGCGCATGGATTGCTATGACATTAGCCCAAGATACTGATATTATTTTGCTCGATGAACCAACAACTTATTTAGATATGACATATCAAATAGATATTTTAGACTTATTATTTGATTTAAATGAACAAAAAAACCGGACAATTGTTATGGTTCTTCATGATTTAAATTTAGCTTCCCGATATGCACATAATATCGTTGCAATTAAAGATGGAAAAGTATTTGCGCAAGGAAAACCCGAAGATATAATTACATGTGAACTAGTCCATTCCGTTTTTGGTATGGAATGTCAAGTTGCAAAGGATCCACTATTTGGAACTCCACATTGTATTCCTTTCGGACGAGGTCGTTGTGTAGTTCCTTCGTTAAGGAGTAATTCTGGTGCATAATTTGACTAATGAACAAGTGGAAGTATTAAATCGCCTAAGTGTTACAGTTTCAAATAATACAAATGGAATTATGTCTTTAGACGAATTAATTACAGAGCAAGGTAGCAATAATGTATTCGAATTAATAATGGAGTTAAATGACGCACCTACTAAAGCAGTCGCAACTTCAGTATACTTTCGACGTCATGGTTTTTTCATTACAGCATTTCTTCAATTGCTATGTGTGCATAATATTCGCTGGATTGGTGCTTTAAAGGATATTCATCTAATCGAAAAGGATGGAATCATTCATTTCGCTGTCACAGGGAATCATTTTGTCACAACTACTTCTATTAATCGAGAGTCTGATATTCGCTTTATTCTTGAACATTATGGTCATGCTATAGTAGAACCGTTAAGTAAACTAGGTAAAGTATCCAAACTAATTTTATGGGAAAATATTTGGGGTTATGTAATTTGGATGTATTCACAACTATATAAGGACGAATCTATACAACAAGCGGAAAAAGATTTGGAAATATTGCTTTCAGATGATTTGTGGAAACCAACATTACGTCGATCACCTTTCCGTCAGTACTTGAAAAACGACACCATTCAGGAAGCAATGGATCATTATAAACGTCTTACGTGTTGTCTATATAAGGAACTTCCTAATACAGATAAATGTCCATATTGCCCATTAGTACAAAAAACGTAACTTCACAAATGGTAAATTTGTCGAAGTTATGTTTTTTTGTATGGAAAAAACAATGAATATTGGTCCTTTAAATTGACTCATTAAATAGGATATAACTATAATTGAAATGTATGAAGGCTTGTCAAAAATTGGAGTGTTAATCATGTTAGAGACTAAAAAAGCATTGCCTATATTATTCGCTGTCATGTTTTTTGTGATGGTGGGCTTCGGAATTATTATTCCAGTATTACCATTTTATGCGGAAGATATAGGTGCCTCCCCTACACAACTTGGTTTTTTAATGGCTTTTTATTCATTAATGCAGCTTCTTTTTGCACCGATGTGGGGAAGAATTTCTGACCGAATTGGTCGAAAGCCTGTAATAATGATTGGAATATTTGGACTTTCTCTCTCATTTTTTCTAATGGGATTCTCTAGTGAACTTTGGATGCTATTTGCTGCTAGAATTATAGGTGGGTTATTATCATCAGCAAATATGCCGACGGTAATGGCGTATGTAGCAGATATTACATCAGAAGAAGATCGTGGTAAAGGCATGGGCGTTGTCGGAGCTGCGGTTGGATTAGGTTTTGTATTTGGTCCAGCAATAGGTGGAATATTCTCAGATATAAGTTTAAACATGCCGTTTTATATTGCAGGAATCTCATCATTACTTACATTTTTTGTTGTAGGATTCTTCTTAAAAGAATCATTAGTTTTGAATAAGGATTCAGCTACAGATAGGAAAAACAGAACGTTATTTGTAGCATTTAACGGATCCATCTCGATGTTATTTTTTCTGCAACTATTTATCTCTTTATCTCTCTCTGGACTAGAGGCAACCTTCGCTTATTTTGCTGCAGAGAAAGCAAATTTAGGTACGGTTGAACTAGGTTATATATTTATGATCATGGGTTTTGCAGGTGCACTTGTTCAAGGAGGATTAGTTGGAAAATTAACAAAGAAATTTGGAGAAGGATTTGTTATCCAGATTGGAATAGTAGTTTCGGCTATCGGGTTTGGATTAATATTATTTGTGGATAGCTTTGTAACTGCAGCAATTTTCTTGAGTATTTTTGGTATTGGTAATGGTGTGATTCGACCAAGTGTTTCATCACTTTTAACGAAAGTATCTAGAACTGGTCATGGAAGCTCCACTGGACTACTATCTTCCTTCGATTCGTTAGGAAGGATTGTTGGCCCTCCATTAGGCGGTTGGCTTTTCTCCGTTGCAGTCGGATTACCGTATATTTCGGGTATCTTACTCTCGCTTATTGCATTCTTTCTCTATCGATTATATGCAGCAAAAGCCCCATTACACAGGAGAGTAAATTAAGGGAGGTAGCTAAAACTACCTCCCTTAATTTCTTTACTCACCACGTTCTACGGTAATATTCCCATTGTTGGATTTTAAGTTAATTTTATTCTTTCCTTCCCCATATACAGTATGCTGATTGGAGTTTCCGAAAATAGTAATCTTTCCATTATCGGTATTGCTTACTATCGTAGCATTTTGAGGTTCACTTTTGGTTTGAACTACTATCTTCCCATTATTCGATGACAGATCAATGGAGTGATCAATATCATTGGTTTTAAGTGTTATACCTCCGTTTTTAGAACTACTTTTAATATTTCCATCCACATCATTTAGTTGAATCCTGCCATTATCTGATTGTATATTCATGGAAGTAGCAGTGACATTATTTAGCTCTATTCGACCATTGCTAGACTCCGCTTCAATCGTCTTCCCTTTAACATTCTCCAATTGTATTCGACCATTATCTGTGCTTAACAAAATATCATCGACATTAAGATCAGTTGCATATACTCTTCCATTATTCGTTTCTGCCTGTATACGTTCGTATGTTTTATTAGGAACGTAAACTTTAATCTTTATTCCTTTACTAAAAAAATTAAAGTTTATTAGTTTCCAACCTTTTTCCTTGAATTCTATATTTACTGTATTTCCCTTTTCATCGACGTTGAAATTGTATTTTTGATTTTTAGGTATATTCCCTGTTACTTCAACACTTATTTTCTCATTATCTGTAGGTAATAATTCCACTACGCCATTATCGGTCTCGACAGCAATATTAGTAATGTCGTGATTATGAATTACCTTCTCTTCCAATACTTTTGACGATTTTAACATGGATGGTATTGTAAATATAACTCCAATAAGACCAATGACTACCAGAATCCCCGCCAGAAAACTTGTTTTTTTAACCATTTGATTGACCACCTTTCACTACCTTTACATTGAAGTTTAAATATCGTACAAAGATTCTCATTAAATACTTAGTCACATAATACATACCGATCATAATAAATAAACCTAGACCTGCTAAGAATATTGACATAAATACATCGAATAGTACGAAATTAGCCGGAGTAATGATCGTATCAATTAATACTAATAAAGGTGATCCTATAAATGATATTCCAACTATCCATCCTGCAATGAGGATTGATACTAATGTAAGAAATGGAGCAAGAACAATAAATAAATTAAAGAATCCTAAGCCTATTACGGCCCAAACCGCTCGAAAGATATTTGAAGCCGACCCATTCTGTTCTACTTGTTCTAAGCGATATGTTGCCAACAGTTCCTTTGCAATTTGTTGTGGTGCTCCTAGTGATTTCGCAATTTCTTCTTCTTTTTTACCTTCTTCCATTGCAAATGAAAAATGATCATCAAAATCGCGTAAGATTTCCTCTCTCTCATCTGCAGGCAGCTTGGCAAGTGATGACTCTAAAATATTCATAAATTGATATTTATTCATGGTTAACACCTTCTTCTAATAATTGATTAACCCCATTTGTAAACTCATTCCATTCCTGAATAAGTTCATGGAGATGAGCTCTTCCTTCTTCTGTAAGCTGATAATATTTCCTCGATGGGCCTTCTGATGATTCTTTTAAATACGTTGTAAAATACGCTTCTTTTGCTAGTCGCCTTAGTAATGGATAAACAGATCCTTCAGAGATTGCGATCCGATCAGATATTTTTTTTACGAGTTCGTAACCATAGCGATCATGTTTATCTAATAAAGCTAAGACACATAATTCTAAAACACCTTTCTTAAATTGAACGTTCATTCCTTGCACCTCACATCCGTAAATAATATAGTACTATACAATATACAGTACCTGTTTATGATATTAACTGATTTACATATACTATACCACTAGGTACTATTCAATGCAAGGTACTATATAAAAAACAATCACTCTTATTTGAGTGATTATTTTTTATACTTTACTCCAAATTCTTCTGTTCAATGTAAATTCTTCAATAATATCAAAATACAATCTAAAGTCGTTATATATTTCTTCCAACACTTCCTCGTCATTATTTCGGAAGAATTTTCCTTCAAAATGATTCTTACTTGTTTCTTTCGTAATAAACATTTTTGAATTACGGAAAGCAATTTGTACGTTTCCTTTTGCTCGTTTATTAAACTCCATTATTTTCTTCATTAGATTGGAGGATAAAATATAGCGTGCTTCAATATCGTTTGTAGTCATTGTACGAAATGTCTCATTAAACTCCATATCTTCCAGCTCAATCTCAAAACTGCCGTCAAACACTAATCTCCATTTATCACTTCCGAAAAATCTCTTTCGAATTAAGTAAGTTTCACCTGAAAAATGTTTGTGAAAATCAGCAATAAAAATTATGCCATCAAACACTTTTTTTATTCGTTTCTGGCGCCTACCATTACGATCTGTATAGTATTCTTCTTTTTGTAAAAGTATCTCCGAAAATTCAAATGTAGTTAATCCTAATTTCCCTACTGTATAATCCTCACCATTATAACGAGTATAACTAGAAATTAAATTACTTTCTTTGATTTTCGAGCTACTTATTTTTCGTCCAGGCATATAACTAACTCGATATTCATGTTTTTCATCTTCTTCGTTCGGTTCTATGTTAGCAAATAATTGTTTGACAAGATTAGCAACGAGAATTTTAGAATAGGATAGTCGAAATACCTTTACTGCTCGTAATGACAAACCAATTAGCACTGCACTTGCTAAAAAAACGATGAACAATATCGTACCGGTAACATCTCTAGACTGGAAAAGTATCCAAGACAAAATGACACTTACCCATAAGATAAAGCCTATTATGAAATTACGAAATATTTTTTTCTTGGCTTTCTTACGATTTTCTTGAGAAGTTTTTATGGCAGGTTGTAATGTCGGTAGCAACTGTTGAAAGCTAGGAAACATTACATCCCACCCAATCTGCCACGAAGATCAATATCTTGCCTTTTCTCTTCTGTAGCTTCAAACATTTCAGCTTTTTTAAATCCCATCATGGTACCAAATAAATTACTAGGAAAATGTTCTAACTTCGTATTGTATTTATACACATTAGCATTATAACTTCTACGACTTGCCGATAACTTCTCTTCAATATCAGTAATCGATTGCATTAAATTAAGATAAACACCGTCCGCCTTTAGTTCTGGATAATTCTCAATTTGCAATTTCAATCGTGATTCTAGGTTTTCAACTTCCTTTGCAACTTTAATTTTTTCATCTGACGACATGGCGTGATAACCTGATCTGATTTCAGCTAATCTAGTATGCGTACTTTTCTCATGATCCGTATAAGACGCAACTGCATCAGCCAACTTTGTCAGTTGATCAAAACGTTGTTCTAAATACGTATCAATTGCTCTAAATGCTTCTTTCACCCTATTCCGCAAAGAAATGAATCGGTTATATGTACTAATAAAAATGATAGTAATTAGAACAACTCCGATAATAACCAGTCCTAAAGGTGTGGTTAAAAATTCCAAAAATGAGTCCATGCACAACACCCCTTTTCTATTTATCTATATTTACTGATTTTACAGGAATTAGTTTCGCATTTTGCAAGTTTACTTAAAAACAGGGATAAAGTACGAGTAATAAAATAGTTGTTTTTTCCTAAGTTGTCATTATAATGAATGATTGACAATTTATTTTCAAATCATATATAGTGGTAGTATATAAATGACGGAAGGGTGACCCAATTACATGAAGTTCTAATCCTATTTTTTGAAAACAATTGAGTAAAGGTAATTTTAAACAGACGATATGTCTGCTTATTACGTATGCCTTTATCAATGTTTCAGGATAGGATTGGCTTTATTTAATTGTGCACTTAAAGACATACACTCTTTTTGTGTCCTTTTTCCGCCTCCTATTCTGAACAGAACAGGAGGCTTTTTTGTCTCCATTTTTAAAAGTTAAGGAGATGAGATCATGCTTTTATTAGAAATAAATAATTTACAACATTATGTAAAAGATCGCATTTTATTAGACATAGAACAACTTCAAGTTCACTCTGGTGATTGTATCGGATTAGTTGGAAGGAACGGAAGTGGAAAAACAACACTACTCGACTTAATTATGAGAGCACAAGATGGTTCCAATTCTATTGTTGTTAAGGCTAGCTATGAATTGTTGCCACAATTAAAGGATACGAATACAACGAAAAGTGGAGGCGAAGTAACTCAAGAGTATATTAATCGAGCACTTGCTAACAAAGCTGATTTACTGCTTGCAGATGAGCCAACAACAAACTTAGATACAGAACATATTGAGAAAGTAGAGCATCATTTGAAAAGATGGTCAGGAGCTCTTATCCTTGTTTCTCATGACAGAGCATTTTTAGATGCATTATGTACGAAGATTTGGGAAATAGAAGAAGGAATAGTAACAGAATATAAAGGGAATTATTCGGATTATGCCAGATTTAAAGAAATGGAACGACAAAAACAAGATAACGCTTATGAGCAGTATGTAAGAAAGAAGAAACAATTAGAAGAAGCACTTATTCTAAAGGAGCAGAAAGCACAAAGAGCAACGAAAAAACCTAAAAAAACTAGCCTATCAGAAGCAAAAATAACTGGTGCAAAACCATACTTTGCTAATAAACAGAAAAAACTTAGAAAAGCTGCAAAAGCAATTGAGACTCGCTTAGAGAAATTGGAGAAAGTGGAAAAAAGAAAAGATCTTCCAGATGTTAAAATGGCTTTGCCAAATGAAGAGGATTTCAAAGGGCGAACAGTATTACGAGTGAATAATTTACATGGTGTTATTGGAAAAAGAGTATTATGGGAAAATGCCAATTTCTCTGTTAAAGGTGGAGATAAATTAGCAATCATTGGGAAAAACGGGAGCGGAAAAACTACTTTAATTAAAAAAATAATGAAAGTAGAACCCAATATTTCCATCTCCCCTGCTGTGAAAATTGGATACTTTAGCCAGAATTTAGACATTCTCGATAATGACAGAACAATTCTAGATAATGTGCAGTCTAGCTCGCTACAAACAGAATCATTTATTCGAACCGTACTAGCTCGCCTACATTTCTTCAGAGATGAAGTGTATAAACCTGTTCATGTATTAAGTGGTGGAGAACGTGTAAAAGTAGCCTTTGCAAAATTATTTGTTAGTGATATTAATACATTGATTCTAGATGAGCCAACAAATTTTCTTGATATATATGCGGTTGAAGCACTAGAATCACTTCTTCAAGAGTACGAAGGTACTGTTATATTTGTTTCCCACGATCGAAGGTTTATTGAGTCGATTGCCAATAGAATTTTATCGATTGAGGAACAAGTAATTACCGTTTTTGAAGGAACATATGAAGAGTATAGAAATTACGAACCACAATCCGAACGTGATATGATGGAGGATCAATTATTATTATTAGAGACTAAAATATCAGACGTTCTTAGCCGCATAAGCATTGAACCATCTGAGGAGCTTGAGCAAGAGTTTCAACAACTCCTACAAGAAAAACGAACTTTAGAACGAGATAATAGGAAGTAACAAGTAAAGAGTACGTATTGAACAATAAAGTAGTATTCAGATAGATCTTTAACCAAGAATGTTATAATTTTTTTGGCAAGAGTTCGCTACTTTTCCGAACTTTTGCCTTTTAATTTGTCCAATATGGATCGTTAATCAACTTATTAATTTTATTACTTTCGGAAAGAGTTTTAATTTACTTTAGGGTAATATAGATATAACCCTATTAACGGAAAATAGACTTATTATTCGGAGGGATTTCCAATAAAGTACTTTACAGAAGAAGAAAAGTTAACGTTTTTGTCTGACATCATTGCTATAAAATCTGTTAATGAAAACGAAATACAAGTAGCAAATTATTTAAAAGCATTATTTGATGAATACGGTATTGAATCTAAAATTGTTCCAGTTACTAAAACTCGTGTAAACCTAGTAGCTGAAATTGGGAGCGGACATCCAGTTATCGGGATTTCTGGACATATGGATGTCGTATCTCCTGGTGATGAATCCGAGTGGAGTTCCGATCCTTTCACATTAACAGAACGAGACGGGAAATTATTCGGACGTGGAACAAATGACATGAAAGCAGGTTTGTTAAACCTAGCATTAGTGATGATTGAGTTGAAAGAAAATAATGAGTTAAAGAATGGCACAATACGCTTTATGGCAACAACTGGTGAAGAAGTCGGTGGCGCGGGGTCTAAAAAATTATATGAAGATGGCTATATGGATGATGTTGAATATCTATGGGTAGCAGAACCTTCTCATGACACCATTATTTACGCTCATAAAGGATCACTTAACTTACGCATAACATCTATCGGTGAAGCTGCACACAGTTCTATGCCACACCATGGTTATAATGCAATAAATCCGTTAATGGCATATTTATTAGAGATGGATGAAAAGTTAAATGGTGATAATCGAAAAAATGAAGTTCTAGATAAACTAGTTATGAGTACAACTATTTTTAATGCAGGAAACCAGGTAAACTCAATTCCTGAAAAAGCAGTAGCTGAAATAAATGTCCGCACGATTCCAGAGTTTGATAATGAGGAAGTAATTGAGATTTTCAGGACAGCTGCAAACAATTACAATAAGGAAGGCTCTAACATAAACATTGAAGTAACGATGTCCTTACCAAGTGTTTTTACTACTGGACAGTCTAAAATGGTAACCCTTGCTAAAGAACTCGGTAAAAAGTATTTAGATCTTGATATTTCCATTAAAGGTTCACCAGGAGTGACGGATGCATCAAACCTATTACGAAATAAAGATGAAAATTTCCCATTCATGATGTTTGGTCCAGGTGAAACTAAAATGGCTCATAAGACAGATGAATATGTATATAAAGAGTACTACTTTGCTTTCTTTCATATTTATAAAGAATTGATTCTAGGTTTAACGAAATAATACGAGATCTAACTCTTTAATCTCCCTCATACTTGATATTAATTGAAAAGAGCAGGTTTTCCTTCCTGCTCTTTTATTTGTAATAAATAAATCTCTCTCCCGGTACCATCATATGAAACTTTTGGTTCGGGTATTGATGGAAAATATAATCCACAAAATACGCTGGGTTTTCACGATTATTAGCAAACATATCGTAATGGACAGGTAAAATCATATCAGCACCTATTGTTACACCAAAATCTACTGCATCACGATAATTCATATTTCCGACTATCCATCGACTAGTCCGAAAATAATCTTGGCCATTAATTGGTAAGATTGCTATATGCGGACGATAACTCTTAATATCTGAAATGAGCTCATCTGTTACAACGGAATCACCACAATTAAAGACTGTCACTCCATTTACTTCGATGATGAAACCTAAATATCTATCATTACCATTATCATCTCTTTCATAATTGGTATGAGCAGCAGATATAGGTGTAATTTCGAAGCCTTTTATTCGAAATTTTTCTTTAGCCTTCGCTCCAATAATCTGTTTTGAAGAAATATTCTTTTTTTCTAATACATGTACATCTGGTACAGGCAGTGCAAAGTATGTATGTGATGAATGTTGGGCTATCGGAATAATCGTTTCAAGATCCAGATGATCATCATGTGAATGAGTAATTAATATACCACTGGCATCCGTTAATTGTTCTGGTGTTAATGGCGGTTCAAAACCTCTTTTAAACTCTGTATTCGGGCTTCTTTCCTCAATGGAGAAAGTTAAATATGGATCAATCACAATATATCCATCTTGATTCCCCCCTTTTATGATGACACCTGACTGTCCTAAATGCCAGACAGCTACGCTACCAAAAGGCATATCTGTCATCTGTATTTCTTTCAACAATTCTTCCCCACTCTTATATGTTGGTCTCATCTTACAAAACCCCTCTCTCCTTTTCATTATGGACAACTAATTACCCTTACGTACTTACTCCCATATAAGTTTCATCCTAAACTAAATAAAATATTAATAATCGCCTATTGTTTTCAATTTCACAATAGTGTACGATATACACTATAAGAAAATGAGGTGTATGTATGAGTGATTTATTAACTTCATTAACGACAGAATTAAGACGTGGTTCCCTAACCTTGGCTGTATTAAGTCAATTGGATACTCCACAGTACGGATATTCCTTAGTACAACGCTTAGAGAAATCTGGTATTGCCATTGATCAAAGTACACTTTATCCGTTATTAAGGAGACTAGAAAAACAAAATTTAGTTACAAGTAGCTGGGATACGTCGGAAAGTAGACCAAGGAAATATTATGTCATTAGTGAATATGGGACAGAAATTTTTCAAGATTTAAAAAAGGAATGGGAAAAAATGTCCGAGGAATTACAGCAATTATTGAAAGGAGATGATTAGTAGATGATTGAACAATATGTATTTGAAGTAACGAGAAGACTACCAGAAAAAAATCGCGATGATATAACATTAGAACTGCAATCAACGATTGAAGACATGTTGCCAGACAATTACGAGGAAAAGGATATTATTCATGTATTAGAAAAGCTCGGTGACCCAATTACATTAGCAAACAAATATCGCGAACGCCCTGCATATTTAATCGGTCCTGGTTTTTATGACTTGTATATTCATACACTAAAAATGATATTACCTATTGCTGCTATATTAAGTGTAATTACTCTTATTGCGACGGAGATTATCCAAAATACCGATTTAAGTGCTTTTCCCTTAATTATTACGATATTTGGAAAAGCTATTTGGACATTGATTACCACGATTATACATGTTTTTTCTGGGTTACACTTGTCTTCTTCATATTAGAAAGAGCTGGTGTGTCAACTGAAAGAATGACCATAACAGGTGAAAAGTGGAAACCTGAAGACTTAAAAAATCGAATCATTGTTCCTAAGAAAAAGAGAATTTCCAAAGGTGAAGTATTTACTGGCTTTATTTGGACT
Organism: Lederbergia graminis; assembly: GCF_042655485.1. Lineage (NCBI taxonomy): Bacteria > Bacillati > Bacillota > Bacilli > Caryophanales > Bacillaceae > Lederbergia > Lederbergia graminis. The sequence goes on from NZ_JBHSMC010000001.1 coordinate 472,129, forward strand.
GGAATTTGGGCAACGATCTATTTTAATGCCATTCATATTATTGGTGTGTATGAAAAGTTAGATAATGATAAAGGACTTCAGTTAGTAGCACCAATTTTTCAGCAGGATGTGTTACTAACTTACTGGCCAGTTATTATTACACTAATCCTTTTAGAAGTTGCATTTAATATATATAAATGGGTATGTGGACAATGGACAATGAAACTAGCAATAATGAATTCTATTTTCCATCTCCTTTATACAACATTATTTATTATCATCATTAGTAATAGTGAGCTTATACATCCTTCCTTTATCACATATATGAGTACTTTAATGGATGTATCAACAGCTACAATTAATAGTGGCATTACATGGGTTATTGTCATTACCGTTGCAACTGTTATTATCACTACCATTGTTTCTATATACGAAGGATTTAAAAAAGCAAAAATCACATCATGATTTTCAAAGAAAGCAGTGACGTTAAGCGCCACTGCTTTCTTTCTGCAATTTCAATTCATTTTTTGTTTTTCCAACCAATTTTAAGTCTCCAAAAGTCCTATTTTATAAGGAGTCTTCGATATTACCCTAACTTCTGTTTCGTACTTCTCTCCACTTAAAATGTCAGAGGTCTGTTAAATACATCATTTCCAAGATTTTTCTTGTTAAGATATAATAATTTCCTTCTCCTGTTGGTTTAGCATTTCTATATGGTGATTCACTTCATCTTTTTTCCTCATAAGTTGATCCATTACACGGCGCACGTCTTGTAATACACCATTTAGTTTCCCCTTCGCTTCTGTAATGCGCGAATGAACTGCCCAATCCGAGAAAATATTATCGAAAAACACATCTGTAAAGGTAAAAATATCTTTTTGGTTTACTTTAAAAGATTCTGTTGCAAAGTTTTGTATATCCATTAATTCGGTTTCAAAATGACGTAATGCACGTTGAGCTCGATGTATAAGATCGTCTGAACTATTGACCTCTGAGTACTTCAGAGCAGAAACAAGCATCCCTCCACCTAAAAATGTATCCCATGTTGACAATCCTTCAGCATTATTTAATTTATCAATCGCTGCGTCTATAGTACGTATTGCTTTATGACCGGCATCCCTTGCTTCATCAATTTCTCTAAGCATAGAACGAAGAGTTACACGCTCATCTGCAATCTTCTGTAATGTTTTTGAGGCAATTGTATCATGTTGTCTTAGCCATGTTTCCTTTTCCTTTAAGAAATCAGCCCAATCTTCATCAATAAATTGATAATCAGGGTTCTGATATGCTTTGCGTAGACGGTCTGTTTCTGCTTTTAAATCTATTAATGTCTTCTCCGCTTCATTGTATTTTAACTCTGCTTCTGCTGCTTCTGCCATCTCTTTTTCCATCTTTTCATCCCATTTACCAGTCCAGTTATTAATCAGATTAGAGAAAGAGAATTTACCAAGCTTCGCAATATCTTGCTGCTCTTTCGTTAATTGTGCACGTAGTCTATCTCGAGTAGCTGTTGCTTCTTTTAGTTGTTGTTCAGCGCTTTCTAAGCGTCGTTTTATTCTATTCCGTTCATTGATTTTCATCGTCAGTTCCATTTGTCTTTCTTGCAGCTGTTGTTTCATTAACAATTTCCCCCTCTTAATTAAATACGGACCAAAACAAACATAGTTTCACATTTAAGTCATTTTATAAATCACAATCGATTTTAATATTAGTTTCATGTTGGAGAAATAAGGGAATCAAAGTAGAAAATAGAGAAAGGAGATAGTAAAGTGACTCCAACAAATTGGCAATGGTATCAATTATCGAAAAATAATGATAGCACTTTGAAAGAAATTAAAACAGAAATAAATGATGTACAATTTGATAAATGGACAAAGGAACTTCATCAAAATAATTCTAATTTGTTAAAACTCATGTTGACTGAAAATGGAGAAAAACTAATGTATGGCTCCCTTATTTATAAACAAGATTTTGAAAAAGAATCCGAGAAGAAAATTTGCCATTTTTATGTAACAGAAAATTTACTCGTTATGATAGATTTAGATTTTTCCATATTAAAACATAATAATATAGAAATGCTGGAACAGCAAATCGATCAGAGTCAAAATGCGATAGATGGTTTTCTACTTATACTTGGAGAACTTTTAAATGAATTACTAATTTCGATTGATGAATTTGAAGTAAAACTAGAAAAGCTGATTTGGAATGTTCGTAAAAACAATAACTCCCATATACTTGATAAAATTTATGAAGTACGTCATCAGCTATTTGTAATGAATAACTTATTAATACCTATTAAAGAATTAGAGATGGGTATGAATGAATTATACCTTAATGAAGTAAGTAGCGATGAAAATTTCCATCGTACATGTAAACGTATTGATAGAGCAATTTCGTTATTAAATGGGTATGAAGATCAAATTGATTCAATCATTAATTTAGAAGAAGTTATCTCTTCTCACCGCGGAAATGAAATAATGAAAACATTGACAGTTATCACTACATTATTTACACCCGTTACAGTTTTTGGAGCATTGTGGGGGATGAATTTTAAACATATACCAGAACTTAAATGGCAGTATGGATATGGGGTAGCACTTATCGTAATCATAATCTCAACACTTATGCTATATGCGTATTTAAGACTAAAAGGTTGGACTGGTGATCTTTTAAAAGGTAATAAAAAAGGTTCTCTTTTTAAATAAAAAGCTCTGTTAAACTCTGTTGTTGATTTTCGCTCCTGTACACTCGCTTTCCGCGGGCACGGCCTCAGCTAACTTGGCAAAGAAAACCGCTTTGCCAAGTGGATCTTCGGCTCGTGCTGTTCCCGCAGGAGTCTCGTGTACATCCACTACAATCAACTAAGTTGTTAACAACAATGAACTTTAACAGAGCCAAATAAAACGGAGAAGGTATATTAGAATCATATGTAGAAATTAGTATAGAGAATGAATCCAAATTGAATGAAGTGAGGTATTTTAAAATTTGAGTAGTATTACAAAAATAAAACTGTCACAGGATGACATAAACAAAATCACCAAGAAAGCATTTAATCAAAATATACTATCGTTGAAAGAATTAACTGGTGGTTTTTATAATAGTGCCTACGATATCCTCCTGGAAGATGGCTTGCAAATGGTACTAAAGGTCGCACCAAATCGAGATATTAAAGTGCTACGATGTGAAAGAAACATCATGAGGACAGAAGTGGAAGTTCTACAATTAATAAGAAGTTGTACAAATGTTCCCGTTCCAGACGTCCTTTATGTTGATCAGGAGTATAAATATTTCTTCATGGAATATATCCAAGGTACACCGTTAGACGAATTACACCCACATCTCAACAGCGAACAATTTTATACAATAAGTAAGCAATTAGGAACCTATACAAAGCAAATCAATTCGATTACCTCCGATGTGTTCGGGCAAACGTTTTCCAAACAGCAAAGATATAACACTTGGTCCGCAGCATATATTGCTATGATTGAGGAAATTATCTTAGATGCTAACGATGCCAAAATCAATCTACCAATAAGTGCCGAGGAGCTAAAAAATATCGTTGTTGATAAATCTCCAATTCTTGATACGATAGGAACTCCTCGTCTGGTCCACCGAGATCTTTGGTGGGGAAATATTTTCATAGATTCAGAGACACTTACCATTACAGGAATCACTGATTTTGAAAGATCACTTTTTGGAGATCCTTTAATGGACATTGTATTTGGCTTTGCTAAAGATAATGAGGGCTTCAAAAAAGGACTGGGCAGAAATAGTGCATTCTCAAAAGATGAAGAGTGTTTATTAAGTCTCTATCAAATTTACTTTGTCTTGTTAATTATACTTGAAGGTCACTACCGTCAATTAAAAGATAATGAACAAAACGAACAACATGCACAACAAGTATTAATAGAGGAAATACAAAAACTGAAAAATTTATAGTTTATGAGGTTTAAAACTGAATAAAATTTACTGTTCATCAAAATAACATCCATGCTATCGTATCCCAATAGCATGGATGTTTTCTTTAGATCACTTCTTCTTTTCTTTGTAAGTATCTATATAAAAATATACCTGCGAGTGTACAAAATAATGCACAGAGACCAATGAAAATAAAGCCTGATTGTAATCCTCTTATTAGTCCAACTTCCGCTCCTTGCAATTTGGTAAACCATTGCTTGAATACATCAATTACAAAACCGATTAGCATGTTTCCAATTACAAGCGCAATCCCCATTAAAGTAACTGTAAACGTAATTGCCGTTTCCGTACCATTTGGATACCTTTTTGCAAGTAATGCCATAACCGTTGGATAAATGGGAGCAACTCCTACCCCTGCAAGAGCAAATAAGAAAACCCCTGGAGATCCAAGGAGAACTCCTAGAATAATACTAAAAGTAGCTATACCTGAAAAATAGATAAGCGATTTTGCAAACCCAACCTTGTCAATTATTGGACCTAAAAGCAGTCTTGCAAGCATGAAAAACAAAAAGAAGATGGATAACATTGCAGACGACTTCGCAGTAGTCCAATTGTGTGCTTTTTCTAGATAGTTGACTAACCATCCACCAATAGACAATTCAGCAATAACACCAAATGATAATATGGCAATTATTAGCCAGGCTGCAGGATCTTTTAAGAAAACTTTTACTGGCATTTTATCTTCTTTCTCTATTGTTTGTTTAGGTTCTTTAATAAAAATAGTTGGGATCATTGGAATTATACATAAAGATAACATGATTAAATACATACCTCTCCAGCCTAAGTCATGACCAAAAATATGCCAACCCATCATACTTGCTGCAATGATTGGTGCGATTGTTGAACTTAGTCCATAAAAAAAGTGTGAGAGATTCATCATAAATCCTGTGTTTCTAATAAATATTTTGGCAGCAAAAATAGCTAAAACTATTTCGAGCATTCCGTTTCCAACATACATTAAAAAATAAGATAAAGAAAAAGTGAAATATGTATTCGCAATATAAATAAAAAGACCCGAAATAGTCATGGATCCAAATGCGATGAAAGAGGTCGTTTTCACCCCTAGTTTTAATGTAACAATACCTGTAAACGAGCAAGCTAACAGATAACCAATTGAATTATAAGCTAGTAGCATCCCAAGCTGTAATTCATTAATTCCAAAGTCACTTTGCATACGTGGTATTGCTGGACCCTTAATATTTTCTGAAAAGCCAAAAACAAGAAAACCTATGAAAATAACTAAATAGGAAGCTGGTAAATATTTTTGGATAAAATTTAATTTTTGTGCCTGTTCCATAAACTATCCTCTCAAAAGTCAAAAATGAAAATTGCGCTTACATAAGCTTATCATATAATTTCTCTTGTCAATACTGTTATTTTTACCTTCTAAAAATATTACATTAAAAAAGCCATTCTTTTTAATAAGAATAGCTTTTCATATTACTCATTCATATATTTTTCTAATACACCATTTATTGTTTGATTTAAAATATCTATATCTACATTATCGACTGTAGTATCTTTTAATTTATATTTTTGTTTTAGTTTAATTATTCTTTCCACACTTTCATTTATTCTACTTTCGCTAATTTCCCCTGATTCAACTGCTGAAACTAAGGCGTCAATTGCTGTAATTACTTTTGAAAAGTCGTGTGCTATTAATACAATATCACTTCCAGCTTTTACAGACTTTACAGTTGCCTCTCCAATTCCATAATGATCCATAATGGCATTCATCGTCATATCATCAGTCATCACTACACCGTTGAACTGAAGCTCCTCTCTCAATATTCCAGAAATAATAGGAGTTGACATAGATGAGGGATATGTAGGATCTATTTTCGGGAGTAATATATGCGCGACCATGACAACATCTGTTCCTTCATTAATCGCATTTTGAAATGGTATTATCTCTAGTTCATTAATTTCTTCTCGGGTTTTATCCACAATAGGTAATTCTAAATGCGAATCAACTGATGTATCTCCATGGCCAGGAAAATGCTTTACAACTGGTATTACATGTTGTGCTTCAATCCCTTTCATAGTCTGTATACCTAATTTACTTACAATGTCTACATTGTTACCAAATGATCTATCACCAATGACTGGATTATTAGGATTACTATTAACATCTAATACCGGAGCAAAGTTCATATTGAATCCGAATGCATTTAATTGCTGTCCTAATAGCTCACCAAAATCATAGGAAAATCTCTCATTACCTATTTCCCCTATTTGTTGATTCGTAGGCATCTCCACTATATTACCTGGTAATCTTGTAACTCTACCCCCTTCTTGGTCAACTCCTAGAAATAATGGAAATCGATTATCCAAGTTAGTAGTTTTCACATCATTTAACAGCTCAACTGATTGTTCTGGGTTTTGAAGATTATCTCCATAAAAGATTAAACCACCCACATTATATTTCGATATTAATGTCTTTGTATTTTCGTTAAGAACTGTATCATCAATGCCAGCGAAAATCATCTGGCCAACCTTTTCTTCTAAACTCATGTTATCAATGACAGAATCCTTTTGTTGGTTGCTTTCCTCACTCTTACCATTAGAATCGCTTTCCTGACTACTATTCTTCATATTAACGAAGATTAGCACAGATGCAGCTATAAGATTCAGTAGGAGTAAGGTAATAATTACTTTCTTCATTTTTTTCCTCCACATTTAGCTTAAAAAAACAGCACCCATTAAATGGTAACACCAATGATATTAGGATAACGAATTATTAAAAAAATAGCAATTATTGTATTTGATGCATCCAACTATCCATAAAAACAATATTTTTCTTATACAATTTACGCTCTAAAACTTTCTTTGTTGTAAATTCACCGATGTTTATTACTTTGTTTAACCCTTTTGTTTCGAACCTACCAACATCATGTAGGTCGATATCAATTAATACATCGGCATGCTCCTTCAAGCAGCGATTTGTATTTTTTTGACTAGCTATATCAATATATCTATTAATATAAGAAAACATGTTTGAAGGGTAATGTGGATTAGAACTTCTAACTCTTACAGAAGTAACATTCTTTGCTCCCATCTTTCTTACAATATCTGCAGGATTATTATTTAAAATATAACCATCAACTAGTAATTGATTATCTTTTTCAATGGGAGAAAATATCCCAGGTATAGCTATGCTAGCTCTTATCGCAAGTGCAACCTCTCCAGTATCAATAACAACCATTTCACCCGAGATAAGATCCACGCATATAACAGCAAAAGGTATTTCTAAGTCTTCGAAGTGTTTTCCTTCCGTTAATTTTAAAAGAGTTTGGTAAATTCTATCTCCTTTTAAAAAACCTTTACGATTAAAACATACATCCAAATATCGTCTTACAGACAAATTCTCAACAATAGCTTTCATCATTTCTGGTTTTATTCCGCATGCATAAAGTCCACCTACTACTGACCCAGCACTTGTACCTGCAATATGAGTAATTTTTATATCATTACGTATAAGTTCTTTAAGTGCCCCGATATGTGCTACCCCTCTGAGAGAACCTCCTCCAAGGGAAAGACCTGTCTCTCTCAATTACTACTTCCTCCCTCTCGTGCTTCTGTTAGTTTTTTGTTTTTCGATTTTCTATATAAAATAACGGAAATGACTCCAAGGATGATGAAAGCTACTATATAACCATATACACTATACGTGCTAAAATAACGCTTAAACGTTTCAATATTTCCCTTAAAGTAGTTTCCTAATAAAACCATTACATATGACCATGGATAAATGCCTACAAATGTTAGGGCTAAATATTTCCATCTATTGACTTTACTTACACCTGCCACATATGAAATATAATTACCAATTCCAAATGGGCGTGACAAGGCAATACTCCATATTCCATAACGCTTGAAAAACTTAATAGCTTTATCGACTCCTTTTTCTAGCCTTTTTGGAAATCGCCCATTAAGCTTCTTTCCAATAAAATATGGAATAATACTCGCAACTGTGTATGAAAAACTCATACCAATTGAAATAAATGCTGTTTCTATATAACCTGGAGATAATATATAGCCGTATGAAAGAACGATAACCAGACCGGGAAATGGTAAGGAAGATCCTTCAAGAAACATAACAATAAAAAGTCCTGGAAGTCCGATACTATTTAACCACTCCAATAGTTGTTGAATCATATGAAGCTCCCTTTCCAATTAAACATACATATCTAATTGGTAAATTTACAAAATACTACTATGTGTTGATATATAGCCAAAATCATTACTATTAATTATCTTTTTAATGAATAGGTATATTTCGGATGGTTTTCCCGCAGCAGTTTCCTCTAAGTATAATTGGACGTTATTTAACAATTCTTCTCGCCTTCTATTGTTGCTGTATAATACATTCTCAATTTGTAATTCAAATGGTATGTCATCTTTCAGCATGTGCACTAAACCTAATTTTTCTAGCAATCGGAGATTTATTTCTTCTTGGCCTGGTAACGCAGAATGAATAAAAATCGGCAATTCTTTCTGTAAGGCTTCACTTATTGTTACACCACCAGGTTTCGTAATAATGGCATCCACATAATCGTATAACTGATTCATTTTCTCTTTTGAATTTATATAAGGTAATGGATGTATATTTTCACTGCTACTTTTAGATAGTTTTTGGAACAATTGTTCATTTTTACCACATAAAACAAAAAATTCTATCTTAGATTGACCTTGTTTTTCTAATATTTCCGCAATATTTCCTAACCCTACACTTCCCCCAGAGATTAATACTTTATATGTTGATTCTTTTTTCGAAATTTCATTATTGTGTTTTAAAAATTGTTCTGCTATCGGGATTCCGGTAACGATAACTCTATCTTCCGAAATTCCGCTATTATGAATCAATTCATCTTTTACCATTTGACTCGGAACAAAATGATAATCGATGCGTTCTCTTCCCCAAATATCATTAATAAAGAAATCGGTATATACATTGATTACAGGAATATTGCATTGACCTCTACATTTAAGTTGATTTAGAAAGTAGGATGGAAATCCGTGAGTACATATGATTAAATCAGGCTTCTCTTCATGTATGATTGTTCTCATTTTACTTAAAAATAAAATTTCATAATATTTAAAGGACCTTCCCGTTTTGGAATGTGCCAAATGGGTGTAAACCCAAGCATACATCTTTGGAAAATGGTGGATCCATTCTAGATATGTTTTTGTGACAAGTGTTTCAATGAATGGATTCCACGCACTAAGAAGGTCAATCTTCTTACATATAATAGAGGAATCCCTATTTGTTATATAACTTTGAATCGTATCAGCAACTTGGTGATGTCCAGAAGGCATTCTTAATAATGGGAAAAATAATATCTTCTTCATAGAATGTAATTCATCCTTTCATTATTTCCCTACCCTGTATATTAATCATATAAGCCTCTAAATATTCTTTTAACAATCCTAAGGCTAAATTTTCACTCCGACTTAAGACGGATTATTAATATTTCATTCAACTATATAGACGATATGTGATTGAAAAACCCTACGAGAAAATAAAAAAAGCGAAAAAGCAGATTCGCTTTTTCACTTACATGTTTTTAAAAATATAAATAAAATAATTATAATTTCAAGAAACTAAAAAATGCACTTGCAGTACCTATACTTCTTCTCATAATGAAACCTGCAATTGGTTTAATCTTATTTGTTTCTATTTGTTGTTCTTGACTTACATACGTACTTAATTTCCCCTTGTAGATTAATGTAAGGGATGGTATTGCCATTATGTCTTGAGGTCTAACTAAATTTGACGGTTTTGTTATTGGATTTTGACGCATTAATTGCAGTACATCTGCGACAAATTGTGAACAAAAGTAAGCATTCTTTCTCTTTAGTTGAATATTTAATGCTACTGCAAATAAACCTATAAAATTATATCTGTAATAATCTTTATACTTATTAAGACATGCTACCATTTCTTGCATCCTGCTAAATTCTTCCTCTGTCACTTCACATGAATAAATTGCACAATCTACACCTTTAAATATTCCTTTTCGCACATCTTCCCGAACAAAACCACCGATTAAGGGATTCCACTGTCGTTTACGGCCAAAGCTATAAACTTCATTCAAGTCTCGATCAAATGAAATGGAAACATGATTTAGTGGTTGTTTTGTGTATAATTTAATCATTTTCGTTAATAGTGATCCCGTATCAGTGAAAAGTAAATAAACAGTCTTTCCCTGCATAATAAAATCCCCATCCTTCATCGAACAAAACCAATCATGCATGAATTTCTAACACAACAAATACGATGCCTAAGAGTCTCCTATAAAAAGGACGTATAATAAAAATTCACTCTCACTCTGACCTACTAATCTAATATATTTCAGAAACCTAACCAATAGTAATAAAATTCATAATTTTATTATATCATTCTTTTTCTTTTACTTACCAGTGCTTTTTTCCTTTACTTACTTTCGTCTAAAATATATTACTCTATCTTATTGTTACTGTCAAAAATGCTTTTTACATAAAAATAGCGCTAACCACTTAGGCATAGCGCTATTTTTATCTCTTTAACTATTAAACTGTAAAATTAATGTTGCGTCGGCATGTCTTCATAATCTGAACCAAGTGCCATCATTACAGGAGTAATACTGTGCTGAGTTGGCATGTCCTCGTAATCAGAACCTAATGACAATAGTACTGGTTTACTATGTTGAGTTGGCATGTCTTCATAGTCAGATGCTAATTGACTAATTGGAGAAATACTATGTTGTGTAGGCATATCCTCATAATCTGATGCTAGTGCACCATTAGCACCAAATAAGCCAATCAATAAAGCGGATATTAATAATATTCTTTTCAATCTAATTTGCCCCTTTCAAAAAAAATTTATTCAATTCTATTATACATTAACTAGGTATTTTTTCCAATTCCTTTTCTACTAATTTAGTAAGATTCTCTTTTTCTTGTAATTTAAATACTTGCAAAGATTTATTTAATGTTTCTCTACTCAATTCTATTTTCCCTATATGTTTATAATTTAAACCTGCTTGATACAAAAACTCACCAAGAAGATATAATATTTCATCGTTAATACATTGTTGTATGCCTTTTTCGCAATATTTAAGTGACTCATCATACTTCTCTATTCTAGTTAATGATTGTGCTAAACCAAATAAGGCTCTTAACTTTACCTGAGGATCTGATAAAGAGGGAAGTTTCTCCATATCATCTAATATTTCTTTTAATAATGTAATCGCCTTTTCGAAACATTGATCATCTTTTTCAATTAAAGCAATAGACATCTTAATTTCAATCTCTTGCTCTGTTAAGCCTTTTTTACTTGGATTTGTTAATTCGATAGCTTCAATCAACATACTTATAGAAGATTGTTTATTTCTATTGTTTGAATCTGCTAAATAATAAAGACATATAGCTTCATGCCAATGTAAAAATTGTTTACTTGAAGGGAAATTAAAAAGTGGATTTTTCTTTTCACGTTGTACAATTTCATAGATTGCTTGATAATTACGATCCCTTTTAAACTTTTTAATTAGTCCGCTAACAGCTGAAACATAGCTCATAGAATCTGCTGATGTAAAATCGAAAAAATCACTTAAATTAACGTTTAATTTATTTGCTAATCTGAAAAGCTCATCTATTGTTGGTACTTGTTTGTTTTTTTCAATTAAGGTAAGTTCTTCAACTGTGCAAATATCTTCTGCTAGATCAGCAAGCGACATGCCTTTATATTTTCTTAACGACTGAAGGATTTCACCAATATTAACGAAACTTTCACCCATTTTATATACCCCTTTGTCAAGAAAAAATTAATAATTAGTTTTACCCATTATAATTATACCAATAATTTCATCTTTATAATATTTCTTTTTGATTACAACCTTTCACTCATACTATAGTACATAAGGTTTGTATCCATATTACTGTTCATCCTTATATTATACAGGATTTGTTTAAAATTCCACCTTTTCTGCTCAGGATAAAATATTAAAAAATTACAAATTAGGTATTTAGATTTAGTGAAAATTGTCGATATAATATGAAAATGCTCTTGTATGTACATATATTTACAGTAATTATATATGCACATCTTGTACGCACATATTTCATAGTATATAAGGGGGAACATTAAATGAGAACGATAAAAGGAAAAATTGTATGCGGTTTCACCATCGTTATCTTAATGGTATTCGCTGTAGTATCAGGTAATTATTATTTTACTTCTGTTTCCAATCAACAAACTCAAAACATCATTGATGATGAATTACCAATTATGCTAATTTCAAATAAAATTGGAACGAATATTCTGGAACGCATGTCTTTAGCACGTGGCTACGTATTATATGGTCAAGCAAGCTATCTTACACAATTTGATATTGCAACTACAGAAATTAGAAATCTTGAAAAACAGCTTCTAGAAATAGACTCATCTCAAGTAACAAAAGATGCGATAAAATTAATAAGTGATTGGGAAGAAGAACTTGAAACGGAGGTTTTTTCCGTTTATCGAGATGGAGATAAAGATTTAGCCCTCCTCAATTTTAGAGACAAAGTTGAAAAAACTGGTAGTTTAGTGCATACCACTTTTACTGTATTAACGGACAATCAATCCAATAAAATCACAACAACAGCTAATGAAGTGTTATCAGGAAATAAACGGAATAACTATATAAGTATTTCAATTGCCTTAATGTCTCTTATCGTCGGAATTACGATTGCACTAATTATGGCTTCAACAATTTCCAAGCCAATTATCCAAGCTTCCAATCGTATGAAACTAATTGCAAATGGTGATTTAACTCATGATGATTTAATGACAAAATCAAAAGATGAAGCTGGTATTCTTATTCAGGCAGTGAACGATTTAAATCGAGAAATCCGCTCTATGGCAATGGAAATAAGAAATGCATCTAGTACAGTTATGCATCGAAGTGAGGAATTAAGTTTTTCTGCAAATGAAGTGAATTCTGGAAGTCAACAAGTTGCTACTACGATGGAAGAACTTTCACATGCTGCAGAAATTCAAGCTTCTTCCTCTTCTAAGCTTGCTGAATCAATGAAATCTTTAACTGAAAATATTCATAATGCAAATGTATATGGACAACGAGCAACTGAAGTGACGACAGAAGTGTTAGCACTAACAGAAAAAGGTAATGAAGCCATGACCGAATCGATAGAAAAAATGCGACTTATCGATGAAAATGTATTGGCTGCTGTAGAAAAAGTACAGTCTCTTGATCAGCACTCAAAGAAAATTTCACAGTTAGTTCAAGTTATTTCAGATATATCAGAACAAACAAACCTACTTGCCTTAAATGCTGCAATTGAAGCTGCTCGAGCAGGTGAGCATGGCAGAGGTTTTGCTGTTGTTGCCGGCGAAGTGAAAAAGCTTGCAGAGCAAGTCAATAGTTCCGTTGCTGATATTACAGCTATCGTCTCGACTATTCAAAAAGAAACTTCGGAAGTCGTACAATCATTGAATAAAAGTTTCGAACAAGTTGAATCTGGTACCGAACAAATCAAGACAACTGGAACAGCTTTCGAATTAATTACGACCTCTATTCAGAAAGTAGTGAGTCAAATACATACCATCTCTGCAGATCTTGATAATATCGCAAAAAGTACAGATGTTATGAATAGCTCCATCTCTGATATAGCCAATATTTCCGATGAGTCCTCTGCAAGAGTGGAAGAAACAGCTGCATTTGCTGAACAAACAACAAGTTCCATGCAAGAAATTGCAGCAAGCTCCGAATCTTTGTCTGCTGTATCTGTCGATTTAAATAAATTAATTACAAGATTTAAAGTATAAAATTTTAAAACGACTATTAGTGTATGTAGTGTATAACTATATGCACTTTTTTATATCCTATATTCATAATGGCAGTGAATCTTTTTCCTATACTTAATCGTACAAAATAGAGAAGTATAGAATGAGTAAGGAGTTGTTGTAATGGGAAGTATTTTTCTATTTACATTAATTGTTTCCATCGTCTTTTCCATCATTATTCTTCCGTTTTACTCCAATCAATCGGAAAAGAAAGCAACTAGGAAACCTAAAAAAAGGAATATTATTTTAGAGGCAGCTTCTGTGTTTCTCGTAACATGGATCATTATCTTCCTCTTTTATTATCTTTCCAATATAGACAGAACAATCAGTTCATTATGGCTATTATTAGTTATCGTCACCCTATTAGGAACTATAATAGCTCAAGGACGAGAACGGATTGTTAAAGGTTGTCTATTTTTAGCAAGTTTAATTTTTATGATTTATTTACTTATCGCACCTTTCTTCAATGCAAATCAAAAATACGAGACATCTAAAATGGATGAGCAAATTGAAATAACTGCATTTGACGAAACGAAAACACCAGCAAGTGTTCCTCCCCAATTTGCCAGAAATAAAATGAAAAAGGCTTTTGGGCAAGTTCCAAATACTAGTTATTACGAACTTGGTGAATTACAAATTCAAAAGGTAAACGGTGAATTTGTATATATCGCCCCCGTTGAATTTTCAGGACTATTCAAATGGAACAATGGGAAAACAACTCCTGGATATTTCCAGATGAGTGCAACAGATGCTGCAAATAATCCAAAGTTTGTAAAAGCTGAAATGAGCTATACACCTTCAGCATACTTCCATAAGAATTTAGAACGTTATATACGTAATCAATATCCTGAATTCATATTCTATGGTGACCCACAATTAGAAGTAGATGATGACGGTACACCTTATTATATTCGAACGTATGGAGACTTTATTTCTGCACGTAATGGCTTTGATATGAAAGGGATTGTTATGGTGAATCCTAAAAATGGTGAAACAGCTGTTTATTCCTTAGACGAAGTCCCTGAATTTATAGATGGTGCAGTTTCACCAGAAGCAGTAAGCTTACAAAATAGTTATTTTGGAAAATACATTCACGGATTTTGGAACAGTGTATTTGGAAAAAGAGATGTAAAACTTCCTTCTGATGAAGGTACTGAAGCGAATGTTAGTCCTATCTTTAATGAAGAAGGAAAGATGTATTACTTTACAGACTTCACTAGTCCAAAAGAAGGTGTTGATTCAATGTTAGGATATTCCTTAACGGATGCACGCACTGGTGAAGCAACATATTATACAGGAAATTTAGAAGAATCTTATATGGACTCACAAGGAGCACTTGAGATCATTGAAAAGAAATTTATCGAAAAGAAATGGTCTGGAGAAATGCCTGTACTATACAATTTTTATGGTGAAGCTAGTTGGTTAACACCTGTTCTCGATTCCAATGGATTCTTACAAAATTATTTCATTGTTTCAGCTGCTAACCCAGAAATTTCCGTTTTTGCGTCGACACCAAATGAAGCTTTAAAATTGTATAAAACCGCCCTACAACGTGGTGGTAGTACAGTGGACGGTTCTTCGAATGCAGAAGAAAAGCAGTTAAGCGGTACTGTGCTAAGAGTATATAAAGAAAAATCAGGAGACATAACAATCACGTCATTCTACTTAAATAATGACCAAAACTTTATCGTATCATCGGAAAATTCACCTCTTTCGATATACCTCGAATCAGGTGATAATGTGACTATCACATATCTAGATACAGGAGATATTTTCCTCCCTGTTAAAGATCTCACGATAGAAGGACTAAAGTAGAACAATTAATCACCAACCATCATGAATCAAATAAATATTTATGATAGTTGGTGATATTTTTTATTACCAAGCTTAAAATATGAAAACAGATTTAATAAAAGAAAGGGGTTTGGTGTGTGATGATAATTGTTACAACTGAAAATGTAGCAAACCATAAAGTGAAGGAAGTGTTAGGACCAGTCTTCGGCCTAACAGTAAGGGCTAGAGGTATAGGTAAAGATATAGTTGCATCACTGAAAGGTCTAGTAGGTGGTGAAATAAATCAATACACCGAGATGTTAGAAGATGCTAGGAAACAAGCGATGGATCGTATGGTGGAGAGTGCACGAGCAATGGGAGCAAATGCCATTATCATGATGCGATTTGATTCAGGAGAGATTGGACAAAATATGAGTGAGATTGTTGCTTACGGTACTGCTGTAATTATTGAAAAGGAATAACATTAATGGATTGGATAATAGGGTTTTATGGAATTCAAATCATAATTTTAATTGTTTTAATTATAGGGTCCTGGTTCGTTTGGGATCGTAGATTTAAAATAAAACATGGTAAACAAGTACCAGAAGGATTTATACGCACGAAAGAAGTATCGATCGATCCAACAACGAAAAAGAAATTAATTGTATACTATAATCCTGATACTGGAGAACGTTTTTATAAGGAAGATACCTCAAATAATAAATAGTGTATGAAAGAAAATATGCCAGGCTAGTTTGTTTTGATAGTCTGGCATCACATTATGTTATCGTATTAGAAATAATTCCTAGGCGTACCCATTTGCTTTAATGTACACAAGTACGGTATATGGGAATCACATTGTACGAAAATAGGGGCGTCCATGAGCCAAGGAGCATACTTAAATATAGAATGGTCTGCTTGAAAAATTGTAGCAAGCATATTTGGAAGTTCCGATAACATACGCTCATATCTATTACGAGCATCTGCCTCGCTCATCCCTTCTCTAGTGATGAGCAATTCACCGGAAAGAACATACTCACCCAATTTTGGTAGCCATTCAGCGATGAAAACATCCTCTCGATTATTTGGATATTTATTTAAGTTATACTTACTTCCAATTGATAAGACTTTCGATATTTCCGAATCTATTCCAGATAAGGTATACTTCCTTCCATCCACAGGTCCATAGGAGGTTGCGGGTGGAATAATCATGACAGTAAATTGATCAGACCGTAACTTTTCCATCATGCTGCTCCCCTTTTTATTTCATTCAAATCCCACTTAATAAAGGATAAAAAAACCAAAAAAGCACTTGTCAATAGGATTACTCCATTATATGACAAGTGCCTATTAGTGGTTACATACGGTTTAGCCCATTAAGGCGACCATCAATGCTTTTTGAGCATGAAGACGATTTTCTGCTTCCTCAAACACGAGTGATTGTGGTCCATCAATTACTTCTGCTGATACCTCTTGTCCACGTTTAGCTGGCAAGCAGTGCAAAAATATCGCATCCTCTTTTGCATAAGACATTAATTCTTTATTGACCTGATAACCTTGAAATGCTTGCAATCTAACTTCTTGCTCGTCTTCCCAGCCCATACTTGCCCAAACATCTGTATAGACTGCGTCAGCATTTGCTACTGCTTCCTCAGGTTGATTTGTTACAACAATCTTTGCGCCTGTTTCTTGAGCAATTTCTAGAGCTAATTCGACGATACTAGGATTTGGTTCATATCCCTTAGGAGAAGCAATAGAACAATGTACTCCAGTTTTTGCACAGCCGATCATTAAAGAATGAGCCATATTATTTCCGTCACCGACATAAGCTAATTTGTTCCCTTTTAATTCTCCCTTTACCTCATAAAGTGTTAAAAGGTCAGCTAATACTTGGCATGGATGAAAGTCATCCGTAAGAGCATTAATCACTGGTACGGTTGAATTTGCTGCTAATTCTTCTACACCACTATGTTCGTGGGCTCGAATCATAATACCATCTACATAACGAGATAGAACCTTTGCAGTATCAGAAACTGTTTCTCCTCTGCCTAATTGAATATCGGTGCGACTCAAAAATAACGCATGTCCGCCGAGTTGATTCATCCCTACTTCAAACGATACACGCGTTCTTGTAGAAGATTTTTCAAAAATCATCGCTAATGTCTTACCGCTTAAATACGAATGAGGTTTTCCTTCTTTTTGCATTTTCTTTAGTTGGACTGCATCTTCGATTAACTGAAGTATTTCATCAGAATTCAAATCCGCCAATGTTAATAAATGCTTTCCCTTTAAATTACTTTTTATATATTCCACGTAATCACCCTTTACAAAAACATCCTAGTTGTTTATTCAATAATAATCGTCACTTTTGGGAACTAGACGCTGTACTATTTGTAATGACTGTCTTAGCAATTATTTCAATTGCACTATCTAACTCTTCGATTGACACTGTTAAAGGTGGAAGAAGTCTCAGTACATTTGGACCTGCAGACAAAGCAAGAATTCCCTGTTCACGTAAAATCGGGAGTAACGGAGCAATCTCCTCTGTAAATTCCAGACCAAACATTAACCCTTTATAACGAATTGCTACTAAATCTGATACATCCTTTAATTCATCAAGTAATCTTTTATACAAGTAATTACCTTTTGCTTCGACTTCCTTTAAAAATTCGTTATCAAAGGCAATCTCTAATGTTGCATTAGCTGCTGTCATTGCCAATGGATTTCCACCAAAAGTAGAGCCGTGACTTCCTGGACCAAAAACTTCGTATAATTCTTTTTTGGCGATCATTGCTCCTGTTGGAAATCCATTTCCTAAGCCTTTAGCAGAAGTTATTATATCTGGGGAGATGTGATAGTGTTGATAAGCAAACGGAGCTCCAGTTCGACCAATTCCTGTTTGTACCTCATCCACGATTAACAATACATTATGTTGGCGACATAAATTTTCGACAACTACTAGGAATGCTGGATCGGCAATATTGACTCCACCTTCACCCTGAATTACTTCCAACATGACAGCTGCTGTATTTTCATCAATTTCCTTCTCTAAAGCATCAATATCATTGTATGGCAAATGCACAAATGTCTCTAACATTTTACCAAAACCAACTTTCACCTTATCTTGCCCCGTAGCAGCCATCGTTCCAAATGTGCGACCATGGAAAGACTTCATAAAAGTGATAACTTTCGATTTGCCTGTATGTTTACGAGCTAATTTTATTGCTGCTTCATTTGCTTCTGCACCGCTATTACAGAAAAACACAGCTCCACCATTTGAATATTTCGTTAATTTTTCTGCTACTTTTTCTTGTAATGAACTTTCAAATAAATTGGATGTATGCCAGATTTTATTAAACTGTGTTGTCGTTGCCTCCACTACATGAGGATGACAATGGCCAAGATTACATACTCCAATTCCAGATGTGAAGTCTATAAATTCTTTTCCTTTTGAATCTATTACTTTCGTACCTTTACCTTCGACAAGTTCAATATCCCAGCGCCCATAATTATTAAATAAATATGTCATATTAATTCACAATCTCCAATTCTTTGCGGATTGTCGTTCCTACGATTTTTTTGCCATCTAATAGGTAAGACTGCCCACTAACAATCATCGCTTCGGTCATACCACCTTCAAGACTGTGTAATGCAGCTTTGACCTTTGGTATCATACCACCAGAAATTGTCCCGTCATCAATCAATGACAGCATTTCTTTTGATGTGGCAGTTTCAACAATTTCGTTATTTTTTAAAACTCCTGGAACATCTGTTACGAATAATATTTTACTAGCTTTAACAGCAACTGCTATTGCTGCAGCTGCTGTGTCTGCATTAATATTTAATAGTTCGTCTCCATTATTATTAATGGCAATTGGCGAAATTACTGGAACTAAACCAATCGATGTTAAATTATACAAAATGGTTTCATTCACTGCTGTTATATCACCAACAAAACCTAACTTTTCTTTATCAATTGCTTTAGCTTTTAGTAATCCTCCATCAGACCCAGTAATACCAATCGCATTAATTCCATTTGCTTGTAAACCACGAACTAATTGATTAGTGATAGATCCGGATAGTACCATTTCAACTACGTTCATTACTTCATCAGTCGTTTTTCGTAATCCATTTACAAATTCAGATTCTATTTGCAAGCTCTCGAGCATCTTGTTAATGGCAGGTCCGCCACCATGAACGATGATGGGTTTCAAGCCGTTGCTTTGCAATTTTTTTATACTATCAAAAAATTCAGTTGACAGCGTGTCAATCATGCTGCCACCACATTTAATTACAATCATTCCATCCATGATTAAGCTCCTCCCTCTTCAAGTATTATGTTCGATAACTTGCATTAATCCGTACATAATCGTACGTTAAATCACAACCCCAAGCTTTCCCAATACCTGTTCCAATATTCAAGTTAATATGAATGTCCACCTCTGAATGAGTCAAATAATTACTTAGTACAGCTTCTTCATAATTTACTGGCTCACTATTCATTAGCAATTGATGTGGACCTATTTTTATGTCAATGGTCAACGGGTTAATCGTCATCCCGCTTCTTCCTACTGCCATCATTAATCGACCCCAGTTAGGATCTGCACCATATATCATTGTTTTCACTAAATCAGAGCCTACAACTGTCTTTGCAATTTTCCCAGCCTCGTCATCGTTTAACGCTCCTACAACATTTACTTCTATTAATTTAGTTGCTCCCTCACCATCACGAGCTATCATGATTGCTAAGTCTTGGCAAACTTGATTTAGTATGTGTAAAAACTTATCCCATTCTGGATGTTCTGGTGTGAGTGACGAATTGTTTGCTAATCCACTCGCCATTACAATAACCATATCATTTGTAGAAGTGTCGCCATCCACAGTGATGCGGTTAAATGTTTTGTTCGTAACTTCTTTTAAAGCTGCTTGTAAGTGAACATGTGGAATATTTGCATCGGTAGTTATAAAACCAAGCATTGTTGCCATATTCGGAGCAATCATACCAGATCCCTTCGCAGATCCACCCATCGTTATTTTTACTCCATCAATAACAGTTTCATAACATGTTGTTTTACTACATGTATCTGTTGTTAATATTGCTTCATTAAAATTCTCAGCACCCTGAATTGTTTTTTGCGGATCCAAATTATCAATTCCTGGGATTATCTTCTCCATTGGCATTTTCTCTCCAATAACACCAGTAGAAGCAACTGCCACATAATGATTGTTAATAGAAAATATATTAGCAACAGCATCTCTCATCGCCATCGCATCAAGAAATCCTTGCTTACCTGTACATGCATTAGCATTTCCACTATTAATTACTACCGCTTGTAATTTACCTTCATATCCAATGCTTTCCTTTGTAACAGTTAGAGGAGCAGCAATAATTTGGTTCAATGTATAGACGGCTGCAGCTTCCGCTGGAACATCGCAATATATTAAACCTAGATCATTGCGTTTCCGCTTTACCTTCGTATGAAGGCCAGTTGCAGAAAAGCCTAGCGGTGAAACAATGCTTCCTTCTTCTACTTTGATTAATTGCTGATTACTTGTTGTTTGCATAATTTTACACTCCTCTAATGGTGTTATGGAAAAACTGGGCTGAACTTCAATCCAGCAGTTTCCTCAAAACCGAACATAATATTTGCATTTTGTACTGCTTGACTTGCAGCACCTTTCATTAAGTTATCGATAACAGAGACGATGGTAACTCTCCCTGTACGTTCATCAAATGATATTCCAATATCACAGTAATTGGAAGCTGTTACTTCTTTTGTTGCTGGGAATATTCCCATTTCTCTTACTCTTACAAATGGTTCATTTCTATAAAACTCTGAAAATAGATTCCACACATCATCTTCCGTTACATCCGTATTTACATTTCCATAAATAGTTGCCATAATACCTCGAGTCATCGGGTTCAAATGGGTTTGGAATGTGATTGGTGAAGAATATCCAAACTTCTTCAACATTTGCTCAATTTCTGGTATATGTTGATGTTTATTCACCTTATAAATCTTTAAATTCTCGTTTAATTCACTGTATATGGTTGCTAAGCTTGGTGACTGTCCAGCTCCTGATACTCCTGATTTAGCATCTATAATGACGGATCCTTCTACAAGCCATCCTGACTGTGCTAAAGGTGCTAATCCTAGTAATGTTGCTGTTGGATAGCATCCAGGATTGGATATGAATTGTGTTCCAGTTTGAACATCCTTTCGATTTAGCTCCGGAAGACAATATACAGCTTTTTCAATCCATTCAGTTGGAGCAGCCTCTTTTTGATACCAATGCTCATAATCTTCTGTGTTTTTTAATCGAAAATCACCTGATACATCTATTACTTTGCACCCAGCTTCTAATAACGAAGGTGCGAGCTTTGTAGCGACTCCAGATGGTGCTGCTAAAAATACAAGATCTGTATCTTTCGCTATTTTATTCGGATCAATTTCCTCTAATGTATTTGGTACAATACCTGTTAAATGTGGGTAATGTTCCTGGATCATTTTACCTTGTTGTGATGAGGAATAAATTGCTGAGATTGTAAATTCTGGATGTGAATTTAATATACGAAGTAACTCAGCCCCTCCATATCCTGTTGCTCCAATAATTCCAACTTTCATTTTTTATTCACTCCTATATATGAGTAGCGCATATGTATAATTTCAGTATGATATGTTTCAAACACATTGTTTGTAAAACAATGGTTATCAATAGATACATAAAAAATAATGATGATGTTTATTATTATACTGTGAATAAAAATAAATACAATAGTATATTTATAAATTTTTATAAAAAAATAAAGCCTTTTTAAAAAAGACTTTATTTTTTTATTTTGTTAAGTTTGTGTTGACGGTACAATCTCCCTCAATAGGAATAGTGATTTTCCATTTTGAGATTCATCAACTAAGAATGAGCCATTAGAATAGCGATCATGGTATTTTAATGTCGTGCTGTCAATGACCTCTTCTGTTCCATTTTCAGTTATCAATATAAACCGTTCTTGGTTATTTGTAATCTTCATACCGACAATGCGGTGTGGATTTGTTTTTAATTCGCGTAAAATAATAACTCCACGCTTGGCTCTAGTTGCTTTCTCAAACTCAGAAAGTTTCATTTTCTTAATGGCTCCACGCTGGGTTGCAATAAGAACCCCAATATCTTCAAGCTGATAATTTGTAGGTAAAACTTCCCCACTAACTACATAATCATTCTCTTTTAAGTTGATTGCTTTTACACCTGCTGCTCTAGCACCGACTTGATTTACTTCCTCTTCCGAATACCATAATGCATAGCCGCCTTCTGTTACGATAAATACATCCTGTGAACCATCTGTAACATGGACGCTAACTACTTCATCATCAGCTTTTAGGTTAATCGCTACAAGTGGGCGGGAATAACGTTGAGCCTTGTATAATAATAGAGATGATTTCTTAACCATACCATTTTTTGTAAAGAACATGATGAATTTATTTTCATCAAAATCCTTTACAGGGATTACTTCGATAATTTCCTCATCACGTGCTATTGGGATAATGGAAGCAACATGCTGACCAAGGTCCTTCCATCTAATATCAGGAATTTCGTGGACTGGGAAGTATAAATAATTACCCTTATTAGTAAATAACAATAATGTATCTGTCGTATTTAGCTCGTGTAAGGCGATCAAACGATCGGTTTCTTTCATGGCTAAATCCTGACCGTTAGATGCGGTGTAAGAACGGAGACTCGTCCGTTTAATATAACCTTCTTTTGTGACAGAAACCATTACATCTTCATTAGGAATTAGTACTTCCAGATTAATTTTTATTTCAGATATTTCATCTTCAATGACAGTTAAACGCTCATCATTATATGTCTTTTTAATTAACCTTAATTCTTTCTTAATCACATTTAGAAGCTTGCTTTCACTTTCTAAGATTTCTTTCAAATAAGCTATCGTATTCATTAACTCTTTTGCTTCTGTTTCCAGTGCAGTTATATCTGTATTTGTTAGTCGATACAATTGAAGTGAAACGATTGCTTCTGCTTGTTTTTCTGTAAAACTAAATTTTTCAATGAGGTTATCCTTCGCATCTCGCTTATCCTTTGAAGCACGAATGGTTGCGATAACTTCATCAAGGATAGATAAAGCCTTCATCAATCCTTCAACGATATGGTGTCTTTCCTTTGCTTTTTCAAGTTCATACGTAGACCTGTTTTTAATTACTTCTTTTTGGTGGCCAATATATGCATCTAAAAGTCCTAGCAACCCCATAAGCTTTGGTCGTTTTTCATCAATAGCAACCATATTAAAGTTATATGTTACTTGAAGATCACTATTTTTAAATAAGTAATTTAAAACACCTTCTGCATTAGCATCTTTCTTCAATTCAACTACAATACGTAGACCTGTTCTATCGGTTTCGTCCCGAACTTCAGAAATTCCTTCTACTTTACGATCTAATCGAAACTCATCCATTTTCTTAACGAGATTTGCTTTATTTACTTCATAAGGAATCTCTGTTATGACGATTTGTTCACGTCCACCTCGAACAGTTTCAATCGCAGTTTTCGCCCGGATAACCATTTTTCCTCTACCAGTTTTGTACGCCTTTTTAATACCATCAATACCTTGAATTATTCCACCTGTTGGAAAATCAGGTCCTTTTAATACTGTCATTAAATCTTCAACTGTACATGAAGGCTTATCCATTCTCATAATGACAGCATCTATCACTTCTCCTAAATGATGAGGGGGGATATCCGTAGCATAACCTGCGGAAATTCCAGTGGAGCCATTTACTAAGAGGTTTGGAAAGCGAGCTGGTAGAACAGTCGGTTCTGAAGATGTATCATCAAAGTTAGGTACAAAATCAACTGTTCGTTTATCAATATCTCTTAATAACTCGGATGCTACTTTCGAAAGCCTTGCCTCTGTATATCTCATTGCGGCAGGAGGGTCACCGTCTACACTACCATTGTTCCCATGCATTTCTATTAAGCTTTGACGTACCTTCCATGGCTGGCTCATACGTACCATGGCATCATATACGGAAGTATCTCCATGTGGATGGTAGTTACCAATAACATTACCAACAGTCTTTGCAGATTTTCTAAAACCTTTTTCAGCTGTGTTTCCTTCCATATGCATCGCAAAAAGTATACGACGTTGCACTGGTTTTAACCCATCACGAGCATCAGGTAAAGCACGTTCTTGAATAATATACTTACTATAGCGCCCAAAACGGTCACCAATTACATCTTCTAATGGTAGATTTTGAAACTTTTCCATTAAACTCATAATGCTGGTTGCCCTCCTTCCTCATGAAGATGTTCATTATTTAAAATGCTACTATCTTCTTCCATACCAAACTGTACGTTATTTTCAATCCATCTTCTACGAGGTTCTACTTTATCACCCATTAATGTTGTCACTCTTCTCTCTGCACTTGCAACATCATCTATTAAGACTCTAATAAGAGTTCTAGTTTCTGGGTTCATCGTTGTTTCCCATAGCTGATCAGCGTTCATTTCTCCAAGACCTTTATAGCGCTGAAGCATGTAGCCTTTTCCTACTTTTTTAATAACGGAATCTAGTTCTTCATCCGTCCACGCATACTCGATTATTTCCTTTTTACCTGTTCCCCTACTTACTTTATATAATGGTGGTAAGGCAATATATACTTTACCCGCTTCAATAAGTGGTCTCATATAACGGTAGAAAAATGTTAGTAATAAAACTTGAATATGTGCTCCGTCTGTGTCAGCGTCGGTCATAATAACAATTTTGTCATAGTTGACATCATTTATGTCAAAATCTGGTCCTACGCCAGCACCAATCGTATGAATGATAGTATTAATTTCTTCATTTTTGAAAATATCTTGTAACTTCGCCTTTTCGGTATTAATCACTTTTCCACGAAGTGGTAATACTGCCTGGAATTTTCTATCTCTTCCTTGTTTCGCTGAACCACCAGCAGAATCCCCTTCCACAAGATATAGTTCATTTTTTTCGGGATTACGAGATTGAGCAGGTGTTAATTTTCCAGATAAAAGTGTATCCGTCTTCCGCCTCTTCTTCCCGCTCCTAGCTTCTTCTCTTGCTTTTCTAGCAGCTTCACGAGCTTGGGCCGCCTTTACAGCTTTCTTTGCTAGAAGAGTACTAACATCATGATTTTCTGCTAAGAAATAAGTTAAGTGCTCCGTAATGACGGTATCAACTGCAGATCTTGCCTCTGAAGTACCGAGTTTCCCTTTTGTTTGCCCTTCAAATTGAAGCATTGTTTCTGGAATTCGCACAGAAACAATCGCAGAAAGACCCTCTCTAATATCAGAACCTTCTAGATTTTTATCTTTTTCTTTTAGTAACCCTGTTTTCCGTGCATACTCGTTAAAGATTCTTGTCATCGCTGACCTTGCCCCGACTTCATGTGTACCTCCATCTTTTGTTCGTACATTATTTACGAACGAAAGCATATTCTCCGTGAAGCCATCATTAAATTGAAAGGCAAATTCAACTTCGATATCGTTAGCAGTTCCTTCAATCGAAGCGACAGGATGTAATACATCCTTTTCTCCATTTAAATATTCAACAAACGCTTCTATCCCGTTATCATAATGGAACACGTCATGTTGATCATGTCTAAGGTCTATCACTTCTATTTTTAGACCTTTTAATAAGAATGCAGACTCGCGAAGTCTTTCTGTTAACGTATCATAATTAAACACGGTCGTACTAAATATTTTTGAATCAGGTTTAAAGTGTATGGTTGTACCTGTTTTCCTAGTTGTTCCTATCTTTTCTAAAGTTGTTATAGGCTTTCCACCATCACGGAACTTTTGTTCGTACTTATTCCCATCTCTATGTATCGTAACAGTAAGCCATTCAGAGAGTGCATTTACAACTGAGGCACCAACACCATGTAGCCCACCACTTGTCTTATATCCACCCTGACCGAATTTCCCACCTGCATGTAATACCGTTAAAATAACCTCAGTAGTCGGTTTTCCGGTTTGATGCATACCAGTAGGCATACCACGTCCATCATCTTCAACACTTATACTGTTATCTTTATGAATTATCACTTTAATTTGTTTACCGAATCCAGCCAATGCTTCATCAACTGAGTTATCTACAATTTCATATACAAGATGATGTAATCCTCTAGAATCAGTCGATCCAATATACATACCTGGCCTTTTTCTAACAGCTTCAAGTCCTTCCAAAACTTGAATGGATTCATCATTGTATTCAAAATTATTTTGTCTATTTGTCACTCATATACCCCTTTCCAAAAACAACACAAACAACCGTTCGTACACTTTACTATATCAGAAAAAGCTACTTATGTCTTATTTTATATCTGTGACCTCGTTTTTGGCAAATATGCTTCAAACAAAGTTTTACCATACATTAACTAAATCAATAAAAAGAGCGCAACTAGATGCGCTCTTTATTTCTATTATTTTGTTAAAGCATGCTCAACTTTAATGCATCTATCCATAATCACAGTATACCCTTTTTCTTTTAAGAATGTATATGCCTCTTCATTCTCAATACCAAGTTGGGCCCAAAAAACATCTGCATCAATTTCTGCAAATTCTTTTGCGATCTCAGGTAAAAATTCAGCTCTTCTAAATACATTTACAATATCAATATGACCGTCAATTTCTTTTAATGAAGAAACAGCCTTTACTCCTAATACTTCATCTACTTGAGGATTAACTGGTATAATCTCATAACCGGCAGACTGCATTGCTTCTGCAATCATATAGGATGTGCGTTCTGGGTTATCACTTAATCCTACTACCGCAATTCTCTTAGCCTTCTTTAATATTTCACCGATCTCTTCTCGACTAGGATACTCCATTGCCATTTTAACTCCTCCTTATTAGGATTATATTAAACCTATCGTAATCCATTGCTTGACCTAGCGCAACTTATGATAGTAAAAATATAAATAGTTTTTTCATTTCCAGTTTCTACATGGTACAATGTTCATGTCGAATAAAAGGAATACATAAAGGAGAAATGTGTATGGAATATGCACTTATTGCAATTGTTCTTATTTTAGCTTATATATTAGGGTCTATTCCGTCAGGGTTAATAGTGGGAAAAGTTTTTTATGGCAAAGATATTCGCCAGTTTGGTAGCGGTAATCTTGGAGCTACCAATACATTCCGTACACTTGGAAAAAGAGCAGGGATTGTTGTTACATTAGTGGATATATTAAAAGGAACGTTAGCGGTATTATTACCTGTTATTTTCGATTTAGAAATCCACAGTTTAATAGCAGGAGTTATTGCAGTTATTGGTCATATGTTTCCTCTGTTTGCAGGGTTTCGAGGGGGAAAAGCAGTTGCGACATCTGGAGGTGTACTACTCGGATATGATCCAATACTATTTATATTGCTAGTGGTAGTATTTTTAGTGAGTCTCAAAATATCGAAATATGTATCATTGTCCAGTATTATAGCAGGTATATTTGCTGTAATATATACCTTATTTAGAGGCGACATACCACTCATCATCGTAGTAGTAGCTCTAGCTTCTTTTGTAATCATCCGGCATAAAGAAAACTTAAAAAGAATTCGGGATAAAACAGAACCAAAAGTAAAATGGATTTAGGAAAAGATTAAATCAATTACATTTCAAATAGTGGAAACAATTTTTGAATAATATAAGCAGAAAGATGGATTGTTACATGAAAAAAGTGAGTGTTATATCAATTATTGGTGTTCTAGTAATCGGCATTATCTCTGTCCTGGTATATCAAGGATTACAAGACAATTCAAGCGAGAATTCAGAAGCACTTACAGCAACTTTACTCGAACAAAAAGAAGCAAATACGGAACCAAAACCATTTAAAACCAAAGCTGTAATAGGTGGCATTGGGGATATATTACTTCATGATACAGTTTATAATGATGCACTAACAGAAAATGGTTATGATTTTAATCCAATGTTTAAACCTGTTCATTCAATCTTACAAAAGCCAGACTTTTTAATTGCTAACCAAGAATCAACTCCGGGTGGTCCGGAGTTTGGAATCTCAAGTTATCCTACGTTTAACAGCCCATTTGAAATAGTGGATGCACTAATGGAAGCTGGCGTTGATATGGTTACGACTGCAAATAATCACTCTATTGATCGCAGAACCCCTTCATTGGCTTTATTAAGTGCGATTGAATACTACGAGAAGGTCGGTCTTCCATACACAGGTACATTTAAAAGCGAAGAAGACCGAAACACAATCCGCGTAATGAATGTCAATGGAATAAAGATTGCAGTTCTTTCTTACACATATGGGCTCAATGGAATACCAATTCCAGAAGGAAAAGATTATGTCGTTAATCTTCTAGATAGAGAGTTAATTTTATCAGATATCGAGAAAGCGAAACCTATATCAGATGTTGTTCTACTAGCATTACATTGGGGAAATGAATACCAACGGCAACCGAATCAAGAACAACGACAATTAGCAGATGAATTTATAAAAGCTGGCGCGGATATTATTTTTGGTCACCATCCACATGTTTTGCAACCGATGCAGTGGATTGAAAGAGAAGATGGTAGTAAAGGACTTGTCATTTATTCTTTAGGGAATTTCCTTTCAGGACAAATTTGGGATTATAAAGATATTGGCGGGATGATTGAAGTAACATTAACAAAAGAAATACGAAATAACGAAACAACAATATCAATAGAAGACCCGATACTCCACCCTACTTTTTCAAGTAGTATTCAATTTGCCAATTATCGAGTCTACCCGCTCGATGAAGCTGTAGAAAAAGGATTTACTAGTTTAAGTAGTGCTGAAATTAGAGAATTTTTTAAAGAAGTTAAATAACATCTTCTAGCAAAACAGCTACAAACGATTCATCATCGTTTTGTAGCTGTTTTAAAATAATATGGAGTTTTGAAGGATTCCAATTGGCTTAATAAACCTTCTTTTGTAAGAATTTCTACTTGTTTCTCCCCTAACAGATCAAAATGGGAATAGCCATCCTTCCTATGATGAATCCATTCACCTTTTAGACCATATCCCTTTCCCCAATCAGCAAGGCGAAGTAAATCATTGCAGCCCACCTTTGTAACTGTATTTATTCCAGGAAAACGATCATCTAGCCAGTAATGGGTGATAAAGGCTATTTCCCCATCATCTATTAATTTCTTCCATTTCTTCAGTTCACTTTTAGAAATACCAAACGCCATCTATCTATTTCCCTTCTAACGTTGGTTTTTTTGCGGACTCATATGCTTGATGCCAATCCGGATATAATTTACGTAAAGATACTGGTTTAAAATTTTCACTTTTCACACAAACGTGTTTAGTAGAACCTGTTACAGCTAGTTCTCCATTTTCTTTTCGTATTTCATATCCATAAGTAGTTCTTAGACCGTTATAATCATCAATCCAAGTTTTGACGATTGCTTTTTCACCATATCTCAATGGGTGGTGGTATGTAACTTGTACATCAATAACAGGCGCTAATATTCCATCCTTTTCTAATTGAGTATATTTAAAGCCTAGATCCTCAATAAGCTTTGTACGGCCAATTTCCATCCATACTAAGTAATTTGCATGGTATACAATTCCCATTTGATCTGTTTCTGCATATCTTACATCTATATTTGCTTCTGATATTAACATCAATACTTCCCCTTGCTACAATTTATATGTTAAGTTTATCACTTTCTATTATGATTGAGAAAGAAAATGACTTTGTAACTTAACATAAAAAACCGGCATTTGCCGGTTAAACTTACTGATAATCATTTCCTTGTGAAGCTGCTTCATCTTTAATTTCTTCACGCATACCTTCAATGCTTTCTCTACGTCTTTCATTTTTAGCTGCTATATTAGCGCTATCTTTACTATTAGATAGCTCCATTGTTGCTTCTGCTTCTTCCATATTCTCAATCGTGTTATGGATGGCCTGTTGCAATTTTTCTACATTATCACTTCGATCATCTGGATTTGGTCTATTGTTAGGCATTTATAACATTCCTTTCTAAGTTGAATAGAATCATGTTGTTTTATTATTCACCTTTTGTTTGAATAACGTCCGGCTGCTGACCAGTCTTATCTGCCATTTTTCTGCCTTTATTAGATTCAGAAGGTCCGTTTTTTTCTCCTAAATGATCAGGCGTATAATTTTGTTGACTATGTTTCTTTTGATTACTCATCCATCCGCCTCCTTTCACACGTATATCATTACCTGAATGAAAGGAATTATGTCGATGATTTTATGCTTTTCTTAATTGTTTTTCTTCTAACTTTTCTTCAATTCTTTCTAGTGCTTCACTATCCCTTAATAGCTCTTGTTTATTTTCTTGCACTAATTCGGAGAAACTTTTCTTTATCGGTCTTCTCACTTTTTTCACTCCTTTTTTGTCATACCATTAGTATTATCTTTTTAATGACTTACTAAACCAAATTTTCTAATTTTTTTATCAAAAATCATCTACTTCTAAAATGAACTTATGTCTTCGCAAATAATTGCACTATTTATAATGGCTAAAATCAATGAAGCGCTAAAAAATGATACAAAAAAAGGGATCCAATAAGTCAATTATGATGACTTATTGGATAGCCCTTTCTGTTTCAATTATTCAGCTAATTTTCCGCGAAGTACCATTTGAAGAATACCACCATTGCGGTAATAATCAATTTCAACTTCAGAATCAAAGCGAACAAGTACTTCAAATTCTTTCTTACTACCATCTTCAGCAACAGCAGTAACTTTAACGATATCGCGTGGTTTAACATTTTCATCAATGTGGACATTGATTAGTTCTCTACCAGTTAAACCAAGGACTTCAGCATTTTCACCTTTCTTAAATTGCAATGGTAAAACTCCCATCATTGCAAGGTTAGAGCGGTGAATTCTTTCAAAGCTTTCTGCAATAACTGTTTTAATACCTAATAAATTCGTTCCTTTTGCTGCCCAGTCACGGGAAGATCCCATACCATAATCCTTACCAGCTAATACAACGAGACCAGTTCCATCTTCTTTATAACGCATGCAAGCATCATAAATTGATTGTACTTCTCCTGTTGGCCAGTAAGTTGTAAAGCCACCTTCTGTACCTGGAGCAATTTGGTTACGAATACGAATATTAGCGAATGTTCCACGCATCATAACTTCATGGTTACCACGTCTTGAACCATATGAGTTGAAATCACGAGGTTGAACACCATTTTCAAGCAAGTACTTACCTGCAGGTGTGTCTTTACCAATCGCACCTGCTGGAGAAATGTGGTCTGTTGTTACAGAATCACCAAACTTACCAACGACACGAAGACCTGTTAATGGTTTAACTTCATCTAACTCATTTGATAAGTTCTCAAAGAACGGTGGATTTTGAATATATGTGGAATTTTCATCCCACTTATACAATGGATCATTGCTTGTCTTAATTGCATTCCAACGCTCGTTATCATCAAATACACGCTCATATTCTTTACGGAATAGTTCAGGTGTAACTGTTTGTGTCACCGCTTCGACAATTTCTTCTCTAGAAGGCCAAATGTCCTTCATAAAGACATCGTTACCGTCTTTATCTTTTCCAAGTGGATCGTTATTTAGATCGATATCTACTGTTCCAGCTAATGCGTATGCAACAACTAGTGGAGGAGATGCTAAATAGTTCCCTCTAACTAATGGATGGATACGACCTTCAAAGTTACGGTTACCAGATAGCACGGAAGTAACAAGTAGATCATTTTCTTGTATTGCTTTTTCAATTTCTTCTTTAAGTGGTCCAGAGTTACCAATACATGTAGTACAACCATAACCAACTAAGTCGAAACCTAGTTTAGACATGTATGGCATTAAACCTGCATCACGTAAATACCCTGTTACAACTTTTGATCCTGGGGCCAAAGAAGTTTTTACATATTTCGGTACTTCTAATCCTTTTTCTACTGCTTTTTTTGCAAGTAATCCAGCACCAAGCATTACATATGGATTAGATGTATTTGTACAACTAGTGATTGCAGCAATTGCAATTGCACCTGTCTTCATTACTGCTGTATCACCATTATCAAACTTCACTTCAACTTCTTTTGTAATCTCTGAAGGTTCAATTCCAAATCCTTGGTTACCTACTGGAGATTGAAGTGCTTGTTTAAATTGTGATTGCATTTGAGATAAAGGAATCAAATCCTGTGGTCGTTTTGGACCTGATAGATTTGCTTCAATCTCAGAAAGATTAATTTCTACAATATCTTTATATACTGGATCTTCTTTATCAACTGTGAAGAACATATCATTTTCTTTTAAGTATTTTTCAACAAGAGCAATTTGTTCTTCAGGACGACCAGTTAATCGAAGGTAACTTAATGTCTCATCATCAACAGGGAAGAATCCGCAAGTTGCGCCATATTCTGGTGCCATATTTGCAATTGTTGCTCTATCTGCAAGTGGAAGAGTTGCTACACCAGAACCAAAGAATTCAACAAATTTACCTACAACACCATGTGAACGAAGCACTTGAGTAACTTTTAATGCTAGATCAGTTGCAGTTGCAGAATTCGGCATTTCTCCTGTTAATTTCACACCAACTACTTCTGGAATTGGGAAATAAGAAGGTTGTCCGAGCATTCCAGCTTCAGCTTCGATACCTCCAACACCCCAACCTAGAACACCAACACCGTTAATCATTGTTGTATGTGAATCAGTTCCAACTAATGTATCCGGATATGCTTCATATTCCCCATTCTCAGCTTCTACAGCATGGACAACATTTGCTAAATACTCTAGGTTAACTTGGTGAACAATACCTGTAGCAGGTGGCACAGCACGATAATTATCGAATGCTTTTTGTGCCCAACTTAAAAATTGATAACGCTCAGCATTTCTTTCAAATTCAAAATCCATATTTACTCTTAAAGCTTCAGGAGTACCATATGCATCAACTTGAACAGAGTGGTCAATAACTAAATCAACTGGAATTTCAGGATTGATTTTTTCAGCATCTCCACCAATATCTGCCATCGCTTTTCTTAAAGAAGCCAAATCGACAACAGCAGGTACACCAGTAAAGTCTTGAAGAATTACACGTGATGGTTTAAATGGAACTTCCCCATCATTTACTTCATTAGCCCATTTAGCTAAATCTTCTACATGTTCCTTTTTAATAACTTTTCCATCCATTTGTCTCAATACAGATTCTAATAATACTTTTATGGAATAAGGCAATCGAGAAACCTTTGCCACTCCAGCTTCTTCTAATGCTGCTAAACGGTAATAGTGGTAACGTTTTCCATTCACATCAAAAGAAGAACGAGCATTATACACATCTTTTTTGGATTGTGTCATAAAATAATCCCCCTTTGCTTGTTTTAGCTTAGTAATGAACAATCTCTCCCGGTTACTATCTTATGATAATTATAATGATAAGTAAATAATAGAGAATGTTACTTGCTTACATGTAAAGATACTATTTAATTAATAAATATCCTTTACATGAACCCCATGTTCTATCATACCAAAAAATAAGTTTAATGAAAAATAAAAAATTTCTAGTTTATTAATTAGACAAAAAAATGTTTAAACAAGTTTTTTTCGGAAATAATACTACCAAGCTGGACAATTATTCAAAATCCTAAAGGAGATGAATTGAATGGGCTTTTTATTATACCTAATTATGGGTGGCATCATCGGATGGCTTGCTGGTTTAATTTTAGGAAAAGACATCCCAGGCGGAGTAATTGGTAATATCATCGCTGGTATAATTGGGGCTTGGATTGGCGGTGCCCTACTAGGAGACTGGGGACCAGAAATTGCCGATATCGCAATTATCCCTGCATTGATCGGTTCACTAGCACTAGTATTTGTATTAAGTTTAATATTAGGATCAATGTCAAAAGGTCGTAGAAATTCTTAATAAATAATAGAGAAACGGGAGTATTTAGCTCCCGTTTTCATTTTTTTCATTGCTAAACTCTTCTTTATAAAGTTCAAAGTAATATAAAACATCTTCTACATATTTATCACTATGATTGTATGCATATATAGCTTTTTGAAGTTCTCCATTAGCAGCACCATGATCTGCTAAGTAATTCGCAGCACTAAAGATGGCGTCTTCAATGTCCCATGGATCTGCCTTACCATCCCCATTTGCATCAACACCATAACCGTTATATTTTTTTATCACTTCAGGATCGGTTTTTTCCTCTTCTGGTATCTCACCTTTTCCTAATCCACCGCATGTTGGATGTGACCAACCAACAAAGGAACAAGGCATAAATTGCATGTGCCCTTCCGCACCAACTGGAGAAACCATCGTTTCCATTGTCGAAAATATTGTTTCTATTCGATGATGAGCAGCTAATAAATACCAAGGAACACCATATTCAGCTTCTGCAGCTTTATATATAGGAATAAATTCCTCAGGTACTATTGGTTTTTTTGATTGTTGTATCTGGTAGCTTGTAATATATACAGCAATAAGGATAATTATTATTATCGGAAATAACATAACAAGCAACAACATTCTACTTCTTTTTGATTGTTTATTATTTGCTTTTTTGCCCACTCGTTTCTCACCTACTTAACCGCACTTACAACTAACTTTCAATTATACAAGCATTATTCAATTAATAAAAGTCATTTCATTGTAAGTTAGAAAATCGTCATTAATTCCTATATAAAAAAGCTGTGACGAGCGGTAGATATAGTAAAAAGCCAAACTATTGCTTGACTTATATCAAGATAGTTCGGCTTTCATATTATAAAGTCTCTTCTTTTTTCTTAGCTTCATGTTAATCGATAATTGTTATATTAATCTTTTTTCTTCCAAACTCAAGTGCATCTTCCCTTGAAGGGATAAAAACATCAATTCTATTTCCTTTAATTGCACCACCTGTATCTCCTGCAATAGCTGTCCCATAACCTTCTACATGAACCTTTGATCCAAGCGGAATAATTTTTGGGTCAACGGCAATTACTTTTTGGCTAGGATTTTCTCGGAGATTTTGTCCTGTAGCTGTTATTCCTGAACAACCTTTACAATATGCAGTATATGCAGTAGCTGTTACCGTCATCTCTTTCTCCGTTTGGTTATCTTTTTTCATTAAAGTTGCTGTATTTTTCTTATTATCATCTATCATTATTTTATCTTTCATTTCATAATCAGACATTTTTTCAGGATGAATAGCTATTTCCTTTTGCTTGTCTACTAGAGAGGATACAATGTTAGATGAGTCAGTTGTTATTTCATGATTAGTATCGCTTACAGGTGCTGTTCCTGTTACTTGTAAAGTAAGTACACTACATATTGCCGTTATCATCACTAGTACTTTCTTCATCTGCATCCTCCTTTTGTTATAGTTCGTTTTTACCAACAAACTCATCATAACAAAGGAATATGACAGACTTTTTTCATATACATGTTGTTTTTATTACAAGTTTATTTCACGAAGCAAATTTTTTGTAGCCTCTTTAGGATTGTCAGCTTGTATTATTGCGGATACGACAGCATATCCATTTGGCTGATATTTGATGAGTTCCGATATATTTTCTTTATTAATCCCACCAATGGCAACTATTGGAATGTGTACATTTTCTCTAATTTTTTGCAGCATTCCATCCGCTAGTAATTCCGCATCATCTTTTGTAGAAGTTGGGAAACAAGATCCTACCCCTAAATAATCAGCACCATTTTCTTCAGCTATTTTTGCTGCTTCTAAGGTTTTCACCGAAACACCCACTATCATAGTTGATGGAATGATACTTTTAACAACTTGAAGGGGTATATCCTCTTGGCCAATATGAACACCAGAAGCTCCAACAGCTAACGCAATATCCACTCGATCATTAATGATTAATGGAACAGAATAACGATCTAATAAAGCTTTTAATGCTAACGCCTTTTCGTAAAATTCGTTTCCCTTACTTTTTTTTTCGCGCAACTGCACAACTGTAACTCCACCAATCACAGCACTTTCTACAATTGAAAGTAATTCTGCATTTGGTTTTGTTTCATCCGTTACTAAATAAAGACTATAATCAATACTCTTCAAATATGTCCACTCCTCTTCGCCACATATTACCATCCATAAGCGTTATAACATCAAATAAATTGACTTTAAATGTACCTAACCCTTCTTTATCTGATAAACACTTTGCTGCTAGTTCACCAGCTATTCCCATGGTGGAAATCCCAGCAATAGATGCCTCCATTAAATTTTTAGTTACACTAGCAAAACTAGCGATAAGTGCTGTAGACATGCAACCTGTACCAGTTATTTTCGTTAAATATGGGTGGCCGTTTTTTATTATTACCGTTCTTTCCCCATTACTTACTACATCAACCTCTCCACTTACTATTGCAATACAACCAAACATATTAGCAACTTTATTTGCTATAGCTTCATGATCACGACCTGTATGTATTGCATCTACACCTTTACTAGTGCCTATACCACCAGCTAAACAATCTAACTCACTTTCATTGCCTCGAATAATATCAATTCTTATCGATTCTAATATCGATTTCACATATTTTTCACGAGAAGTGATTGCTCCTACACCAACTGGATCCAATATTATTGGTATTCCGAGTTCATTGGCAATCTTTCCTGCCTTTAACATAGATTGAAAGGTAACTTCACTAAAAGTGCCACAATTTAATACAAGTGCATGTGCGTGGGACACTACGTCCTCTACTTCTTCAGGACTATGTGCCATTACGGGTGATGCTCCGATTGCTAGTGTTACATTTGCACAATCATTAATTGTTACCATATTCGTTATTTGATGAATGAGCGGATTTTTGACTTTCACTAATTCAAATAGTTCAGAAATGGTTTGTAACATTATAAACTCCCTTTTGCATGTTCTGTAGATGTTAAATTGTAAAAATGATTTGCTGGTCCATGTCCATGACCAATATTCAGACTGAATTTTATTGCATTTGTAATGTATTCTTTCGCATTAGCTATTGCATCTATAACATTCTGCTCATTAGCTAAATTAGCTGCTATCGCAGAAGATAAGGTGCATCCAGTACCATGAACATTTTTTGTAGGTATTCTCTTACCCTTAAACCATGAAAAATCTTTCCCATCAAAATACAAATCATTAGCATCACCCTCTAAATGTCCGCCCTTTAAGAGAACAGAGGATGCTCCTTTGTTATGAATGATCTTACTCGCTTCATACATATCCTCTTCATTATGAATCTCCATGGAAGCAAGTACTTCCGCCTCTGGAATATTAGGTGTAATGATTGTTGCAAGAGGAATTAAATCAGAGATTAATTTTTGGACTGCATTTTCCTCTAATAAATGATGTCCACCTTTAGATATCATGACAGGATCAAGTACAATATGACTAGGTTGATATCTTTCTAGATTAAGAGCAACAGTTTCCACAATTTCCGGAGTTGAAAGCATGCCTATTTTCACTGCATGAACCTCAATATCTTCAAATACTGCCGCTATTTGATCACGGATGATGGTCAGGTCAATATTTTGAACTGAGCGAACCTCCACTGTATTCTGTGCAGTGATAGCTGTAATAACTGACATTCCAAATACATGGTGTGCCGAAAAAGTTTTTAAATCTGCCTGAAT
The DNA here is from genome assembly GCF_042655485.1 of Lederbergia graminis. Taxonomy (NCBI): domain Bacteria; kingdom Bacillati; phylum Bacillota; class Bacilli; order Caryophanales; family Bacillaceae; genus Lederbergia; species Lederbergia graminis. The sequence goes on from NZ_JBHSMC010000001.1 coordinate 510,259, forward strand.
TCCAGCTCCTCCACCTGAATCAGATCCTGCGATTGTAAGTGCTGTTCTCATAAATAATTCCCCCTATTGATGAATTTTTCATAAGTACTTTTAATAACAAAAATCCTAAAATTGCTCCTGCACAAGAACTCACAAAGAAAGCGGGAATAAAACCAAATAATGCAGCTTCTTGGCCAAGGAATAAAGTTGCAATTGGATAACATGCCATTGCCCCTATAATCCCAGTACCTACAACTTCACCAACAAATGCCATTTCCATCTTTCTTGTTTTCATAAATAGCCATCCAGCTAAAAATGCCCCTATGATACTTCCTGGATATGCAAAAATAGATCCAGTACCAGAGATATTACGTATCGTAGAAACTATAATCGCTTGAGCAACAGCATAAGCTGGACCAAGCAAGACTGCCGTAATTACATTGGCAAAATGCTGCATTGGAAAGATACGCGTAAATCCTACTGGAATAAAAAATAAGTTGCTCGTAACTGTTGTTATAGCTGCAATCATGGCTGTTAATGCCATCTTTTTCATCTTTGACATTATTCATCCTCCTTTATATTTGTCTAGTAAACTCTAGGAAAACAAAAAACCGCTCCCTGATTAGGAAGCGGCAAACCATTTTATGAACAGAAATCACAACATAAAAAAGTAAGCCTGCTTCCCTACGCTGGTATCATCCAGATCAGGTTCAAAGGGTTTCATCTTTAATTGATTTCTCTCAGCCATTCGGCTCCCCTAGCAGACAACATGTTATTTAATTTTATAATTCATTTTATCATTAAAATTCAAGATAGCAAATATTTGTAATATTTTCGTTCTTTTTTCTTATTTTTTCTTATTTTTTTCATAGCCTACACCTCATTTTTAGGTTGTACATAGAATATGGATAAGGAGGTGAATGAAAATGAATTTGTTAAATGGTACAGATTCACTTTACCTTACAGTAGTACTTGCAGCATATGCTATCCTTGGGTTAACACTAATTCCAGCAACAGCAGCACTTTTAAGCTCATTCTTAGTTGCCTTGCAAATTATTGCGATTATCGTCATCGTGTTATTTGCAGGAGCCGTCATTATCAGAGGATTACTAAAACTCTTTGGCTCCTTTAGATAACATTAATGAAACAACGGCTTAAAAAGCCGTTGTTTCTAATTTGTTAAAATCTCCATACACAATAAACTTCAAATCATGTTATGTTATATAAAAGTATACATAATATTGATTTGAAAGAGGGATTACATTGGACTTAACATTAATCGCCACATTTCTAGGCGGATTCATGTTTATCATGTTTATTTCTGCAATTATCATCTTTCTTATTTATAACAGGAAATCCTAAACTTCTCATAATTAAAACAGTTGTAAGACTTAAAAGCCAAACTAATTTTCTAGTTTGGCTTTTATTTTTATCACATGTTCGCGGAAAGCGTAGTGTATTTCCGAAGCGGTATACATACACTAATATCATTCAGATTTGATGCTACTTAATATAAATTTCTTCCAACACCTTTATTTACTTTTACGAATTAATCTTGATTTTTTATATACTGTTATATTGATCCATGCTGAAGCAACAGTAATGATAATAAGCGCTATACCAATGAAATAATATTGAAGTTTCATTGCGAATGCAGTAAATACAAGTAAACTTACTGTGATAAACCAGCTAAAAAGTAGTATGGATATTAAATATGCCTTTTCGATTATCTCTCACCACCATGTTAATTACCGATAAAATAAAAATCAGCTTTACTGCCCTCGTGACTTGCACTAACTTCCAAGCGTGCATCAATCCGTTCTTTTAACTCTGGAACATGTGAAATGATACCCACAAGTCTGCCGCTACTTTGGATGTCCATTAAGGCTTCTATTGCATTATCGAGGGATTCTGGATCAAGTGTACCAAAACCTTCATCAATAAACATTGTTTCAAGTGATACACCACCTGCATTTTCTTGTACTACATCTGATAGTCCTAATGCAAGTGATAGAGCTGCTTTAAAACTCTCACCACCAGACAATGTTTTCACATGTCGCTCTTGTCCAGTATATTGGTCAAATACAAGTAATTCTAAACCACTTTGTACATTTCCTTTTGATCTACTTTCATTCCTAATTAATTCAAATCTTCCACTTGTCATCTTTAATAAACGAATATTTGCAGCACGTAATATATCATCTAAAAAAGACCCAAGTACAAATCTTTCAAAAGATATGCGCAATTCATTTTGACCTTTTGTAATATCGGCTAGATGACCGATCGTGTTGTATTGATTCTCTAATTGTTTAATCTCATCATTAATTTTGTTAACTTGTATTTGCACGTCTTCATTCTTTTTTATATTCCAATAAATTCTGCTATGTTGTTCTTCTAATTCTTTTAATCTCTGTTCTACAACATGTAAATTTTGTGTTAATACTTCTAATTTTGGTGATTGTTTCCCTTTTAAGTTTGTTTCATAATCGGTAATTCGATCACGAACAGATCGTAGTTCTTCATGATGCGAACGAATCTTTTGGTGTAATAGTTCTATCTCATTACTCGATTTCTTTGCTTCATGATAATCGGTATATGATTCGAATTGTTCATTTTCTAGCATTTCTAAAAATACATTACGTTCAGAAGTTAATTTTTCTGTTGCATTTTTGACATTAGCAGTAATATTCTCTACTGTACCTTTCAAATGTGCAAGAGCTTCATTTAAATTCGTATACGTATTCCGAGCTTGTTCTAATCTTTGGTCCATAAGCGTTAACTTTTTTTGCAACTTTTCCACTTTACGATCGTAGTTATCTTTTTCTCTTATGTCTTCTGGAATCATCTCGCTTAATTTTTGTACCGTTGCAGATGCTTGAGTAAAAGATATTGAAAGGTTTCTCTCTAGTTCAACAAGTTTATCCATATTAGCTGTTTGATTTGTTACGTTACTTTCCAATTCCTGAACTGCTTTTTCCATTAATGGTATTTGTTTCAGATCATTTTGAAAGTTACTTAATTCGAATCGAAGTTTCTTGATCTTATCATTATAATAATATTGATGATTTTTTGTATCTTCCAGTTTAAATGAAGGGATGGAAGTCAAAATAATTTGCTGTAATTCATTTCTATTTTCAATCGTCATTTCATATTCTGTATTATATTTCACTAGTACACTTTCTAATGATGTCTGTTGTTTTTGAAGTTCATCCACTCTTCTTTTTGCTGCTTTTACATCTTCTTGATTCGGAAAATCAGATTCTAATTCTGCAATCTTTGGATGATCTGTTGATCCACAGACAGGGCATGGTATTCCTTCAGATAAGGATGCTGCCAAATGCCCAGCTTGTCCTTTAAGCCATCTATCCTCTATATCATCTAAAGTAGCTTGTGCGTCCGTTAATGCACTCTTGATACCTGATAATTCCATAGATAACTCTTTCACTTTTGTTTCTAATCGGCTTGATTTTTCCGTAATTTCTAATAAACTATTTAACGATTTTATTATGTTCTCCATCGTTGTTGCTTGACTTTCTAATTCAAATGTTGATATTTTTAATTCTTTTAAACTCTCCAGTTTAGTTCGTTTTTCATTTAATTCTTTTTGATTTTTCTCGTTTTTTATTTTTTCAGTTTCAATAGAATGTTGACATTTATTCCACTCAACTTCTATTTTTCTAAGTTCATTATGACGTGTTGCAAAGGAGTACACATCGTCTTGCAACGACTGTAATTTCAATAATTCACTTTTTAATTCATCTCTTACTTGGATTTGTTGCTCTTCTTTTAATAGATTTTCACGTGCAATCTTCCACTGATGTTCCATGTTTTTCAAAGCAGTATCTTCTTTTTCTAACATTTTCTTATATCCATCAAGCTCTTTCTTGATACGATGACAAAGCTCTTCTTGGTTTTGAAGTTTATTTGCTTTTTGAGCCCGCTCAATATCTAATGAGTACTTGTCTATTTCTTGTTGCCTATTCATTAATATTATTTTCTTTGATTTCAATTCTTCCAGTACCCTAAATTGTTTTAACAAATCTTCAGCAGCATCTACTTGCCGTTTTGCTTCATCCCGCTTCAACTTCTCTTGCTCTATCTTTATAGTTAATTGATTAGATTGTTTGTACATTTTTTCTAATTGTTCACTGAGAAGTTCAAGAATATATGTGTCATTTAAACTTTCTTCTAGAAGTGCATTTTCTAATTCTTCATTTTCCTCAAAGACTATACCCTTTAATAATCGTTCTCTTTCTTTACCCCCACTATCTACTTGCCTTTTTAATACATTAGCATTTTCCTTCAGTTTTTCTTCTATTTTTTTATATAACTCGGTATGGAAGAGTCGTTGTAATATCACTTCTTTTTCACGGCTATCTGAGGTTAATAATTTTCTGAATTCCCCTTGTGGGATCATTAAAATTTGTTTAAATTGGTTTGCATCTAACCCAATAATTTCTTTTATTTTTTCATCTGTATCTCTGACGTTTGCAGCAAGTAATTGTTGTTCGCCATTATCATTTATTTCATAAAGTTCTGCTTTCGCATTAATTACAGTATATCCTTCACCGCGAGTTTTCTTTTTTTCTTGCTGTGGCGACCGAATAATATAGTATATTTTTCCTTTTAGAGAAAATTGTAAAGATACTTCTGTTAAAACTTCATCTTGCGCGAATTGACTTCTTAAGTCAGAACTAGCGCGATCATCGCCACTTGCTTTCCCATAAATTGCGAAACTAATTCCATCAAATATCGTTGTCTTTCCAGAGCCTGTTTTCCCTGAGATAACAAACATCGTCCTATTTCCTAGTTTCGTAAAATCAATCAATTGTTCTCCTGCATATGGACCAAAAGCTTGCATCCTTAACATTAATGGCCTCATACGTGCTCAACCTCTCTTCGCAGCTCATCCACTATATTTGAAATCAATTCCTTCTTTTCTTCAGTAAATTCACTTGATGTCATTTGCTGGTAAAAATCAGTAAACAGTTCAATTTCTGATTTTTGTTTATGATTACCTACTTCATAAGTCTGTTTGTGTTTAGCATCATATTGATCAATTCTTTTCACAAGATGAAGTATGTTAGGATATACTTTTCTCAGTTTATTTATCGGATCTAAAATAGCACCTTCATCTAATAATGTGACTTTTAAATAATCGTCTACTTTTTGTTTTTGATAAAATGCAGGATCTAACAATTCATCTATATATCCACTTATTTCACGCATATCTTTATCTGGCATTAAACTTTTTCTTTCGATATGAAAAGAACCATTTTCGTCGATTTCAACTATGGAAACACTTTTCTTTTGTTTTACTTCAGAAAAAGAATACTTTAATAAGGAGCCTGAATAATACACTGTTTCATGCTTAATTGCGTCTGGACTATGGAGATGACCTAATGCAGTATAAGCAAATGGGGAGAAAGTTTCTGCAGATACACATCCTGACCCGCCTACAGATAACGTACGTTCTGATTCACTTGTTAAACCACCTAATACAAAAGCATGGCCAACAAAAACATTCGGTTCGCGATATGCTATCGTTGTTTCGATTTCATTAACAATTCTACGCATCGCGTCATCATGGGAGTGGATGGAAGAATCATCAAAATAATGTCTTACGATTCCCGGCTCAGTGTAAGGTACTAAATAAAAATTAACTCCATTGATATGAATCGGTTTAAAGCTGTCTTGGATTTTTCCATGTATGAACATTTTACTGTGGCGATACCAAGAAGAACCAAATGATAAACGCTCCGCACTATCATGATTACCTGATATCGATAAAATAGGAGTTTGTAAGTCTATGTTTATTTTAAATAACGTATTTTCTAAAAGTTCAATTGCTTCTGTAGGAGGAACAGAGCGGTCATACAAATCACCTGCAATGACTACAGCATCTGGCTTTTCATCTGCAACTAATTGTATAAACTGATTTAGAATCGTTCTTTGTTCATCTGTCATATATACACCATGGACTAGTTTTCCAAGATGCCAATCTGCAGTATGGATAAATTTCACTCTTCATCACCTCATTTAAGTCTTTTCTACTATTATAGCAAACAGCTAGACAAGTAAATAGCCAACTATTTAACATAGTTGGCTCCTCTTTCCAGGTTATAGACGTTGCATTTTCTCAGGTAGACTTTGAATAGATTGAATAACAGACTCTAATTTCGCTTCAATTCGATACAAAAGATAAAATGTCACGATAATTGGAAATCCTACTTCACTAATAAAGGGTAATACCTGATCGATGATTATCATCTCCTTCGTTTTGAAATAAAAGGAGCTGTCCTAAGAAGTATCATTGTACTTGGACAGCTCCTCATTTATTATAATATCTCGTATTCCGTTACGCTTCGTTCCACGAGACGCGCACCTTTTATTTCACTATAAGAGTTACCGTCACTATCGATAAACACATTTGACTCAATGATAGATTGCATTGCTGATTTTACCGCTTCTGTGTCAATCGGTTCTTGTGGATCGTCTACTGTAATTCTTGTAGTTTTTCCTAAATCAGTAAGGAAAATTAATTCTAATACTTTCATATTGCCACCTCCTTTCTATTACATAACATGTAGTTATTCATCAATATTTAGTGTGTCATTACGCTCAATCTCCCATATCGCCTCTGCTTTCAAGCTACCAATTGCTTGAGCTGCTTGATATAGCTGATCAGCATCTGCTTCTTGGCGAATATTATTGTATGTCTTACTCTTATACACAGGCTTGTTGTCTTCATCAAAACCATAATCAAAAATCAACCTTAATCTTGATGCTTTTAATACTGCATTTGCCATGCTGTTCACCCCCTCTCACTGTTTATATAGAAATGAACTACGATAAAAGACACCCTAAAATATAAAAGATGTCATATTTATGAAAACTAGCGTTATTACTAATACGTTTATCCTTGTTTACTTGTCATTCCGATTTTGTATTGGCTATAATAAAAGGGACTGGTTTGGGTTAAGAGAGGTGAAAGTAATGCAACTTGATGGTTGGTTTTTATGGTTTATTTTGTTTTGGACAGTCGTATTAATAACATTTTTTGCCATTGGTGGCTTCTTTATGTTTCGAAAGTTTTTAAAACGTCTACCTAAAGCAGATGGAAAATCCGATATGGATTGGGAAGAATATTATGTTAGTAAAACTAGTAAGCTTTGGAATGATGAGGAGAAAGAATTACTAGATGAACTTGTCAGTCCTGTACCAGAGCTATTTCGAGATATTGCTAGGCAAAAAATTGCTGGTAAAATTGGTGAATTAGCTTTAAATGAAAAGTTAAAGAGGATTGATACTGACGTGATAATTAGAGGGTACATAATCGCAACACCGAAACGTGATCATAAATTTTTACGAAAAAAATTAGATGAATTAAAAATAGATGTTTCGCCTTACGAACATTTATTTGAACAATAAAAAATGCAGCTCTTTTATTGAGCTGCATTTTTCTTTCCTTAGAAACCAGTAAAATCACCGAAGAACAACGAGAAAAAACTAATGATTAATGTTAAACCATCAAAAAATAATATAATACCAACAATGATCATGATGATTCCGCCAATTTTCATGATCTTCACATTGTGTTTGCGAATCCAATTCATTCTGCCAATAAAGAAAGATAAAATAAAGAATGGTATCGCAAATCCTAATGTGTACGCAATCATATAGAACATTCCCGAACCAGGATTAGTTGCTGCAAGACTTAATACAACCATTAAAATAGGACCTGTACAAGGCGTCCAGCCGGCAGCAAATGCCATTCCTATTAATGATGTACCAATATATCCAGCAGGACGATTCTTAAATTCAAAGCGACGATCCTTCATTAAAAATTCTGGAGATAAAACACCGGCTATTATTAAACCAAATAAAACAATAAAAATGGCCCCTATTCGCCTAATCAAGTCTTGATAGTCTTGAAAAACAGTTCCGATAAAGGAAGAACCAAATCCTAAAGCTATAAATATAACCGAAAACCCTAGTAAGAAAAAGAGCGTATGTAACATACTTCGTTTTCTAAACATCGCATTTTCATTTTTCAAGTCACTTACAGACATACCAGTTATATAAGATAAGAACGCTGGGTATAAAGGTAAGCAGCAAGGTGAAATAAAACTTAAAAAGCCTGCACCAAAAGCAATAAATATATTTATATTTTCAGCCAAATAAAATGACACCTCCAAAACTTATATCACCATTCTACCAAATTTCACACAAGTTAGTGTGAACCTTGTGTGAAAGCTATTTCCATAAAAAAAGGTTCCAATGGATACCCAGCCATTATAGACTCATTAGATTTTTCATTGACCATAAAAAAACCTCTATCATTTCATTCTTTAATAGAAAGACTCTGTTAAAGTTCATTGTTGTTAACAACTTAGTTGATTGTAGCGGATGTACACGAGACTCCAGCGGGAACAGCACGAGCCGAAGATCCACTTGGCAAAGCGGTTTTTCTTTGCCAAGTTAGCTGAGGCCGTGCCCGCGGAAAGCGAGTGTACAGGAGCGAAAATCAACAACAGCGTTTAACAGAGCTAATAAAAAAAATCATAACCTTTATATCTTTCACGGTATGGGTTACCAGTACTAATTGTTAGTTCAGTATAACCTACGTCCAATTCATTGCCAGTATACTTAACTAGGTGTAAAACAAAGGTTCCAATTTCAGCATCACCATATAATTCTTGATTATTAATTAACTTTGCTAACTGGACACTTTTATACTCAATAATAGTTTCCGTATAATCTTCATTTATAATAAAATCATTCTGGCGTTTTTTTACAGCATCTGGTGGTATTAAAGTGTTCCCTAATTCTAACACTTCATCTAGCGTTCTAAATGGATTGTCAGTGGACTCAAAATTGATGGAAAGATGTGCAACGAGCTCCTCATTTGTAGAAGTTATTGGAGTAGACACAAAGATGTGCTCAGCCTCAAAAAAATAACCTCCTGATATATATTTGGCATTTCCATATTTTTCTTTTAAAGTTCCTAGTGAACTACCAAGGCCAACAATATTGTTAATTTTTTTTTCTTCGTTTTCATGTTCTTTATATATAGTATAGGTAGTAATAAATACTAATAACAAAATAATACCTGTGATTTGAAAAGACTTCTTCACATTTTATCACTTCCTTATGTACAATAATTTCATTCATTATTATTTATAAGAGGTAATTAAATTCTGTCATAGCACTCTATTATCCTCTGATTTATCTCATTAAAATTATTAGTAGTAAACCCCGACATTTTTCTATAACTTAGGTCTATTTTACCATTAACAAGTAATTCATAATAGTCACAATGGAAGTTATTTTCAGGTAAATCAAATGTGCAACAAACACTACAATGACATAATAAAAACCACCTTTCTTGATAAACTTTCATCAGAAAAAGTGGTTTAGTTACGAAAATACAAAAGATAAAACTAATTTGAAAACTACCTTTTTAATGAAGAATTCACCCATATGGGTATATTCATAAAGACAGTTCTAACAAAATGAAATAGGTAAAAGGTTGCTTATAAAGCAACCTTTTTATTATTTCATTTGTTTATTCATTGCTTGCATCATTTGATTGATTTTCTTTTGTGATGGCTTCATACCCATTTGCATCATCATCATTTTCAGCATTTGTTCATTAATAGGTGGATTCTTTTTTAAATATGTCATCATATATTTACGGGCAATAAAGAACCCGAGGGCTACACCAGCTACAAGAGCTAAAATGCCGGTTAAAAGATACCAATACCACATACGTTTTCCTCCTTCAAGTTGTCTACACCTCAGTTTACTAAATCCACAACTAATTTACAATAATCGACAACGATAATTCAAACGAATTTCCTCTCTTTTATTGGTTTTACCCAACCATATTGATTATGTTCCATATCCATTGCTAGAAAACGGCCATCGAATTTGCGCAATGCTTCAAAAAAAGCAGATTCAGCGGAATAACCTCCCCATGCTTTTAATTGCAGACTTCTTTCTCCTACAGTTAATTCCGCACCTTCTTCATCACTATTTGTTCTAACACAGTATACTTTTCCTTTAATATAAAATTCTTTTCTTTGAACGAAGTGTGATAAATGTTTATGCAATTCCAAATATGGGAGGGGTTTTGTTATGTATTGAATTTGTTTTTGAACAACAGTTTGTAATGCCCCTTTTTCTTTTGACTGAGCAATAAAAAGTTCTACAAATTTATTTTCTCGACCATAAAAGTATTCAGCAAATTCATCTTCTATTAAATAAATAAGATAGACTCTCATCATAGATTATCACTCCTCTGTCATCTTTACTATCATTGTAGACGAGGTTCGTTGAAAATAATGTCTAATAGTGTACTTATTGATAATTATTCTTTAAAAATGTTTTATTTCCTGCAAAAAAACAAAAAAAAGAGAGGAAAATATCCTCTCTTCATGTTTATATTATTATTTTTGAACTAATGTAGTAACTTTCTCTACTACATTACTTACGGAGAATCCATATTCAGGTAAAATAACTTTTTCTGGAGCAGATGCACCAAAACGATCAATAGCAATAACATCGCCTTCATCGCCAATGTATTTATGCCAGCCAAAAGAAGCTCCCATTTCAATAGCTAGACGTTTTTTCACAGTTGGTGAAAGTACAGAATCCTTGTACTCTTTTGATTGTGCATCAAAGCGATCCCAAGATGGCATACTTACAACGGATACATTAATCCCTTTGCTTGCAAGCTCTTTTTGCGCTTCAACAGCTAGGCTAACTTCAGAACCAGTTGCTAGTAACAGTGCATCTACATTGTTTCCAGATGCAGGTGATACAATATATGCTCCTTTTTCTACACCTTCATATGCTTTTTCAGCAGTTCCTGGTAAGGTAGGTAGATTTTGACGTGTTAATACAAGAGCAGTTGGTTTATTTTTTGATTGAACTGCTAGACGCCATGCTGCTGCTGTTTCGTTCGCATCACCTGGTCGGATAATGGAAAGTCCTGGCATAGCACGTAGAGATGCAAGTTGCTCTACAGGTTCATGTGTTGGACCATCTTCCCCTACTGCAATACTATCATGTGTAAATACGTATGTTACTGGTAATCCCATTAGTGCAGCAAGACGGATTGCAGGACGTAAATAATCAGAGAATACGAAGAAAGTACCTCCAAATACTTTAACTCCACCATGCAATGCCATACCATTCATCGCAGCACCCATACCAAATTCTCTTACACCAAACCAAATATTTCTTCCAGCATAGTTTTCTGCACTAAAATCTGATTCGCCATTAATTGCAGTTTTATTTGATCCTGCAAGGTCAGCAGCTCCACCTATTAACGATGGAAGATTTTTACTAATTGCATTTAAAACTTCACCACTTGAAGCTCTTGTTGCTAAGCTCTTGCCTTCCTCGTAAACAGGAACAGCTTGATCCCAACCTTCTGGTAGTTCACCAGAAACGGCAACTTCAAATTGTGCTGCTAGTTCAGGATTTTCTTTCTTGTAATTTTCAAAAAGTTGATCCCATTCATTTTCTTTTGCTTTTCCGTGTTGAACAACTTTATTTTCAAAAATTTCATATACCTCAGAAGGTACATGGAAATCTTCTTCAAATGTCCATTTATAATATTCTTTTGTAAGCTTCATTTCATCTTCACCAAGTGGTGCACCATGAACATCAGCTTTACCTGACTTGTTTGGAGAACCATAACCAATTACAGTTTTTACTTCAATCATTGTTGGTTTAGATGTTTCCGCTTTCGCAGATTCAATTGCTTTAGCAATTTCTTCAAAGTTATTTCCATCTTCGACACGGATATAATGCCATCCATATGATTTAAAACGATCAGCAACACTTTCAGAGAATGATTTATCTAGTTCTCCATCAAGTGTAATGTCATTAGAATCATATAGTACAACTAGTTTACCTAATTGTAGGTGCCCTGCTAATGAAGCTGCTTCTGAAGCAACACCTTCCATTAAGTCGCCATCTCCACATAGAGCATATGTATAATGGTCTACTAAGTTATAGCCATCTTTATTGTAAACAGATGCTAAATGACGTTCAGCCATTGCCATCCCAACAGCCATCCCAATACCTTGTCCTAATGGACCAGTTGTCGCCTCAACACCAGGTGTATGGCCATACTCAGGATGTCCAGGAGTTTTACTTCCCCATTGACGGAAGTTTTTAATCTCTTCCATGTCTAAACCATAACCAGATAAATGAAGCAAGCTATATAGTAGCATTGATCCATGACCAGCAGAAAGAACAAATCTATCACGGTTAAACCAATTTGGGTTTTTTGGATTATGGTTCATAAAACGAGTCCATAATGTGTATGCCATTGGTGCAGCACCCATTGGTAAACCAGGATGTCCTGAATTAGCCTTTTCAATTGCATCAATTGAAAGAGTTCTAATTGTGTTTACAGCTAATTGATCAGTTTCATTAAACATAACAACAACAACCTTTCTATAGTTTCCTCATTACTATCATAAGGATATTTTGTCGATTAGACAACTATTTTCCGTATTGAAAATGAAAAAAGTTAGAAAATATATAATTTTGTTTAACATTTATTCATAATTTAATTAATGAAGTTTCTTTTTAGCTTGAATATCTTTAACTTTCTGAGGTGTTACGTCTTCCCCAGTCTCATCAAAAATACGGACATTTTCTATTGTTTGCTTCATTGAAGACCGAAATGTCTGTAAATATTCCCCTCTTAATTTGGATTGTTCCTTCGCCTCCTCTTTTGTAAGGCTACCTTCTTTTGCCTTTTTTGCTAATTCATTTATTCTTTGTAATTTTTCTTTAGATAGCATAGAAAGACTCCTTTAACGTTATTGCCTAACTGTTAGTTGGCACAAAAATATGGTACTAAAAAAAAGCACAGATCACAACTGATCTGAACTTTACATAGAATTGGGATATTTTTCAACCCCATATATCATTAAGCTTTCAAATTACTATTGTTTAAATATTCTTGAAAACGTCTATGGACAGTAGCTTTTGAAACATCATACCCAAAACCTCTTAAAGTTGCAGCTATGTCAGCAAATGTCAAGTTATTATTTCTTAATCTAACGATTTCTTCGATTGGTATGTCTTTTCGTTCGCGACCATCTAGATTACCTCTATTTTTTAAATTTCTTTCAGGTCTATAGCCTTTCTCAACAGCCCTTTTCATGCCACGTTGAATCTTTAAATTATGGAGTTTCCTTTGGTATTCTTCTACCATGCTAACTATATTAAGGACCATGGAATCTGCTTCTGAAATGATTAACTCACCATTTTGCGAATAATTATAAACTTGTATATCTTCTTTCATTAAGCAATGGAGTAGCGCAATCTTAGCATTGCCTCTTCCTAATCTAGTTTCGTCCTGAATCAGTACTCCCTGTATTTGAGGATCTACTTTTATCTTCTCTAACATCGTAAATACACCTGGGCGATCTAATTCATATCCACTGGCCTTATCTTTTATTATACTATCAATAGAAAAATTCCATTTATGAGCTGCAGCTATTAATTCTGACTCTTGTCTTTCAAGTGATGTTTCTTGAACATCTTTATTCGTACTCACGCGACAATAAATAATTACTTTCATTTATTATTTCACCTTCATTTATTCATAAGCAATCTGAAATTCGTCATTATTATCAATTTGTAAACCAGGAATTGTTATTATATCACCAGTTTTAATAGACTTGTTATATATTTTATTCTCTTTTTCTATTAATTGTACTACTTCATTTGTTGACATCCCTAATGAATCTGCATAGTTTTCAGCGATGGACCAAATAGAATCACCTTGCTCTACTTTTATACTAACATTCGTATTTTCCTTTTGTTCTGAACTAAATAGAATAAATAAGCCCATTAGAAAAGAAATGATAAAGAATAGGATAATATATGAGTTTTTTTTCAATAAAGTAATCATAAAATAACCTCTTTCGAATATTTGTTCGTATTTTCGTTAATTTGATTATAATGCGAACGTAGGTTTGTGTCAACAGAGAATTCGAACTTATGTTTGTGTATTATTAACTAGTCTGATATAATGTGTTTAAATGAATGTCATTCAAGGGAGAGTGAAATAGATTGATTAAACTATCGAAAAGACAGCAAGATATTCTTGATTTTATAAAACAAGAAGTAAAATCAAAGGGATATCCACCTTCTGTCCGTGAAATCGGAGAAGCTGTTGGACTTGCTTCTAGTTCCACTGTTCACGGGCATTTGGCTAGGTTGGAAAGTAAAGGACTTATTCGAAGAGACCCAACAAAGCCGAGAGCAATTGAAGTATTACAGCTGGAAGAAGACAATATCCCAAAACAAAACACTGTGAATGTACCGTTAGTCGGAAAAGTTACAGCTGGTTTACCTATATCTGCTATTGAAAATATTGAGGAATACTTCCCTCTTCCAGAACAGCTTGTACCTACGGATGAGCAAGTTTTTATGTTAGAAATCGTAGGTGAGAGTATGATTGAAGCTGGTATTCTAGATGGAGATTATGTCATTGTACGTCAACAACATACTGCCAATAATGGTGAAATTGTAGTTGCAATGACGGACGAGGATGAAGCAACTGTTAAGCGATTCTTTAAAGAAAAAGACTATTTCCGCCTACAACCGGAAAATGCTAATATGGAACCGATTATTTTACGAGAAGTTTCTATTTTAGGAAAAGTAATTGGACTATATCGTAATGTAATTCATTAAAGATAAAAATAGAGCCTTCATCATTCATGTTCGTATTTGATAAGGCTCCTTTTTATTATTTACTCACTTCTACAGCTTCTCCCCAATAATACTCACTTATGACGTCAGCTAATGCGTCTACAGTACGATTTAACTCCTCTTGTGTATTATCAATACCTCCTATTTCAATTAACATTGAACCCTCACTTAAATCTTGATTGTAAATTCCGTTATTACCATTCTTTCTTTCTTTTTCAAAAACACCTCTAGATAAACCAGAATACTTCTTTTCTAGTAACTTATGAAGTTTATCAGCTAAATCTAAGTTTTCTTTAAAGTTTGCATGTCCTGTTCCTACTACAAATAAAACACTTGCATAATCTTTTCCTTTAATATTTTTGGTTGTAACGCTTTTTCTAGCAGAATCACGATGAAGATCAAAAACTAAATCTATATCCTTATTTTGCTTTGTTGCTTCTACGACCATTTCACGTGATACGGTATAAGATTGTCCAAAACTCATTCCTCTTTTCACTAATTCTTTTTGAACACTTGATGTTTCTACTAATGTCTTAATACCTCGTTCCTCTAACTTTTTACCAAGTCGCTTTCCAAATTGGGTAATGTTTTTGTCCTTGCTATATGCTAGATTTGGTTTGTTCGTATCTGCCCCTTTTAACATAGGAAAATACGATTCTGTATCATGCGAATGATATATATAAACCTTATAATCTTTTGTTTCTTGTTTTTTATCATCTACTTTTTCATCATCATCCTTATTATCGATATCATCACCCCAAATATCTAAATCTTTTGGCGGTGGTGATTCGATTGGTAGATTTGTAAAATCTGTACCTTCACCAGCAATAAGGATTTTTGGTGTAGCTGCATCTAAACCAGGGATTTCGCTTATTAAATACGTTTTTAAATCTACTAAATTAATATTAGTGAATAATCTCAATGCATTTTTACTTAATGAACTATCCATTTTATTTGGAATGATTGGTTCTAGGGATCGGTTTTCCATCGACATCATATAAAGGAGAGAATCAGTCCTTGAGATATCATTACCTAAAAAAGAGAAGAAGCTTATTCTCAC
This sequence comes from Lederbergia graminis, assembly GCF_042655485.1. Taxonomy (NCBI): domain Bacteria; kingdom Bacillati; phylum Bacillota; class Bacilli; order Caryophanales; family Bacillaceae; genus Lederbergia; species Lederbergia graminis. The sequence goes on from NZ_JBHSMC010000001.1 coordinate 526,046, forward strand.
ACTGGAAACAGCGATGATAGCAACAAGGCAAAATATACTTATGATTAATAGAGAAGATCGGGCAGCAATTTTTATCATCGTCTTCATTCCTTACATTAATTGTGATTTATACTTATTTATATGAACAAATTAATAGACTATGATTAAAAATTGATAAAGGAGTATAAAGAGGAATATATTGAACAAAAAAACACCCTTGTGAATATCGAAAGTCACAAGAGTGTTTTTTATTTACATCAACCAGTATTTACAAGACCAGCGGCTACGCCATTAATTGTAAGTAATACTTCCGTGACGAGATCTTCCGATGGCTGATCAGTTTCACGAAGTTTCTTAATTAAATCTACTTGTAAGAAATTCAAAGGATCTACATAAGGATTCCTTCTATAAACAGATTCTTGGATATTCGGAGTGTGATCAAGCAATTCTGAATTTCCAGTAATCTTTAATAACATATTTCGAGTACGATTATATTCGTCCGAAATGGTATTGAATATTCTTTGAGCTATATTTTGATCTTCAACTAATGTTAAATATTCCTTAGCTGTCGCAATGTCTGCCTTCATTAATGCCATTTGCAGGTTATTAATAGTGGATCGGAAGAATGGCCATTTTTTATACATCGCTTGTAGCAATTCTAAATTGGATGGATCCTGATTAATAAAGGATTCGATTCCTGTTCCAGCAGCAAACCATGCAGGCACCATTTGTCTAGATTGCGTCCATGCAAACACCCATGGAATTGCGCGCAAATCCTCAAAACGTTGACTATTTTTCCTACTCATTGGTCTAGACCCAATATTTAACGCACCAATTTCATTCAAAGGAGTTGCTTGGTTAAAATACGTTAAGAAATCTTGATCCTCAAAAACGAGGGACTGATATTTTCTTAATGCATACTTGGAGATTTCCTCCATTGCATCTTCCCATTCTTTTTCACGTAAATTTACTAGCTCGGAGGATCTAGAGCGTGCACATGCCTCTAATAAAGCAGATGCAGCCTGTTCTAAATTACGATAAGCAATATCTTCTAGTAAATAACGGGAAGATAAAACCTCTCCTTGCTCTGTAATCTTCACACCATCGCCCAATGTTTCTACTGGTTGGGAAAGAATACTTGTATTTAAGGAACCACCACCACGACCAAGTGATCCACCACGACCATGGAAAAATTTCAATCTAATATTATGTTCACGTGCCATGTTATGGATTTCTTGTTGTGCTTTAAATAGTTTCCAGTTAGCTGTTAGTGTACCACCGTCTTTACTTCCATCAGAATATCCAAGCATAATCTCTTGATGGTTTCCTCGTTTTTCAAGGTGGTTTCGATAAGCTTTCATTTCAAAAAGCTGTTTCATAATCTTTGGTCCAGCAATTAAATCATCAATCGTTTCTAGTAATGGAGCAATATGAAGATCACTTTCCACTGTTCCATCGGCATGAAGACGGTAAATTCCAGCTTCTTTAGCAAGTACTAGAACTTCTAATAAATCACTTGGTGCCTGAGTCATACTTATTAAATAAACTTCAATGGATCGCTTACCAAATTCTTTATGTGCATTTCTTATCATTTTAAATACTTTAATAACTTCTTCTGTTTCTTTTGTGTACCCGCCCTCAAATAATAACAATGGTCGAGGGTCTGTTAACACATTTTGTAGAGTTGCTTGTTTTTCAGCTTCGGACATAGCAGAATAATTATCCGCAATTCCAACAGCTCTCAACATTTCATTTACTGCAGCCTCATGCTCTCCGCTATGATTTCGTATATCTAATGTTGCTAAATGAAAACCAAACAATTCTACTTGTCTAATTAATCTACGGATTGCTTTTAACCTATGATTAAGTGGCTGATGCATTTCTGCGCTATTTTTTACTTGTAATAAATCATTTAGAAATTCTTCAGCGGTACGATAGCCAACATTTGATTTTCCTACTTCACGAATACGTTTAATGATAATCGCAAATTTTCGACGGTATATTTCCGAATCAATTTGCCATCTTTCTTCTTCCTGTAAGTAGTTTTGTTCTTCTTTCACAACAGATTCAATTAGTTCCTTGCTAACTTCAACTCGATTTGTTGACTGACTGAATCGCTTCATTAATTCAACTAGTGACTCATCGTATTTCTTAAGGACAAGTTCACGTTGTAAATTCAAAGTAGTCCAAGTGATATCAGTAGTTACATTAGGATTTCCATCCCTGTCTCCACCGATCCAAGAACCAAAATGCAAGAAATTCGGTACTTCAAATTTATGATCTGTGAAAGTTTCATTTAATTGCAATTCTAATTCTTCATGTACGGAAGGTATAATGTCAAACAATGTTTCATCAAAATAGTACAAACCATTTCTAACTTCATCGAGTACTTTCGGTTTGCGATGTCTTAATTCATCTGTTTGCCATAAAGCCGTTACTTCATTGAATAAGCTATCTTCTAAGTTGATACGGTCTTTTTTGGTGAGGTTATTGCTATCAAGTTGTATTAAAATATTGGAAATTCTTTTTTGAATTTCTAAAACAGATCTTTTTGTTGCTTCTGTAGGATGTGCAGTAATAATTAGTTCGATAGATAAGTCATTTAATACTTCCTCTAGAGCATCTTTGGAAAGATCATACTCCTTCACTCTCGAAACAGCATCTTCTAATGAATATTTTTGGTAGCTATTTTCTTCGAGTAAGTATTGCTTTCTCCTACGTATTCTATGATTTTGTTCTGCAATATTAATCAAGTGAAAATAAATTGAAAAAGCACGAATAACATATTGACGCATAGGTGGTTCTAATGAACTTATTTCATTCTTTAGTTCGTTATATGTCTCTTGGTTATATTCTTTTCTTAAAGTTTTTGTTAGCTCACGAATTGTTTCAACTTTATTGAAAAGCTCCATCCCACCATGATGAATGAGAATCTCTCCAAGAATATTTCCTAGCTTTTTCACATCACTTCTTAACTTAGCGTTGTTGTCGATTGTTTCAATCATAAATCATCCTCCTATTCCCAATGATGCGTATCTTTATCTACTAAATTTTCAATATAAACAGCAGCCATATGAGGAAAATTTTAAAGCGCTATTTACTAATTCATGCAGCAATTATCATATATTAGCAGGGACAGTTTACCTCTCAAAGAGTATAAACTGTCCCTGCTAAAAAGAATTATGTACCACTTGAAAGTACAGTTAATTTTATCACAACTATTTTCCTTGTTCAATAAATATACGAATATTGTAATAAAATATCGAATTAATTCGGAATAATTGGAAATGTCCTTAATATATTGTTTCTTAGATAATGAGGCTGAATATTTTAAAAGAAAGCCAAACTAACTTGAAAAAATTCAAGAAATAGTTTGGCTAGTGGTTCAAATACAATCTTATCTAATACTCAACAATTAATATTGTTTTAAATACTGCTCTCTTTCCCAAGGATGGACTTGAGTACGGAACATATCCCATTCAATTTCTTTCGCTTCCACAAAGTTTTCAAAAATGTGATGTCCTAGCCCCGCTTTAATTACTTCATCTTCTTTTAGAGCCATAACTGCTTCGTGTAAATTAGACGGTAAATCGTGAACCCCTTCCACCATTCTTTCATGTTTGTTCATTGTATAAATATTACGATCGACTGGATGTGGAGGTGTTAATTTATCTTCAATCCCACTTAAGCCTGCTTTTAAAAGCACAGCCATTGCTAAATACGGATTTGCTGTTGGATCAACACTTCTCACTTCAATCCGTGTACTCATCCCGCGTGAAGAAGGAATCCTAATTAAAGGACTTCTATTTTGTGCAGACCATGCAATGTAACAAGGTGCCTCATAGCCAGGTACTAATCTCTTATAAGAGTTAATTGTAGGATTAGTAACAGCAGTAAATCCTGGTGCATGCTTTAGTATTCCTGCTAAGAATTGAAAAGCAGTTTCACTCATTTGTAATTTTCCGTTTTCATCATAAAAAGCATTTTCATCGTCTTTAAATAAGGACATATTAAAGTGCATACCAGACCCAGCAACTCCAAATAAAGGCTTGGGCATGAATGTTGCGTGTAGTCCGTGTTTACGTGCTATTGTTTTTACCACTAATTTAAATGTTTGAATCTGGTCGCATGCTGCAATTGCATCAGCGTATTTGAAATCAATCTCATGTTGCCCAGGTGCCTCTTCATGATGAGAAGCCTCGATTTCAAAGCCCATTTCCTCTAACTCTAGTACTATATCACGACGACAATTTTCCCCTAGATCAGTTGGAGCGAGATCAAAATATCCACCATGATCATTTAATTCTAATGTCGGGTCACCATTTTCATCTAGTTTAAATAAAAAGAATTCAGGTTCTGGTCCAAGATTAAAGCTAGAAAAACCATACCCTTCCATCTCTTTTAAGATTCTTTTTAAATTACTGCGTGGGTCTCCTGCAAATGGTTTTAAATCCGAGTTGTATACATCACAAATTAATCTTGCTACTTTCCCCTTTTCAGCAGTCCACGGAAATACTACCCATGTATCCAAATCAGGATACAAATACATATCAGATTCTTCAATCCGAACAAACCCTTCAATAGATGAACCATCAAACATCATTTTATTGTCTAATGCTTTTTCTAATTGGCTTATTGGGATCTCTACATTCTTGACAGTGCCTAAGATATCGGTAAATTGCAACCGAATAAATTTAACATTTTGTTCTTCTGCTAATTGCTTGATGCGGTCTTTCGTTAACTTACCCATTTTTTCTAAAGTCCCCCTAGTTAATTAAGTTACATCACTTCAACTTGGACTTTTATCATTTGCATTTGAAGAATGTACTTTAAGATTTTACAAAAAAATCATGAAAAAATACAGAAAAATTTTTCACATACATAAAATATATACACGAATTATATAGTAATTAAACCTTTTTCAATTAATCTATCCAATGCAGTTACAATTGCAATCTTTACATGAGCAAAAGTTAAACCTCCTTGAACATAAGCAGTATAAGGGGGTCTGATTGGTCCATCAGCAGATAGTTCAATACTTGCCCCTTGAATAAATGCTCCTGCTGCCATGATAACATCATCTTCATAACCAGGCATATAACTTGGATATGGTGTTACATATGAATCTACTGGGGAAGCAAATTGGATTGCTTGACAAAATTCTATCATCATATCAGCGTTATCAAATTGGACAGATTGAATTAAATCTGTTCTCTTATCATCCCACTTAGGTGAAGTATTTAATCCCACTTTTTCTAATAGAGCTGAAGTAAATACTGCTCCCTTTAAAGCTTGTCCTGTCACATGAGGTGCTAGGAAAAAACCTTGGTACATTTCTAATAAGCTATATAAGGAGGCTCCAGCTTCATTTCCAATTCCTGGAGAAGTCATACGATAAGAGCAGGCATCTACTAATTCTTGTTTCCCTACAATATAACCTCCAGATTTCACGATTCCTCCACCAGGATTTTTAATGAGGGAGCCAGCCATTAGGTCCGCTCCCACATGACATGGCTCAAGCTCTTCAACAAACTCCCCATAGCAATTGTCCACGAAAACTATCACATTTGGATTAATTTCTTTTACAAAATCAATCATGTCCTTTATTTCTGAAATAGTGAACGATGGTCTTGTAGCATAGCCTTTTGAACGTTGTATCCCGATCACTTTTGTATTTTCTTTTATCGCTGCTTGAACTGCTGCAAAATCAATACTACCGTTTTCCTGTAAATCTACACAATTATAATCAATGCCAAACTCTTTTAATGATCCATTATTCGTTCCTCGAATCCCTACTACTTCTTCGAGTGTATCATACGGTTTTCCGGTAATATATAATAGTTCATCTCCAGGGCGTAATACCCCAAATAATGCAATCGAAATAGCATGAGTTCCAGAAATAATTTGTGATCTAACTAAACCAGCTTCTGCTCCAAACACATCTGCATATATTTTTTCTAATGTATCTCTACCTATATCTCCATATCCATATCCTGTAGAAGGAGTAAAATATGTATCATTTACACGATGTGTTTGAAAACTTTTTAATACTCTGTATTGATTTACTTCAATCATTTTATCTATATTTCGATGAATAGTAGAAATTTGACTTTCAACTTCTTCTAACAAAGGTTGTAATTTATGATTATATTGAAATAATTGCTCCACTTCTGTCTAAACTCCTTTAAACTCCATATAACCCCAATGATCCTGTAACAGGATGGGTTGCTTTTACATATCCTTTACATTTATAAGATTGATTTTCCTCTACAAAAACTAATTCTCGCATAATTGTGTCATTTTTTAGAACGGATAATAACCTACCTTCATCAGCAGGTATTTCAACATGATAAAATTTCATATTTTGGATAGCTATTTCTTCTATTTTTCCCTTTAACTGAGATCGGTCATTATCATTTAATGCACTCATGATAATTCTATTTACTGAACTAGGTACAAAGTCTGAGTGTTTTTCATCTGCTTTATTGTACACCGTTAATTGTGGTATATGGTTCATTTCTAACTCTGCTAATAAATCATGTACTGTTCTTTCATGGTTTTCGTAATCTGGATTTGGGCTATCCACTACATGTAGTAATAAATCCGCATCACGAACTTCTTCTAGCGTGGAGCGAAATGCAGCAATAAGTGCAGTAGGAAGCTCTTGAATAAAACCAACTGTATCTGTAATAATTGCTGAATAACCACTTGGTAATACTATTTTTCTTGTCATTGGATCCAGGGTTGCAAACAACTGATTTTCTTCATATGATTCCGCTATAGATAGTCGATTAAATAAAGTTGATTTGCCCGCATTTGTATATCCAACTATTGCAATTTGAAACGTATTATTTCGTTTTCTCCTTTCTCGATAACGCTCTCGATGTTCCACAATGACTTGTAGCTGCTTTTTTATCTCATCTATTCTACGTCTTATATGCCTTCGATCTGATTCGAGTTTTGATTCACCAGGACCACGAGTACCAATCCCAGCCCCAAGACGAGACAAAGCAATACCTTGACCAGCAAGACGTGGGAGTAAATATTGTAACTGAGCTAGCTCTACTTGGAGTTTACCTTCCTTCGATTTAGCTCGTTGTGCAAAAATATCCAAAATCAATTGAGTACGATCAAGTACCCGCCCTGGCAATACTTCTTGTAAATTACGAAGCTGGCTTGGTGTTAATTCATCGTTAATGATAATGAGATCTGGCTCAAGTTCTTCGGATAATACACGTAGTTCTTCTAATTTCCCTTTACCAATATATGTTGCAGGGTGTAGCTTTTCTTGTTTTTGAGTTAATACACTAATTACCTCACCTTGTGCAGTCGATACTAATGATTTTAATTCTGATATAGAGTATTGAAAATGCTCATCAGTAACATCTAATTGGCATCCTACAAGAATTGCTGTTTCTTTTCCTTTATCCTGCAAATAGTTTCCCTTCCTTCAATTCCATTTATTTCCCATCATAACAGAAAAACTTTAATAATAAAAATGTTACTCCGTAAAGACACACATAAAAGACTGTGTAGTAAATTTATACCACACAGTCTTTTATTATGAGTTCAAGTTAGTTTTATTCCGTAAATACAAAGTCCTCGCTAATTAATGAAGTGAGAACATTTCGTTCTAAATTGTTTACTGTTAAAAGTCGCATTGCTTGAGCTCTAATAGCCTTTTCGATTATATTTCTTACATATCTACCATTTGAAAACGTGTCCCGATTTTTCCCTTTTACATATAAAAGATGATCTTTTAATTTAGACTCAGCTTCTGGAGTCAACGTATATTCTTTATCTTTTAACATTCTTTTACCTATTTCCATTAATTCATTTACCGAGTAATCTGGAAAATCAAAAACTAGAGGAAAACGGGATTGTAAGCCGGGGTTTAAGCTCAAGAAAAAATCCATCTCACGTGAATATCCTGCTAATATTAAGATGAATTCATTCTGTTTGTCTTCCATATGTTTTACAAGTGTATCTATTGCTTCTTTCCCAAAGTCCTTCTCCCCACCACGTCCAAGGGAATACGCTTCATCTACAAACAGAATTCCTCCAGCTGCTTTCTTTATCAAATCTCTTGTCTTTTGAGCAGTATGACCTATATATTCACCAACAAGATCGGCTCTTTCCGCTTCAATTAAGTGGCCTTTTGGTAGTACATCCATTTTATGAAATAACTTTCCTATTAATCGAGCAACTGAAGTCTTTCCAGTCCCTGGGTTCCCTTTAAACATCATATGGAGGACTTGTTGCCCTGGTTTCAATCCGTTTGCTTCTCTCTTTTTATTTATATAAATCCATGCATAAATTTCTTTCATCATTTTTTTAATTTGGTCCATTCCAACTAGTGCATTCATTTCTGCTTCAATTTCTTTTAAAATTGCATGTTGTTCATGCAATAAAGATTTAGATGGCATTTCAATTGTTGATTGCTTAACTTTCTCACGTTTATCTGCATTCAACATGATACTAATTTGGCCATTATTTTTCATTCTAATTGGCTCACTCATCCCAATCACCACCTTAACTTAGAAACAGTATACGCCCAGATAAAGGGATTGGTTCCGTGCGCTTACATAACATTAAAGAACCAAGTATTATCTTCCATTATATTCATGAAAATCAATACTCATTACTTCTAAGATTATAAGATAAAAGTAAAAAGGCTATCCCATGATCAAAACCTGGGATAACCTTAAAGGAAATACCTATTCTTCATAATTGATTTGCACATTTCGTTGCGGTGAAAAAGTGGAAATTGCATGTTTAAAAACTAATTGTTGTTTCCCCTCTGATTCAAACAATACCGTAAAATTATCGAACCCCTTTACAAGTCCTCGTAATTGGAATCCGTTTAATAGAAACACTGTGACTGGTATAGACTCTTTTCTTAATTGATTTAAGAACTGATCTTGAATATTGACTGGTTGTTTCATAGCACAATTGGCCTCCTCTATTATCTCTATAGTTATGTATTCGATTTTTTTTCTAGCATTCCTGCTATAAAATTAATTATTTCCTTTGTTTTTTCCATTTTCAATTCTTCCCCAACATCTGTCATATCAAACCATGAAACATCCATTTTATTTCTAAACCAAGTTAATTGTCTTTTAGCAAAGTTTCTTGAGTTTTTCTTTAGTAACTCCACTGCTTCTTGGAGTGAATAATGACCATCGAGATAACCAAATAGTTCATTATACCCAATCGCTTTTATAGACTGTGCTTCTCTATCTAAACCAGAATTATAAAGGCTTTTCACTTCCTCCAGTAGTCCTTGTTTCATCATTAAATCCACACGTTTATTAATCCGCTCATATAATTTTTCTCTATCCATCGTAAGACCTATGAGGGCAGTTTGATATAGCATGGAGCTTTTTTGAGTTGATTGTATTTCTGACATTGTTTTCCCAGTCGTATAATAAACTTCTAATGCCCGAATAACCCTTCGACTATTATTTGGATGGATATTACTTGCAGTTTTAGGATCTATCTTTTGTAGCTGTTCATACAACTGCATCGTTTCACCTTTTTGAACTCTATCTTCCAATTGTATCCTAATTTTCTCATTTTTAGGTTCATCTGAAAACTGATAATCATATAGAACTGCTTGAATATAAAGTCCTGTACCACCAACGATTATAGGCTGGTGACCACGAGTAATAATCTCTTTAATTTTTATCCGTACAAGTTGCTGAAATTCAGCAACAGAAAAAGGCTCATCTGGGTCTTTTATATCAATTAAATGATGAGGTACACCATCCATTTCTTCTTTATTAATTTTAGCTGTACCAATATCCATCCCTCGATAAATTTGCATGGAATCACCGCTAACAATTTCACCATTAAAAGCTTTAGCGATTTCGATGCTTAATTCAGTTTTACCTACCGCGGTCGGCCCTACAAGCACGATCAATTTATCATTATCACTCAACTTTTTCACTGCTTTCTTCGTAATCTCATACATAAATGTTAACATAGTTTATATAAAAACAGAAATCATCAGTAAGTTTACATAATATAATTATAGTCAATATTATTAACTAAAAAAAGCTATCCTAAAGTCCGTATACGGAACTTTTAGGTAGCTTCTAAATCAATATATTGTTGACGAATAAAGGAATTTTAAAATATAAAGAAAAAATAATATAATCAAGTAAAACACATTATCTTACATTATCCGTTTAAACATCTTCTCCATTTCATAAGTAGAGATGTGGACAATAATTGGCCTTCCATGTGGACATGTAAATGGGTCTTCCGTTCTTCTAAGTTCATTTAGTAGCTCTTGGATTTCATCATTTCGCAAATGTTGATTTGCTTTTATGGAAGCTTTACAACTCATCATGATAGCTGCTTCTTCATTTAATTTTTTTATATCAATTTTCTTCATTGTCAAAAGCTGTTCAATTAATTCCTCAATCGTTTCCTTTTCGAAGCCTTTAGGGAACCAAATTGGATGAGACCTTACGATAAAGCTGTTTATTCCGAACTCTTCGAGGAATACTCCTATTCGTTCCAGTTCTTGTTTATATTCTATTATTTTAATGTATTCATCAGATGAGAACTCCAATGTTAATGGCACAAGTAACTCTTGTAATTCATTTGAGACTTGTCCTACTTTTTCTCTGTAATACTCGTATTTTATTCGCTCCTGGGCTGCATGTTGGTCAATCATATACAATCCTAGCTCATTTTGAGCAAAGATATATGTTCCATGCATTTGGCCAATTGGATATAGAGGTGGAACTCTATTATTTTTTTCTGATGAGGCATGTATATTCTTTTCTTCTATTTTGGTATCTTCTATTATTCTATCTTCAATTTCTCTCTCTTGTATATTTGATGTTTCTAAATTTGATTCATTTGCTATAAAACCAGAAGAATTATCTATATTTATTTCTGGTTCATACATTTTTTTCGTTTCTTCATTAGCTGACAATGTCTCTTTTTGAAAAGAAGGTGACATTTTGCTTTTTAATGGCTGCTTTATTGAATAGTTACTATTTTCAAGTTGTAATGTGGTTTGTTCAGAAACTGTTTTTTTCGTCTCTTTTGGTGTTAAAGCAGAAGGTATCAATACTTGCTTTTGTAATAATTCCTTAATTGCTGCCGTTATTTGCTCATTCAATTCGGCTTCTTTACTTAATCGAACTTCCATTTTAGCAGGATGGACATTTACATCTACTAATATAGGATCCATTTCAATTGATAATAGGACAATAGGATAACGGTTTATAGGTAAAAGCGTATGGTAACCTTCCATAATCGCTCTCATTAGTGAGTAATTTTTAATAAAACGATGATTTACCATAGTTGACATATAGCTTCTTGACGCACGTGTAACCTCAGGCAAGGAGATAAATCCAGAAACTTTAAAATCAAGAGTCTGCGAATTTATCGGAATCATCTTCTTGGCTATTTGTAAGCCATAAATTGCAGCTAGCACTTGGCGGACATCGTTATTACCATTTGTATGGAGAATGGTTCTATCGTTATGACGTAACCTAATGGATACGTTAGGATTTGCAAGTGCTAGGCGATTTACAATATCAGAAATATGCCCAATCTCTGTATGGATTGTTTTCAAATATTTTAATCTGGCAGGTGTATTGAAAAATAAATTTTGAACTGTAATATCCGTTCCTTTTCTAGCTGGAGCTTTTCCGTGTTCTATAATTTTTCCACCTTCAATTAAAACCCTAGTACCTTCTTGACCTGATTTCGCTGTAATTATCTCAAGTTGTGAAACAGAGGCAATACTAGGTAGTGCCTCTCCTCTAAATCCCAATGTCCTAATTCGAAATAGATCATTCTCATCTTTTATTTTACTTGTAGCATGTCGCTTGAATGCTACTAACACGTCCTCTTCACCAATACCATTTCCATTATCGATTACCCTTATTTTATTTAAGCCTGCTTCTTCAATATCTATTTCTATGACGGTACTATTTGCATCAATTGCATTTTCAACTAATTCTTTTACAACAGAAGCTGGTCTCTCCACCACTTCTCCGGCTGCAATTTTATTAGACAATGCATCACTTAGTTCTATAATCTCGCGCAATGTGTAGTACCCCCTTCAATTCAAAATATAAATCACTTAGATTACTTTAATCGCTTTTGTATCTCATAGAGTTGATTTAAAGCTTGAAGTGGATTCATTTCTAATAGGTCTAATGCTCGAATATCTTCAAGTACTTTTTGTTCTTTACTACTGGACTTATTTTTTTTACTGTTATTTTCAGCATCAGCAAATAAAGCTAATTGTTCATTCAACTGTGGTTCTTCCATGACCACTGCTTTTTCTTTTGTTGTTGAGTTTTCCAAATTAGACAATATTGCTGAAGCACGAGTAATTAAATCTTTTGGAAGCTCTGCTAATTCGGCAACATGTATACCATAACTTTTATCAGCAGGGCCATCCTTAACTTTATGAAGGAAGACTAATTTCCCTTGTTGTTCAATGGCACTAACATGAATATTCTTTAGCTTCGTTAAGTTCGATTCTAAAGATGTAAGTTCGTGATAATGAGTGGAGAAAAGTGTCTTCGCTCCAATTCTATCGTGAATATATTCGATTATCGCTTGAGCCAAGGCCATTCCATCATAAGTGGAGGTTCCACGACCGATTTCATCAAATAATATTAAACTATCAGAAGTTGCATTTGTTATAGCATTTTTTGCTTCCAACATTTCTACCATAAAAGTACTTTGACCAGAGATTAAATCATCAGCTGCCCCGATTCTTGTAAAAACTTGATCAAAAATAGAAATATCTGCTTTTTCTGCAGGTACAAAGCAACCCATTTGGGCCATAATTGCTGTTAATGCGATTTGTCTCATATACGTACTTTTACCAGACATATTTGGTCCCGTAATGATTACCATTTCTTTCTCTGCATTCAAAAAGCAATCATTTGGAACATATTGTTGTGAACCCATTACTTTTTCTACAACTGGATGACGTCCTTCCTTCAAGACCATTTTTCGCTCTGAATTAAAAGTTGGTCTCACATAATGGTATGTTTCACTAACAGTTGCAAAGCTCTGAATTACATCTAACTCGCTAATAACTTTAGCAGTACGCTGAATTCTAGGTATATACTCCTTCACCATTTCACGAATATCCATAAACAACTGATATTCAAGCTCCACACTTTTTTCTTCCGCCTCAAGTATAAGTGCTTCTTTCTCTTTCAATTCAGGTGTTATATATCTTTCTGCATTCGCTAATGTTTGTTTTCGATCATATCGACCATCCTCAAGTAGGTGAACATTCGCTTTCGTTACTTCAATATAGTATCCAAACACGCGATTATAACCAACTTTGAGTGACTTAATGCCTGTCCTTTTTCTTTCATCTTGTTCAAGTTCTGCAATCCAATTCTTACCATTGCGGCTTGCATCTCTATACATGTCTAAATCAGGATGATATCCATCCTTAATAATCCCACCTTCTTTAACCGAAAGTGGAGGATTATCCATAATTGCTTTTTCTAACAGGTGTGTCAAATCTTCACATGGGTCTAGATTTGCTGCTATTTTTTCTGTTTGCTCATGAGGTATACGTTCAACTAAGTGAATGATTGGTTGAATCTGTAATAGTGATTTTTTTAATTGGATAAAATCACGGGCATTTGCATTACCGAAAGCAACACGACCAGAAAGTCGCTCTAAATCATAGACACCTTTTAATAACTCACGAAGTTCTTGTCTTTCAAAGTAGTGATTTAATAATAGCTCCACTAAATCAAGACGCTTATTAATTTGCTCATTATTAATTAGTGGACGATCAATCCAATGCTTTAGCGTTCTTCCACCCATCGCTGTTGCTGTCTCATCCAATAACCATAGTAATGTTCCTTTTTTACCTTTTCCTCGAATAGATTCTGTTAATTCAAGATTGCGTTTGGAGTAAAAATCAATTTTCATATATTGGTTTAATTCATACGTTGAAAAAGGTTGTAAATGATCTAGGCTTCTTTTTTGAGTTCTATTTAAATAATGAAGTAGTCTTAGCGCAGCATGTCGAAGCTCATCCTCATTTATTGTAGCTATTAACCTTTTAAATTGTACTTCTAATTGAGTATTCGCTTCTAATGAAACAATGATATTACATCTTTCTTTTAGATACTTTAATACTTCTTTATTAAAATCAGGATCAATTATTATTTCTTTTGCTCCTATAGTTGTTAATTCATTTAAAAGTAATTCTTTGGAGCCATCTAATATAGCAGCTTTGCTCTCTCCTGTTGAGAGGTCACTATAACTAATTGCAAAACAGAGGTCATTAATCATCGAGATGGACATTAGATAATTATTCTCTTTTTCTTGCAGACCTTTTCCTTCCATTACCGTTCCCGGAGTAATTAACTGAACTACTTCTCTCTTAACGACACCTTTTGCTTGTTTAGGATCTTCAGTCTGTTCGCATATAGCTACCTTATAGCCGTTATCAATTAAGCGTTCAATATAACCTGACGCAGAATGGTATGGAACACCACACATAGGAATACGCTCCTTTGTTCCACCATCTCTACTAGTTAACGTAATTTCTAATACTTGTGATGCTTTTATAGCATCTTCAAAGAACATTTCATAAAAATCTCCTAAGCGAAAAAACAAAAAGGCATCTTCATATTCTGCCTTTATACGTAAATATTGTTGAATCATTGGCGTGTATTGAACCATGTATATAATTTCCTTTCCGTTCCTAAACTCTATCCAATTAAGTATAACATATCTATTTGTTTCACTTCATTTGTAAAAGAATAGAAAAAAACCGGGAAGATGATACTCCCCGGTGATTAATCTTTATCATGGTCTGTTAAAAAGTCTGGATTAATTTCATCTAACTCATTTTCGTCGAATTCTTCTCCCCACTCGTCATCATCATCACAAGGGCACTCACCATCATGAACTGCTACACATACTTTTGTTTCTCCAATTACTTCAACTTTAAATTCTCTTTCTGTGGAAACGAGAATTTTGTTTCCTTTTTTAGAAATGACTGCCTCGACGCAATTAGGCTGTTGAATAACATTTGCACTAACATCTTTATCATCTAAACAATCTGGATCGCGGTAGTGGAGTTTGATTATATCCTTGTATTCTACTTTCTCTGTTACGACAGATGTTTTAGTGTTATCGTGGTGAGAATACCAAACATTGACGTCATATGAGCCGCAAATCTCAACTTTTTTGCCAACCTTACGAGCATCATACTTATGATTGATAACCCAGCAACCTAATATGCTCGAAGGTTGATGCTGTGGAGTAATTGCATTATTAGCTTTTGTATACTTACGCCCTTTTGCAACAACTGCCTTTGTAATTATTTCTCTATATTCTGCCATTCGAGCGAAACCTCCTCATTCATTTTCCCTTCATCGTATGCATTTGTCTAGACTAGTGTGCTTATTTCCTAAAAGCAAAGTAATAGGTGTTTGTCACTGCAATATTATATGTTTTGAGAAGAAATATGGGCATGTACAATCAAAAAAAACGCTACCCTAAACAGGATAGCGTTACATTCTTATTTATTGGCAACTAGACGGATTATTCTTAAGTTGAGAACCTGTTTCACCAGTTAACAGATCTCCACCAGTAGAAATTAGAATTTCATCTGTTACTTTATTTGAAATTGCAGAAGATACAAGTTGAAGTAAATTATTCACTTCAATTTGAGATTGTTTAAATTCTTGAACAATTGGAATTTCATCTAGTTCTGCTTCCAATTTTTCTAATTTTTCCTCCGTTAATTGAAGTGCACGTTCTTTTCCATAATGCTGAAAATTAATCGCTTGTTTTTGTAAACTTTTAATACTTGCAATTAACTCTCTAACAGTTTGGTTTTCATTTATTTGTGCTTCAGCTCGTTTAAAAAAGTCTACCTCTTCTGTTTCTGCAATCATTTTTGCAAGTTCATGAGTATGTTTTAGAATATCGTCTTTTGTATATTTCCCCATTTTATATCACCTCAGCTGTTTCTTCCTCTTTTACCATTTCCCCATCTAATGTCCATGTTTTAGAGCTATTAATTTTAACCTTTACTAATTGACCAATCGCTGATTTAGGACCTTTAAAGTTAACTAATTTATTTTTTCTAGTATAGCCAGCTAGAACATCCGGGTTATTCTTACTTTCACCTTCTACTAGTACTTCCACAACTTGACCTTCATATTTCTTCATTGCTTCACGTGATAATTCATTCACTAGTTCATTTAAGCGTTGCAAGCGTTCCTTTTTAACTTCCATTGAGATATTATCTTTCATTTTTGCTGCAGGCGTACCTTCCCTAGGTGAGTAAATAAATGTGTATGCAATCTCGAATCCAACTTCACGATATAGTGACATTGTCTCTTCGAATTGCTCATCTGTCTCATTTGGGAAACCTACAATAATATCCGTAGACAAGGAAACATCTGGAATCGCCTTTTTAATTTTTCTTACTAATTCTAAATATTGTTCACGTGTATATTTACGTCCCATAATTTTCAAAATATCACTTGAACCAGATTGTACTGGTAAATGTATATGTTCTACCAGATTCCCTTTCTTAGCAAGTACTTCAATAAGGTAATCATCAAAGTCACGTGGATGACTAGTTGTAAAACGAATTCTAGGAATATCAATTTTTCTAAGTTCATCCATTAAATCGCCTAAACCGTACTCAATATCTTCAAAGTCCTTACCATATGCATTAACATTTTGACCTAATAGTGTGATTTCTTTATACCCGTGTGCCGCAAGCTGGCGAACTTCTTGAATAATATCTTCCGGTCGTCTGCTTCTTTCTTTACCGCGAGTAAATGGTACGATACAATACGTACAAAACTTGTCACAACCATACATTATATTGACCCATGCTTTGATGTTACCACGGCGAACTTTTGGTAAGTTTTCAATAACATCGCCTTCTTTGGACCAAACCTCAACTACCATTTCTTTCGACATATATGCTTCATTTAAAATTTCAGGTAGTCTATGAATATTGTGAGTTCCAAAGATCATATCTACAAATTGATGTTTTTCTAAAATACGATTGACGACTGATTCTTCTTGAGACATACATCCACATACGCCAATTAATAAATCGGGCTTTTCCAACTTTAAAGGTTTTAAATGACCCAATTCACCAAAAACCTTATTTTCAGCATTTTCTCTGATTGCACATGTATTTAATAAAATAACATCTGCATCCTCAACTGTATCTGTTGCTTCATAGCCTAATTCACTAAATATACCAGCCATAACTTCTGTATCATGTTCATTCATTTGGCAACCGTATGTACGAATATAAAACTTCCGTCCATTCCCTATTCCATCAAATTGCTCATTTATTTCAAAGTCTTTATGATATTTAACCTCTTCACGTCCACGTCTTCTTGCATGTTTCATGGACGGCGGAATATATACGGACTGAAAATATTTACTGTAGTCTTTTTCTTCTTTCTTATCTGTATTATTAGAGTTTACTTGTTGACTTTCTAAACGTTGTTTCTCGTTCATGAAAATCCCCTTCCTTTATTTATAACATTTCCAATATTTTATAATGTTTTATTAAAATAGCTCTTTTCCATTCCATCCTTCTAGTATATAACCTTTTATTTTCGAATACAACAGATGCTCCTTTTTGTAGTAATATTTTCAAAAATGCTAAAAAAAAATGCCACACAATATAGTGGATTGTGGCATTAGCAAATTTACTTTATTTCATCCAGTAAGGTGGATAATATTATCTCTTTCTTTATCATTAATTTCGTAAAGTTCTCGACATTTTCTGGGGTTCCAGTTTGCGAAACTGCATTTAGAGCATTAGCCAACGATTTTTCTAAATGAGTGACAGCCTGAATAAATTCCTGCTTTCTTGACATATTGATATTCTCCTTTAGATGAACAGTTTTTACTTAATTTGCATACAATGCTAGTAATTAATGGGTGTTTTACCCTTTGAGTATGCACTAAGGCAGCTCAAAAAAGCTGCCTCTTATAATATATTAATTAGGACCAACGTTTTCTGAACAATCTCCGATGAACGTACGTGCAGATACTGGTGCAGTGAAAGTGGTAAAGAAAGTCGTGCTCTCATCAAAACTCGTAGCATTAATTACCCATGTACCAGTACCATTTTGGTTATCTGTGAATTCTATAGAAACATTAAAATCTCCTGAAAGTAGGTTTCCAGTTGCTTGTGCAGTTCCTAATAAGTTGGCTTCTGTTCCATCAACACAAGATATCAATGTTCGTCTTCCTTGAGTAAAGTTTATTGTTGTACCATTATCTCCGAAATTAATATTAAATTGGTCTACACTTGGATTACACATGCGCGCTCCTGTAAAGCATTGTTCTGCCGATACATTAATTGTACCTGTGAAGCTACTATTAGGTTGGCTAGGTTGCGATACAAAAACGGTTGTTGGGGCACTATTCCCTTGAATACCTAAGCGGAATTTACATGGACATTCATCACCATTGCCACCATTTCCGTTGCCGTTGCCGTTTTCATCAATTTCTTCAACAATCATAAGGAGCAATAATTCCTTATTAATCAACAACTTTAGGAATCTTTCAATTTGATTTGGATTACCAGCATCAAGAATTACTTGAAATGCTCTCGATAATTCAGATTCTAAATGAAATACAGCTGAATTAATATCATCAGGTTCTACTTGATCTACACCAGGTGCTGGTTCTTGAACTCCAACACAAGGGTTTGTCGTAATTGTTAAATCCCAACCTTCGGCAAT
The DNA here is from genome assembly GCF_042655485.1 of Lederbergia graminis. Lineage (NCBI taxonomy): Bacteria > Bacillati > Bacillota > Bacilli > Caryophanales > Bacillaceae > Lederbergia > Lederbergia graminis. The sequence goes on from NZ_JBHSMC010000001.1 coordinate 544,783, forward strand.
GCTTCCATTATCAAAAGCAGAATCATCGAATACATATAAACTCCACGTTCCATTTGGATCTGTACCATTAAATACACTAAGCGTGGATCCATATGGTGGTCCAGGAGCAGGGGCAGGAAATACTTCTACACCTTCATAATTTGTTGGTTTGTACGTGCCAGATACAATTCCGCTTGAATCTGGCAAAAAGTCAGCTGCATTATCATCAAATTCTAACGTAACATTATTAATATTGGTGGAACCACCAGCGTCAGACATTAGTACGACACTTTGTCCTTGTGGTCCAACGAGTAATATGTCCAAATCATCTGGCCAAGTATGAGTTAATCCATATAAAGTGACTGTTACATGTCTTACAGCTCCATCTAAATCTGACACCGTTATATTGGAAGGGTAAGGGGTTGCTGGCCCTTCTGCATTTCCATTAATTATAATCTCATCAGGATTCTCAAAAGTTGTGTCTTCTGCGTCACAAAGTTCGTCGATAAGTGCCTCAATTAATTTTTCCTTTAATATGATTAAATCTCCAACTCTTTCGATTTGATCAAGGTCACCGTTTTCTCTTACAATTCGCATAGCTTCTCCGAATTGCGTCTCCAACGCTGCAATCGTATTTTCAAAACTATTTGGCATTTACTATTTTCTCCTTTCTTTCATAAAATATTGGACTTAAAATCTATTAACATCCATGATGATTAATTTGAGCACAATTTCTTTCTTAATGAGCAAGCGAACAAATCTTTCGATTCTATCTGGATCTGCATCATCTATAATTGCACTCAAAGCATTCGTTAATTCCGTTTCTAAATCAACAACAGCATCAGCAAATGGCATTTTTCATCATTCTCCTTTCTTCTTCCTACAATCAATTTATTCGACATTTTTCTTTCCGTAATGTGCGATACAATCAATTTATTTAAAATAAGGATTTAGACTAGCTTTGCTCTGAAAAACGTTTTTCTCTCCTTTTTCTTCTTCTACAGTGATAGCAATTACAGTATTTATCACATTTCCGCTTTGGTAATTCTTTCTTACACCTACATTTGCATTTGCAATCATCATGACAATCATGATCATCACATTTTTCTGGACATTTTTTTATTTCGTCTAAAAGAAACTCGAGTATTATTTCCTTTTTAATTACAAGCTTTAAAATATGCTCTAAATTCTCATTAAAATGTCTTAATTCTTCCGCTGTAAATCGGTCTTTATTTTGCCTAAGCACTTCTGCTTCTTCGTTAATAATATTTGCAAATGCATGTTCTAATTCAATAAGCGATCTTATGAAATCATCTACATTTTCATGGTGATTATCCTGCATTAACAAGTCCATATTCGCACCTCTCCTTATATTGATTATGTATTTTATGCGACGTCCTAAAAATTGTTTAGGTATACATCTTTACAATGAGGATTATAGTTATATAACTACTATCTTCCTTGTTAAAAGAACAAAAAAAAGAGATGCTTTGGAAACATACCCAAAAACATCTCATTATCTAAATAAAACAACTTTTTCTATTAAATTCATCACGCTATTCTTTCTATCTAGGTTCAACAATCAGCTTTATGGCTGTCCGTTCCTCACCATCAATTAAAATATCAGTAAAAGCAGGTATACAAATGAGATCAACACCACCAGGGGCGACAAATCCTCTTGCGATTGCTACTGCTTTCACTGCTTGATTTAATGCTCCTGCGCCGATTGCCTGAATTTCTGCACCGCCTCTTTCACGGAGAACACCTGCTAGCGCACCCGCCACGGAATTAGGATTGGATTTTGCTGAAACTTTTAATATCTCCATTTCTTGTTCCTCCTTGTCATTTCCCCATAGCGATTGTCCTTTTTATCACAACCGCAGTAAACCCTTCCAATGCTACTATATTCAGGAGAAATGGGAACTATTCCGGATTGTCCAAAACTAAAAATGGCGAATGATGTATTATTCATCTAGAAAGGGTTGGTCATCATTAATTAATATTGGTTTTATACTTTTTGCCTTTCCACTAACATCATCAGCAATAATTAGACAAGCACTTAACTGTTTCCTTCCACTTTTCGGAACCTCAAATCGAGCTGGCAATGATGTTAGAAACTTATGTAGCACTGCCTCTCGTTCCATTCCTAATATTCCATCATATGGTCCAGTCATTCCTACATCTGTCATATACGCTGTCCCATTAGGTAAAATACGATTATCTGCAGTTTGAACATGAGTGTGTGTCCCTACAACAGCAGTTACCTTTCCGTCTAAATACCATCCCATCGCTTGTTTTTCACTAGTCGCTTCTGCATGAAAATCAACAAAGATAATATTTGTACGTTTTTTCGCTATTGCAATTAATTCATCTGCTTTTTTAAACGGACAATCTAGTGGAGGCATAAAAGTTCTGCCTTGTAAATTGATGACCGCAATTTCTTGGGTATTCATTTTTATAAATACTAATCCTGTCCCAGGTGTATCTTCAGGAAAATTTGCAGGTCGAGCCATATATTTGGCATCATCAATAAATTCAAAAATACCTTTATTATCCCAAGCGTGATTGCCTAACGTAATAGCGTTTGCTCCTGCTTCTAAAAATTGTTTGTAAATCGCCTCTGTAATTCCTCTTCCACCAGCTGCATTTTCACCATTTACGATTGTAATGTGTGGGCGATATCTTCTTTTCATTTTCGGTAAATATTCTTTTATCATATCTCTACCTGGTGACCCGACAACATCCCCAACAAATAAAATGTCCATATTAATTCCTTTCTAACAATAGATATATTATTATTCCAGTTCATTTTACCATTAATTTAAGACACAAAAAAAGTGGTGAGAATTACACCACTTTATTTTGCATATTCAACTGCTCTTGTTTCACGAATTACAGTTACTTTAATATGGCCTGGATAATCTAAGTCATTTTCAATTCGCTTACGAATATCTCTCGCAAGTTTATGAGATTCTAGGTCATTGATTTGTTCTGGCTTAACAATGACACGAACTTCTCTACCCGCTTGGATAGCAAACGATTTTTCAACACCATCATAAGACTCAGAAATTTCTTCCAATTTTTCTAATCGTCGAATATAGTTTTCTAGTGTTTCACTTCGAGCACCTGGTCTTGCTGCAGATAATGCATCAGCAGCAGCTACTAGGACAGAAATAGTGGAAGTTGGTTCTGTGTCTCCATGGTGAGACGCAATACTGTTAATGACCACTTCATGTTCTTTATACTTGGTCGCAAGCTCAATTCCAATTTCTACGTGACTTCCTTCTACTTCGTGATCAATTGCTTTACCAATATCATGAAGTAAGCCAGCACGGCGGGCAAGCGTTTCATCCTCACCTAGCTCAGCAGCTAATAATCCAGAAAGGAATGCCACTTCCATTGAATGCTTGAGAACATTTTGACCATAACTTGTCCGATATTTTAGGCGACCGAGTATTTTGATTAAATCAGGATGTAAACCATGAACTCCAACTTCAAATGTTGTTTGTTCTCCAACTTCCCTAATATATTCATCTACTTCACGGCGCGCTTTATCGACCATCTCTTCAATTCGAGCAGGATGGATGCGACCATCTTGAACAAGTTTTTCTAAAGCGATTCGAGCGGTTTCGCGTCTAATCGGATCAAATCCAGATAGGATAACTGCTTCTGGTGTATCGTCAATGATGAGATCAATCCCTGTTAATGTTTCGAGAGTACGAATATTTCTACCTTCACGACCAATGATACGACCTTTCATTTCATCATTAGGTAGTGTTACAACAGAAACGGTTGTCTCAGCAACATGTTCCGCTGCACAACGTTGGATGGCAAGAGAAAGAATATTCTTCGCTTTTTTATCAGCTTCTTCTTTCGCACGCATTTCGCTCTCTTTCACCATTAATGCAGTTTCATGGGCTAGTTCATTTTCAACGCCTGACAAAATAATTGCTTTCGCTTCATCACGAGTCAGACCTGAAATTCTTTCAAGCTCTTGTGTTTGTTTGCGGATCATCTCATCCACTTTGCTTTCCATCTCTTCAATATGTTGTTGTTTTTCATTTATTGCTGCTTCCTTCTTTTCAAGCTGACTCTCCCGCTTGTCCAGAGTCTCGTCTTTTCGGTCGAGGTTTTCCTCCTTTTGCAATAAGCGATTTTCTTGTTTTTGCAATTCGGTTCTTCTTTCCCGAAGTTCACGTTCAGTTTCAATACGAAGTTTATGATTTTCATCCTTCGCTTCCAACAGGGCTTCTTTCTTTAATGCCTCTGCATCCCGTTCAGCATTTTTGATGATTTGTTCCGCTTCAGAATGTGCGCCTGTTATTTTCACTTTAGCAACTTTTTTCATTATGAAATAGCCAACAACTACACAGACGATAAGGATAGCTAAAATGGAGATGAGTATGATATTTAAAGTATCCATAAGTTCACCCCCTCTTGCTATTAACTTGTATCATGCTTCTAACATGTCGGCTGGTACATTGGTACATTTTTACATAGGTTTCAATATACAGAGCCAAGCTCAAAAATTTTCAAGTGAAAAAATGTAAAATATACATACTAATTTTATATTTGTGGCGTTTTATTGTCAAGAGATGGTCAATATTGAAAGAAAAAAATAAAGCAAAGCCAATCTGGCCTTGCTTCTGTTGCTTTACTTATTCATCTAATAAACTGAATTCTTCTTCAAAGTTGTCTTTAAATTCTTCCTCAGCTTCTAAAGGGGCTACTTTCTCTCCATCTAATCCGTAATGTTCACGAATCTTGAGCATAATTTCATTTCGGATTTCAGGGTTTTCTTTAAGGAATTGTTTAGCATTTTCACGGCCTTGTCCAATTCGTTCTTCATTATATGAGTACCATGAACCACTTTTTTGCATAATGTCTAACTCAGAACCCATATCAACTATTTCACCTTCTCGTGAAATACCTTCACCATACATAATATCGACTTCTGCAACACGGAAAGGTGGTGCTACTTTATTCTTTACAACTTTTACTTTTGTTTTGTTACCTACAATGTCTTGACCTTGTTTTAATTGCTCAGCACGGCGTACTTCCAATCTTACAGAAGAATAGAATTTCAATGCACGACCACCTGGTGTTGTCTCAGGGTTTCCGAACATAACACCGACTTTTTCACGAATTTGATTAATGAAAATAGCGATTGTATTTGATTTATTAATTGCGCCTGAAAGCTTACGTAGTGCTTGGGACATTAAGCGTGCTTGAAGTCCTACATGGGCATCTCCCATTTCCCCTTCAATCTCCGCTTTTGGCACTAAAGCAGCAACTGAATCGATAACAATGATTTCGATTGCTCCACTACGAACTAATGCTTCTGCAATTTCAAGTGCTTGCTCACCAGTGTCAGGTTGAGAAAGTAACAATTCATCAATATTAACACCTAATTTTTGCGCATATACTGGATCAAGAGCATGCTCTGCATCTATAAATGCTGCTTGTCCACCTTTTGCCTGAACTTCTGCAATAGCATGGAGTGCAACTGTTGTTTTACCAGAACTTTCTGGTCCATAGATTTCTATTACTCTACCTCTTGGGTATCCACCCACTCCTAAAGCTATATCCAATGCTAAAGATCCACTAGGAACGGTAGATATCTTTCTATCTGTTTGCTCTCCTAATTTCATAATTGAACCTTTACCAAATTGTTTTTCAATTTGTTTTAACGCCATATCTAAGGCTTTTTGACGATCACTCACACAAGTTCCTCCTTGAAAATCATATATTCTATATTGTAATATGCATTTCATATCAAAAGCTAACTTTAGTATACAGGTTTTCTTATCATTTGCCAAGCAAAAAGCGAACATTTATTCGTTAATTTTTCTACCAATATTTATAGCAAAAAATGAAACTTTCACTAGACTAAAATTGAAGATTAAGAGACATTTTATATGGGAAAATTGATTTTTCATGAATTTTTTTTTTATAAAAATATCTTTTAGAATTAATTCCCTTTTCATTCATGCATTAAGCTAAAGTAAGTAAATTGGTACATAAAAAAGAATGGGACATAAGAATAAATATAAAAAACCGAACTACCAATTTATAATCAAGATAGTTCGGTTTGATATTCAGCCTTAAAATAATGTTCGCACTGGGTGGTACTGTCTGACATACGATTATATAGTTTTTAGCGGAGAAAATACACGAAGACTCCTGCGGGATGTACGGTAGCCGGAAGACCCCACAGGCGCACAAGCGCCGAGGAGGCTTCCGAACCTTGTCTAGTTCAGGCTCCTAGTGGCTAGTGAATTTTCGGTCACTTCCCTACGATAAGTCATCATCGACGGAGGAACGTCGACTAAGATCGGCACATCGTGTGCCAACGTCGACGTGATCCACATCCTGTGGACCTCTCGTCGTGAATCCTTTATCTCAGTCAGTGTCCTAGAAATTTCATACGCCACTTGACAGTCGCCTTCACTTTTCTAAGCCCGCGGAAAGCGAAGTGTATTTTCGTAGCGGTATAGTTACACAAATATTGTTCAGAATTACATCCAGTTCTAATAGTTTGGTCCCATCCCCTCTTCATTTGCCTGTAATTCTTTTAGAAGGTAGTGACAACCATACTTCACTGATCTTTTTTGATTTCCGTTTCTAGAACCAGACAATTGTAATTTATAAGCTTTGGCTGGTTTTCCTACGAATGAAATACCAATCCAAACTGTACCTGCAGGATGACCTTCCAGCGAATCAGGTCCAGCAACTCCTGTAAAACTTATTCCAATACTCGTTCCTAATAAGTTGCGAACATTTTCTGCAAGTTCTTCTGCACATTGCTCACTTACTACACCGTACGTATTTATTGTCTCTTCTTTCACATTGAGAAGCTTCATTTTAGATTTATTGGAATAACATACTACTCCACCAATTAACATTGTACTTACACCAACAATAGAAGTCATTTCAGACTGAAATAGTCCTCCTGTTAAACTTTCGGCTGCTGCAATCGTTAATTTTCTTTCTTGTAGCACTTTCAGTAATTCTTTCATTATAGTTGTTTGATCGTAGCCATAAAAGTATTGGCCAACGCGCTCATTTACTCGTTTTTCCATTGAATCTATTAGTTTCGTAGCTTCTTCCTCAGATTGATGACGTGCAGTAATCCGCAATGTTACCTCGTTATCTCCTGCTAATGGTGCAATGGTAGGATTTGACTGTTCATCAAGTATATCCTCTATCTCTACTTCTAACTGAGACTCGCCAATACCAAAATAACGTAAGACACGTGAAACTATTTTCTCTTTTACCTCTATTTCATCAAGTATAGCGGGTAAACCAAATTTACGAAACATTGGTTGCATTTCATGAGGTGGGCCAGGCAGTAGCATATAGAACTTTGATTGATTTTTGACAAACATCCCAGGTGCCATCCCATGTTCATTTGGTAGAACATGGGAACCTTCTATTACGAGTGCTTGTTTCCTATTATTTTCAGTCATTGTTCTATTTGTTTTTTGGAAATAATCCAGTATTGTTTGGATCGCTTGTTTATCTTCTACTAGTTTACTGTTTATATGATTTGCAATCGTATCTTTCGTTAAATCATCTTTTGTTGGTCCCAAACCACCTGTAAAAATAAGTAAATCAGCCCTTGACTCAGCAACTTTGATAACTTCTTTTAATCGATTCGGATTATCACCTACAGCCGTATGATGATAAACATTAACACCAATTTCTGCTAATTGCTCCGATAAATATTTAGCATTTGAATTTACTATTTGTCCTAAAAGTAATTCCGTACCTACTGCAATAATCTCCGCATTCATTATTCAAAAACCTTTCTGTTATAGAGTTATTTTGAATTTTTAAAAACTGCTTTGTTCTTAGCAAAGTACTCATATCCTGACCAGATCGTAAAGACGAGTGCTACCCAAAGTGCAACTGTTGCAAATGGAAAATCTATTGCCTCAAAGAAGATATTATTCAAAAGCAATGCAGATATTGCAATTATCTGGCTCCAAGTTTTAATTTTCCCTAATATATTTGCAGCTACAACCTCACCAGTCCCAGCTAAAATTAAGCGAAGTCCCGTTACCGCAAATTCTCGGCTAATAATGAGAATCACGATCCAAGATGGTGCAAGTTGCATTTCAACTAATACAATCAATGCAGCAGAAACAAGAAGTTTGTCTGCAAGTGGGTCTAAAAATTTCCCTAAATCCGTTACTAAATTATATTTTCTAGCAAAATAACCATCAACCCAATCTGTGACAGAAGCAAAGATAAATACTAGCGCTCCAATAAAATGGGCTACTTCCATTTCTGTACCTGGCAATTTAATGGTTCCCCAATTAAATGGTACAAGCATTAAAATTAAAAAAACTGGGATTAAAAATATCCGAGAGATGGTAATTTTATTAGGTAAATTCATACATATCCTCCCAATCTAAAAGCATAAGATTCATTAAAAAATGAACCGCCAAAGTCGGCGGTTTTAATAAATTCCTTTAGTCTTGCTTTGTAAAGTTAATTTGTATATCTTGTCTTACTGGCTCTGATTGAAATTCGATGGGCTCACCATTGATCAGAATTTCAGTATCAAGAGTTCTTCCTACTACTATATATGCACTATCTTCTTCCGTAAAATCAAAGGTTTTACTTTCCCCATCCTTAATTTCACCTTGGAAGAACATTGTATTTTGACCATTCTTCACACTAATCCAGCTTCTACCAGAATCCGAAGCTTTTATTTCAAATTCAAATTTATCCGTATTCGTTAACGTAAAGGTAGAAACATAACCATTAACATTTTCGAGTGTAAGTTCTTGTTCCACTATCTGTTCCTCATTATCTGGATCGTCTAATTCGGAATCTGATCCTTCATCATTAACATTGTCAGTATTTTCACCTTGCGTATCGTCCGACTCATCCGTATTTCCGTCCGAATTATCATTTGAATTATCAGTATTAGTGTCATCATTATTATCAGGTACTACATCATCTGATTCGGTTATATCTACTGTTTTATTATTATCATCCGTAGGTTTTTCTCCGAAATCAACATACTTCATGACGAGAGTATAAATTAAAAATATAACTGCAATGACAAATACAGCCGTTAATATTTTCGGAAATAATTCCATAAACTTTGATGTAGTTGGTGAAACAGCTTTTCTGTTTTGAATTCTAGAAAGCCTTTCTGGTATATCATTTTCATTTGTTAGTGGTATTTCATTTCTATACTCATCAAAAAGTATCTCGGGTTCAAGGCCTACTGCCTCCGCATACTGTTTAATAAAGGCTCGTGCATAGAACTTACCAGGTAATATCTCGTATTTCCCTTCTTCTATCGCAACTAAATATCTTTTTTGGATTCTTGTAATATTTTGAAGCTCGTCTAAAGTAAGGCTTTTCTCTTCTCTTGCCATGCGCAGTCGGCTTCCTAATTCTGTCAATGAAAACACCTGCCAATCCTAAAAGTCGAAACCAAAACCTGGTGCATCGAATAAGTTGTTTTTCTCTGCAATTTCATATGTAATTTCCTCATCACGATCATTTCTAAGTTCAATAATATAATCAAAATCGTCCATTGAGTACTCCGAATGTTGAACAAAAATATCTGGATGTTCAATCACTTTCACGGCTGGAATTTTCATAATTTCTCTAACTAATTGAAGATGACGTTCATCTGCTCTCGTTCTAGATACAATACCGTCAATAATAAAAATATTGTTAGAATTGTATTCATCTTTTATTAGTTCTTTTCGAATAGTTTGTTTTAATAGAGTGGATGAGACAAACAGCCATTTTTTATTAGCACTAACACTTGAGGCAACAATAGATTCTGTCTTTCCTACTCGAGGCATTCCTCTAATCCCAACTAGTTTATGTCCTTCTTGCTTAAACAATTCAGCCATAAAATCAACTAATAATCCCAGTTCATCCCTTACAAAACGGAATGTTTTTTTATCATCCATATCTCGTTCAATATATCTTCCGTGCCGAACGGCTAATCGATCTAGTAACTTAGGCTCACGCATTTTTGTTACTCTAATCGTTTCAACTGTTTTCAAAATAGACTCGAGGCGAATAATTTGTTCCTCATTTTTTGCCCGGATTAATAAACCTCTTCGTCCTCTATCAATACCATTTATACTTATAATGTTTATGGACAACATTCCTAATAATGATGAAATATCACCTAATAAACCCGGACGATCGATTGTAATCTCATATTCCAAATACCATTCTTTTCTTTCCATCTTACCCTCTCCCAATAAGGTAATAAATCCGGATTTGGTTAATTAAACAATAATGTCTCGATTATATAATAGCTGAAATAGATAAAATATGAAAGTATAAGGTATGTTTTTACGCCAATTTCTTACAAAAAAATTATCGCTTATTATTCATGAATGATTCCATTATGCTGATATTAAAAAAGACTGTTCTTTAAAATTCTTTGCCATTTTCACACAATTGTATGAGAGGAAAGAGTAATTTAAAGGAACAGTCTTATTTCATTTTTATTTTGTACTGTTGTTTTCAACAAGTTTAACCATTACTTTAGCAATTGCTTCTTGTTCTTCTGGTGAAGCAACAGACCATAAATCAGATAGTACCCGTTGTTGTTCATTTTTAGGATCAACATTATGCGCTAAATAATCCCCAACATGTGTTGCCATTTTATCTATCACATTTTGGGACATACCTTGATTTTGTGCATCATCTAAACGGTCACCTAAGAAATTCTTCCATTGCTCCCAATTATCCAGAATGGACATTCACACTTCCTCCTTTGTTGATAAACTTACAATGAATAGTATGCTCAAGAGGAATTTGCGTTATGCATGGAAAAGAAAAGTGTAATAGAAGGTAATAAAGCTAATTCTATATGTACCAACCACCATTCACACTTAGTGTTTGTCCCGTTATATAGGATGATTTTGACGAAAGAAGAAAAGAAATAGCTTCTGACACTTCCTCTGGCATTGCAAGACGACCTAATGGAATTTCAGATTCAATCTCTTCTATTTCCTCTTCCGTAAAACGATCCATCATACCTGTCTTCACTGCCCCAGGAGCAACGCAATTAATTCGTAAACCATTACTTGCCATCTCTTTGCTTAAAGCTTTTACAAAGGAAATTTGAGCACCTTTTACAGTGGAATACATCACTTCACATGCGGCTCCTGTTTGTCCCCAAATAGAGCTAATGATGACAATACTAGAATCATGAAACTTCATAAGTTTAGGTAATAGCTTTTTTATCAATAGAAGTGGGCTCTTTACATGTATTTGGAGCAAATCATCTATTGTATTCTCATCTAAATCCGTAAATAAACTGTATGATGATGTTCCACTACAAATGACAATTGCATTTAACTGAAATATGGATTCAATAATTTTATGGACACCCTCATTTGTACGAAGATCAGCTTGAATAGTGATTAATTCAATATTATATGCTTCTAGTTGCTGCACTAATGTATTCATTTTTTCTATATTGGAATGGTAGTGTAAATATAAATTCCATCCCTCACTTGCCAGTTTCAAAGCAGTGGTTGCACCTATACCACCACTTGCTCCAGTTATTAAAGCAAACTTCTTCACAAAACTCTCTCCCTAACGTAAAAAACCCGGATAATAACTTTCCGGGTTCAAGTATACTCTACTTATTTCTTTGGTACAACTTGGCAAACTGTCATCTGACTTTCATCAATAAATTTATTCGCTACCTCAAGAATATCAGCAAATGTTAATTCCTCTAAAACTGGGACAACATCAAAGAAGTTCATTTCATTAAAAGAATAACGTGTGAACTGATTAGCGATATATTCTTGTGAATTAATCGCTCTTAAAAAATTACCAATTTTCTTTTTTCGAGTTCTTTCTAAAGCTTCTTCAGTCAAATGTTTACCATCTATTGCTTCGAGTAATATCGACTGAATTTTTTCTGCAAAAACATCTGGTTGTGCTGAATCACTACCGATAATAGCAAATCCGAATCCTTGCTCTTGGGAATAATCATATTGGAAAGTGTCATCAATTAACTGTTCGTTCACTAATTCTTCGTAGTTTTGCGAGCTTTTTCCAAAAAGCATTTCTAACAAAATATTGATGGAAAGTTCTTGTTTTAACATTTCCTTCCCACTCTGTTGTACTTCTCTAGCTTTTACACCGACATAGGATTTTGGTATTTGGACGTTCATTTCTAAAACTTGTTTTTTCGTTGCCACTGCTTCAGGCTCTTCTTCAAAATGCCGTTCTATTTCAGGTGCTGCATTATAATTTTTAGCTTGTTGATTTGTTTGAATTATATTTAATATTTCTTCCGGATCAACTGGTCCTGTTATAAACAAGAGCATATTACTTGGGTGGTAGAATGTTTCATAACATTCGTATAATAACTCAGCAGTTATATTAGAGATTGATTCCACTGTTCCCGCGATATCAATTTTCACTGGGTGATGATGGTACATGTTTTCGATTACACCAAAATACACTCTCCAATCAGGATTATCGTCATACATCATGATTTCCTGACCAATAATACCTTTTTCCTTCTCTACAGTTTTTTCAGTAAAATATGGTTCCTGCACCATATTCATTAACGTGTTTAAATTTAATTCGGTATCAGTTGTACTAGAAAATAAGTAAGCTGTTCTCGTAAATGAAGTAAAAGCATTTGCGGATGCACCTTGTTTACCAAACTGTTGGAATACATCCCCATCTTCTTTTTCAAATAATTTGTGTTCTAGAAAATGCGCGATACCATCAGGAACATTGACAAACTCATTCTTATTTAGTGGCTTAAATTGTTGATCAATAGAGCCGTATTTTGTTGTAAAAGTCGCATATGTTTTATTAAATCCTTCTTTAGGTAAAATATAGACATCCAATCCATTTTCTAGTTTTTCATAGAAGAGTGTTTCATTAATTTGGTTGAATTCAATTTTTTTCATTATTGATCACCACCCTTTCCAGCTAGGAAATAAATCGTATCCAGTTCTACTTTATTTGCTACACTAACGATTTCTTCTTTCGTCGTGCTATTAATTTTATCAATCCAATCTTGTAATGATACGTTAGAATCAGCAACAATATTGTGATAAAGTAATTCAATTAATCCTCTTGCTGAATCATTCGTTTCAAGAAATTGATTTTTTAATACTGCCTTCGTTTGATCAATATCCTGATCCGTAAAAGAACCTTGCCTCATCGATTCTAGCTGTTCTTTAATAATAGAAACCGCTTTATCATAATTCTGATTATCAATTCCAGACATAATCATTAGTAATCCTTTATGACTTTCCACTCTACTTGCTGCATAATATGCTAAACTTTCTTTTTCTCTTACATTTACAAACAATTTAGAATGTGGGAATCCACCAAAAATACCATTAAACATTTGTAAGGCAAAGTAATCAGGATCTCCATACGTAATGTTTGTTCGGCAACCTAAATTTAATTTTCCTTGCTTCAAATCTTGCGTTTCTTTTATTTCCTTAATTTCACTTATTTGGTTTGAATTTCGATTAGTTACTTTAGTGTTAGGACGATTTTCAAATTGAAAAGAAGAACAGTAGTTTTCCACATCGGTTACATCTACATCCCCAATTATATAAAAATCCATTTCATCTTCGGCAAATGCTTTTTTATAATAATGGTAGAGAGATTCATTTGTAATCTCGTCTACTTTTTCAATTAGACCGTGTTGAGGTAATTCATAAGGTTCCCCTTTACACATTTCTTGGACAAGCCTTACACTAGCATAACGCATTTTATCATCAAAAACTGCTTGTATCCGTTGTTTCAAGTTACGCTTCTCTTTCTCCATCGTGCGTGCATCAAAAGCGTCATTTGTAACATTAGGATTCAGTAAAACTTCACGGAATAATTCCATTGCTCTTTGTAATAGAGGGTTTTTATCTTGTAAATACTTTTCGTTCGCAATTTCTAAGATGAAATCTATTACATGAAATTCTCCTTTTTTACTCAGGTTCACATAAAATGATGCACCGTATAAATCATCTAAATAGGATCGAAATTCACCTGTAGAAGGATAATTTTTCGTGTTACTTTGTAAGACGTAAGGTAATAATGCTCGGCTTGTTACCGATTCTGCGTCTAATGGAGCCTTCATTCTCCACATAAGAGTATTTGTTTTATATTTTTCAGTTGGAATCACGTGCAATGTATATCCGGACTTCTCGATTATTTGTTCATTTCCAAGATTCATTCAGCAATCCTCCAATTAAACAATATTTACCAATAACTTTATCTGATTTTTGCGAAAGCAACAAGTATGAAGAATTCAAGTTTACATAACAATATTATGTAATACTCATTGCCTATCATAGGTCTATCTAATCTATTTATTCTATAAATATCCAAATAATTCGGTCGTATTCCAGACCGAATTATCTTTTTCCTTTGATGTATGGTGTTCCTGATGCCTTTGGTGCATCAGCACGACCAATAAATCCAGCTAGTGCTAAGATAGTTAAGACGTATGGAGCAATGAGTAGGTATACAGATGGAACATTTTCTAATATCGGGATTCGCGAACCGATAATACTTAAACTTTGGGCAAATCCAAAAAATATTGCAGCCCCCATTGCCCCTAATGGATGCCACTTCCCAAATATCATTGCTGCAAGTGCCATGAACCCTTGCCCAGTAATAGTTGTATTACTAAAATTAAGGGTAATGGATTGTGAGTAAACTGCACCACCTGCGCCACCTAAAATTCCTGAAATAATAACACCAATATATCGTAGTTTTATTACATTAATTCCCATTGTATCTGCTGCCAATGGATGTTCCCCTACAGAACGGATTCGTAAACCAAAAGGTGTTTTAAATAGTACGTACCAAGCTATGACGGAAACAATAATCGTTGTATATGCAACATATGATACATTTCTGAAAAATATCTCACCGATAAAGGGAATTTCACTTAAAAAAGGAATATTGATTTTTCTTATATTCGCTAAGATCATATCTGTTTGACCTTTTCCATACATATTCTTCACCAAGAAGAGAGAAAGGCCTAATGCTAAGAAATTAATGGCAACACCACTAACAACTTGATCCGCTCGAAATGTAATAGAAGCTACTGCATGTAATAATGAAAAAATTGCTCCAATAAACATAGCGAATAAAATTGCAATCCAGCTAGTAGCCTCTCCGAAAATATGGAAAGTACTTAAATTAAAGACAACCGCACTAAACGCTCCAATAACCATTAATCCTTCTAGTCCGATATTTACTACTCCTGCCCTTTCTGAGAAAACACCTCCAAGTGCGGTTAAAATTAGTGGAGCTGCAGCCATAATGGTGGAGGAGATAATAAGAGATAGTAATGTAGTAATTTCCACTTATTTCACGCTCCTTTTGAAGCGAGCAATTACCCACTTAATAAAATAGCTAGATGCCACAAAGAAAATAATGAAAGCAATGACAATTTCAACTAACTCTTCTGGAACATTGGCAATTGGCATTTTTAATGCACCTACTTTTAAGCCACCAAATAAAAAAGCTGATAATACAACCCCAATAGCTGTATTACTACCTAGTAATGCAACTGCAATTCCATCAAAACCCACTCCGGAAAATGCAGTATGTATAAAGGCATTTCCAAAAGTCCCTAACCCTTCCATTGCTCCAGCAAGACCTGCAAAAGCACCAGATATCATCATCGAAGCAATAATATTTCGGTTAACATTCATCCCTGCGTATTCAGAGGCATGCTGGTTTAAGCCAACTGATCTTAATTCAAAACCAGTCTTTGTCTTTTCAACAATAAACCACATAACCAATGCAGAAAATAGTGCTATAAAAACACCATAATGCAATGTGGAATACTCTGTGATTTGCTCAAAATAGGGAGATGCTAATGATGCTGTTTCATTCACTCGTGGGGTAGAATCTCGATGATCAGATAGTACATGCCTAGTGAAGTAATTTGTGACATGTAAAGCAATATAATTCATCATAATTGTGACAATTACTTCATGTACACGTAATCTCGCCTTTAAAAATCCAGGAACAAATCCCCAGATTGCTCCTGCAATACCTGCTGCGATAATTGCCAATGGTAGGTGGATTATTTTAGGTAGTTCGAAGGAAATCCCCACCCAAACAGCAGCAATCCATCCGACTAACAGTTGTCCTTCAACTCCAATATTAAATAGGCCTGTACGAAAGGCAAAAGCCACGGCGAGACCTGCAAATATATAAGGAGTCATCTGTCTTAGAGTCTCACCTAAGTAATAAGAATCACCGACCGCTCCCTCTATTAAAGCACCATAACCAGCTATTGGATTATAGCCACTTATTAACATAACTATTGCACCTGCTAAAAGACCAAGAATAACCGCAATCGCTGGTATTAGAAAGTTTGATAATCGATTAGACATGAATATCGTCCTCCGTTTTTTCTTTCTTTAAGCCAGCCATTAATAAGCCTAGCTCTTGTTCTGTAGTCTCTTTAGCATTAACAATAGCAATTATTTTTCCTTCAAAAATAACTGCAATTTTATCACTTAAATTTAAGATTTCATCCAATTCAAATGAAACGAGCAAGACTGCCTTACCTTTATCTCGTTGATCAATTATTTTTTGATGGATAAACTCTATAGCACCAACATCGAGACCTCTAGTAGGTTGAGCAGCAATCAGTAGATCTGGATCACGATCCACTTCCCTACCAATAATTGCTTTCTGTTGGTTACCACCAGATAATGATCGAGCTAACGTATATTCACTAGGGGTACGTACGTCATATTCTGTAATTAACTGTTTTGCTTTCTTATAAATCTCCTTAAAATTTAATATTCCTGACCTTGAAAACGGTGGTCGATAGTAAGATTGCAATACAATATTTTCACCTATTGGAAAGTCTAAAACTAAACCATGTTTATGTCGGTCCTGTGGAATATGACCCAGCCCTGTTTCTGTAATTTTTCTTGGACTTAGATTTTTTATGTCCTTTCCATTTAATTTGATACTTCCTTTACTTATTTTTCTTAACCCTGTAATTGCTTCAATTAATTCTGTCTGTCCATTTCCATCTACACCTGCAATACCAACTATTTCACCAGCGCGTACAGTTAAATTCAAGTTGTCGACAATTTCTACCCCTCTACTATCCTTTACAACCAAATCACTAACTTCTAACACATCATGAGTAGGATTGGCTTCTGTTTTTTCCGTCGTAAATACAACTTCTCTTCCTACCATTAAATTAGCAAGTTCTTTCGTATTGGTATTTTCTACTTCTAAAGTTCCGATTCCGACACCTTTTCTAATAACCGTTACTCGATCACAAATTTCCATTATTTCCTTTAATTTATGAGTGATTAATATAATCGATTTTCCTTCTTTTATAAGAGCTTTCATTATAAAACTTAGCTCTTTAATTTCTTGTGGAGTGAGCACTGCAGTCGGCTCATCAAATATTAATATTTCAGCACCTCTATATAAGGTTTTAAGAATTTCTACTCTCTGTTGCATTCCAACTGAAATATCGGCAATTTTTGCAGCAGGATCGACGGATAAACTATATTTTTCTGATATTTCTCTTACTTCTTGTTCTGCAGTCTTTCTATCAATCGCTAAGCCTTTCTTTGGTTCTTCACCAAGGATAATATTTTCGGTTACAGTAAATGGTTCTACTAACATAAAATGTTGATGCACCATACCAATCCCAAGTTCATTTGCAATCGTAGGACTTGTGATATGTACCTTTTTTCCATTTACTCTAATCTCACCTTGCTCTGGTTGATATAAACCAAAAAGGACGTTCATTAAAGTAGATTTCCCAGCTCCATTTTCACCCAATAATGCGTGGATTTCTCCTCGTTTTAACTGTAGAGTGATATTATCATTTGCTACTATACCTGGGAATTCCTTACGAATATTTAGCATTTCAATTACATAATCCATAAAACTATCTCCTAACTGAAAGCGTGATGCTTATTGTCGGATAAATATTAGACATTAAATATATACAAAAGGGTCTGACTTAAAGGACTTAAGCCGGACTCTTTTGTATAGAAGCATGACGAAATATCCATGATTAAGGTTTGGATGGAACTTCAATTTCACCATTTTTTATTTTTTCTTCTACTTCTTTGACTTTATTAAGAATTTCTTCATTTAAATGTTCTTGTGAATCAGATATCTTAATGCCATTTTCTTCAAGACCGTATTCTAAAATTTCACCGCCTGGAAAATCACCGTTTTTACCTAAATTAGCTATATCTTGAACTGCTACATCTACTCGCTTGACCATGGAAGTTAACGTAATATTTTCTGTTTTATCTCCAATTTGAACATTACCTTCCTCGTGTTGGTCTCTGTCCACACCAATTACCCAGATTTCTCTATCAGGATCATTTTGTTTTAAGTTCTTCGCCTCAGTAAATACTCCTAAGCCAGCCCCACCTGCTGCATGATAAATGATATCTACACCTGAACTATACTGTGCTGCAGCAATTGCGGCACCTTTTGATGAATCTGTGAAAGTACCAGCAAATTGTTTTTGAACTTGAGCATCTGGATTGACATGTTTTACACCCGCTTCAAATCCAGCATAAAATTTATTGATTAATTCACTGTCATCTCCACCAACAAATCCTACTTTATTCGATTTAGTCTTTAGCCCAGCAATGACACCAACAAGGAAAGATCCCTCATGTTCCTTAAATGTAAGACTGGCAACATTATCATATCCTTCAATCACATCGTCGACGATTACGAAGTGATTATCCTTGCGTTGATTTGCTATTCTCTCCACTGCACTCTTTAACTTAAATCCAACTCCAAATACGATATTAAACTTATCTCGTACAGCAGAGTTTAGATTAGTTGAAAAATCAGCCTCATTGCTTGATTGATAATAGTGGTATCCATTTAATCCTTTTTCAAGGTTATGTTCTTCTCCAAAAGCAACTAAACCTTCCCAAGCTGATTGGTTAAAAGATTTATCATCTACTCCACCTTCATCTGTAACCATTGCTACAGTATAATTCCCATCATTATTATCACCAGAGTTGCCGTCATTATCACCTGTTCCACAAGCACCAAGTATTGTTCCAACTAACAAAATCAATAATAGTATGATACTTATACGTTTTTTCTTCATGAGTTATCCTCCTATGCATAAATATATGTTTTAGAACAACGAATCACCTTTCTGTAAAAAGCAATTCGTTTATATACTCCTCTTATCATTCCTGATTATGAAAGATACTATTACAATTTTGTTTTTTAATGTAATAGGTAATGTAGTATTAAAATAAAAAAAGCTATTTGAAGAGTCATATATCAACTCTTCAAATAGCTTTCATTTTACTTTGTTTATGACGAATGTTCATCAGCAGGTTTTGGAATTAGTACTGTTCGTGGTTTACTACCTTCATACGGCCCAACGATTCCTCTAGCTTCCATTTCATCAATTAAGCGTGCTGCTCTCGTATAACCAACCCGAAAACGTCGTTGTAGCATGGACACAGATGCTGTTTGCATTTCTGCTACTAACTGAACCGCATCTTCATATAATTCATCCTCTACCTCAGTTGAAACTTCAGGTATATCGTCCGGAATCATATTTTCTTCATATTGAGCTTTTTGTTGCCCAATTACAAACTCTACTACTTCCTCTACCTCTTGATCAGATAGGAAAGCACCTTGAACTCTAACAGGCTTTGAGGCCCCTACTGGAAGAAATAACATATCACCACGACCCAAAAGCTTTTCAGCTCCACCTGTATCTAGAATAGTTCGTGAATCTGTAGCGGATGAAACAGCAAAGGCAATTCTAGAGGGAATATTAGCCTTTATTACGCCTGTAATAACATCCACCGAAGGCCTTTGTGTTGCAATTATCAAATGAATTCCAGCTGCACGTGCCATTTGTGCTAATCTAGTAATTGAATCCTCGACGTCATTAGATGCAACCATCATTAAATCTGCTAATTCATCAACAATAACAACTATATATGGTAATAATGGTTGGACTTCCTCAGATTCAGCATTTTGTCTCGCGATAAATTCATTATATCCTGTAATATTCCTCGTTCCAGTATGGGAAAATAGCTCGTATCTTCTTTCCATCTCATTAACTACTTTCATTAACGCCTGTGATGCTTTTTTCGGATCAGTTACTACAGGAGCCAATAAATGAGGAATCCCATTATACACATTAAGTTCTACCATCTTAGGATCAATCATCATCATTTTTACTTCATGCGGTTTTGCTCGCATTAATATACTTGTAATTATGCCATTTATACAAACACTCTTTCCACTTCCTGTAGCACCAGCAACCAATAAGTGAGGCATTTTATTCAATTCTGCTACTACTGCTTGTCCCGTAATATCTCTTCCTAGACCAATTTGCAGTTTTGCTTCAGGTCTATCATTTTCTTTCGAATCTAACACCTCACGCAAAGATACCATTGCTACCTCTGAATTCGGCACTTCAATACCAATGGCGGATTTTCCTGGAATAGGCGCTTCTATTCTTATCCCTTTTGCAGCAAGAGCAAGTGCTATATCGTCACTTAGGCTTACAATTCTACTTACCTTTACGCCCGCCTCTGGATGAACTTCATATTTAGTTACTGCTGGACCTAAATGCACTTGTGTTACTTTTGCCTTTACTCCAAAACTATGGAATGTTCTTTCAAGTTTAGCTGCATTTTCGTGAATTAATTTATACTCACTACTTTGATCGGTTGCCTTCGGTCTAGTAAGTAAAGAAATAGGTGGAAGTTCATAATCCTTATTCTCATGCTCCGTAAAAGCCATTGGCGGTACTACTTCTTCCTCTTCATTGTCAGATATATCCGTTACTTCTTCTGTTCTTTCCTCTTCTTCAGGAAATGCCTTTTCTGTAAAACTGGATATAATTGGTTCAGAGACTATATCTTCTTCATCTACATCCGGCACTTGTAATGGTAGTAAAGTTTCCTCATTTTTTTGTTTTTTAGCAGTTAATGTGTTCTTCTCTTTTTTCTTTTCCTTCCGCTCCTCATTCCACTCTTTCATATCAATAAGGAAGGCTTCCCATTGGTTCTTAATAAATTCTCCAAGTTTCTTTCCGATTTTCCCTAATACTTCACCTAATGATTTACCAGTTACGAGAATTACCCCAACAATCATTAGAAAGAAGCTTAAGATTTTTGTACCTAATGATCCAAATATAAGATATGTAGCCGAAGTAAAAACAGCACCGATCATACCTCCACCAAAATCATTAGTAGAAGTTTGTCCACTTACAATGCGGGTAAAATCTGTGTATGTATTTGCAAGAATACTTGTACCTTTAATATTGTTCATTTCCATTTTCAAATCAAACAGCTTCATATGAGTCAGTAATAAGAAACATGAAACAATAATATAAAAGCCGATTAAGCGAGGATTTGAAAAACGTGGCATTTGCCGTTTTACAATCAAATAACCACCCAATCCGATACCAAATAATGGACCTACAATATGCCATTCTCCTAATAGAAAATAAAATGGGTAGTTCAATGGAAATAGCTTATCGCCGTTTACATTTACTATAATAATTAAGCATAAAGCTACTAGAATAATTCCAGAAATTTCATATTTTAAAATTGTATTCAATTTATTAGCTGAACGCGATCTCCGCTTCTTTTTCACCATATAATCACCTTATCACTTGACCTTATATTCATTATTCAAATCAATATATCTAATATATTATAGCACATAACCTGATTTCCCTATATGGCCATGTGAAAGAAATACAAAAAACCTCTCCTTAACAAAATTTATTAATGAAGAGGTTTAGAAGGCTATAATTTTTTATTCATTTAAGCTAATATACGCACCGGGGCAAATATCATCACGCAAATAATCACACGGATTACTACTCATTATCCGAACGACTTTGTACATATCCCCAGATTGTTCCACTATCATAGGAACACCATTTCTTACTAATGGTATTTGATTAGAAAATTGTTCTTCTTGATTAGGAAAAATCAACTCAGGAGGAACAATGGAATGTATTATCATTGGATAAGCCCACCTTCTTCAGGAGAATGATTTTTTCCAGCTGCAATAAGTTCATTTAATTTTTTTATTGCCATCCCAATTCCACCCACTTCATCTATTAACCCATATTTAACAGCATCAGGACCGATTACGTTTGTCCCAATATCCCTTGTTAAATTTCCTTTTGCAAACATTAAATCTTTAAATACTTCCTCTGAAATATTAGAATTCTTCGTTACAAAATTTACTACGCGCTCTTGCATCTTGTCCATGTATTCAAATGATTGAGGTACACCAATTACTAAACCAGTCAATCGAATAGGATGTATCGTCATCGTAGCAGTTTCAGCAATAAATGAATAAGAACATGAAACAGCAATTGGTACTCCTATCGAATGACCGCCACCTAATACTATGGACACAGTAGGTTTAGATAATGTTGATATCATTTCTGAAATAGCTAAACCTGCTTCCACATCTCCTCCAACAGTATTTAATACAACTAATAGTCCTTCTATTTTCGGATTTTGCTCAATCGCTACTAACTGTGGAATGATGTGTTCATATTTAGTTGTTTTATTTTGAGGTGGCAATTGCATATGACCTTCTATTTGTCCAATAATAGTCAAGCAATGGATATTTGTATCTTGTGAAAGCTGTGGCACATTAGTTTGTCCGAGTTGTGATATCTTATCAAGTATTCCTTGCTTTGCATCGTTACCTTTATTCTTATCATCCTCAACCTCAGTTTTGGACATCTTTTCTTGATCCATAGTGTCCTCCTTCATAAATACTATTTCATACATATAGTATGGACACGTGACTTAAATTCATCCAAAATTTAAGTTTAATCAAAAATAATAAAAGAGAGGAACAATGGAATACAGATGAAATAAAAAAACCGAACTATCTTTTAATCAACCTTGTGATAGTTCGGTTTTCATTATACGAATTAAAAATTACTAGCGGAGGAAAAACACGAGACTCCTGTGATATTTACACTAAAAATTGTCCTGATTTGCATCTGTACAATTCGTTTTGTCTCATCCTCTTTATTATACTTCCATAATAATTGGCAAAATCATTGGTCTTCTCTTTGTTTTTTCATATAAATATTGATTCAATTGATCTCTTATATCTTGTTTAAAACTCGACCAATCAAACCCATCGCCTGATATAGCTTCTTCTGCAATGGTACGAACAATTTTAGCGGCTTCGTCTAATAATTGTTCTGATTCACGTACATATACAAAACCTCTTGAAATAATCTCAGGCCCTGAAACTATTTTCTTTAAGCGCTTATTTATTGTAACAACAACAGTAAAGATACCATCTTGAGATAAAAGTTTGCGATCACGGAGAACGATATTTCCTACATCCCCAACACCGATTCCATCAATTAATATGTTGCCTGCAGGAACCTTGTTAGATGAAAACATCTCTCCATTTTTATATTCTATCACTTCGCCTTTTCCTAGAATAAAAATTTGATCTTTTTTCATACCTACTTCTTGCGCTACTTTCGCATGTGCAAATAACATTCTATATTCACCTTGAATAGGTACGAGATATTTTGGTTTCATTAAGTTAAGCATTAACTTTAAATCTTCTTGACCGGCATGCTCAGAAACATTGCCTTTGCGTTTGTTCGAATTAAATACAGTTGCTCCAGCGCGATAAAGCATGTCCATTGTCTTTGCTAGACTAATTTCTAAAGCTGCAGAAGGAGTCGCAGTAATTAATACCGTATCACCCTTCGATATATTTACATATTTGTGATTATTTTTAGCCATTTTTTGTAAAGCTTCAATCGGTTCACCCATATGGCCTGTAGACATAATGACGATTTCATTCTTTTCGTATTTTTCAATATCTTGAATTGGAATGATAAAATCCTTATCATTCACTTCTAAGAATCCTAATTTAAGTGCAAGATGGATACTCTGTTCAATACTTTTTCCAACGACCGCTACTTTTCTCCCTGATTCAAATGCTGCATCTAATGATTGCTGGATTCTTATAAAATTGGAAGCAGGACATGCGACTATAATTCTCCCTGTTGCCATATGAAATGCATTAGTAATATCACGTGCAATTAGAGATTCGGATGTAGCATGACCTTGATGTTCCGCTCCGGTACTATCTGATAAAAGGCAAAGCACACCAGATTCTCCAATGTTTGCCATTTTACCGATATCAGATCGATACAAACCAGTTGCTGCCTGGTCAAATTTAAAATCACCTGTATGAACGATACAACCTTCAGAAGTATGTATACATACACCTAATGAGTCTGGAATACTATGGGTAGTATGAAAGAAACTTACTTGTATAGTATTGAATTTAAGCCTTGAATTCGCCTTAACTGTGTGAAAAACAGCATCCACTTTATGCGTTTGCTCTTTTAATTTTTCTTTTGCTAAAGCAACGGTTAATTTAGATCCATATACTGGAACATTTATTTTACGTAGGACAAATGGTAATGCACCGATTGCATCTTCATGCCCGTGGGTTAAAAAGATCGCTTTTATACGATCTTTCTGGCTCTCTAACCAGGAAATGTCCGGTATTACCATATCAATACCTAACATCTCATTTTCAGGAAACATTAGTCCAGCATCGATAATAAATAATTCCGTATCCACTTCGATGACGTACATATTATTTCCTAATTCCCCTACCCCTCCCAAGGGAATAACTTTTATTATTTCATTTTTTATTTTTGACAAACCTATATCCTCCTATCAATTGTTTCCGATCTTCATCAGTTAGTCTCATTATACTTGAAGTTCAAATGTGTGTACAATTTATTATTCAAAAATAATTAAAAAGAAGCTAATCCCATATGTGGAACTAGCTCCTTTTATTTGCAATAAATTTTTATCTTATTAATTCAAGTAAAGAGGCTAAGTTAGATCTTTCTTGTTCAGTTAATGGAACTAAAGGTAGACGAACAGAGCCTACATCAAATCCTGTCAACTGTAATGCTGTTTTTACTGGAACTGGATTTGGTGCCGTAAATAAGCCTTGCATAATTGGCAACAGCTTACGATGCTGAGCAGCGGCACTCTCTGTCTTTCCTTCTATGAAACTATGAATCATCTCTTGCATTTGTTTACCAATAATATGACTAGCAACAGATACTATTCCTGTTCCACCGATAGAAAGTGTTGGCAATGTTAAGGAATCATCCCCGCTATAAACTAAGAAGTTTTCATCTGTTTCTTCAATAATTTTGGACATAGCGTTTAAATCACCACTAGCTTCTTTTGCTGCTACAACATTGTCAATTTTCGATAATTCAATCATTGTTTCAGGATTTATATTTATTACAGATCGACCAGGAATATTATAAATCATAATTGGTAGTTTAGTAGATTTTGCGATAGCATGAAAGTGCTCATATAGACCTTTTTGATTAGGATTATTATAATATGGTGCAACTAACATGATTGCATCTACACCGGCATCTTCTGCTTTTTTTGTCAATTCAATGGATGCGTACGTATTATTACTACCGGTTCCTGCAATAATTGGAACTCTATTTTCGTTCACTTTTACAACATGGCGATATAATGCTACCTTTTCTTCAGATGATAGAACAGGTGACTCACCTGTAGTTCCTGCAACTACAAGTGAATCTGAACCATTTTTAATTAAGTGATTAACTAGCTTTGTTGTTTTTGGAAAATCAATATTACCTTTACTGTCAAATGGTGTAACCATTGCAGTGGACAAACGTCCGAAATGAATCATCCTTTACCACCTCAACCTTAGCGTTCATCTTCCATCTTTTCATTCTGCAGGTCAAATACATCATGCAGGGCATTCACTGCGTCAACTAATCTTTCACCTTCAACTAATACCCAAATTGTAGTATGACTATCAGCTGATTGGAGAATTCTAATATCCTTTTCAGATAGTGCTGTAACGATTTTAGCTGTTACTCCTGGAACCCCACTTATCCCAGCACCTACAACAGAAACTTTTGAACAATTTCTCTCCACTATTGGCTGATAACCTGCAGCTTCCAGAATGGTCGTTGCTTTATCAATTGCTTCATCAGGCACTGTATATACGACACCATTAGGTGAAATATTTATAAAATCTACACTAATATTTTCATTAGCCATTGCCTTAAATACATCTGATTGAATATTATATTGACCTTCACTAGCAGACACTTTTATTTGTGACACATTTGGAACATAAGCAATACCTGTTACAATTCGTTCACTAACATCTGCAACTTGATCTAACTTTGACATGGATGTTACTAATGTTCCGGCTGAATCAGAATACGTTGACTTAATTCTAATTGGGATTTTCGCTTGCATTGCGATCTCGACTGCTCGTGGATGTATTACTTTTGCCCCTTGATAAGCCATATTTGAAACTTCATTATAGGTTACTACTGTTAAAGATCTAGCATTTTCCACTATTCTAGGATCCGCAGTCATCATTCCATCAACATCTGTAAAAATATCAATCCATTCAGCATTTAATGCAGCACCTAATGCTGCAGCTGAAGTGTCACTTCCGCCTCGTCCTAGAGTAGTTATATCACCAATTTTCGTAATACCTTGAAAACCAGCAACTACAACTACATCATGATACTCTAACTCCTGTAACAATCTAGTACAGTCCATTTTCAATATCTTTGCATTTGTATGATCGTCATTTGTTATAAATCCTGCTTGTGCCCCAGTTAAGGCTGCCGCATGAACATCATTTTCTAGCAACTCTTGTGTGAAAACTACACTTGAAATAGTCTCACCACATGATAGAAGGACATCCTGTTCTCGTTTGGATAATAATGTTGATTGCCCACCAATTAAAGAAATTAACGTATCTGTTGCATATGGAGCTCCACTTCTACCCATTGCAGAAACTACAACTACAACTTTGTATCCTTCTTCAATAGCTTTCTTAATATGTCCAATTGCATATTGCCTTGTCTCTTGATCCTGGACAGAAGTACCTCCAAATTTTTGAACGATTACTTTCATGCTTTCACCTCATCTGCAATACAAAACTACAATTACTTATTTGTTACTAATCCTAATTTGATTAAACTCTCTGCAATTTGAATCGTATTCAGCGCAGCACCTTTCAGTAAGTTGTCTGAAACAACCCAAAAATGAAACCCTGTTGCTTCATCTAAATCCTTCCGTATTCTCCCTACGAATACATCATCTTTCCCAACCGCCATTGCTGGCATAGGGTAAACCTGATTGGAAGGATCATCTTGTAATGTCACTCCAGGAGCTTTTGCTAAAACTTTCTTTATATCATCCACTTGCACATTTGCCTGTTCCGTTTCTATATAAACGGACTCAGAATGTCCTGTTACAACTGGTAGTCTGACACAAGTTGCTGCAACTTTCAAATCTGACATTCCAAGAATCTTTTTCGTTTCATTAATCATTTTCATTTCTTCAAAAGTAAAACCATTATCGGTAAATTTATCAATTTGTGGGATTGCATTGAATGCAATTTGATAATGTTTTTCTGCACTACCTACAGGTAAAATTTCAGGAGTAAAATCCTTTTTACTAATAATAGCTTCTGTTTGCTCATGTAATTCGTTAATTGCTGCAGCACCAGCACCAGAAACAGCTTGATATGTGGATACTACAACTTTATTTAGCCCGAAAGCTTCTTTAATAGGTTTTAATGCTGCAACCATTTGTATCGTAGAGCAGTTTGGATTTGCAATAATACCATTATGATTATGAAGTGCATCTTCGTTTACTTCAGGAACAACAAGTGGTACATCCGCCTGCATTCTAAACGCACTAGTATTATCTATTACAATCGCTCCACGTTTCACTGCTTCAGGAGCGAATATTTCCGATATACTTCCACCAGCACTAAAGAGTGCAATATCTACGCCATTAAAGGAATCCGGCTTTGCTTCTTCAACTGTTATGTTTTCACCTTTAAATGTAATCTGTTTGCCTGCAGAACGGGCAGAAGAAAGTAAAGTCAATTTATGAATTGGAAAGTTTCTTTCTTCCAACTTTTTTATGATTTGTTGGCCTACTGCTCCTGTTGCACCCATTACTGCTACATGATAGCCTTGTAACTCGGACATAAATATTCCCCTTCCACTCCACATACACTAGATTCTTGATGCAAAATATTAAAATCATTAATTTATATATTACCACATTTACATTAGCTATCGAAATTATTTTCAAAATTTCTATTGAATAATACCACAATTTACTTAATATTTATACATATTTATATTTTTCTAATAGAATCAGGTAGAGAATATATTCACTACCTGATTTCAACATAATAGCATCATATTTTGTTGTTTATTCATCCTTATATTCACGGATAACTGGCTGAAGCTGGTATCCATTAATTGCAGCTAATACAGCATCTGATAATAAGTCCATATGTGCAACCATTGAATTTGGTTTTTTTATAGGATCATCTTGCCCATATGGTATAAAATAAATATTTTTCGTTGCCATCAATCTCATTAAATTTACTCCATTTAAACCTAATGCATCATTTGTTGAAATTCCTAATACAACTGGTCGACGGTTTCTCAACGTAGCCTTAGCAGCCATTAAAACAGGACTATCTGTTAATGCATTTGCAAACTTACTCATAGAGTTCCCTGTTAATGGGGCAATAACCATACAATCTAATGGTTCTTTAGGCCCAAGAGGCTCAGCATCGACAATGGAAGCTATTACTTTTCTACCTGCAGCAGTTTCTATTTTTTCAATCCAATCCTCAGCATCGCCAAATTTAGTGTCTGTTGTTTTTAATGTATATGTCACTACGGGTACTACTTCGGCACCCTGTTGGACTAACTTTTCTATTTGAGGCAACACAGCATCATACGTACAATGTGACCCTGTCATACCAAAACCAATTCTTTTTCCTGCTAAACTCATGATTTATTCCCCTTCCGATTCTCATAATCTTCTGCTATAAGCTGTGCCAATACATTTGCTAATATCTGCCCAGCTGTTTTTGGAGCTACGATACCTGGCAATCCAGGTGCAAGAAGTGCTTTAATTCCCCGTTTTTCTGCATAGCGAAAATCTGTTCCGCCTGGCTTGGAAGCCAAATCAATTATTAAAGTATTTGGTGGCATTTTTGCTAGAACACCAGCATTTAATACTAGATGTGGTATTGTGTTAATACAGATATCCAAATCTGAAACTTCATCTTTTAAGTTTTCTAAATGGAAAGGTGTTAATGCCATTTCAGTAATTCTTGCTAAATGCGCGCTTGATCTAGCACCTACTTTAACTTTTGCTCCTAATAGGGAAAATGTTCTTGCAACACTCATCCCAGTACGTCCAAATCCTAGAATTGCTACTTTAGATTGGTGAATCGTGATGTCTGTATTTTGAATTGCCATCATAATGGTTCCTTCTACAGTTGGAATCGAATTATAAATAGCAACATCATCTCGCTGAAATAATTGAACTAACTTTCGTTTTGATTGATTTACGATTTCATCTAAATATGAATTACTAATTCCTGAATATATAGTGCAGTACGAGGGTGTCTTATTTAAGATTTCTTCCGTTAAAACAACTTTGTCACTAGAGAAGATAGTATCAACTTCTCCTTCAAGATTTGTACCCGGTACAGGTAAAATAATACAATCCAATTGCGAAAAATCTACATCCTCTATTTTTTCTTTATATGCGCCTGAAAATGGTTGTGCTAGCTGTTCAAAACCAATTAAATACAGTTTCGCATCTAGTTCAGTTAACTTTTTTATTATTTCTAACTGTCTAGCATCCCCACCGATAACAGCTATGTGCATACCCGTCAACATCAAGATTCTTCACCTTCTTTATGCATGCTGAATAACACCGCACAATCATTGTATGTAGATTACATTAGGCTGTGCATGACTTAATAAGAAAACGATACTCGCTCTAATAACCTATTAAGACACAAAAAAAAGGCGAATCATTCGCCTTTTCTCATTCGTAATCTTTTTTACATTTAATAAGTATTGTTTTCTGGGACCTCCAAAATGATCATGTCAGTTCCAATTGTTCGGATGAAATGCCATGGAACTTTTATTTCATTTATCCCTTTACGGCCCATCCACTTACCAGAAGGGATTATCAAATGATTTATCGCCCCTGTTTTTGTATCAATTTCTAAGTCTGTTTGCCCTAGTACACCCAAGCGTTTCGCTTTGTTATAATCGACGATTTCTTTTCCTCCTAACTCACTGAGTCTCATAATTCCCCTCCTTTACAAGCTCCTAATATTATATATAAGATGACTCTTGGTGATTTAGAATTAAGAAGTACAAAAGTATGGACAAAATGAATATACAAAATGGATTATTTAAAAATAAAGCTCTGTTAAACTCTGTTGTTGATTTTCGCTCCTGTACACTCGCTTTCCGCGGGCACGGCCTCAGCTAACTTGGCAAAGAAAACCGCTTTGCCAAGTTAGCTGAGGCTCGTGCTGTTGAGGTCACTGAAAAACCCTGATATTAAAGGAAAGTGTCCTAAAGAGGGATTAAAAAGGACGACTTAACATAGTACCCGCCCTAATAAAATGGATACAGTGAGATGGGATAAATCCTTACAAATATGAAGTTGCAACTATCTATAAACATCCTTCATTAAGAATTCTGTTGATTGAAGTGGAAGGCGGCGCAGACTCCTGCGGGACTAGCGGGACAGGTGAGACCCCGCAGGAGCATTTGCGACGAGGAGGCTCACCGCACGCCCCGCGGAAAGCAAAGCCGCCTGGAACGGAAATCCACAGCTCTGTTTTACCATATCGCTAAATTCAAGGGACTTTTTCAGTGGCCTCGTGCTGTTCCAACAGGAGTCTCGTGTACATCCATACAATCAACTAAGTTATTAGCAACAATGAACTTTAACAGAGCCAAATATAAAAATGAAATAAGGGTTGCCCAATCAATTTTTTTACGACTGATTGAACAACCCTTAGTTATTGTAATTAGTTTTTATTGTTTTCTGGTAAGCGATTATCAGGACTAATTATTGCAACAGTATAATCTTCTGTAAATATTTTTCGTGCCATTTCATTCACACTATCAATCGTTACTTTATCTATATCTTCTATCATATCATCCAGAGTACGATGTCGATTTAATAAAAGTTCATTCTTACCATTTCGACTCATTCTGTTATTTGTACTCTCTAGTCCGAGCATTAAGTTACCTTTAATTTGTTCTTTGCTATTCTTTAATTCCTTATCTGTAATTCCATTATTTTTTAATTTATCCAAGGTGTTTTGTATAGTAGAAAACAGCTCATCCATTTGATTGGCTGCAGTTCCTCCATAAATTGTCACTAGACCTGTATCTTTAAAGGAAGAGTGATAAGAGAATACGGAATATGCTAGTCCTTTTTCTTCCCTTACTTCTTGGAATAATCGTGATGACATGCTTCCACCAAAGATATTATTCATAATCATTAAATCATAAATATTTTTATGTCCTATTGGTAATCCCTCAAAACCGATACAAAGATGTGCCTGTTCTGTTTCTTTCTGTTTGATTACCTTATTTAGATGAAATTCTGGAGCTATATCAGCATTCTGTTTATTTCCTCGTACAAATGTTCCAAAGTATTTCTCAATATGTTCAATAAAATCTTCCTCTATATTACCTGCAATCGAAATTACAACATTATCAGGTGTATACATGTCATGGATATATTCTCTTAATGAATCACTTGTAAAAGTAGCCAATGTCCCTTCTGTACCAAGAATCGGATATCCTAATGAGTGTGTTTCATATGCTGCTTTACTAAGCATATCGTGCACAATATCATCAGGCGTATCTTCATACATTTTTATTTCTTCTAAGACGACATTTTTTTCTTTTTCTAGTTCGTCATCATTAAATGTAGAATTGAAAAACATATCAGCTAGTACATCTAATGCATACAAGGCATGGTTATCCAACACTTTTGCATAGTAGCAAGTATATTCCTTTGAAGTAAATGCATTCACTTGACCACCGATAGAGTCAAAAGATTCCGCAATTTCCCTTGCTGAACGAGTTTTAGTACCTTTAAAGTACATATGTTCTAAGAAATGTGAAATACCATTGTTACTGGCAGTTTCATCACGAGATCCAGTCCCAATCCATATTCCGATTGCAACAGACCTGACTGTTGGAATTGTTTCAAGGACAACTCTAACTCCATTTTGGCATTTATGTTTCTTCAGCATTGTAATTCCTCCTATTCATGGTGCAAAAACATGCCATTTGTCCATATCAGTGGAAAACACATTATGGATGTTGCGTATTTTCTTCCATGTCTAATTCTTCTCTTTTTATGATACGCTCTTCATCCATTAATTTCGTAACAGTACCAATTCTTAAGTTTTTTGAACGAATTTCCGAAATTAACGTATTTAAAGCTTTTTCTGTTGCCTTAGTTGGATGCATAAGAATCATCGCACCTGGATGTACCTTGGATATTACCCGCTGGAGCAATTGTTCAGGTGTTGGTTCTCGCCAATCAATTGTGTCAACAGTCCACATTACTGTTTTCATATGTAAAGAATCAGCAATAAGAACAGTTTCTTCTCGAAATGCACCGGCCGGAGGACCAAACCATGTTACTGTTTTTCCAGTTGTAGCTTCGATGATTTCGTTCGTTTTCACTAATTCTTCTTTAATTCTATATGAACTAATATTTGCCATGTTGGGATGACTATAGGAATGATTTCCTATTTCATGTCCACCATCAGCAATCATTTTTGCAAGATCTGGATTTTCTTTAACCCAGCGTCCTTCCAAAAAGAAGGTAGCATGTACTTTATTTTCCTTAAGCGTTGCCAATATGGAAGGTAAATATTCATTTCCCCATGCAACATTGATTAGGAAACTAACAGCTGGTTTTTCTGGATGTCCTCTATAAATAGGTGATGGTGGCAAATCCTCCAAATGTATTTTGGGTGGTATTTGTTTAAATACTATCTTTTGTACATCAAAGGCTTTTTCTTTTATCATCTTATTATATGATGCCTCTACATCCACTTCTAATCCATTATATCCTGGCATTGCTTTCCAAACTCGGTCGATTTTAGCATCAGATGGCGCTTTATTGAACTTTTTAGCTGCTGCATCAATCAGCTCTTGTAGATTTGACATATCTTGAGTACTTACATATACACTATTACTTCTTAATTCACTAATATACGTTTTACTTAATGGATTAAAAATTACAGACACTGATAGAATAACAATCACAACAAAGCCAATCAAGCTTTTTGCCCGAATCACATGCAAAACCTCCTTCCTCATAAAATATGATTAGGAAGGACAAGTTAGAACATCTAGCTCTATATGTTTAGTTTGCAATTTATGTAAATAGAAAATGCCAGGATTTCTCCTGGCATTTTCTATTTACTTTTACTTCGCTTTTTCTTCTTTTTCTTTCTGCTCTTTTAGAACTGCTTTCCTTGAAACATTTACTCGACCTTGATTATCAATTTCAAGTACTTTTACAAGGATTTCATCGCCGATTGAAACAACGTCTTCCACTTTATTCACACGTTCTTCAGCTAATTGAGATATATGAACTAAACCGTCTTTTCCAGCGAATAGTTCTACAAACGCACCAAATTTTTCAATTCTCTTTACTTTTCCAAGATACATTTGTCCAACTTCTACTTCTCTTACAATATCTTCTATAATCTTTCTTGCTTTCACATTCATTTCTTCGTCTGAGGAAGCAATAAAGACCTTACCATCTTGCTCTATATCAATTTTTACGCCAGTTTCATCAATAATTTTATTGATTTGTTTTCCACTTGGTCCAATTACATCCCTAATCTTATCTGGATTTATTGTCATAGTAAGAATCTTCGGAGCATACTTCGATAAATGCTCTCTAGGTGTTGAGATTGTTGCTAGCATAGATTTTAATATATGCATACGTCCTTCTTTTGCTTGAAGCAATGCTTCTTCAAGTATTTGACGAGACAATCCCTCAATTTTTATATCCATCTGCAATGCAGTAACACCTTTTTCAGTTCCTGCAACTTTAAAGTCCATATCACCTAAATGGTCTTCCATTCCTTGGATATCTGTAAGTACTGTATAATGATCACCAGATTTTACTAGTCCCATTGCAATACCTGCCACTGGAGCTTTAATTGGAACACCTGCATCCATCATTGCCAAAGTACTTGCACAAATACTTGCTTGTGATGTGGAGCCATTTGATTCTAATACTTCAGATACGAGACGGATTGTATAAGGGAAATCCGCTTCATTAGGGATTACAGGCTCTAATGCACGTTCTCCTAAAGCACCGTGACCAATTTCTCTTCGACCTGGTCCACGAATTGGTCCAGTTTCCCCTACACTAAAGTGAGGGAAATTATAATGGTGCATAAATCGTTTCGTCTCTTCTACTCCCAATCCATCAAGAATTTGAACATCTCCTAATGCACCGAGAGTACAAATGCTTAATGCTTGCGTTTGGCCGCGAGTAAACAAGCCAGAACCATGTGTACGTGGTAAAAGATTCACTTCGGATGATAATGGTCGAATTTCGTCCGGCTTTCTACCATCTGGACGTACCTTTTCCACTGTAATTAATCTACGAACTTCTTCTTTCACCAAATTACTCAAAATTTGAGAAACTTGTTTTAGTGTATCTTCATCTATATCTTCACGTTCATTAAACTCTAAAATAACTCTTTCCTTCACTGCACTAATTGCATCTTCTCTTGCATGTTTTTCTTCTACTTGGATTGCAGCAACTAAATCTTTTTCACACATGCTTCGTACTACTTGATCAAGCTCCTTGTCCACTTCATAAAGAGTTACTTCCATTTTCTCTTTACCAACAGCGCGAACAATTTCTTCTTGGAATGCAATCAATTTTTTGATTTCTTCATGACCAAACATTATTGCTTCTAACATTGTTTCTTCAGGTACTTCAAGAGCTCCTGCTTCCACCATATTTATAGCATCTTTTGTTCCAGCTACAGTTAATGTGATATCGCTTTTTTCCACTTGTTCAACAGTTGGGTTCACAATAAAATTACCATCTACTCTACCAACTTCAACACCAGCTATTGGCCCTTCAAATGGTATATCAGATGTACTTAAAGCTAGTGATGAACCAAACATTGCTGCCATTTCTGAAGAGCAATTTTGATCCACACTCATTACAATACTTATTACTTGTACATCGTTTCTGAAACCATCCGCAAATAATGGACGAATAGGACGGTCAATTAAACGGCTTGCTAGAATGGCTTTTTCACTTGGACGTCCCTCTCTCTTAATGAAACCTCCAGGAATTTTCCCAACTGCATATAATCTTTCTTCATAATTTACAGTTAAAGGGAAGAAATCAACTGCTTTTGCTTCTTTAGACGCAGTGGCAGTACAAAGTACAGCAGTTTCACCATAGCGAATTAGTACTGCACCGTTTGCTTGTTTTGCTAATTGGCCAACTTCTACTGTTAGGTTTCTGCCAGCCCAGTCCATGCTAAATGTTTGTTTCTGTTGTTCCATATAGATAATCCTCACTTTCGATTCCATGCTGGACTTATTTATTATTGTTTACGAAAAATAAAAATAAGTCCTTGTAATTTGTTGGAATCACCGTTCATGACTTCACACTGAACATTAGACATAAATATGATTGATGACAATTGAATCAATTTCTAATTGTTTTCTTTCATCTTGATAAAGTGTTTTCTTCTACATATGTAAATAATACTTATGGCCTTATAATATTTCTCCATCTTGTTAGTTTCAATATTGAATTTACAAAACGATAGAGCAACAAGTCTTCACATTTCTTATCATATGTATGTCCAATGTTCAGTTCTGCCATTTTCATGACAGTTCTTTAGATGATTGGTTTGTCAATAAACGGTTATCCAATTTTTACTAGTTTGGTTAATCCTAAAAAAAAGCGGGAATGTACTCCCCGCTTTTTCTGACGGCGCATTGTCTTATCGACGAAGGCCAAGTTTGTTAATTAGATCACGATAACGTTGAACATCTTTATTACGAAGATACGTTAAAAGATTACGGCGTCGGCCTACCATTTTCAATAATCCACGTCTTGAATGATGGTCCTTTTTGTGTACACGAAGATGCTCGTTCAATTTGTTGATTTCTTCTGTTAAAACCGCAATTTGAACTTCCGGAGATCCGGTATCAGTTTCATGAATCTTGTATTGGTTGATGATTTCATTTTTTTGTTGTTGAGAAATCGCCATCCTAGTCACCTCCTAATTTTCTATCCCCTATTACCTAGCAAACGTTGGTGAGGCGTATTGCCAAGCAAAGGTTCTTGTTACTGTAATAGAATATCA
Organism: Lederbergia graminis; assembly: GCF_042655485.1. Lineage (NCBI taxonomy): Bacteria > Bacillati > Bacillota > Bacilli > Caryophanales > Bacillaceae > Lederbergia > Lederbergia graminis. Next base: position 581,104 of record NZ_JBHSMC010000001.1, read on the forward strand.
TCTTTCATAGGGTAAAATCAAGTTTCTTTATCGAGTTTTTTAAAGTAATCCCTTGCAGTTTCCACATCTTTATTCATTTCAGCTATTAAATCATCGACATTCTCGAATTTTAACTCATCTCGAATTCTTTCATGCCATTCAATAGCAACTTTTTCCCCATAAATATATTGATTATAATCCAAAATAAAAACTTCTATAGATAATTGCTTTCTATCAGTGAATGTAGGATTATAACCAACATTACATACACCATTTTCCCATTTTCCTGAAACAAAGAATTTTACCGAATATATTCCACCCTTCGGAGTTAAATAATCTCCTTCAAGTGCTACATTCGCTGTTGGAAAACCAATCGTTCTACCACGTTTATCACCGTTTACTACGGTACCCTCTGTAATATAGTAGCGGCCTAATAGTTTTCTAGCGCTTTGCATATCACCATTATTAATTAATTGTCTAATCGCGGTTGAACTAATCTTTTCATTATTCTTTTCGAGTTTTGATATCGTTGTAACATCAAAATTCCCTTTACTATGTTTTGGTAACAATTCCATATTTCCTTTGCCAAACTTACCATAGGAATAATCAAAGCCTGCAATAACGTGCTTTACATTTAAATTAATTAAATATTGATTAACAAATTCTTCTGGTTCTAGACTTGAAAAAGCTGAAGTAAATCGGATAACAAATAAATAATCTACACCAAGAGTATTAATAAATTTAATTTTATCTTCTAAAGGAGTTATATACTGAACGGGCTTTTTTCCTTTACCTAAAACTACAGAAGGATGTGGATCAAAGGTCATCACAGCACTTTTCCAATTATTTTCTTTAGCGATGGATGTTGCAGTAGAAATTACTTTCTGATGTCCAATATGTACTCCATCAAAGAATCCTAGTGCTATTGCTAGCTCAGGGTATTCTCCTTTTTGAAATTGATGAGGATGATGTATCATTTTAACTTGCAATTTTTATCACCTATTTTCGTTGAATCTTAAGTATTACGTAAAATTTTAACCGGCTTTATAACATTTTCTTTATTTGGATGGAGTTGATATATTGCAAATGCTTCCGAATTATATTCCATCACCACATGTCCATCTGGCCAATCTACTGGTTTTGGTAATACTGCTCCATTTTTAATTCTCAACACTAAACTATCATCTAAAATGTATTTCGGCAAATATGAAATACCCGTCTCTAATGGATAAATATTATCCATTAGTTCGCCATTTAACATGAATTTCTCGATGTCTTCGAACGATAAACAATGTTCTGACGTAAACGAAGCGGAAGCAATTCTCGTTAACTTTGACATATGAGCCGGATAACCTAGTTTTTCACCTATTGTTACGGCCAGTGTTCTAATATAAGTACCTTTACTACATTTCACTCGAAAAGAAAATACACATTTTCCATCGTTCATTTTTATCGAATCTTCATCTAGACTAATTTGATAAATATGAACTTTTCGTGTTGGTCTTTCTACTGTAATGCCTGCTCGGGCATATTCATATAATTTTTTCCCATTTACTTTGACCGCAGAATACATTGGAGGTGTTTGTTCTATTTCACCTGTTAGTGTCTGCAACACATTTTTTATTGCTTGTATAGAAATAGGATTTTCTATCTTTTTCGACTCTACTATTTCACCATGAGCATCTTCCGTTGTTGTCGAATATCCGATTGTTACTTCACCTATGTATTCTTTACCTGCATCTGTAATATACTTAGCCACTTTTGTTGCTCTACCTATACAAATTGGCAGTACACCATCTACTTCTGGGTCTAATGTTCCTGTATGACCAACTTTTTTCATTTTTAATATTTTACGGATTTTAAAAACACAGTCATGGGATGTCATTCCCCTCGGTTTCCAAAGAGGTATAATACCGTCCATTGTAACCTCCTATATTCATCAATAAAAATGGATAGACATATGTCTATCCATGTTCATTGAATAATGATTAATCATTTTTAATTTCCTTTAATAATGTTTCGATTCGATTTCCATAATCGATTGATTCGTCGAATTCAAAAATTAGTTCAGGAGTTTTTCGCAAACGAATTCTTTGACCAATTTCTGACCTAATAAACCCTTTTGCTTTTTCGAGGCCTTTTAGCGTATTTTCCTTCTGATCATCATCACCTAGTACTGAAATATATACGGTCGCTTGTTGGAGATCACCTGTAACATGTACATCTGTAATCGTAACAAAACCTACTCTAGGGTCTTTTAGTTTTCTGGTGATGATGTCACCAAGTTCCTTTTTCATTTGTTCGCCAACTCGGTTTGCACGTACACTCATGTATAACACCTCATTAATTTACAGCCACTCGAAATTCGTTTCTATTCTCTCCCATTCTGGAAAAGAATCCATAAATTTCAAGGCATTAAGTAATTCACGCTCACATTGTTTTTTTGAGGATGAAACAGTTACTAATGCTATCTTGGTAATATTCCACATATCTTGATGTCCGATTTCAGAAACAGCAATATTATACTTCTGTTTCACCCTCATGATTACTCTTTGTAAAACCGCACGTTTTTCTTTAAGGGATTGAGCATGAAATATGGTAATTTCACATTCAACATATCCTATCAAGTACGTTCAATCTCTTCCATTAAGAAGGCTTCAATAACATCTTCTTCTTTAATATCATTAAAGTTCTTAATTGTTATACCACATTCATAACCTTGACTTACTTCTTTTACATCGTCTTTATAGCGTTTGAGGTCATCAATAACCCCTTCAAAAATGACGATTCCATTTCTAATTAATCGTACGCCACTATCACGTGTAATCTTTCCATCCGTTACATATGAACCAGCGATTGTACCAATTTTAGAAACTTTGAATGTTTGGCGAACTTCTGCTTGCCCAATTACTTTTTCTTCATATTCTGGATCAAGCATACCTTTCATTGCTGCCTCAATTTCTTCAATTGCTTTATAAATAACACGATGTAGGCGAACTTCTACTTTTTCAGCTTCAGCAGCGCGTTTTGCATTCACATCAGGTCTAACATTAAATCCAATAACAATTGCATTGGAAGCTGCTGCTAAAGTAATATCAGATTCATTAATTGCACCAACTGCAGTATGGATTATTTTAATATTAACCCCTTCTACATCAATCTGTCTTAGTGCTGCTGCTAGAGCTTCTACAGATCCTTGAACATCTGCTTTCACAATAACATTTAGATCTTTCATCTCGCCTTGTTTCATTTGCTCAAATAATGTATCAAGGCTAACACGAGAACTTTCATTTCTGGAAGCTAGTAATGCTTCTTGTGCACGAATTTCTCCAATTTGCCTTGCTGTCTTCTCATCATCAAAAACAACAAATCTGTCTCCAGCTTGTGGAACATCATTAAGACCTGTAATTTCTACTGGAGTTGATGGTCCTGCAGTTTTCACTCGACGTCCGACATCATTTACCATTGCCCGGACACGACCAAAGGTACTTCCAACAACAATCGGATCACCGATTTTCAACGTACCATTTTGGACTAGAAGTGTTGCAACAGATCCACGACCTTTATCTAATTGTGCTTCTATTACTGTTCCTATAGCGTTACGGTTAGGATTTGCCTTTAACTCTTCAACCTCACTAACTAAAAGGACCATTTCAAGTAAATTGTCAATTCCTTCGCCTTTTAGTGCTGAGATTGGAACAAAGATAGTATCTCCACCCCAATCTTCCGGAATTAAGCCGTGTTCTGTTAATTCTTGCATAACTCGATCCGGATTTGCAGTTGGTTTATCCATTTTATTTACAGCAACAATAATTGGAACTTCAGCTGCTTTTGCATGATTAATTGCTTCCACAGTTTGTGGCATAACACCATCATCTGCTGCAACAACTAATATGGTAATATCGGTAACTTTTGCGCCTCTTGCACGCATTGTTGTAAACGCTGCGTGACCAGGTGTGTCTAGGAATGTAATTTTCTTTTCGTTACTTACGATCTGATAGGCACCAATATGTTGCGTGATACCCCCAGCTTCACCAGCAGTTACTTTTGTATTTCTTAATGAGTCTAGTAATGTGGTTTTACCATGGTCAACGTGACCCATAATTGTAACTACTGAGGGACGCTCCACTAAGTCTTCCTCATTATCATCATTAAAATACACTTCAAGATCAGTTGTATCGATTTGAATTTCTTCTTCAACTTCTACGCCATATTCTGAACAAATTAATTCAATCGCATCTTTATCTAGATCTTGATTAATAGTAGCAATTACACCTAGCATAAATAACTTTTTAATGATTTCAGAAGGCTCTCTATGGATTTTTTTTGCTAATTCACCAACTGTAAGTGAACCGGAAAAGATAATTTTCTCTGGTAATTCTTTTTGCTTTGGTGGAGCTGGTTGATGTTGCTGTGGCTTTTGCCTTTGTTTTGAATTATTGTTATTACCTTTTTTATTACTATTGTTATTTTTGTTTCCCCTATTATCTTTCTGCTGCCTATTTTTAGGTTGGTTACCGGTACTATTTTTCATATTAGGTTTATTTTGCCTCATCTCATTGCGTGGATTTGCTTTTTTGTCTGTTTTATCATTCGAACGTTTTACCGCATTATCGCTATTATTTGATTGCGTTTTATTTTGAATGTTCGTTGCAGTATTACTCTTATTTCGAGTATGTTGATTATTATTAGCAGTATTTTTCCCGCTATTATTTGGCTGACTTGCTTGTTTTCCATTAAAAATATTATCTAATTTATTCGCTGTATCACGATCAATCATCGACATATGGTTTGATACTGTAACATTCAAACCTTTAAGCTTTTCAATAATATCCTTACTGGAAGTGTTTTGTTTTTTAGCATATTCATATACACGTATTTTACTCATTGGTTCACCCCCGTTTTATTCATCGAGCATGGAAGAAAGTTTCTGTGCAAAACCTTCATCCAAGACCGCTACAACTACTCTTTCAAACTTTCCTATAGCATGGCCTAATTGATTTCTTGACTGTACGAATCGGAAAGGAATTTTGTAGAATGTACATTTGTCCTGGATTTTTTTAGTAGTATTAATGGAAGCATCTTTAGATATAAGTACTAGCTTTGCTTTATTACTCTTTATTTCCTTCACTACTAACTCTTCTCCAGAAATAATCTTTCTAGCTCGATTTGCCAATCCAAGCAGTGACATCCATTTCTCTTGTTGCATTATCTCACTTACTTTCATTATCTACTAATGCAAGTAGTTCTTCATATACGGATTCATCAACTTCAGTATTAAGTTGGCTAGCAAACAAATTCTTTTGTTTTGCCTTCATTATTGCTTCGCGATCTAAAGATACGTATGCTCCTCGACCTGGTTTTTTCCCTGTTACGTCGACGGAGACTTCACCTTCTTTAGAACGTACGATTCTAATCATCTCTTTTTTTGGCTTCATTTCCCCTGTTGCTAAACATTTTCTCATCGGAATCTTTCTTTGTTTCGCCAAACCTATTCACCTCTATTCGATGTCGTCCTCATTGAAATTAAAATCATCATTTGAGTCATCGTCATCAAAAAGTAAAAGCGGTTCTTCACGTGGATAAATACCAGCTTCACGAGCATCTGTTTCACTCTTAATATCGATTTTCCAACCTGTTAATTTAGCTGCTAGTCGTGCATTTTGTCCTCTTTTCCCTATCGCTAGAGAAAGTTGGTAATCTGGAACGACGACAGTGGTTGCTTTTTCTTCCTCATTAACCGCAACATCTAGAACCTTGGATGGACTTAATGCATTCGCTACGAAGACTACAGGATCTTGTGACCATTCCACAATATCAATTTTTTCGCCTTTTAACTCGTTTACAATTGCCTGAACACGAGTCCCCTTTGGTCCAACACAGGATCCAACTGGATCAATTTCTGGATTATCTGTACCTACAGAAATTTTAGAGCGGTCTCCAGCTTCACGTGCTACAGACTTAATTTCAACTGTACCATCAAAAATTTCAGGTACTTCAATTTCAAATAGTCTTTTTAATAAACCAGGATGTGTTCTCGATACATATATTTGCGGACCTTTTGTTGTTTTCTCTACCTTTGTAATGAAAACCTTAATACGATCATGTGGCTTATATGTTTCATTCGGCATTTGCTCACTTTGTGGTAATAAAGCTTCAATCTTACCAAGACTCACATAAATATAGCGAGAGTCATAACGTTGAACAATTCCTGTCATGATGTCCTCTTCGCGATCGATAAATTCAGAATATATGATTCCTCTTTCTGCCTCGCGAACTCGTTGTGTAACAACTTGCTTAGCAGTTTGAGCAGCGATTCTACCAAAATCCTTTGGTGTAACTTCCAGCTCTACAATATCTCCAATTTCATAGGATGGATTTAGTTTTTTCGCTTCGTCTATGGAGATTTCTAACCTAGAATCAAAAACACCCTCAACGATTTCTTTACGAGCAAATACTCTCATGGTACCAGTCTCTAAATTTAAGTCAACACGGACATTTTGTGCTTGATTAAAGTTTCGTTTATAAGCAGAAACAAGGGCTGCTTCTATCGCTTCAATCAAAACATTTCGACTAATCCCTTTTTCTTTTTCCAATATAATGAGAGCATCTAATAACTCTGAGCTCATTCAAATGTCATCCCCTTTTAACTTACGTTAGTAAGTAATTATTGGCATTCATACAATCAGTTATGATGAATGGCCAATTTCATATTTTTTAAAATATAATTGCCAATCTGGCACTCGCTATTTTATCGGTAGGTACTTCAACTATGCTCGTTCTAGTCTTCACCTTAATTTCCATCGTTAATTTGCCTTCGATAAAATCAATAAGTTTGCCTTCAAAAGACTTTTCACCATTTAAAGGTTCATATGTTTTGACAAATATGTTTTTTCCTATCGCTTTTTTAAAATCTGCTTCTTTTTTCAGTGGTCGTTCTGCACCTGGTGAAGAAACTTCTAAAAAATAGTTATGAGGTATTGGATCAAGCTTATCTAGGTGTTCACTCAATCGCTCACTCACAATGCCACATTCCTCGATATCTATACCCTCGTCCTTATCAATGAATATACGGAGAAACCAGTTCTTACCTTCCTTAACATATTCCACATCTACGAGTTCAAGATTCATATCTGCGATTATGGGCGTTACGAGTTCTTCAACTAAGTCGGTTACTTTGCTCATAATTACCTCCATGTCCACAAGTTCAAGGTGTATTGGTTAATTTTCCAGTACAATACGAAAGAGTGGGGGGCGCCCACTCTTTCGTCAATAGAGAGTTATTTACAGTATTTCCATAAAAAATATACCATACTCATCTTTATTTTGCAAATAAACCCTTTGTTTATAGGATTTAGAATAATGATAATTGGTTTTGATCTGGTAGTGATTCTAAACATCCATGTTTGTCCAAATACTCGATAATAGTTTTTGAAACTTTACCACGTTGCTGAAGGTCTTCTTTTGAAAGAAATTCTCCATCCTCACGTGCCTTTACAATGTTAATAGCAGCATTTGTCCCTAAGCCTGGTATAGCATTAAATGGTGGAATCAGTGAATCACCGTCAATAATAAATTCCGATGCTTTTGAGCGGTATAAATCTACTTTTTGAAAACTGAAGCCTCTTTCACACATTTCCAAAGCTATTTCTAAAACTGTAAGTAAGTTTTTCTCTTTTGTTGATGCTTCTAGACCTTTTGCATTAATTTCTTCAATTCTAGCACGCAATGTTTGAGAGCCTCGGACCATTGCTTCTAAATCGAAATCATCTGCTCTTACAGTAAAATAGGATGCATAATAATATAGTGGGTAATGTACTTTAAAATATGCAATTCTAACTGCCATTAAAACATATGCGGCAGCATGGGCTTTCGGGAACATATATTTAATCTTTTTACAAGAATCAATATACCATTCTGGTACATTATTTTTTCTCATTTCATCTTCCCATTCAGGTGTTAAACCTTTCCCTTTACGAACTGATTCCATTATTTTAAATGCTAAGGATGGTTCTAATCCTTGATAAATGAGATACACCATTATATCGTCCCGGCAACCAATAACTTCAGATAGGGTACATGTTTTATCATGGATAAGCTCCTGTGCATTACCTAACCAAACATCCGTACCATGTGATAATCCAGAAATTTGCACTAGTTCTGAGAAGGTTGTTGGCTTCGTATCTTCAAGCATTTGCCTTACAAACCTTGTCCCAAATTCTGGAATTCCCAAAGTACCAGTTTTACACATAATTTGCTCTTCCGTTACCCCTAGTGATTCAGTACCACTAAATATCTTCATTACTTCGGAATCATCGGTTGGGATAGTTTTAGGATCAATTCCACTTAAATCCTGTAACATCCGAATCATGGTCGGATCATCGTGACCTAGAATGTCTAGTTTTAGTAAATTATCATGGATGGAATGGAAATCAAAATGGGTAGTTTTCCATTCGGACTCACTATCATCAGCTGGAAATTGAATTGGTGAAAAATCATATATCTCCATATCATCCGGAACAACGATAATACCACCCGGGTGCTGCCCCGTCGTTCTCTTTACCCCTGTACAACCTTGAACTAAACGGTCAATTTCCGCTCCTCGAAGATGAACATTATTGTCTTGAGCATATCCCTTCACATAACCAAATGCCGTTTTCTCTGCTACTGTTCCAATTGTTCCTGCTCGATATACGTAATCTTCTCCAAATAAAACCTTTGTATAGTTGTGTGCTATTGGTTGATATTCTCCTGAGAAGTTTAAATCAATATCTGGTACTTTATCGCCTTTAAATCCAAGGAATGTTTCAAATGGAATATCATGTCCATCTTTTTTGAATGCAGACCCACAATGAGGACAATCTTTATCTGGTAAATCAAACCCTGAACCGACAGAACCATCATCAAAAAACTCTGAGTGTTTACAATTAGGACACACATAGTGTGGAGGTAGTGGATTTACTTCCGTGATTTCTGTCATTGTCGCAACAAATGATGAACCTACTGAACCACGGGAACCAACTAGATAGCCATCATCGAGTGACTTCTTAACAAGTTTATGAGAAATTAAATAAATGACCGCAAAACCATGACCAATAATACTTTTTAATTCTTTCTCAAGTCTTGCTTCAATTATTTCCGGAAGTTCATCTCCATAAATACTTCTTGCCATGTTATAACTCATGGAACGAATTTCTTCGTCAGCACCTTCAATTTTAGGTGTATATAAGTCATCCTTAATTGGCTTTATGACATCGATTTTATCAGCAATTGCATTAGTATTCGTTACAACGATTTCCTTCGCCTTATCTGCTCCTAAAAATGCAAACTCTGAAAGCATTTCATTTGTTGTCCGGAAGTGCACATCAGGTAATTCATTTCGATTTAATGGATTAGCTCCACCTTGTGAATTAATTAAGATTTTCCGATAAATTTTATCTACTTCATTCAAATAATGTACATTACCAGTTGCAACAACTGGAATATCAAGCTTTTCACCTAGGTTCACGATATTTTTTATTATATCTTCTAAGTCTGCTTCATCTCTTACTAGTTCTGCTTCAATTAATGGTGCATATACAGGTTTCGGATGAACTTCTAAATAATCATAAAAAGCAGCTGCCTTTTCTGCCTCCGCACTCCCTTTTTGCATCATTGCCTCAAAGACTTCCCCTTTATCACAACCTGAACCAACGAGTATCCCTTCACGATGTTTTTCTAACAAGGATCTTGGAATACGTGGAACGCGATAAAAGTAATTTAAATGTGAAATAGAAACAAGTTTAAATAAGTTCTTTAAACCAGCCTCTGTTTGCGCCAATAATGTACAATGGCTAGGTCTTGCTCGTTTATATGCATCGCCAACACCCATATAATCATTAAATTGATCATGATATTCAATCCCTTTTTCTGTTGCATCTTTTAACATTTTTAGGAATAAATAACCTGTTGCTTCTGCATCATAAATCGCACGGTGATGCTGAGTTAATTCAATATCAAATTTTTTCGCTAATGTGTTTAGGCGATGATTTTTAAATTGTGGATATAGGAACCTCGCTAATTCTAATGTATCTATAACAGGATTAGTAGCTTTTCCTACACCGATTTTTTGGTATCCAGTGTTCAAGAAGCCCATATCAAAAGAAGCGTTATGTGCTACATATATCCCATCTTTTGACCATTCGTAAAATTTCTGAAGCATCTCTTCTACTTCAGGAGCATCTCTAACCATATCATCCGTTATCCCAGTTAGTTCTATCGTTGTTGCGGACAATGGATGATGAGGATTAGCAAAGCTTTCAAACTTATCGACAACTTCTCCCCCGCGGATTTTTACCGCTGCCAACTCAATAATCGTATCGTAAATTGCAGATAGTCCAGTTGTCTCAACGTCAAATACAATATACTCAGCTGTTTCTAATAATTGATGGGTACTATTATATGCAATTGGAACTCCATCATCGATTAAGTTTGCTTCCAATCCATATAAAATTTTTATGTCGTTCTTCTTACCAGCGCTATAAGCTTCTGGGAATGATTGAACTACGGCATGATCCGTTATTGCGATAGCTTTATGACCCCATTTTTTCGCTTGCTCTACATATTTCGAAACAGAAGTTACAGCATCCATTTGACTCATCGGTGAATGAAGATGGAGTTCTACACGCTTTTCATCTTCATCTGCAAGGTCATGTCGAGACTTTGGTTTTATCTCATTAATATCATTTGCGATCATCACTAGATCGCGCACAAACGTATCATTTTGCACGCTACCGCGAACTCTGACCCACATACCTTTTTTTACACGGTTAAGTAATTCGGCATCTTCTTTATCACGTGAAAACATCTTGATTAAGATAGAATCGGTATAATCAGTAAGTTTGAAGGTTAATAAAGTCCTTCCACTTCTTAACTCTCTTGTTTCCGCATCAAAAATATAACCCTCCAGCGCAATTCTACGTTCTTCATCCACAATTTCTTCAATCTTTTTGAAATCCTCATCATTTTTTATCGTAATACCTATCGACAGTGGCCCAGCAGAAGCAGCATCTTCTTTATCTTTCGAGTTATCTTGCTGCATATCTATAACAGCTTGTCTTGCACGTTCTTGATCCTCTTTCTGCTTCGCTTCTAGGAATCTTTGATAGTCTTCATTTACTTCTTCCAATTCCACAACATTTGCATCTAGTTGTAGCGGTGGAAAGCCTACATTTTCAAATGCTTGTTGAACAATTTCACTATATTTCGTTTTTAATGTTCTCGCTTCTGTATCGTTATTGGCATTAACTAGAAGCTTATTCCCTTTTAATGTCGGTAATTGCTCATTTAATAATTTTAGTAGAATTGGTGAAATGCCATCGATTTCTTGTATGCAATAAGTCCAATAATCATGAACTAATTGTTCTGTAATTTCATTGTTTCTGACCTTTATATTAAAACTTACAGAGGCAATATGTTGAAAGGATTGTTTTAGATGAAGTGAAAAATGTTGTAATACGTTACAAGGTATTATCTTTTCCATCAAAAATGTAAAATGCCATCTTTTCTGTTTTCGATCTACAATCAACTTTGCTATTTCAGCATTAGAAAAGTGAATCATAAAAGCATCATCCGTCAATTGTAGTTGTTGTAATAGTAATTGAAATCTTTCTTTTGATTCAGTGGAGTTAATTGCCACAATACTCTCTCCCATCCACTTTATTTCATTTTTTTAATCGAAGGAAGGTACCTAAAAATAGGTACCCTCCTCAACCTTTATTACATTTGTAGTAATTTTTTCAATAATGGAAGTAAGTCATCTTTTGATACTTCTAACATTTCACCTGTTTTTCTATCTTTAACTTCTACGATACCTTCAGATGCTTTTTTACCAATTGTAATTCTAACTGGCAACCCAATTAAATCAGAGTCTTTAAATTTCACCCCAGGACGCTCGTTGCGATCATCATGAAGAACTTCATATCCATTTTGTTTTAAAGAATCGTACAGGTCATTTGATAATTGCACTTGTACATCATCTTTCACATTAACAGAAATTAAATGAATATGATAAGGTGCTAAATCTACAGGCCAAACTAACCCATTATCATCGTTACATTGCTCAGCTACTGCTGTAAGTGTTCGTGAAATACCAATACCATAACAACCCATAATATAACTTTGAGCTCGTCCATTTTCATCTAGGAATTTCGCATCCATAGAGTCACTATATTTAGTTCCCAGTTTGAAAATATGACCTACTTCAATTCCGCGTGCAAATCGGATTGTACCTTGTCCGTCTGGTGAAGGATCTCCTTCTTGAATAAAGCGGAAATCTGCATAACTTTCTACTGAAAAATCTCTATTAGGAACTACGTTAATATAGTGATAGTTATTTTCGTTAGCACCACATGTAGCGTTAATCATTGCTTGTACAGCATTGTCTGCATATACTTTTATTGTTTCAGGTAAACCCACTGGACCAATGGAGCCAAAAGAGCATCCCAGTAGTTCCTCTACTTCGGATTCGTCCGCAAACTCAACCAAACTCGCATTTAAAACATTTTTTACTTTAATATCATTTACTTCATGATCACCACGAACTAAGACCATGACAAATTCATCATCCACTTTAAGGACAAGTGATTTTATACATTCTCTAGGTGATACATTTAAGAAACTAGAAACTTGTTCAATTGTTTTCTGGTTTATCGTTTCTACTTTTTCTAACGGTTTTTCTTCTACAGATGGTTTGTCATCGTTACATACCACTTCTGCCATTTCTATGTTTGCTGCATAATCAGATGCATCAGAATACGCAATCGTATCTTCACCAATATCGGAAAGGACCATAAATTCTTGTGAATCTTTTCCTCCTATTGCTCCTGAATCTGCAAGTACTGCTCTAAAATCAAGACCACATCTAGTAAAAATATTCTTATATGCAGTATACATTTTATCATACACTTCATCGAGACTTTCCTTTGAAGTATGGAAAGAGTATGCATCCTTCATGATAAATTCACGGCCGCGTAAAAGACCAAATCGTGGACGTTGTTCATCTCTAAACTTTGTTTGTATTTGATAAATATTTAAAGGCAACCGTTTATAGGATTGAACGACATCTTTTATGATAGATGTGATAACTTCCTCATGTGTTGGTCCAAGTGCAAATTCCCGACCGTGACGATCTTTCATGCGCATTAATTCTGGTCCATATGAGTACCATCGTTCAGATTCTTGCCATAGTTCAGCAGGTTGTAATGATGGCATCAGCACTTCAGCTGCACCAGCATTTTCCATTTCTTCTCGTACAATTTTTTCTACTTTATCTAACGTTCTTTTTGCAAGTGGTAAGTATGTATAAATACCACTTGCAATTTGTTTAATAAAACCTGCTCTTAGGAGGAGCTGATGGCTTTTAATTTCTGCATCAGCAGGTACCTCTCTAAGCGTAGGAATAAGTGTCATACTTTGTCTCATACCTTGCACCTCATTACAAAATCAATTTATAAAGAATCGTTGAATGTCATTCCACGTCACTACTATCATTAATAACATTAATAGTGCAAATCCAATAAAGTGAACCAACCCTTCTTTTTGGCGGTCAATCGGTTTTCCTCTAAGAGCTTCTACACCAAAGAATAATAGACGACCACCATCCAACGCTGGGATTGGCAATAGATTCATAATTCCAAGATTAATACTTAGTAATGCTGTCCATCTCATTAAATTAATAATTCCTGCTTTCGCTACTTCCTCCGTTGAAACATAAATACCTACAGGACCTGATAACATATCAATGGAAAATTGCCCTGTGACTAACTTCCCAAGTAGTCGTATAATTTCAATTGTCCAGTGGTATGTTTCTTGAAAACCATAGATAGCCAATTTACCGAATGATTTATCTAAGTTTGCTTGGACGCCTATTTGTCCAAATTCCATTTCTTCCTGAACAATTCTATTCGGTGTAACTGGAATTTCATGCGTTTGTCCATTACGATCAATTGTAAAAATTAATTCCTCATTAGGATGTTCTCTCACAATTTTAGTCATATCAGCAAAGCTTGATACTTCAGAACCGTCAATACTTAAAACAATATCATTTTCCTGAAGTCCCGCTTCTTGTGCTGCTCCTTCAGGCAATATCTTACCTAGTACCGGGTCTTCCACAGGAACTCCTTGTATAATACCAATAATAGTAAATACAAATAGTGCTAATATAAAATTAAACAGTGGTCCAGCAAATATCGTCATTGCTCTTTGACTTAATTTTTTGGAAGCAAATTGACGATCCCAAGGAGCAATTTGAGTTTCAATTTGATTATCAACTATTATTGCTTCACGTGAGAGATAAAAAGTTTTTAATGTTCCTTCCTCTTCATCTTCACTATCTTCATAACCGCGAATAAATAATTGATGCTCTAATTCAGCTTTTTCAACTTCTATTGTTCGAGCATTAGGAAAACGATCTTTTCCCGTAATGACAATTTTTGATACTTTTTCATTATCATCAAATAAAAGTGCGACTCTTTGACCGGGCTTTATATCAACCATTTCTGGGTCTTCTCCAGCCATTCGTACAAAGCCACCAATTGGAAGAAGTCTTATCGTATAGGTTGTTTCCTTTTTCTTGCTAGAAAAGATCTTAGGACCAAATCCAATTGCAAATTCTCTAACAAGAATTCCCGACCGTTTTGCAAAAATAAAATGGCCAAGTTCGTGGAAAAACACGAGAGCACCGAAAATGACAATAAAGGATATCACTGTATTCATTTCAGATTACCACCTTTATTTACAGAGTGAGTGAATAAAATTTCTCGTTTCTACATCAACATCTTGAATAGTTGATAGATCCGGATTATCGATATTGTTATGGCGGCCGAGTGCTTGTTCAATCATATCTTCAATTGCAAGGAATGAAATTCTTCCTTCTAAAAAGGCATTTACAGCAACTTCGTTGGCCGCATTTAAAACTGTCGGCAGTGTCCCTCCAGCTTTTCCAGCATCATATGCAAATTGTAAACATCTATAGCGATTAAAGTCCATCTCTTCAAAATGCAGTTTTCCCACTTCCGCTAAGTTCAATCTACTACTTGATTGCAACGGTAACCGTTCAGGGTAGGTAAGTGCATATTGGATAGGAACTCTCATATCTGGCGTCCCTAATTGGGCAATTACACTGCTATCTACATATTCTACCATAGAATGGATAATACTTTCTCGATGTAATAAGACATCAATTTTTTCATATGGTAAATCAAATAACCAATGTGCCTCAATTACCTCTAGGCCTTTATTCATCATTGTAGCAGAGTCAATTGTAATTTTGGAACCCATTGTCCAATTGGGATGACTAAGTGCCTGCTCAACTGTTACAGAAGCTAATTGTTCTCGGTTTAAATCACGAAAACTTCCTCCTGAAGCAGTAATTATTAACCGTTCAACATCTTGAAGTTTTTCTCCTTGTATGCATTGAAAGATAGCAGAATGCTCACTATCCACTGGTAGTATTGGTACTTTACACTCTCGGGCAAGATTCATAACAATATGTCCTGCTGTTACAAGTGTTTCCTTATTAGCAATTGCGATAGTCTTTTTTTCCTTAATAGCAGCTAATGTTGGTGCAAGTCCAATGCTTCCCATTACTGCATTGAGGAGTATATCAGCCTTTTCATAAACAGCAACTTCTAGCAAACCTGAAGTACCGGAACAGAAATCAATTCCTGGAAACTCTGCTTTTAAAACATCCATATCACTTTTTTCTTGTACGGATACTAATTGTGGGTTAAACTCCTTTATTATTTTTCTAACGAGGTTAATATTCTTTCCTGCAGAAATGGCAACTAATGAAAACTTGTCATGATTGTTTCTAATAATATCTAATGCTTGTGTGCCAATCGAACCTGTAGCCCCAAGCAAACTTATACTCTTCATCATTTTTTCTCCTTGCTTTACAAATCATTAAAACACATGGAAAAAGCTTAAAAGCGGTAATACAAATAACCAGCTATCACAACGGTCAAGAATACCACCATGGCCAGGGAAAATATTCCCTGAATCTTTCACACCATAATGTCGTTTCAAAGCAGATTCTACTAAGTCACCTAATTGACCGAATATCGATAATACTACTGTTATAAGCATTAAATTAATAAATGGAATATCTAAATCTGTAAAGATAATAAATAGTATAGCTACAATTAAAGCTGATATAATTCCTCCAACAAATCCTTCTACTGTTTTGTTTGGACTAATTTCTGGCCACAACTTCTTCCTTCCAAACTTTCTTCCTACAAAATATGCACCTGAATCTGTAACCCAGACTACAAATAATGCATAAAGAAGATAGATTAGTCCAGCTTCTCGAGTATGTACTAAATAATAAAACCCTATGCCTACATAGAAAATGGAAATAAGTAAAAATCCGACATCAGCAAATGAAAATTTGTTTTTTACGACGACCGAATAAGATAGAAGAAGTAAAATACCAGCACTAATAAGTTCAAGTTTAATTTCAAGGTTTACAAAATCATTCGGAATTAGAAATATCCATAACATTAATAGCGCAATAAAACCTTTTATAGAAAATATGGATAGCTTTCTCATAGCGAATAATTCATATAAGCCAATGGTCGCCATTATGTAGGTTAAAATTAAAAATGGAATACCACCTATAATAACTAAGGGTAGAAAAATTGCAATTAATATTGCTGCAGTAATAATTCTTTGCTTCATTTTTTTGACTCCTCAACATGTAATGCTCCATACCTTCTAGATCGCTTTTGGTATGCATCAACTGCTGCGAGCAAATGACTTTCCGAAAAATCAGGCCATAATACATCCGTAAACCAAAGTTCGGTATAAGCAATTTGCCATAGCATAAAATTACTAATTCTTAATTCACCACTAGTTCTTATGAGCAAATCAGGATCTGGATGTGATTTTGTCATTAAATAATTTGCAATACACGTATCATCAATATTTTGGATATTTAAATCACCATTTTTAACATCTCTTGAAATACTTCTAACCGCTTCTACGATTTCCGCACGCCCACCATAATTAAGTGCAAAAATTAATTGAAGACCAGTATTTTGTGCAGTTTCTTCAATTGCTTTCCTTACTGCACGTTGTGTACTTTGTGGAAGATCATCTAAGTAACCAATGACACAAACTTTCACATTTTCTTTTATTAACTCTGGTAAGTATGTACCAAGAAATTTTTCTGGAAGACCTAATAGGTAGTCAACTTCATTTTTTGGTCGTTTCCAATTTTCAGTTGAAAAAGCATATAACGTTAAAGTTTTTACGTTTAACTTATTAGCAACCATTGTTATCTTTTTGACGGTTTTCATACCTTCATGGTGTCCAGCAATACGAGGTAATGCCCGTTTCTTCGCCCAACGACCGTTTCCATCCATAATAATAGCTATATGTTCAGGGATGGGAAGCTTTGTAATTTGATCATATGTTTCGTCATCAACCGTTACTGATGGCGTTTTTTTCCAAAACTTAATTTTTTCAAACATGAAAGGGTCCTCCATTAGAGTTACTTCCTAATGTATAATTAAACATATCGTAACATAATTTCTTCTCTTTCGCTCATACTCTTATATTTATGTACAAGTCATGTTAACTATTATAAAGAAAATATCTGTTTTTGAATAGTGATTATCCTTGTTGAAATTCAATAAAAAAACTCCCATCAAATAATGAAGGGAGCGATTTTTCCAATAAACTCACCGATGTCCTATTACTATTGCGCTATTACACGGCTAAAATTTCTTGTTCTTTTTCTTTTGTAAGTTGATCTATTTCTTTAATATGATCATCTGTTAATTTTTGAACGTCATCAGAATATGCTCTTAACTCATCTTCTGTGATGTCGCCATTCTTTTCTAATTTCTTCAAATCTTCATTTCCATCACGACGAACATTACGGATGGCAATCTTCGCTTCTTCTCCAGCTTTTTTCACTACTTTAACTAGCTCTTTTCTTCTTTCCTCTGTTAATTGAGGAATTGTAAGTCTAATTAATGATCCATCATTAGAAGGAGTTAATCCAAGATCAGATTTCAGAATTGCTTTTTCAATATCACCAAGTACGGATTTATCATATGGTTGAATAACAAGTAAACGTGCTTCAGGAACAGAAATAGACGCTATTTGATTTACTGGCGTAGGTGCACCATAGTAATCAATAGAAAGACGATCTAATAATGAAGCATTTGCTCTACCTGCTCTTATTCCTGCTAATTCACGAGTATAAGCTTGAATTGCTTTTTCCATTTTCCCTTTTGTTGCAGCTACTACTTGCTTTGGCATTATTTATTCCCCCTTACAATTGTTCCAATATTTTCTCCCATTACTGCCCTTTTAACATTACCCTCTTCTGTGAATGAAAAAACAATTAATGGTATATCATTATCCATACACAAAGAAGATGCTGTTGAATCCATAACACCTAATCCTTCTTTAAGTACATCTAAATAAGATAGTTGCTCATACTTCACGGCATTCTTATCTAGTTTAGGATCAGCATTATACACTCCATCTACATTGTTTTTCGCCATGAGAATTACTTCAGCCTCAATCTCTGCTGCTCTAAGAGCCGCTGTCGTATCAGTAGTAAAGTATGGATTACCAGTTCCGGCAGCGAAGATTACTACACGTTTTTTCTCTAGATGTCGGATTGCTCTTCTTCGAATATAAGGCTCTGCAACTTGACGCATATCAATTGATGTTTGAACTCGAGTTTCAATACCTAAATGTTCCAGACTATCCTGTAAAGCAAGTGAATTCATAACAGTAGCTAGCATTCCCATATAGTCTGCTGTTGCTCTGTCCATTCCCATCTCGCTTCCGACTTTTCCGCGCCAAATATTACCTGCACCTACAACAACTGCTACTTCAACATTTAACTCAACTACTTCTTTAATTTGACCAGCAATTGATTTAATAATATCTGGACTAATTCCAAATCCTTGTTGTCCTGCTAAAGCTTCACCGCTGAGTTTTAATACTACTCTTTTGTATTTTGGATTACCCATTTGATCCTCCAATATTGTTCTATGTAGTTAATTCTTGTAAAAATAGGGAACACATGGTGTCCCCTATTTGGTTTTATGCAATATGCTTACTTTTTAATTTGGCTCATTACTTCATCAGCGAAGTTCTCTTGGCGCTTTTCAATTCCTTCTCCAACTTCATAACGTGTAAATCCTACTACTTCAGCACCACTTGCTTCAACAAATTGGCGAACTTTTTGATCTGGATTTTTAACAAAAGGTTGGTCTAATAAGCAAATTTCTTCGAAGAATTTTCTTAGACGACCTTCAACCATTTTCGCAACAATATTTTCTGGTTTACCTTCATTTAATGCTTGTTGAGTTAAGATTTGACGCTCATGTTCTGTTTCTTCCTCTGATACTTGATCACGAGAAGCATATTTCGGGTTAATAGCAGCGATGTGCATTGCAACATCTTTTGCTATATTTTCATCTGTAGAGCCTTCAATTATTGTTAATACGGCGATACGACCACCCATATGTAAGTATTCGCCAAATGCACCATTATCAGATTTAGTTTTCACTTCAAAACGACGAAGTGTAAGTTTTTCACCGATTTTTGCAATAGCAGAATTAATAAATTCATTTACTGTTTGTCCATTTGTCATTGTTTGTTCTAATGCTTCTTCTACTGATGCTGGTTTGTTTGTAATCAAATGCTCAGCAATTTCAGAAACTAAGTTTTGGAAGTTTTCATTCTTAGCAACAAAATCAGTTTCAGCATTTACTTCTAAGATTACTGCATCATTACCTTTACTTAAAATGTGTGTAATACCTTCTGCAGCAACACGATCTGCTTTCTTAGCAGCGGAAGCAATACCTTTTTCACGTAGGAAATCAATTGCTTTTTCCATATCTCCATTTGTCTCTGTTAATGCTTTTTTACAATCCATCATGCCTGCGCCTGTTTTTTCACGCAACTCTTTAACCATTTGTGCTGTAATTGCCATTTGCTATGTCCTCCTTATGTTCACATCTAGTAAATGATTGTTAAAAAAAGGTGATAAGTGTAAATCACTCTTATCACCTTTTATCGAATTGATACAGATTTGCTTATGCGTTAGCTGTTTCAGCAGTTTCAGCTGCTTCTTCTGCTTCCTCTTCTTGTTTTACTTCCATTAATGCGTCAGCCATTTTAGCAGTTAATAATTTAACAGCTCTAATTGCATCGTCATTTGCTGGAATAACATAATCAATTTCATCTGGATCACAGTTAGTATCAACGATACCGACGATAGGAATATTTAATTTGCGAGCTTCAGCAACAGCAATTCTTTCTTTACGAGGGTCAATGATAAACATTGCATCTGGTAGACCCTTCATATCTTTAATACCACCTAAGAATTTAACAAGTTTGTCATGTTCTTTTTTCAACATAACTACTTCTTTCTTAGGAAGTACGTCGAATGTGCCGTCTTCTTCCATTTTTTCTATTGCTTTTAAACGATCAATACGTTTTTGAATAGTTTCAAAGTTAGTTAAAGTACCACCTAACCAACGATGGTTAACATAGTAATGACCTGCACGCTCAGCTTCTTCTTTAACAGAATCTTGAGCTTGTTTTTTTGTACCTACGAAAAGAACTTTTCCGTTGTTTTCTCCAAGTTCTCTCATAAAGTTATAAGCTTCTTCAACCTTTTTAACTGTTTTTTGAAGGTCGATGATGTAAATACCGTTACGCTCCGTGAAAATATATTTTTTCATTTTTGGATTCCAACGGCGTGTTTGGTGTCCGAAATGTACACCAGCTTCAAGCAATTGCTTCATTGAAATTACTGACATAGTGTTTTATCCTCCTTGGTTTTTATCCTCCGCTCCGCTCATATTTTGTACAAACTGTAATTAAACAGCACCTTGCACGAAAATCACGAAACGTGTGTAATTAACACCATCATTGAATATAGCATAAATCCAAACCTCTATCAAGTATTACTTCATATTTCGTCGAAATTTCAGTAATAACTCAATTTCTGTCTTTCCTTTACCAGTTATTTTGGCAATTTCTTCCGCATTATAACCAGCCTCATGTAATGTGATGATTCTTTGTTCTGTTGATTCTTCTGGTTGTTCATCGATTTTTTCTTCAGTATCTTTCGGATCAATCACATTTTCAGTGTTTTTTTCTTTATTCTGATACTTTTGCGTTGCGAGCATTCGGGAATAAACTTCATTCGTAATAGCTTGCTCTTTATTAGACTGTGATGTAACGTCTGAATATGTAAAATTATTGGATTGTGGATTAGATTCCGCTTCTGTTGTAATTTTATTAATTTTTTCTTGCATGTTATTTAATTTTGTCACAAACTGTTCATTTTCTTCTTTTAACTCTACTAAAAATGCAGCAAGCAATTCTTCGGATTCCTCTTGTATCTTCTTCAATTTTTTCTCTGCCTCTATAAAACGATTTTGCCTTAAGTATAGAAGGATAATCGCTAATATAATAAAGACTATTATCAAGTATAAAAAAAATATTAGTATAGGCATTTATATTTTCCCTACCCACTATAATCAATTGATTTTCCTTTATAAGGATGGATTGGTTCTTGCATTTTCTGCTGTTGTTTCTTATTTTGATTCTGTTTTCCTTCGTACTGACTTGAAGGCTGATCATCATCCGTATGTTGCCAGAGCTTATGCCCTTTTTCCATTTCGACAACAGATTGGCGATTTTGTGTATCCTTCCATTTCATATCATCGGTGGCATTATCGATTATTTGTTGCCCTCGTTGTTGTAATTGTTCTGATATTTTTGCGGAATCAACCGATCTTGGGAGTGCTATCTGCATCTCAATAGATTTTAGACTCACATTATTTCCTCCATTACTTTCTCTTAAGTAGAATCGCTCTTATTTTGACAAGTGCTTTTGAATGGATTTGTGAAATTCTTGATGTAGATAATTGCATGACTTCTCCAATTTCAGTTAATGTTAATTCTTCATTATAAAAGAGACTTAAGACTAACTGTTCTTTTTCATTTAATTCCTGTACAGCCTCAGCTAATTCTTGTAACCATTCACTCTTTATGATTTGTGCTTCTGGAGTGATGGTATTTTCATCCTTCAATACAAAGAAGTGGCTATCTTCATCTTGGTCATTACTCTGCTCATCAATTGATAATATATTTGCAAAGAAATCCTCATTTAATGTCTTACTTACTTCTTCTTCTGATAAACCAGTTTCCTCTGCAATTTCAGCAGGAGTAGGGTATCTCATTAACAATTGTTCTAACTTATTTGTAACTTCGTCAATTTTCTTCACTTTTTCACGCGTATTTCTAGGAAGCCAATCCTCTTTTCTAAGTCCATCCATAATAGCACCTTTTATTCGAAAAGAAGCATAGGTGTCAAATTTTATATCACGTGAGTAATCATATTTATGTAATGCGTCTAATAATCCAACCATTCCTAGACTTTTAATTTCTTCTCTACTGATATTGCGTGGAAGGCCAACTGATATGCGTTGTACATGAAATAACACCAATGGCATATATCTTTCTACCAAGAAATTCCCAGCATCAGCATCCCGTGAATGAACCCATCGTTCCCACTGTTTTTGCTCCTCTATCGGTGGTGAATTTGCCATTTAAATACCTCCTCCAGTGTAAAGCCCTTTTTGATCGAATGCTGTCTTAAATTTCTTTCGTTTCTTGATTCACTGTTTTTATTAGTAACATATTTGTTTCAGGATCAAATTCGATTGTTCTCCCACTATGTCCGCCAGTATCTTCTGCTACCAATTTTATCTTTAATGTTTGGAGCATCTCCTTGATCGCTTCTACATTTCGAGGGCCAATTCGCATTTGGTTACTCGTTGGGGTAAATTGAAACATCTGTGATCCACCTGCAATTTTGGCCTGTATACGATTTTGAGAAGCTCCTGCCAAGAGAAGCCCATCTAATAATGCTGTAATTGCTGTATCTGCAAACTTCGCTGGGTGAAACTGTTTATTTCTTGCTAAACTCGAATCTGGGAGCATTACATGTGCTAGACCAGCAACTTTCAATACATCATCATATAAAACAACTCCTACACAAGAACCAAGGCCAGAAGTTCTGACTTTAGTGGGGGCATGAACTATCTTCATGTCAGCAATACTGACTTTTTCAACCAAATTAATCATATTTCTACACCTAAGGAACGAAAGATATGATCAAATGAATCTGGATCAGGAAGCAGGAAAAAATGCCCTTTTACCGTGTTACTCACTTCTTTTATTTCTTCTCTTAATGCTGTATCAATGACAATGGCATAATCCTGCGTTTGAGATAATTCAATTATTCCAGAACTAATGATTGCACCTGCCATATCTACATTTAATGAAGGAATGGATGGCATAAGGTTTAAGCTTGTAAAGTCAGATAGTGCTGTTAAATAAGATCCAGCAAGTATATTACCTAACTCCTGCATAGAAGAAAGACCTATTTCTGAATATGGTGGATTCTCAAAAGAAAATGCAGTATCACCTGTTAATGTTTGAACATATTTTGTAGCTTGTTCTAATGGCAATACGACAAACATACTTCCAGATATATCACCTTCTACCCTTAAGAAGACAGCTGTTACAATATTTTCATATCCCCCAGCTAATTCAATCATTTCATCAAATGTAACAATCTTAACTGTTGGAACTTTCATATCAATAGGTTTCCCAATTAAATTTGAGAGTGCAGTAGCTGCATTTCCAGCACCTATATTACCTATTTCTTTCAAAACATCGATATGAAATTCTGTAATATTTGATTTATTATCCATTCGCAATGTTCCTTGTTTCTAATGGAGTTATTATTTTATCCATATCCATGATAATTAAAAGACGCTTTTCTATATTAGCAACACCATTAATATACTCGGATAAAGATTGTTCAACTGTATCTGGACATGGTCCTATTAAACTTGTAGGAATATCTAACACATCATTCGCCTTATCTACCATTAATCCGATTGTTATAGTATCCTTAGATACAATAATAATACGAGTATTATTATCCTCTACTACATTTCCAAGATGAAATTGATTTTTTAAATCAATAATTGGAACTATCATTCCTCGTAAATTGACTACTCCTTTTACATAGGATGGTACATTGGGGACTCTAGTAATTGGTAGCATTTTCTCAATAGCAATCACGTAGTCCACATCGATGGCATACTCTCTTTGTTCAAGATTAAATACAACAACTTTACGTTCAGAATTTTCTAATTCAGTGCTCATTTGTCCCATTCCTTATTCATTATTTAATAAGTGCATTGCTATCAATAATTAGTGCTACCGAACCATCCCCAAGTATAGTTGCACCAGATATAGCAAACACATCTGTTAAGTAGTTTCCAAGCGACTTAAGAACAATTTCTTGTTGACCTATGAAAGAGTCTACTACTAGAGCTGTCATTTTTTCTCCCTTACGAACGTAAACGATCGAATAAAATTCATCTTCTCTATCAGTTTCTATATTAAAAATAGAAGTTAGATATACAAGGGGTACTAATTTACCTCTTAAGTCAACTACATGTTGATTATGCGCAGTTAAAATATCAGTTTTCTTAATAATTGCAGTTTCCATTATAGATGATAATGGGATTGCGTATTTTTCGTGACCAACTTCTACTAGCATTGCAGAAATAATAGATAGAGTTAATGGCAATTGTATAGAGAATCTTGTTCCTTTACCAATGGCTGATTCAATAGAGATAGAACCACCAATTGAATTAATTGTTGACTTAACAACGTCGAGCCCAACTCCTCTACCAGATACATCTGAAATTACTTCAGCAGTCGAGAATCCAGGTTCCATTATTAATGCAAAAGCCTCAGTATCACTTAAATTTGCGCCTTCACTTTGAGAAATTATACCTTTTTCAATTGCCTTATTAATTATTTTACTCCGGTTAATTCCTGCTCCATCATCTTCGATGTCAATGAATACATGATTTCCACTATGGTAAGCTTGTAATACTACTCTTCCAACCTTAGATTTACCATTTATCTCTCGATCAGAAGGATTTTCAATACCATGATCGATCGCATTTCTTAATAAATGGACAATAGGATCCCCAATCTCATCAATTACTGTGCGATCAAGTTCGGTGTCTGCGCCTAAAATCTCAAGATCAATTTCTTTACCTAATTCTCTAGAGAGTTTCCGAACCATTCGTGGAAAGCGATTAAATACAGTTTCAATTGGTACCATGCGCATATTTAAAATAATATTTTGTAAGTCACCAGAAACTCTCGTCATACGCTCTATTGTTTCTGCAAGTTCATTATTTTGAATATCTTTGGATATTTGTTCTAGTCTTCCACGGTCAATAATAAGCTCTTCAAACAAATTCATTAAAGTATCCAGACGTTCAATATTTACTCGAATCGTTTTATTTTTATCTTTTTGTTTCGGTTTGTTTTGATCATGTTCTTCTTTATAATCTTTACTAGTATTTGTTCCTTCAGTTCTAGTAGTTTCTTTGTTAATAGTTTCACTTTCTTCAGATAATTGGTCATTTACAAATAAAGTTTCCACAGCTTCAATTTCTGAAATATTCTCAATCTGTTCTTGTATCTCTTCAATTGGTTCTTTCGTAATAATTGTTACTAAAAGTTGATTGTCAAATTGCTCCTCTTGTAATAATTCTACAGTCGGTGTTGTTTTTATTACTTCGCCTACATTTTCTAACACTTCAAATATCATATAAACACGAACAGCTTTAAGTGCACAATCTGAGCGTAAAGTTATCTTTAATTCATAAGCTTCAAATCCTTGCTGATGTGATTGCTCAAGCAGTTCGAGTTCATATTGATTGTATTGTTGATTTAGTTTTTGAGTCGTAGCTAATGTAGCTGCTATTTCCTGCTCTGCTTCCAAGACATCAATACTTACACCTTTTTCAATTGCTTCTAATTTCTGTATAACAATAGTGACATCATGTGTGCCATCTTGTCCGTCTTCAATTGACTCTACCATCACTTCTAAATCATCAACAGCTTGAAATATAACATCTAATATATGAGTAGAAACATTAATTTTCTCATTACGAATACCATCTAATACATTTTCCATTATGTGCGTTAAATTAGCTAAATCACTATATCCCATCGATGCTGCCATACCTTTTAACGTATGTGCAGCACGGAAAATATTATTGACGATAGTTAAATCATGAGGACTTTTTTCTAATTCTAAAAGATTTTCATTTAAACTCTGTAAATGTTCCTTACTCTCATCAATAAACACTTCTAAATATTGGTTCATGTCCATGAGCCCACGTCCTTTAATTCATGAATTTCTTAATCATTTTAGGAATTTCATCAAGTCTACAAACTATATCTACTAAGTTAGTTGCGATTGCAGCTTTCGGCATACCGAAAACAATACATGTTTCCTCTGATTCTGCAATTGCAATACACCTGTCGCTTTTTTCTTTTAACTTTATTAAACCAGCAGAACCATCTGCTCCCATTCCGGTTAAGATAACAGCAATTTTATCGTAGTTTTGAATCGTACTTAAGGATTCAAATAATACATTGACAGATGGTCGGTGTCCTGATACTGGTTCTGTTTCCGTTAAATGGGCAATAAGATTATTGGTCCTATCACTCTGAACGACAAAATGTTTACCTCCTTGAGCAATATAAGCTGTTCCACATTTGAGTATTTCACCGTGCTCAGCTTCTTTTACATGTATAGCACATATTGAGTTCAGCCTATTTGCTAGAGACTTAGTGAAACCTTGTGGCATATGTTGCACAATGACGATAGGTGCATTTATTTCCTTTGGCATCTTGGATAATATTTCTTGTAATGCACGTGGACCACCTGTTGATGTACCAATGCAAATTATTTTATTATTCGAATTTTTATTGTGTTTCACCATACATTACTTACCTTTCTCCAAGAAAAAACGACGTAATTTCCCTATGAAACTATCCTTTTTTACAGGTAATATTTCATGATCTTTATTTAAATATAGTGAGATTAGTTTTTTTAGTTTTAGTGAAATAACTGCATTTGGATACTTTCTTGTAAACGGAGACTGATCAATAACAGCCTTCCTAACATGTGGATCCTCTAATAAAACACCAAGAGTATTTACTTGTTTTTGTAGAAATACCAACGCAGTTTTCTCTAATCTTTTTAATGTATTTGTTCCTTGTTGTTCACTATCTGCACGATTACAAATAAGATGAAATGTACCTTTAGCATCTTCCAAACAAAGATATTTCATCATGGAATAGGCATCTGTCATTGCAGTTGGTTCAGGTGTAGACAGAACAAATATATCGTCCACAGACTTTAGTATTTCCATTGCTGCGGAATTCGCCCCTGCTGCCATATCAAAGATAATAAAATCATAATTCATCTGTAATTTCTCTAATCCACGTAATAATTTCTCGAGTAGAGTACCATCAATTTCTACAATATTATTTAATCCATTACCTGCAGAAATATAAGATACACCTTCATCCGTTGTGAAAATAATATCATCTATCAGCATATCCGTATTTAAGTAATCCGAAAGACTTGCTGTCGCAATCCCTCCGAGAATAATATTGATATTACCCATCCCAATATCTAAATCGAATAATAAGACTCGATATCCCTTTTGCTGTAAAATCATCGCTGTATTAATAGATATATTGGACTTGCCGACGCCGCCCTTACCACTGACAACAGCGATTGTCTTAGCAACTTTTTTTTCTGGATTTTGTATCCTCATACGTAGTTTCTCAGCTTGATCCCTCATACTTGTTCATCCCTAAGTATGTATTTAGTAATAACTTTAGGTGTAGCAGGATTTATATCGTCTGGAACATCTTGTCCTGCAGTTATGTATGCAGCACCTATCTTATACTTCATAATGATGTTGTACATCATACCAAACGAATTAGTCTCATCAGCTTTTGTAAAAATAAATTGTTGTATATTTAGTGGAATAAAGTTATCAATAATTGGATAAACATCTTCCTCTTTCATTGATAAGGCTAAAACTAAATAGGTAGTAACGTCCACATTTTTCCCGAGTATTCCCCTTAAATCATCAATATATTTTTTTTCTCTATAATTTCGCCCAGCTGTATCAATGAATATATAATCGTAATCTGCAAATTGTACAACAGCTTTTTGAAAATCCTCTTTTTCATATACTACTTCAATTGGGATTTGTAATAATTCCGCATAAGTTTTTATTTGTTCAATGGCCGCAATTCTGTATGTATCTGTTGTTATAAATGCAACCTTTTTCTTATAATCTAATACTGCTTCAGCAGCAAGTTTTGCAATAGTAGTAGTCTTCCCAACCCCTGTAGGTCCAACAAAATGAATAATTTTATTCGCATTCGCTATCGGTTCAAATGAGTATTTCCCTAGTTCTGTTTCGATTATTTGGGAACAAATCTCATCCAATATATCCTCTTGTGAAGCATTTGTAGATTGTTGCCATTTTTCAAATAAGTTATCAGCAATTTCAACTAAATAACTTTCATGAACACCTGCAGACTTCAATACTTGAATTTTATTTTGGATTACATCCGGATATTTACTCCATGTATGATCCAAATGGTAAAGCTTCATTTCTTCTCTTAGTTTTGCTAGCTCATCCAATATATCTTCATTTACTTTACTAGTGTCATTATCCACGAGCTTGTCTGTTTGACTTAAATTTATAACATTCGCATTTTTATAAGACTTAGGTGATGGCTTTATCGTATGTTCGTCCAGAACTGCTATTACTTCAAAGTTCTTTTTTCGGAACATGCCAAGAAAGCCACCGTTATATATCTCTTTTGAGTGCAATATAACTGCATTTTCACCAAGCTCTCTTTTTACTTTTTGAACTGCTTCAGACATCGTTGGTGCAATTATTTTTTTTATGTTCATTCTATATTCACCATCCCGGTACTTTGCACTTCCACATTTGCATCCAATTCATTATAAGATAATACAGGTACTTGTGGAAAATAACGTTCCGTTAACTGTCTAACATACATTCTCACAGCCGGCGAGCATAATATGATTGGTGTTTGTTGCATCATTGATAATTGCTCAATCTGTGAAGCAGCTGCTTCCAAAATGGCTTGTGAATCATTCGGATCAAGTGACATGAAATTTCCGTGTTCAGTTTGTTGAATACTATCGGCAATTAATTTTTCCACCTTACCAGAAACAGTGATTACCTTCAAAGGACTATTATCTTCAGCATATTGATTTGTAATTTGCCTTGCGAGCGCTTGACGGCAATATTCGGCTAATAGATCTGTATCTGTAGTCATTCTCCCATAATCAGCAAGTGTTTCAAAAATCACTGGAAGATTTCGGATCGAAACAAATTCTTTCAATAATTTTGCAAGGACTTTTTGAACTTCCCCGACTGAAAGTGGATTCGGTGTCACTTCTTCCACCAAAATCGGATATGATTCTTGTAAATGATCAATTAACTGTTTCGTTTCTTGTCTTCCAAGCAATTCATACGCATTAACTTTGATAACTTCCGTAATATGTGTGGAAACAACAGATGGTGGATCTACAACTGTATAACCAAGTATTTCCGCCTGTTCTTTAACTTCCTCCGTAATCCATTTTGCTGGTAATCCAAATGATGGTTCAATTGTATCAATTCCTTCGATCATGTCCTCACCACCTGGACTCATTGCCAAATAATGATCTAACAATAGCTCACCTTTTGCCATCTCATTCCCTTTTATTTTTAAACGATATGCATTAGGCTCTAATTGAATATTATCTCTAATTCTTACTACGGGGATAACTATACCTAACTCTAATGCTAACTGCCGTCTAATCATCACGATTCTATCTAACAAGTCGCCACCTTGGTTAACATCAGCTAAAGGAATTAATCCATACCCAAATTCAAATTCAATTGCATCGATATTCAATAGGTTAACGACGTTTTCAGGACTTTTCATATCTTCTTGTTCGGCATCTTCTTCATTTTCTACAAATTGATCGTCTGGTTGTGTTGAAGCCTTCGATAATTGATAACCACCAAAAGCAAGAGCTGCTGCTATTGGTATTGTTATTACTAATCCAATTGGAGTAAAACCTAAAAGAAAAATTGTCACAGCAGCAATATAAAGCATCTTCGGATAGGCAAATAATTGCCCGAGAATGTCGGATCCAAGGTTACCATTAGATGCTGCACGGGTTACAACAATACCAGTTGCAGTAGAAATTAATAACGCTGGAATCTGACTTACAATTCCATCACCGACTGTAAGCTGCGAATATTTAACAGCTGCTTCCCCAAGTGGTAAGCCTTCCTGAGCCATCCCGATAATAATACCAAATAATAAATTTATTAGAACAATGATAATACCAGCGATAGCATCACCTTTAACAAACTTACTGGCCCCATCCATTGCTCCATAAAAGTCTGATTCACGGGATACTTTTTCTCTTCGTTCCCTTGCTTCATGCTCAGATATGACACCAGCATTTAGATCAGCATCTATACTCATTTGCTTGCCAGGCATTGCATCTAATGTAAATCTAGCGGCAACTTCCGAAACACGTTCAGAACCTTTTGTTATTACGATAAATTGAATAATAATTAGTATAAAAAATACAACAAGACCTACTAGAATGTTACCCCCAGTTACAAATGTACCAAAGGTTTCGACCACTCTTCCAGCATCACCTTCGGAAAGAATGGATCGAGTTGTAGAAACATTGAGACCTAATCGAAACAATGTTAATAACAATAGTAAGGAAGGGAATATTGAAAATTGAAGTGGTTCTTGCATATTCATAGAAGTTAGTAAAACAAGAAGTGCAAGAGACATATTCGCTATGATTAACAAACTTAATAACCATGGAGGAAAAGGAATAATCAACATGGCTACAATCAATATAACAGCTGCTAGTACAGAAATATCTCTAAGTTTCATAACGGTCTCTCCTAAAGAAGCAAATCTCTCTTTAAATTTTATTTTGAATTCGATAAACATAAGCTAGAATTTCGGCGACTGCTTTAAAGAATTCATCAGGTATTTTATCTCCAATTTCGAGTTGGTCATATAATGCCCTGGCTAACGGACGATTTTCTACCATCACTATCTTATGTTCCCCAGCAATAAGTTTAATTTTTTGCGCCATGAAATCTATACCTTTTGCAATGACAACTGGAGCATCACTTACATTTTCATCATATTGCAATGCAATAGCATAGTGTGTTGGATTCGTAATAATAACATCTGCTTTTGGAACTTCTTGCATCATTCTTGACATTGCCATTTCTCGTTGTTTTTGCTTAAACTTCGATTTAATCAATGGGTCTCCTTCGATATTCTTATACTCATCCTTAATATCTTGCTTTGACATTCTTAGATTTTTTTCAAAATCATAGCGTTGATAAAGATAATCAAATAGAGAGAGAAATAACAATGCTATCGATGCTGCTAGACCCATTTGCAATGTAAGCGAACCAACAGTTTTTAAAGCCGCCCCAACCGTTTTATGGGATAATGCAAGAACTTCATCGATTCTCAGCCATAAAACGATGAATGTAATGATTCCTACAAACCCTATTTTCAACATTGACTTTAATAGTTCTACAATTGCTCTAAGCGAGAATATTCTTTTAAAGCCTTTTATAGGGTCTAATTTCTCTAATTTTGGTTTTAGTGGTTCTGTTGTATTCATAAAGCCTACTTGCATTAAATTGGCTGCAACTCCAGCGACTAATGCTATGAGCATAATGGGACCCAATAGTAAAACGAGTTCTTTTAATAGATCAAGAAATATAAGCTGTAAGTTGTCCTCTGTTACACTCATTAGTAAATATTCATTAAAAGCGTGACGAAAAATATCCATGGAAATATTCCCCATAGACGATGCAAAGAAAGACAAAAATAAAAAGACAGCTAATAAGCCTATGGCTGTGTTAACATCTTGACTTTTGGCTGTTTGTCCTTTTTTCTTTGCATCTTGTCTTTTTTTCGGAGTAGCTTTTTCTGTCTTCTCACCTGCGAAAAACTGGAGATCAAGATTAAGTTTTAGTAAGCTCATCCCGCTCCCCCCATTAATCCCATTACATTCCGCATCACTTTTAACATTGTTTCAAACAAATATTGAACTGTCCCAAACATAACAGCCATCACGATAAACAATACAATGAAACTAACCGCAATTTTAATTGGGAAGCCTACTACAAATATATTTATTTGAGGAACTGTTCGGGCTATTATTCCTAAAGCAACATCTACTAGAAATAAAGAAGCAACAACAGGTATTGCCATTTGGAATGCAATCATAAACATCAAACTGAAAGATTTTACAATGTATTCTGCCATATTCGCGTCACCGAATGGTAAAAACACTTGCTCCAAAGGGATGAACTTATAACTATGAAAAACACCGTCTAAAATTAAGTGATGTCCATTCACAGCTAATAAAAAAAGTAATGCAAACATATATAAATACTGTCCAATTAACGGACTCTGTGTCCCCGTTTGTGGATCAATTACATTCGCAATGGCAAAACCCATTTGAAAATCAATAAAACCACCTGCTATTTGAATAGCTGAAAGCATTAGATAGGCAACAAAGCCAATTAACAATCCTACACAAGCTTCTTTTATGATTAATAAGAAGTAAACTCCTGTTATTTCAAAACCAGGAACGTCCAGTGTATAATAAATTAACAATGACAGAAAGGCAGCAAATCCTATTCGATATGTTGCAGGAAGTGTTCTATATGAAAACAACGGTAGTGTAACAAAAAATGCAGAAACTCTCATAAAAACTAAAATAAAAACCGAAAAGTTAGGTAGTAGAGCTTCCATGCATTCAACCTACAAACCGCGTTAAATTTTGCAAAATGTCCGTTGCATAGGAAAGGAATTTACTTAACATCCATGGCCCCATTACTACTAAGCCAACTAAAACGGCGACAATTTTCGGAATAAAGGCAAGTGTTTGTTCTTGAATTTGCGTCGTAGCTTGGAAAATACTGACCACTAAACCTACAACTAATGCAAGAATAAGAAGAGGCCCTGCTACTATTAAAATGGTATAAACCCCTTTTTCTGCTAATGCTATAACTTGCTGTGCGTTCATTTTTTGATCACTCCATTACTTCATACAAATTCATGATTACACTACCATTATCCAAAACTTTGTAATAATGATTGTACGACCAAATACCAACCATCCACTAATACAAATAATAATATCTTAAAGGGAAGGGAAATCATTACAGGAGGTAACATCATCATCCCCATCGACATTAAAATACTCGCAACCACCATATCGATTACTAAAAATGGTATAAAAATCATAAATCCAATTTGAAAGGCAGTTTTTAATTCACTTAATGCAAAAGCTGGAACAAGGGTTGTTAAGGGAATATCCTGGATTGTTTCTGGCCTTTCCGCATTTGAATATGATAAGAAAAGTTCTAAATCTTTTTGTCTCGTATGCTTACTCATGAAATCCTTAAAGGGAACTGCCGCTCGCTCATAAGCTTCCTCTAAATTTATTTCATCATTAAACAATGGAGTTAATGCATCTTCATTAACTTCACTTAATATAGGTGCCATGATAAAAAATGTTAGAAAAAGTGCAATCCCAACCAACACCTGATTTGGAGGCATTTGTTGTGTAGCTAGCGATGTTCGAACAAACGATAAAACAATAATGATTCTTGTAAAAGAAGTCATTAATATTAGGATGCTAGGAGCAAGTGATAAGACCGTTAATAAAAGAAATAACTTTACAGAAGTTGCGACAGTATCAGATGAACTGTTATTAAAAAACTCCATAAACTCATTCATCTTGTTTAGACTCCTTCTTCTCCATCCTATTTAACGCATCTCGACGTTCTTTTTTTATTTCATCTAGTTTTCCTTTTAAATGCATATTAAAAGATGTCGTGCTTTTATTTTCAGATGAGCTTTTTATAAACTTCATCCCATTTTTTAACACTTTTGAAAACATATCAACGGGTTGAAGACTTTTCTCTAATTGCTCATTATGTTGGAGCAAATATGCTTCATACTCTTCCTTATCGGTAATTTCTTTTAATAAGGTAATATCTTCTCCTACCCCCACAATGAACAACTGGTTACCAACCTTAACAATTTGAATTGACTTGTTACCACCTAGTGATGTTCCACCAATGTTTTGGATAAGGCGATTTTGTTGAAAAGATTGACTTCTTTTATTAATAAATCGCAGTAAAAAATAAAGGATTGCAATGACAAAAATTAACGCGAAAATCATCTGCAGTCCGTCAACAAAAGTGATACTAAGTTGGTCAGACTCTGTGTTAGCATCTGGTTGAGGGGATAAGTTTTCATCTTTTTCTTTTTCCTCATTTTTTTTCGAATAAAAATCTTCAACAGATTCATCAAGGGAATCCGCAGCAATATTAGCTACGAAATATCCCTCACTATAACTGATTAAAATGAAGAAAGTAAAAAATAATAATATCCTCTTTACTGTAGAAATCATTTCACATTATCCTAGTGTTTTCTTGATTGCTTCTATTACTCTATCTGCTTGGAATGGTTTTACAATAAAATCTTTTGCACCAGCCTGGATGGCATCAATAACCATTGCTTGCTGTCCCATCGCAGAACACATGATTATTTTTGCATTAGGATCAATTGCTTTAATCTCTTTTAATGCAGCTATACCATCCTTTTCTGGCATCGTAATATCCATTGTTACTAAGTCAGGCTTTAGCTCGTTATACTTTTCTACTGCTTGTACACCATCAACAGCTTCTCCAACAACATCAAAACCATTTTTCACTAATATATCTTTAATCATCATTCTCATAAATGCTGCATCATCAACAACTAAAATTCTGTTACTCATATTTTTCACAAACCCCTTTAATTATCATTTTAATTTATTGATTCTATCCCTTTTACTTACAATATCTGTTACTCTCACACCGAAGTTTTCATCTATAACGACTACTTCACCTTTCGCTATTAGCCTACTATTCACTAAGATATCAACTGGTTCTCCAGCTAATTTATCTAATTCTATAACTGAACCAGTACCTAGTTCTAATATATCTTTAACCGTTTTAGTTGTACTACCTAACTCAACTGTCACCTCTAACGGTATATCTAATAACATATCTAAATTTTTTGTTTCTGTTGTCGCTATCGGCTCTTCCTTAAATTCCATAAAGCTTGCTGTTTGCACTTGATGGTTCTCCATCGGTTGTCTTATTTCTGAATGTTGTTCTACCTGTTGTTCATTACTAAACGGCAAGTCATTAGGAACATTTTGTTGTGTAGTATTTACACTTTCTGTGGAAGGTGTAGGAATAGAAGCTTCTTCATGATTATCAATTTCCTCATCTACATGCATCAGATCTCCAACCAGATTTTTCACAAAATCAATTGGCATTAACTGCATAATTTCAGAATCTATTAGGTTCCCGACCTTTAAGCGAAAAGCTACCTTAACAATTAAATTTTCATGATTAATCGTACTAGTTCCTTCTCCTTCTAGTACGTTTAATAACTCGATACTTGGTGGTGAAATATCAACTCGTTTATTAAAAATAGACGATAAAGAAGTAGCAGCAGAACCCATCATTTGATTCATTGCTTCTTGTACAGCACTAAGTTGTATTTCATCCATCTTTGTTGCTGGGTTTATACCATTACCACCTAGCATAAGATCAGCAATTATATTTGCATCACTTTGTTTTATGACAAGAATATTAATCCCCGAAAATCCAACTGTATATTTAACTTGTATTGCAACATATGGATGTGGAAATTCATCTTCTATTTTGGAATTATCAATAATGGAAACAGTTGGTGTCGTAATTTCCACTTTATGATTCAGTAATGTGGAAAGTGCTGTGGCAGAACTGCCTAAAGAGATATTCCCTATCTCCCCTATAGCGTCTTGTTCCATTTCGTTTAAATAATCATTCACATCTATAGTTGTTTTATCTTCTTGAACATAATCGAGTGTCTCGCCACGTAATAAAGCATCAATTTCATCTTGAGAGAGCATATCACCAGCCATCTTCCTCATTCCCCTCCTTTATCTCCTCTAATATCTGCACAGCCATACGTTTATTTTTAGTCCCAGCTTGACCAAGGAACTTCGGCTTGTTTCCAATTTTCACAACCATCGGAGCGTTAATATTAGCATTTAATTCGATAACATCCCCTAAGGATAAAGATAGAAAATCAGCAACCGATATATTGGAAGATCCTAATTCTGCAATAATTTCTAATTTTGCTTCTTTGATTTTTTTCTCTAGTAGTACTGCTTCTTCAGGATTGATTACCTTATCCATATCCTCCATCCAATAGTGAGCTGATAATTTTGGAATTACCGGTTCTAATAATACATGAGGAATACAAATATTAATCATACCACTTGTTTCTCCAACAGTGGCATTCATCGAAATTACTACTACTGTTTCGTTAGGAGATACTACATGAAGAAACTGAGGATTTACTTCAATCTCCAATAAAATAGGATCTATTTCAATTAGTGATGACCATGCTTCTTGCAAATAATCAAGAGTTCGATCAAATAAGTTCTTCATTAACTTCATTTCAATTTCTGTTAAATTATCGATCTTATTATAATTTGTACCTTTACCACCGAGAATACGATCAAGCATTGTATATCCCAGATTAGGATGAACTTCCATAATCATTCGTCCTTCTAATGGTGGTATTTCAATTACATTTAATATCGTCATATGTGGTACGGAACGAATATACTCCTCATATGGAATTTGATCGACAGATGCAACACTAATATTGATATATGTTCTCAGCTGACTCGAAAAGTAAGTAGTCAGTAATCGGGCATAATTGTCATAGATTCTCGTTAAGTTCCGAATTTGATCTTTCGAAAATCTTAACGCCCGTTTGAAATCATATACTTTGACTCTTCTTTCTGATTCATCCTTCTTGAGATCCTCTGCGGACATTTCTCCAGTAGAAATTGCAGATAAGAGTGCATCAATTTCATTTTGAGATAAAATTTCATCGTTCATAACCACACCCCCTTTTTCAATTGTTATTTTTCACTTAAGAAATGACATAGGAGGTGATATAAACTTGAATCACTTTACCTTGTTGCATTAGTTCATTAATTTTAGATTCTACCTTTTCCTGAAGCATTTCCTTCCCATCTTTCCCTGCTAAATCAGATACATTCATTTCTGAAAGCTCAGAAATTATCAAGTTATTTACTTGAAATTCACGTTTTTCCAATTCTTCTTTCGCTTTTTTACCATCCGTTTGAACTTTAAAAGATATTTTCACAAAATCTCCGTTTTTCAAGTTTGTTGTTATTTCAGGAATATCGACGGAAACTTTTAATATATCGTCTATTGTCGGTTCATCATTTGAATTTTTCTCATCTAATTTCAAGTAGACAATTAAGGCTAGCCCACCAAGCAGCAAGATGGCTGTTAATAGGACAATCATAGTTGTTGCTACATTTTTATTCATCTTTTTCAACCCCCAGTTTCTTGCTGCTAAGCAGGTTAATTCTATTATAGAAATCAACAATACGTTCTTGTAATACCTCAACTGATTCCGCAACGATATATTTTTTACCATTTGTTAATGTGATGGTCGTATCCGGAAAAGATTCTACTGTTTCTATATATAAGGCATTAATTTGAAAGGATTTACCGTTCAATCTCGTTACTTTTATCAAAATTAAGCCAAAGCCGAGCTCATTGTCTCAGCTTTGTCCCCTCCCTTAGACTAACGTTTTAAATTAATTAACTCCTGTAGTATTTCATCTGAAGTTGTAATAATTCTTGTGTTAGCTTGAAAACCACGTTGTGCCACAATCATTTCAGCAAATTCTTCCGAAAGATCGACGTTAGACATTTCTAATGATCCAGAAACTACCGAACCTGCGCCTTCTATCCCTGGGGTCAAATAAGTAGCAGCTCCAGAGCTTGCTGTTTGTGCAAACATGTTCTCTCCTACTTTTTGCAAGCCTCCATTGTTTGCAAAACGAGCGATTGCTATGGAATAGGAAGTTGTATATAAATCTCCTTCCTTAATTAAATCTAATTGCATTGCATGAATATAATCAATCGCGTCCTTTGTATCGGTAACATTCGTTCCAGCAGTAGCTGCTTGTGTTGCTACTCCATTATTAATTGCTAATGCTGCTATTCCTGCATCAATAATAGCTTGTTCATTTGCTGTTGTAGGAGATCCTTGATAAGTATTAAAAGCATTATCGATACTAGTAAATGCACTTTGAACTTGATTTATGGAGTTAATCATATCCGTAATGGCAGTTTCTGCATTAGTTGCCCTTGCTAGTGCATCATTAGCTGCCGTAATTTCTCTAGGATCACCGTTTGCTTGTGCAATTGCTAATAAATTTTCTGCTTCAACAGTTAGTAATTTTGCTTCTTCTTGAGCATCATTTGCTATCAGTTCAAATTGCTCTGTTAACTTAGCAAGTGAATCGACATGTTTTTTGGATGTTGGATCATCAATTAAGTTTTTTGTAGTAGCAACTATTGTTCCGATTATCTCTTGTGCCTTATCTATCGAAGTTAATGGTGAACTTTTGATAAAGCTGATTTTTCCATCCTGGGAAATACTAAAGCTTTGTACCTCTTGAATGTTTCCTCCATTAATAGAGATTGGTTGCAAGTCTCCTGTTGAAGGGTTCGTAGCTAACACATACTGTCCCGCTCCCGTCACCACATATCCCTCACTATTTAAATATAAGTTACCTGCACGTGTATAATAGGTAGAAGTTTGGAAAAATGACTCACCACTCGGTGTTCCTTCGGCAACAACTAAATATCCATCCCCTTGAATTGCGACATCCAAAACTCTACCGGTAGTTTGTAAACTACCTTGTGTATCAATAGTATCGATAGTTGCAAGTTGAGAACCTAAACCAACTTGTTGTGGATTAACTCCACCTTTTCCAGCAGTAGGTGCACTTGCACTGGAGATTGTTTGACTTACCATATCTTTAAATGTTACACGACCTTTTTTAAAGCCGTATGTATTTACATTTGCAATATTATTACCTATTACATCTAGTTTCGTTTGGAAATTTTTCATTCCTGTAATTCCAGCATACATCGATCGAATCATGTGAATACCCCTTCCTTTTTTTGCCACGTCTATCGGTCAGTGGCAAGCAACTTCCTTTTAGGTCCAGTTGCATCTTTGATTTAATTCATTACAATTGTTCCATCAATATTTGTAAAAATTTGATTTTCGGCTTCCTGTCTATCCATCACTGTAATTACGGTATTATTTTTTGCACTTACGATTAATGCAGCATTTTCAAGCAAAACAAGGGAATCATTCACACCTTTTCGTTTTGCTTCCACAACCTTTTCACCTATCTCATTCCAAATTTCTGGTTTTATTGTTATATCCCGTTCTATCATTCGTTTTCCAGCATGTTTACTAATTGTAAGTGATGAGTGATGTTTTTGAGCTGTCTCTAAATATTGAGAGAAGCTTACATTTTGGGATGTGTGTTGTTTACTTACTTTCTTAGAAAATGGATGAATAGTGGTTGGTTGAGACGGGAGTTTATGAATAATATGATTTCCCATACATCACTTCATCCTTTCCTAACCTATTTTTGTAATTTGATTTGTTGAGATGGAATCTCCATTTTCCGTTTGTAACATTATCTTTCCATTTTGCTGTGATACGGATTGGATAATTGCATTAACGGTTTCTTTACCATCTAACCAAGACACATTTTTCCCGATTAAAGCACTAGCTCTAATTAATGGTGTCTCATACGTGCTATCATGAACTTGAGATATATTGGCTGGTGAAAGTTCTAATCCATCTTCTGTGAAAAATTTCACTGTGTCACCCACAAATTGAACAGATTGAATTACACCTTTTCCTTCCAAAATATTCGGTTGTTCCGAATTTCCTCCCTCATTCACCATATGCCAAGTAACTTCTTTACCAACAAACTTACTATAAGAGATTAGGCTCGATTGTGTTTCAGCTTGAACTAGTTTCTCTATTGCCTGATTCATATTTGTCATTTGCTCAAGAGATGAAAAAGTAGCCATTTGTGCAATAAACTCTTTATCTTGCATTGGGTTCATTGGATCTTGGTTTTGAAGCTGGACCATTAATAATTTTAAAAAGTCATCTTTCCCAAGAACATCATTACCTGTCTTCACTTCTCTTTTCTGATAAGAAGAGGATAAAAATAAATTTGGATCTATTGAATTTGTCATATTTCGTTACACCTCCGTTTCAAATAAAAGTGAATGTAATGTTTCTATAAAACTATTTCGAGATTCTTTTGATTCTTCAACCATACTATCTTGATTTTCTTGATGGTGTTGCTGCTCATTATGTCTCTCTTGGTTCAAATAGTTTAGTTGTTCTTGTTGACTAAGATTAATTTCAATTTTATCAATAGCAATGTTTTGCTGAGCAAAAGCCTGTCTCAAATGATGAATTTGCGAATCAAGCATTTCTTTCGCATTTTTCGTTGTCGTCAAAATTCTTGCCATCATCATCCCATCACGCTGTAATAATTCTACTCGCATTGATCCTAATTGCTCAGGATATAGTCTGATGAGTAATTTTGATGAAAATGGTCCTTGTGAGAAATTGGACTTCGCTAGAATATTAGAAAATTCCCTCACGAATGAACGCATAGTAGTTTGCTCATCGATTTTCCCATTTTGTTGAACTAAAATTGTCTCTAAGTTCAAACTTACAATAGTATTATTGATCGATTCTACTCGCATATTAGCATTAGTTTGATCTTGGACTATTACCGATCTTCTCGGTAATATTTGTGACAATGGTTGCTTGTAAAGATTATGATTCTCTTGTTCTTTCCATAAGGAATTTAATTCATTATTATTCTGATGTTTCATTTTGTTATCCGATAACTGAAGTCGTGTCAGAAATTCATCCATTTCTAACTGGAACTCTTCTATTTTAGTTCGTTCCAATACATCCAACTTAATATTTGTAAGTAGTGTCGTTAATTCTTTTCCTATTTCCAATAACGGCATTACATTTTTAGCGAGTTTAGAGTTCATCTCGTCTATATTAATGTCATTTAAAACTTGCAAAATACTAGTAGCAACAGATATAAAGTCATGATTTTCAATCTGAATTTCAGTATTTGTTTCTGTTTTTAACCCGTTTAATAACTCTAGTAAATCTTTTTGTATCTCAGGATATAATTCAGTTAATTTTGAATCCAATGGGGACATTTGCAAACCTACTGCTCCAAGTAAGTCCTCT
Organism: Lederbergia graminis; assembly: GCF_042655485.1. Taxonomy (NCBI): domain Bacteria; kingdom Bacillati; phylum Bacillota; class Bacilli; order Caryophanales; family Bacillaceae; genus Lederbergia; species Lederbergia graminis. The sequence continues at coordinate 622,378 of NZ_JBHSMC010000001.1, forward strand.
GAATTTCCGTCTTTGATAGCTTTTCCATCATCTTTTTCTGCATGTGAATGAATCATTTTTTTACTTTGTTCTAAAGGACCTTCTAACTTAGAGTAAGATTGCAATTCCTTTTGGAAATCCTCATTACTTGTTTTTTTATTACTAGTATGGAATGTTTGAACACTAGGTTCTATCAATGCTACTTTCACTGTATGCTTCACCCCCCTTCAAGTAACTTCCTACTCATTCCATATCTACAGACATCATTTCAAAGAATTTCGCTGCATCTTTCGGAGGCATTTTTTCCATGATTTTGGCTAATGATTCTGTACTAATATTGGACAAAATCTTTAATGCCTCTTTTTCATCCATTTCTAAAATAATCGGTGCAACACTTTTTGGAGACATAGCCTCATAAGTTGATACTACTTCTTTAAAGGCTCGCCTTTGTTCATCTTTTATTTGTTGGAGTTCATTAATTTGTTTTTGCAACTCTTCTTGCTGTTTTATTTGCTCTTCAATTTTCAAATCTTTATTATCCAATTGAACCTGTAATTGACTGATTTGTGCTTCTTTATTTTCTATTTCCGCATCAAGATGAATTATTTTCTGCTCGTATTCCGATATATTCTCTTCGTTACTTTCTTTTTGTACGAGAGGAATTTTTTCAGACCATTCCTTCACTTGTTCGAAAACATTTACGCCTGCAACCGATGCAATCAGTACTCCAATAAAGATGGCAAATAATAGCGGAATTAAAAACCAATAAATAAATCTTTGAAAGAATGTAATTTGTTTTTCCTCTTCTTGATTTTTCAAGGCTTTATCCACTTTATCACCTATCTTTCTCCTCGATGAAAGTATTGCTGTGAAGCAAATTCATCAAGGCGGATATTTTCAATCTTATCGACCATTTTTAAATAGTATTTATAACTTTTTTCTTTCATTTTTTCATATTTTTTCATTTCAATATTACTTTCTTTTAATTGTTCTTCTCTGAAATTCATTGTATTTCTTGCATTAATAACAAGTCTTTGATAATGGTCAATTGTTTTCTGTAGGTTTAAAAGGAACGACTGATTATGCCTGATTTCCATAACAGAAAGACCTGTAGAAATCTGTTGTAATTGTAATTTCTCTAAATCTTCCTTTTTTTTCAGGAGTTCAAATAGCTTTTCAGCATATACTTCAAATTTTTGAACAGACTCTTGATATTTGCTAAAAGCTTCATCTTTCTCTCGTTCTTTTAAATCTAGTATTTTTTGAAATTTAAAATTGTAGGTCAATTTATCTCACCTGTTTCTATTAAACGAATCAAAGCATTAATACTACCTGATAAGGAAACAGCATCATCTGTCTCTTGCTTCAAGAATGAAATTAAATTTGGATATGCTTGAATTGCTGCGTCAATTTCTTTAGATGCACCACGTTTATATGCTCCAATATTAATTAAATCCTCTGAATTCATATACGTGCTCAACAAATCACGAAACTTCTCGGCTGCATACCGATGTTCTTTACTAGACAGATGATTCATTAATCTACTTACACTTTTTAATACATTAATAGCAGGATACTGTCCTTTATTTGCCAATTCTCTGTCAAGTACAATATGTCCATCTAAGATCCCTCTAACTGCATCTGCGATAGGTTCATTCATATCGTCACCGTCTACCAAAACTGTATAAAAGGCAGTTATCGAGCCTTTCTCATTAGTCCCCGTTCTTTCTAATAGACGAGGCAATATCGAAAAAACGGAGGGTGTATAGCCTTTAGTTGCTGGTGGTTCTCCAATCGCTAATCCAACCTCTCTTTGTCCCATCGCAACCCTTGTTACCGAATCCATCATAAACATTACGTCATGTCCCTTATCACGAAAATACTCTGCAATGGCAGTAGCAGTAAATGCACCTTTTATTCTCATTAGCGCAGGCATATCAGAGGTAGCTGCAATTACTACTGATTTTTTTAGACCTTCAGGACCTAAATCTCTTTCGATGAACTCTCTTACTTCACGACCACGTTCGCCGATTAATGCAATGACATTAATATCAGCCTTTGTATTACGAGCAATCATTCCTAAAAGTGTACTCTTACCAACACCACTACCAGCAAATATTCCTAATCTTTGTCCTTTCCCAACCGTTAATAAACTATCGATTGTTCGAACACCGACTTCTAATTTTTCTGATATGGGTGGCCTTTTTAACGGACTTGGTGGGTTTCGATCAATAGGCGTAGTTTTCATTCCAACTGGCAATGTAAAATCATCCATTGGTTCACCTAATGAATCTACAACTCTACCTATTAGTTCAGGTCCTACTTTAATTTGGAGAGAGCTCGATGTTGCTTCAACAAGACTGCCGGGAGCTACTTCCTGTATATCTGAATAAGGCATAAGTATGATAGATTGCTCCTTAAAACCAACTACTTCAGCTAATATTTTTTTGTCCTTTCTCTTTCCGCCTGCATGAATGATACATACATCCCCTATTTTGCAATCTGGTCCTTGTGATTCCAGCATTAATCCAACCACTTTACTTACTTTCCCATATCTTTTGAAAGTATCAATATTATTCATGTATGGAATTAGGTTATTTGCCTTCATGCTTCATTACCTTCTAGTAAATGTAGTAATGCTTCTTTTAATTCGATTAATTGAGTTGAAAGAGATGCATCAATCCTGCCTTTATCGGATTCAATTAAACATGTGAATTCTTCAAGTTCGGCATTAGGATATATAAAACACTGTGTATTATGTGGGAATACAGCTTCTAATTCTTTTTTTTCTGCAAGTAAGGATTCATACTGAGCAGGATGAACATGAATTTGAATCTCTTTATATTCACGTACTTCCTTAAGTGCACTCGTCACAATAGGTATAAATTTTTGTTTATCTTCCATTAAACTTGTTCGCATTATCTTTTCTGATGCAGCAATCGCAATTTCTAATATTGATTTCTCAGCTTGTTCCACATGTTCTACAAATGCAGTCTTTGAACTTTCAACAATTTGCTGTGCATGACTGATAAGATCTACATACTCTTCGTATCCACTTGCTTGACCATCTTTCTTACCATTCTCGAAGCCCTCTGCATAGGCTTTTTCTGCTAGTATTTTCTTTTCAGATTCCCAATCTGCTTTTTCTTTTTCTATTTGTTTCATCATTTCTTGTACTTGAAGTTGTGCTTGTTGTACCATTTGCCTTGCTTCGATATCAGCATTTTGAAGGATTCTCTCTCTTTCTTCTTCAAGTAATGAGTTGGAATTCGCGTCTTCACTCACCGACTCTTCTATAAAAACATTCTTCAAAGCAATAATCTTAGAGTTTGAAGGATTTATAGGTGTCATTTGCCGTTTAATAAGCCTAGACAATTATGTCATCTCCTCCACCACGGGCGATGATGATTTCTCCAGTATCCTCTAGTCTACGAATAATGCTAACGATTTTCATTTGTGCTTCTTCTACATCTCGTAGCCTAACTGGTCCCATATACTGTAATTCTTCTTTAACCGTCTCCACCATACGGGAGGACATATTGCGAAATAGAATTTCTTTCACTTCTTCACTTGAAATTTTTAGTGCTAACAATAAATCTTCGTTATCACATTCCCGAATTACACGCTGGATAGAACGATTGTCCAATGTAACGATATCTTCAAAGACAAACATTCGCTTTTTAATTTCTTCTGCTAATTCAGGATCTTCAATTTCAAGTGCATCTAATATCGTTTTCTCCGTTGCTCTATCGACTCCATTTAGTACTTCTACAACAGATTCAATACCACCGGTTTGTGTATAATCCTGTGTTACAGTAGCAGATAATTTTTCTTCCAATATTGCTTCTACTTCACTGATTACCTCTGGAGATGTTCGATCCATGATTGCAATTCTCTTGGCAATATCTGTTTGCATTTGTTGTGGTAATTCAGATAATATCTGTCCAGCTTTTTCTGGCTCTAAATATGAAAGTATCAAGGCAATTGTTTGCGGATGCTCGTTTTGAATAAAGTTTAATATTTGGCTAGCATCCGCTTTTCTCGCAAAATCAAATGGTCGTACTTGTAGTGAAGAGGTAAGTCGGTTAATAATAATCGACGCTTGTTCGGGACCTAATGCCTTTTCCAACACTGTCTTTGCATAGCCAATTCCACCTTGTGAAATATAATCTTGCGCTATAGCGATATTATGGAATTCTTCCAATACTTCCTCTTTCGATTGTGAATCAACTTTTCTTACATTCGAAATTTCTAATGTTAATTTTTCCATTTCTTCTTCTGATAAATGCTTATAGACAGACGAGGCGACATCTGGGCCTAATGAAATTAGTAAAATTGCCGCTTTCTGTTTTCCAGTTAAGCCTTTATTTGCCAATTAGCACCCCTCCTATTCCTCCGCTAACCAAGTACGAAGTAATTTAGCAAATTCATCTGGTTGCTCTTTCGCGAGTTTTTCCAATTGATTTTTGCGCAGTTCTGCTTCTGTTACGATAGGATTATTTAAATCTGGTATTTCGATTGGGTCATCTTCTAATTCTTCAACTTCATACAGCTCTTCTTCTGAAACTACATCTCGTTTTCGTTTCATCATTAAATAAATAATGACACCGATTAGTATTAAAAGTAGGCCGGCCATCGCATACACCAACCAAGGCATTTTATTATTAGGTGTTTCCGTCATCTCCACCTTGCCATTAAATGGTTGTACAGAAACTGCAATCTTCTCTTGGATCGCTTCATCTGAAATATCTGTTCCTGATTCTTTATCAATCGATGTCCTGATGATAGTTGATAATAGTTGTTGTATATCCTGTTTTCTTGCCTCAGGAAATGAATTCATATCATCTGGATTTGGTGGTTCCACCATCACTTGGATTCCAAGATCTCTTATTTTATAAGGACTTCCAACAATCTCTTTTCTGATTCGATTTATTTCATTATTGATAATTTCTTCCGTTCTCTCATAATCACCATTACCATTGGTTCCTTCTAGATATTGACCATTATTTGGATCTGTTTCATCACCGGTAGGAGGAATTCCTCCAGCCATATCTCCACTTCCTGTATATGTCTCTGTGATACGTTGAGCACTTATAGCAATACCTTCCATATTTTCCTCATCAACAGGTAGTACTAAATTTTCTTCACGATTTTCTTGAGTGAAGTCTATATCAGCAGTTACGGATGTAACTACTTTATTAAAACCCATTAATGTACCAAGCATATTCTGTACTTGGCGTTGGATATCTCGTTCAATTTGTTTTTTTATTTGCATTTGTTGAGTAAACCCATTATCCGCATATTGTTGCTCATTTAGATCGAAGTACTCTAAATACTGATTACGAATAACAATATTATCAGTCGGTAGGTTAGGAACACTTTTGGACACTAGATGATACAATGACTTGATTTGTTTTTCATCGAAGCTATGTCCTGGTTTGGTATGCAATATAATAGATGCAGAAGCAAATTCATTAGCGTCACTGAGAAATACACCTTTTTCTGGCAGAGTTATCATTACTTTTGCCTGATCAATTCCTTCAATACTTCTCATCAGTTCTGCTAACTCTGTTTGTGTGGCCTCTAACTTCATTACATTAAATTCATTATCTGTCATACCAAAACCAGCATTATTAGCAAAGAAAGAATAATCAATATTACCTGATTCTGGTACACCCTCTGCAGCAAGTTCAACTAGGAGAGTTTCTACATTTTCTTTTGGGACTTTAATGGTTGTACCACCATTGGATATCTCTGATTGAATCCCTTTAGCATCTAGACTCTCTTTAATAGTTCCTGTCTCAGAAGGAGTCAAATTTGTATATAATGGAACTAATCTTGGTTTAGATACAAAATAAAAAATGCTAGCAATTAAAATAAGGGAAACAACTATCGAACCAATAATAATTATTTTTTGATTTCCAGTTCTGTTTGACCAATATTCTTTCAAACTAGCAATTTTATTGTTTATATTCTCTTTCATTTATAAACCCCTTACCAAATAGCATGCACTCATCAAACTTGCATCCTCATCATTTCTTGATATGCTTCCACCGCTTTATTGCGCACTTCCATCGCTAATTGCAATGAAATGGATGCCTTTTGTGCAGTGATCATCACATCATGTAGTTCAATTTTTTCGCCTTTAATTAATTTTTCTGTCGCAATATCTGATTGCACCTGTGCATCGTTCACATTGTTAACAGCTGCTTTTAATATTTCATTGAAACTAACCTGTGATTTTTTTGATAACTGGTTACTGTTATTATTTAGATTAATGGGCTGTAAGTTTGCGATACTAACACTGTTAATAGCCAACACGAATCCTCCTTTTACTTACCGATTTGCAAAGCTTTCACATACATAGATTTCGTTGCATTAAGTACTGTAACATTTGCTTCATAAGATCTTGTTGCACTTATTAAATCAACCATTTCTCTCAATGGATCTACATTAGGTAACTGTACATATCCTTCATCATTCGCATCAGGATGAGAAGGATTATATTCAAGTCGGTACGGAGAATCATCTTCCACTATGTTTGATACTCGTACACCATTTAAATTGTTTTTATCATTTTGGTTACCTCTAACAGATTGTAGTACAGAAGCAAATGATTGCTCATTCGGCTCCATCACAACCATTTTCCTTGTATAAGGTTGCCATTCTCCATTTACAAGTTTCCCTCTTGTTGAATCAACATTTGCCATATTTGAAGAAATAACATCCATTCTTAGGCGTTGTGCTGTTAATGCTGATGATGTAATACCCATACTCTGAAAAAGAGACATCCTACCTACCTCCTTTTATGACATTCTGAAGAGTTGAGAATTTCCCATTAATTCTTTCTACTAATGCTTGATAGTAAATTTGATTCGTTGCAAGATCCGACATTTCCTTATCTATATCGACATTATTTCCGTTGTGGTGGTACTGCCAATTGGTAGAAGTTTGGATAGTAGGACTGCTGTTTTTAATGGAGATTGGGAAGTGACGAGGATCGCTTCTATAAGTATCGATATGTTTAGTTGAATCAGCAAGAACTTCTTTAAAACTAACTGTTTTCTTTTTGTAATTAGGCACATCTACATTCGCAATATTTTGCGCAATTGTTTTATTCTTTAATGCAGAATAATCTAATCCTTTTTCAAGTAAGCTAATATTGTTTGAAAATAAATTCAATATTTAACACCACCGTTTTTTTACATTACGAAATTAATACAAATAATCACCTTATATATATTTCATTACACATTCATTACACATCTATCTCATTGTATTATTTTTGTCATATTTCGTCTATATATGTCGGACCGAATTTGTGACAATCTTGTCCAAATTATAGAAAATAGTACTTTAGACACCCATATTTTTAGCGCTTTTTGCCCACAAAACAAAGAAAAAGTTACCAGACTAAAGTCCAGTAACTTTTATTATTGCTATACTATTTAATTATTTAATTAGACTTTAACTTATCAAGTTCTTGTAGGAATTTAGAATTTAGGACTTTTATATATGTACCTTTCATCCCAAGTGAACGTGATTCGATTACTCCAGCACTTTCAAGCTTTCTCAATGCATTAACAATTACGGAGCGTGTAATTCCTACACGATCTGCAATTTTTGATGCTACTAATAATCCTTCGCTGCCATTCAACTCTTCAAAAATATGTTCAATAGCTTCTAATTCACTATACGATAGTGAGCTAATCGCCATTTGTACAACAGCTTTACTTCTAGCCTCTTCCTCAATTTCTTCTGCTTTTTCACGAAGAATTTCCATACCTACTACTGTTGCACCATATTCTGCTAAGATTAAATCATCATCTTGGAAGTTTTCCTCAAGACGAGAAAGTAGAAGTGTGCCTAGACGTTCACCGCCTCCAATAATAGGTACGATTGTTGTTAAACCATTGCTAAATAAATCTTTGTTTTCTACAGGGAACGCTGTATACTCACTATCCACTCCGATATTAGAAGATGTTTCTGTAATGTTAAATAGACTCTTCGTATACTCTTCAGGAAATTGTCTTTCTTCGAGCATTTTTTTCATTCTTTCATTTTCAATTTGTTGATTTACAGCGTAACCAATTAATTTTCCACGACGACTAAGAATGAAAATGTTCGCATTAATCACCTGACTTAGAGTTTCTGACATTTCTTTAAAATTAACCGGTTTTCCTGCAGCTTTTTGGAGCATTGCATTAATTGTTCTTGTTCTTGATAATAATTCCATTAGATTTCCTCCTAATATTATTCTATATAAACGATAATCAGTAGTTTGATTTTTAATTAATTAGAATTCTCAGTAATATCTTACCCTGATAATTTTGATTTAAAACATTATAAGATAAATTGACTCAAATCTTTATCTTTAGAAATCGCATTTAGTTTTTCATCCACATAAGCACGTGTTATTTTCACTAGCTCCAATGTAACATCGGGCGCTTCAAACGATAAGTCTTCTAGTAATTTTTCCATGATAGTGTGCAATCTTCTAGCACCGATATTATCTGTCTCCTGATTAACATTAAACGCTATTTCAGCAAGTCTGTGAATAGCATCGTCAGAAAATTCGATTTGTATACCTTCTGTTGCCATTAATGCTATGTATTGCTTAATTAATGCATTATCTGGCTCAGTTAAAATACTCACAAAATCTTCCACAGATAATTTCTCTAGTTCCACTCTAATAGGAAAACGACCTTGAAGTTCCGGAATCAAGTCAGAAGGTTTCGAAATATGAAATGCGCCTGCACCAATAAATAGAATATGATCTGTTTTCACTGGTCCGTATTTTGTAACTACAGTGGAACCTTCGATGATTGGAAGAATATCACGTTGGACCCCTTCTCTCGATACATCCGCAGAAGATGATGAATTACCTTTACTTGCAATTTTATCGATCTCATCGATAAAAATAATACCTGTTTGCTCTGCTCTTCTAATTGCCGTTTGAGAGACTTCATCCATATCAATTAGTTTCTGAGCTTCATCATTCGTCAATACAACTCTTGCATCTTTAACAGGCAATTTTCTTTTTTTCTTTTTTTTCGGCATTAGACTACTGAAAGCATCCTGCATGTTCATGCCCATTTGTTCCATACCAGATCCTTGTAACATATCGAACATAGAAGGTTGTTGTTCTTCCACTTCTACTTGTACAATTGAATCTTCTAATTCGCCATTTGCAAGTTTTTCAGCAATAACTCTTCGACGGTCTCTTAAGTTCATTTCTTCTTGAGAGCTTTGATCATCTTGTTCCTGCTGTTGATTACCAAATATCATCTCAAATGGATTTTTAAAGCTTTCTGACTTCTTCTTAGCTGGTACTAATAATTCCACCAGTCTGCTATTAGCTTGTTTCTCTGCTTGACTTCTTACTTCTAACATCTTTTCTTCTTTTACAATTCGTACAGATGTCTCCATTAAATCGCGTACCATTGATTCCACATCTCTACCCACATAGCCTACTTCTGTAAATTTAGTGGCTTCGACCTTTACAAACGGAGCACCAACTAGTTTTGCCATGCGTCTAGCAATTTCTGTTTTACCTACTCCGGTAGGACCAATCATAAGAATGTTCTTAGGTATGATCTCATCTCTTAAATTCGGATCAAGCTTTCCACGGCGATATCGATTTCTGAGTGCAACAGCAACAGCTCTTTTCGCCTCTTTCTGTCCAATAATATATTGATCAAGTTTCTCAACGATTTGGCGTGGAGTCATATTTAACCCCTTTATTTCAGTTACCAAATTGTCCCCTCCTTTGATATAAATAAAAGATTGGGTTACATTCCTTTGAGTTAAAGTTCTTCAACAATAATGTTTCTATTTGTGTACACACAAATATCTGCAGCAATCTCAAGAGAAGCCTTCGCTATTTCTCTCGCAGTTAAATGTTCTCCCGAGTAATGTTTTAGTGCACGTCCTGCAGATAATGCATAATTCCCACCAGAACCAATAGCAAGTATGCCATCATCAGGTTCGATTACCTCACCTGTACCAGAAACAAGTAATAAGTTATCCTTATCCATTACGATTAACATTGCTTCTAGTTTTCGCAATACTTTATCACTACGCCACTCTTTTGCAAGTTCAACAGCGGCACGTTGTAAATTTCCATTGAATTCTTGTAGTCTTCCCTCAAATTTTTCAAACAGAGTAAAGGCATCCGCAACGGATCCAGCAAATCCTGCAATTACTTTTCCATTAAACAATTTCCGTACTTTCTTTGCAGTATGTTTCATCACAACTGCGTTTCCAAACGTCACTTGTCCATCTCCAGCCATTGCACTTTTTCCATCATGTTGAACAGCAAAAATAGTAGTTGCATGAAATTGATCCATAATATCTCCTTCCTGCTCATTATTTTTTAAGCACGTGGGTGATGGTTCATATATGTTTTTCTTAAATGTTCTTTTGTAATATGTGTATATACTTGTGTTGAAGATAAATTATCATGACCAAGTAATTCTTGAACAGTACGCATATCTGCTCCATTATTAAGCATATGAGTGGCAAATGTGTGGCGAAGCATATGGGGATGGATTTTGCCTGTAAGAGCAGCCGATTCGATTATTTTAGAAAGGATATATCGAATCCCTCTAGTAGTTAGTGGTCCACCACGTGAATTTACAAATAAGAAGGTGTGCTTTTCTTTTTCTTGCATTAAAACACTTCTACCTTCTTCAATGTATTTTTGTATAGCTTCATGAGCGAAGCTACCAAAGGGGACATAGCGTTCTTTCCGCCCTTTTCCTTTTACAAGAATAGTTCCAATATCAAAATCAATATCACTTAATTGAATATTAGCACACTCACTAACACGGATTCCTGTTGCATAAAGTAATTCTAGTAAAGCAAGGTCTCGTATTTTTAGTGGTGTTGGTTCCCTACAAACATCAAATAGTAGTTCTAATTCTTCTTCATAAAAAAAGCTTGGGAGTTTCTTTTCTTTTTTCGGCTGAATTACTAATGCAAATGGATTCTCCTTGACAATTTGTTCCCTTAATAGAAATTTATAAAAACTTCGTATACATGATATCTTTCTTGCTGCACTTGCTCTAGATATTTTCTGGTGGTATAGTTCTGTAACGTATAAGCGCGCATTAAAATATTCAACGTCAGTAACAACTATTCCCTCAGCATGTAAAAATAATAAAAATTGTTCTATATCTTTTTTATACGAATTAATCGTATTCTCCGAATAGTTCTTTTCAATTTGCAAGTATTCTATAAAGGAATTTACAAATCCATTAGTAGTCTTATCCATTATTATCCACCTCACAAAGGCTACTAAATATTAACATAATTTAGCAGCCTTTGCAATGAATGTTACAAATTTTTCACAAAGTTTTGAATTATTTCTAGCATTAAGATTATTGAACGGTTTGTTCCTTATAATCGCATTGGACACATTGAACTTGTATACCTTTTTTTAGTTTCTTTTCTACGAGCATATCTTGACATTTCGGACAATGTCTTGCTATAGGTTTATCCCAAGAAAGGAAATCACATTCAGGGTAACGGTCGCAACCATAAAAAATCCTTTTCTTTTTACTTTTCCTTTCAATTACATTTCCTTCACTACATTTAGGGCATTTGACATCAATATGTTTTACAATTGGTTTTGTATTTCTACAATCAGGGAAGTTGCTACATGCCATAAACTTACCGAAACGGCCCATCTTAAACACCATTGGATGCCCGCAATTCTCACAATCTTCTCCTGCAGGTTCATCCTTTATTTCTACTTTCTCCATTTCTTCTTCTGCAACTTTTAACTTTTTCTCAAAACCTTTGTAAAAATCATCAATAATACTTACCCATTCAATCTTTCCTTCTTCAATCTCATCAAGTGACTTTTCCATTTGAGCAGTAAATTCAACATTTATAATTTCAGGGAAAAATTCTACAATCATTTCATGGACAATTTCCCCTAGTTCTGTAGGGATAAATCTTTTGTTATCAAGTGCAACATAGCCACGTCGTTGAATCGTATCAAGAGTAGGAGCAAAAGTGGAAGGTCTTCCAATTCCTAGTTCTTCAAGCGTTTTAACGAGCCTTGCTTCTGTATATCTTGGTGGTGGTTGTGTGAAATGTTGTTTCGGATCCAGTTTTTCTGCTTTTACTATATCACCTTCAACAAGTTCTGGTAACATATTTTCCTTTTCTTCTTGTTGGTCATCCGTTCCTTCAATATATAACTTCATGAAACCATGGAACTTAATTTTCGATCCATTTGCTCGATAATACACTTCACCATTTTTCAAAGTAACTGCCATTGTATCCATAATTGCAGGAGCCATTTGACTTGCAACGAATCGCTCCCATATTAATTTATACAATCTAAATTGATCTCTACTTAAAAATGATTTTACGGAATTTGGTTCCCGTAATGCACTTGTAGGTCTAATTGCTTCGTGAGCATCTTGTGTATTAGCTTGTTTCTTCGCTTTTTGATTACCATTCTTTACATATTGATTACCAAATAAAGAAGATATTACTTCAACAGCTTCGTTTTGTGCTAACTCAGAAATTCTCGTTGAATCAGTACGCATATATGTGATAAGACCTACTGTTCCTTCGTTCCCAAGATCAATACCTTCATATAATTGTTGAGCTAACATCATTGTTTTTTTAGCACGGAAATTTAATTTTCTAGCTGCTTCCTGTTGTAAAGATGATGTTGTAAAAGGTAAGGATGGATTTCTCAATCTCTCTTTCTTCACTACCGATACTACTTCAAATTGATTCCCATTTATTTTTGACATTACAGAATCAACATCTTCTTTTGAACTAAGTTTTGTTTTTTTATTATTAATGCCATAAAAAGCGGCTTGGAAGTTTTCTTTTCCCTTTAAAAACTCAGCATCAATGGACCAATACTCTTCAGGTATAAAATTTGCAATTTCTTTTTCACGATCAATGATTAACCTAACTGCTACAGATTGTACACGACCTGCACTTAAGCCTTTTTTTATTTTTTTCCATAATAAAGGGCTAATATTATAGCCTACAAGTCTATCCAAAATTCTACGGGCTTGTTGGGCATCTACTAAATCCATATTAATTGGTCGTGGATGCTTAAAAGCTTCTTTAACTGCATCTTTTGTAATTTCATTAAAGACTACCCGACAATCTGATTCAGAATTAACACCAAGACTATGAGCAAGGTGCCAAGCAATTGCTTCTCCCTCTCTGTCCGGGTCAGCAGCTAGGTATACTTTTTTCGCTTTTTTAGCAGCTGTTTTAAGTTCCTTTAAAACTGGGCCTTTACCCCTTATTGTAATATATTTTGGTTCATAGTTATTTTCTACATCTACACCCGTTTGGCTTTTCGGTAAATCACGAATATGCCCCATGGATGCTTTCACTCTATATTTTTTTCCTAAATATCGTTCAATTGTTTTCGCTTTAGCTGGCGATTCCACAATTACTAAAAAATCCGACATGCACAATCCTCCTTGAAGGAATTTGAAATCCCTTCTAATGAATCAGAGTAAATACTAAATGGCTCATTTCATTTTGTCAATGAAATGAATTTATACATTAGAAAATTTCGATTACTCGTCATTTGAAAATTTATCCTACTATCCAAGTAATTGCAAGTTTTTTAAATTTTATATTTACTTATTATATCCAATCTTAAAACACATCAGAACATATCTAATTGTAATTCTTCTAGTATATCAGAACTATTTGTGACAAGTTTTGCACCTTGTTGAATTAAGTGGTTCGTTCCTTCTGATAATGTTTCCGTAATAGGACCAGGAATTGCAAATACTTCTCTTCCTGATTCTAATGCCATATCAGCTGTTATTAACGATCCACTTCTTTTCTTCGCTTGAATAACAAGGGTTCCAATTGAAAGACCACTAATAATTCTGTTCCGCATTGGAAAATACCACTTCTCTGGTTTCCATAATGGTGGATACTCTGAAAGAAGTAAATGTTCGCGAGCAATAACATTTGCAAGTTCTTTATTTTCACTCGGATATAAATGAAAGAACCCGCCTCCAAGAATGGCAATCGTTTTTCCTCCGTTTGCAATTGCGCGTTCATGTGCAATTGTATCTGTTCCCTTTGCAAGCCCACTCACAATTACAATATTTTCTTTAATCAATCCAGGTAAAATCATATTAATAGAATGAAATGCCTCTAAACTGGCATCACGTGCTCCTACTACAGCAAGAGCTGGTCGCTCTAGTAAAGTCTTATTACCTATATAAAATAAGCATAAAGGAGGGTTATAAATTTCTTTTAACATATAAGGGTATTCACTATCAAAGTAAGTCATATAATGAATATTTCTAGATTTGTATAGTGATAACAACTTCTTCACATTCACTTTTGAAAATTCTTGCAGAACTAGCTTCATTTTGTCGGAATTTATTTGGAGAATTTGTTGAAGTTCGGATGAAGACATATTATAAAGGTTGGTTAATTGAGGGTCAACTTTAAGTATTTTTCTAATCTCGCTACTCGACAAATGTCGAATATGTACAAGATGAAATAGTCTTTCCCTAAATATAGAAATCAAGCTCCTTTCTTTTATTGTATGTAAAAAGGGGCCTCTACTATATTGTAGAGGCATCCCTTTAACTAATTAATGGGTTTTACATTTATCATAAAGATTTTGTTCTTTTAATACTTTAATCAGTGTTTCCCCGATAACAGATGGAGTTTCTGCTACTTGTATTCCGCATTCATTCATAACGCGAATTTTCTCATCTGCAGTTCCTTTACCGCCTGAGATAATAGCTCCAGCATGACCCATACGTTTTCCTGGAGGTGCAGTACGCCCACCAATAAAGCCAACTACTGGTTTTGTCATATTCGCTTTCACCCAACGGGCAGCTTCCTCTTCTGCAGTACCTCCGATTTCACCGATCATGATAACGGCTTCAGTTTCAGGATCCGCATTAAATTCTTTTAGTACATCGATAAAATTCGTCCCATTTACAGGGTCACCACCAATACCTACAGCAGTTGTTTGTCCGATTCCTGCTTGAGTTAATTGATGTACCGCTTCATATGTTAATGTTCCTGATCTGGAAACTACACCAACATGACCTTTTGTATGAATATATCCTGGCATAATACCAATTTTACATTCATCTGCTGTAATAACTCCTGGACAGTTTGGTCCAATAAGACGTGTTTTCTTACCTTCCATATAACGTTTCACTTTCACCATATCTAGTACTGGAATATGTTCTGTAATACATATAACTAGATCTAATTCAGCATCAACAGCTTCTAGAATTGCATCAGCAGCAAATGGTGCAGGCACATATATAACAGAAGCATTTGCACCTGTTTCTTCAACTGCTTGGGCAACTGTATTAAAAACAGGAACACCTTCAACTTCTGTTCCACCTTTTCCAGGTGTTACTCCGCCTACAATTTTCGTTCCATACTCTAACATTTGTTTTGTATGAAACAATGCTGTTGATCCTGTAATTCCTTGTACGATTACTTTTGTATTTTTATCGACAAATACACTCATTTTTTTCCCTGCCTTTCAAAATTCTTACGGAAGACATTTACTCTCTTCTAATCTTCATTTAATAAGCTATTATCCTACTAATTCGACAATTTTCTCTGCGCCATCCGCCATTGATTCCGCAGCAATAATATTTAATCCTGATTCTTGTAGTATCTTCTTACCTAAGTCTACATTTGTACCTTCTAGTCTTACAACAAGTGGTACATCTAGATCAATTTGTTTTGCTGCTTCTACTACACCTGTAGCAATAACGTCACACTTCATAATACCCCCGAAGATATTAACGAAAATTCCTTTCACAGCTTCATCTGAAAGGATAATTTTAAACGCTTCCGTAACTTTTTCTGCAGTAGCACCGCCACCTACATCTAGGAAGTTCGCAGGATCGCCACCATAATGCTTAATTATATCCATTGTTGCCATTGCTAGACCTGCACCATTTACCATACAACCAATATTTCCATCTAAAGAAATATAGCTAAGGTCATATTTAGATGCTTCAATTTCTTTTGGATCTTCTTCATCTAAATCTCTATATTCGACAATATCCTTATGTCTGAATAATGCATTGGAATCGAAGTTTAACTTTGCATCTAGCGCCATTACATTTCCATCACCTGTTACGACTAATGGATTAATCTCAGCAATAGAACAATCATTTTCAACAAAAGCATTATAAAGACTCAACATGAATTTTGCTGCTTTTCCAACTAATTGTGTTGGGATATTAATATTAAAAGCTATTCTTCTAGCTTGGAATCCAGTTAATCCAACTAAAGGATCTATTGTTTCATAAAATATTTTTTCTGGTGTTTTCTCTGCAACTTCTTCAATTTCTGTACCGCCTTCTTCAGAAGCCATTAAAACAACACGGTCAGTTGCTCGATCAACTACAAGGCCGACATAATATTCCTTCTTAATATCACAGCCTTCTTCAATTAATAACCGTTTCACTTCTTTTCCTGCTGGTCCTGTTTGATGAGTTACTAACGTTTTTCCTAGTATTTCATCCGCATATGTACGAACTTCTTCCAGATTTTTCGCTACCTTTACTCCACCAGCTTTTCCTCTTCCTCCGGCATGGATTTGTGCTTTAACTACACAAACTTCAGACCCAAGTTCTTTGGCTGCTTCGACAGCCTCTTCAACAGTGAAAGCAACTTTACCATTAGGTACCGTAACCCCATATTTCCTGAGGATTTCCTTACCTTGATATTCGTGGATATTCATTACCCATCCTCCAATCATACAATTAAAAAATAAATTGCCATCTATATTGTATTAAAACGATTTCAATATGTCCAATATTATAATTTTTAAGATATTACTATTGTTTATTTATTTGATCAATTTTATAAACAAACGCAAAAACTTCTGCAACTGCTTTATATAATTCTTCGGGTATTGTTTCGTTAATATTTATTTGACTTAATAATTCTAACAGGGTTGAATCTTCTTGAATTGGTATGTTGTTTTCATGTGCTTTTTTTATAATATTTTCGGCTACGAATCCTTTACCTTTCCCAATTATACGTGGTGCATGGTTAGTTTCAACATCATAACTAAGTGCAACTGCTTCAAGCCTATTTCTATTAGGTTGCTGTGATTTCATATTCGTATATCAACTCCTGAATATGGTTGATGAACAGACATAAATTTCTTTTCTTTCTTCGAATTATTTATTTGAGATCCTGAAAAATGGACTGTTGCTAATTGATATCCTATAGCCTTTAGTCCTGTTTGTAATGGTTCGATAAATGGTTGTGCTAACGCTTTGATGTGTTCATTTTCATTAAATATATTCACTGTGACGATGCGATTTTGCACTTGCATATCTACTATAGTTTCGTGAACATATTGTAAATCTAAGTAAAATATTATTCTGCAGAAGTCAGCACTAATTGTACCATCTTTTGTCTTTTTCCCCGACCATTGCATCGTTAAATCGGTTTTATGTCCTGCCAAATTTATCGGTACTTCGTACATAAGTTGCTGGAACCCATTAGAATCATTAGATACTATCTGCATCCCATTCATTCTATATAACATTTGTTCTACAATTTCTCTTGTCTTCATCGAAATAGAATCATCTTGTAATAGTTGTACTAACAATGGCTTTAAAGAATGCTGAATCGACTCTTTATTCAATTCATTATGTAATACATTAGCCTCATAAAATGCACCAGTCTGGTTTTGGGCAATTTTCAGCATCTGTGCTAATTCAAGATTACTATTTCCTGACAACACATTATTGGTTCTCATCACTTCTAAATGGGTTAACAATTTATGACTTGAGTCCGTTTTGTTTCTCTCAACAAGAAGAGCATCCTGGAGAGAGGCAAGGAGATTTGTAAGGGATATATCCTTATTCACTGACAGTAAAGAGAGAAATATTTTTTCATTAAATGCCATATTATGCGTGTGCATCATGCGTACTACTTGCAAGCTTTTTTCCATATCCTTAGATAAAGTCAATAAATGACTAATTTGAGCTATGTCATTTTTAGATAGAGGGATATTATGTTCCTGTAAAAAACGCAAAAGTGCTTTGTTAGTCTTCGTATTCGGAATATTCATGTATTGTAGCAATCCGTTATTATTTTCAAGATTTGTTGGTAACATTCTCAATTTAACTTCACTATCATTAGAGATGACCTGAAACCAATACCCCTTCCCATTAACTAGTGGCACTTCCAGTTTTGCAATCATTTTTTGTTCCCCTAGTTTTATTTCTGCAAACGAACCTGGAAATAGTTTCGATACTTTTCCATGAAAAATTTGATTCACACTAAACTGCAAAGGAGTTTTATTTTTTAAAATTGATTTTTCCAACAGTGATTGGAAGGAAGCTTGCAACCTCATATACAATTCCCCCTTACAATTAAATTTCTTTTTTTATAGGAGCAAATGTTTTTCGGTGAATTTCACATGGTCCGTATTCATTAATCGCATCTAAGTGAATTTGAGTTCCGTAGCCCATGTTTTTATCGAAATGATATTCTGGATATAGTTGATGAAACTTCTTCATCATCCTATCTCTTGTAACTTTGGCAATTATGGATGCAGCAGCAATGGAAACACTGTTTGCATCACCTTTAACAATAGATTCTTCTGGATAAATACTGTTTAATTTAACCGCATCAATAAGCAGAAAATCTGGTTCGACATTTAGGTTAAGAATTGCTAATTGCATTGATTTTTTTGTTGCTTCGTAAATGTTAATTTGATCAATATCATTAGCATCTACAACACCAATACCAATAGAGATGGCTTGTGTTTTAATATGCTCGTATAGTTCTTCTCGTTTATTTTCATTCAATTTCTTTGAATCATTAAGTCCACGAATATAGCAATTTGCTGGTAAAATAACCGCAGCTGAAACAACGGGACCAGCTAATGGACCACGCCCTACCTCATCAATCCCCGCAATCATGTTATATCCTTGTACTCTAGCTTTGTTTTCATATTTCATCATGGATTGATAATGGTCCCAATCAGCTAGCTCCTGCTCTCTATTTTTTTGCCATTTAGCTAGTAATTGTTGGACCCCTTTTCGAGTATCATTTTTAAATTGAGCTAGGAAGGGATCATCTTGGTTTTCTATTGTTTGTAATATGGTCTTTACTTCTTGAATAGATAGTCTTTTCATTACAACTTATCCTCTCTACTACTTAATATCGGTTGAATCCAATAAAAAATTTAGACCCCAACTAGTGGGGTCTAAATTATACAGGAGCTACTTCTGGTAAATCCAGTGTAATATTACCTAGCTTTTGCATTCGTATATCCCGTACGATTACTTCAGCAGTCTTATCGTAATCTACTTCTCCTCCTGATGTTAAACAACCCCTAAACGTCCCTATTTGATCAAAGAGGGCTGCTATTTCATCTGGTATTTCTGTTAACTGATATCGATCTATTAAGCGTTCTTCATAGTTAGCTTTTAAATAATTCAAACCAAACACAGCAATATCTTGCATATCTAATAATGTATCCTTTATTGCTCCTGTAAGTGCTAATTTATAGCCAATCTCTGGATCTTCGAATTTTGGCCAAAGTATTCCAGGTGTATCTAGTAACTCTAGTTCCTTACCAACTTTTATCCATTGTTGAGATCTTGTTACACCAGGTGTGTTACCTGTCTTAGCAATATTTCGTTTTGCTAGACGATTTATCAAAGTGGATTTACCAACATTCGGAATCCCAATAATCATTGCTCTAATGGCACGAGGTCTTAATCCCTTTGCCTTATGTCGTTCTAGTTTATCATGAAGTATAATCTTCGAAGTCGAAACAATATCTTTAATTCCACTACCAGCCTGTGAGTTAATAGCTAATGCTCTAACTCCTTGCTCTTCGTAATGTTTGATCCAACGGTTAGTTAATTTCTGGTCTGCAATATCAGCTTTATTTAATAAAACTAATTTTGGTTTTTGCTGAATGATATCTTGTAACATTGGATTGGAGGATGAAATAGGTATTCGAGCATCAACTAGTTCAAAGATTATATCTACTAGTTTCAGCTTTTCCGTAACCTCGCGGCGCGCCTTTGCCATATGCCCTGGAAACCATTGTATTGTCATGAAAATATACCTCCATTACTACTTAACATATCTAATATCTTTAATAGGCCAATAGACAACACTGGTGTCACCAATTACTTTGTCCATAGGAATAGTACCTATATGCCTACTGTCCTTACTAGAACGGCGGTTATCCCCCATTACAAACAATTCACCTTCAGGAACAGTTTTATGGTCACTTGGTAAATCCTCTAATTTAAAATCTTGTGTGAGAGGGCCGTCTTTTACTTGTGCTTTATATTTATCTAAGTAAGGTTCTTCATATGCAACCCCATTTATGTATAACACATCATTTTTATATTCCACTGTATCACCAGGGAGGCCGATTACTCGTTTAATATAGTCTTTCTGTTCTGGCGCGTGAAATACAATAATATCGAATCGCTCAGGTTTTCCCAGTTTATTAACTATCATACGATCTCCATTATGTAAAGTTGGCATCATAGAATGCCCATCCACAACGATTGGCGCAAATAGGAAGTAGCGAATCACTGCAGCTAAACCAATTGCAATTAAAAGTGCCTTCGTCCATTCCCATAATTCATTTTTCCCTTTTACCATTCATTTCACCATCCATCCATTAAATGCAGCCTATATTTTTTTATGTATACCCTATTGTACAGTAAGTTTAACCGTAATAAAAGTTTAACCAAAAATAAAAGGAGCTTGTACCCAAGCCCCTTTTACTTCTTTTGCTTTTATATTCCGTAAAAATATAATTTTAGCGGATTTCTTTAATACGAGCTGCTTTACCACGTAATTCACGTAGATAGTAAAGTTTCGCACGGCGAACTTTACCGCGACGCACTACTTCTAGTTTCGCAATTCTTGGTGTGTGTACAGGGAATGTACGCTCAACTCCTACTCCGTAAGAAATCTTACGAACAGTGAAAGTTTCACTAATTCCACCACCACGACGTTTGATTACAACACCTTCGAACAACTGGATTCTCTCACGAGTACCTTCTACTACTTTAACATGTACACGTACTGTATCACCAGGACGAAAAGCTGGTAAATCATTGCGAAGCTGGTCTTTTGTAATTTCTTCAATAATTTTGTGCATCGTATTCATCTCCTTCCAACCGACGTTCATGCAAACAATATCCCTTGCAGCGGAACACCGTTGTTCCAGACCTAAGACTTTATTTAGTCCTTAGTCACAAAGAATATATTAACATACACGCTTTTTGATTGCAATTATACTTTTAGAAAAAATGATTACTATTTTTTGTTTTTTGATCGCAAATATTTATCATATAAATCTGGTCTTCTTGTTTTTGTTCGATTTAAAGATTCGCTTTCTCGCCACTCATGAATTTTTTGATGGTTACCAGATAATAAAACATCAGGTACTTTCAACCCTCTGAAATCTGCTGGTCTAGTATAATGAGGATGTTCTAACAGGCCAGTTGAATACGAATCTTGAATTGGTGAGTCATCATTACCTAGTACACCTGGAATTAATCGTACAATGGAATCAATCATTACCATTGCACCTAATTCTCCACCTGTTAATATATAATCTCCAATGGAAATTTCATCTGTAACTACATGCTCTCGTATCCGTTCATCATAGCCTTCATAATGTCCACAAATAAAAATTAAGTGACTTTCCTTTGCGAATTCTTCTGCTTTTTGTTGAGTGTATTGTTCTCCTTGGGGGCATAGTAGGATTACCCTTGGTTTTGTTTGGGATTGTTCCTTCAGATGATCTACTGCATCAAAAATAGGTTGTGGTTTTAATACCATTCCTGCTCCACCACCATATGGGTAGTCATCAACTGATTGGTGCTTGTTATTAGAGAAATCTCGGAAGTTTATAATTTGGTATGAAACCGCTTCTTTTTCAGCTGCTTTCTTTAAAATCGATGATCCTAATACACCTGTAAACATTTCTGGGAAAAGGGATAAAACATCAATTTTCATCATGGAATTAATCCTTCCATCGGTTCAATTGTAATTTTTTTGTCTGCAACTGAAACACTCAAAACAACCTCATCTATATATGGTATAAGTATTTCTTTACCATCATCCGGCTTCACAACCCATACATCGTTAGCACCAGGGGATAATATTTCTATTACTTTTCCTATATGTTCACCATCGACTGTTTCAACGTCACATCCGATAATTTCATGAAAATAGTATTCACCTTCAGGTAACTCTTGTAACTGCTCCTTTGTCACCTTTAAAATACCATTTTTCCACTTTTCTACGTCATTAATATTATTTAAACCTTCAAAACTTAGTAAATCAAAATTTTTATGCCTTCTATGGGTTTTGACGACTACATCAATTGGCTGCTTTTGACCTGGGATAAAAAGATGAAGGTGGTTTCCAGGTGTATATCTTTCTTCCGGAAAATCAGTCCTCGAAATTACTCTTACTTCTCCTTGAATTCCATGGGTATTTACGATTTTCCCAACGTTAAACCAACTCTCCAAACTCTCACTCACCTTTCACGAATTTCTGTAACAATACCATCTTTTACTACAATAGTTTTTCCATTATTAATTTCATCCCAATTATCTCCTACTTGTACGTCGATAATCGCTTGAACCTCTTGGTCATGGAGTTCACTACCTAATGGTAATATTTCTAATTGTTCCATTTGAAATTCAATTAATTTTACTTTCTCTTTGCGGATATCGATTTCCTTGTCAAATTGGGACTTTAAACTACCAGATACCATTTTACGAGTTCTTTCCATCTTTCGCATTTCAAATAATAATTGATCACATTCTTTTTTCAGTTGCTGTTTATTATGTTTAAATTTTTCTAGTAAATTATTCTTACTCGTTTCCGTTAATATTTGTTTTACAGAAACAGTTTGGAGAATTCTCATCATATCATCCTCCGCTCATTATAATATGTATACCTTAAATTTATACAGAAAAAGGGAGGTGTTTAAGCCTCCCTATTCGTCGATTTCTAAATAAACCTTCTTATGTTGTTTTAATCCTGCTGCTGCGTAGATAACGGTTCTAATTGCTTTCGCAACTCTACCATGTCGTCCAATTACTTTCCCAATATCCTGTTCATTGACATTCAAATGGTAAGTAATACGATGCTCTTCCTCATTTACACTCACCCGAACATCGTCGGGATAATCAACAATCGGCTTTACAATCGACAAGATTAGATTTTGCATATCTATCACAATTATTTGCTATGTTTAGCGTTATGGAATTTTTCCAAAATGCCTTGAGTGGAGAAAAGGTTACGAACTGTATCAGAAGGTTTTGCACCATCTTGTAACCATTTTAATGCCAACTCTTCTTTAATTGCGATTTGAGCTGGTTGTGCAACCGGATTATAAGTTCCGATTTCTTCGATAATACGTCCATCACGTGGTGAACGAGAATCAGCTACAACAATACGATAGAAAGGAGATTTTTTTGCTCCCATACGTTTTAAACGAATTTTTACTGCCATTTTTACTAGCACCTCCGAATAGTTTCACACAAGATATTATAATATCAAAAGTATTTTTTGCTGTAAAGTATTTTTTCTTAACAGAACGAAAAAAATATTACATAAATGGAAATTTAAAGCCTTTTTTCTTGCCTTTTCCTTGCATTCCTGTCATTTGCTTCATCATTTTTTTCATCTCTTCGAATTGCTTCAGAAGTCTATTTACTTCTTGAACGGTTGTTCCACTCCCTTTTGCAATTCTACGACGTCTACTAGCATTAATTATTTCTGGTTCGAGCTTTTCTTTTGTAGTCATAGAGCGAATAATTGCTTCTACATGACCAATTTGCTTCTCATCGACTTGCAAATTGTTCATGCCTTTTATTTTATTTGCTCCAGGCATCATTTTTAATAATTCATCGAGTGGCCCCATATTTTTCACTTGACTTAACTGTTCTAAGAAATCATCTAAGGTGAAAGAAGCTGTGCGGAATTTCTTTTCTAACTCTTTTGCTTTATCCTCATCAACAGATGCTTGAGCCTTCTCAATAAGTGTCAGCATATCACCCATACCGAGAATTCGAGAAGCCATACGTTCAGGATGGAAAGGTTCTAATGCATCCATCTTTTCCCCAGTACCAATAAATTTAATAGGCTTATTGGTAACGGCACGTATTGATAGTGCTGCACCTCCACGTGTATCGCCATCCAGCTTAGTTAATACTACACCGGATATCTCTAATTGCTCATTAAAGCTCTGTGCAACATTTACTGCATCTTGACCAGTCATCGCATCAACAACTAAGAAAATTTCGTCAGGTTTAGCAACCTCTTTAATTTCCTTTAATTCATCCATTAACTGATCATCAATATGAAGTCTACCTGCAGTATCGATAAGTACATAATCATGATGTTCTTCTTTTGCTTTTTCAATTGCTTGCCTAGCAATTTCTACAGGACTTACCTGATCCCCAAGTGAAAACACAGGTAGGCTCAGTTGTTTACCTAGCGTTTCCAGTTGCTTGATTGCAGCTGGTCGATAAATATCAGCTGCTACTAAAAGTGGATTCCTATTATACTTTTTGCGCAGCAGATTTGCTAGTTTTCCTGTAAAAGTAGTTTTACCTGCCCCTTGTAAGCCGGACATCATAATTACAGTAGGCGGTTTTTTAGCAACAGCTATTTGACTTTGTTCCCCACCCATTAACTCTGTTAATTCTTCTTTTACTACTTTTATAACTTGTTGGCCAGGAGTGAGACTTTTCATCACTTCTTGTCCAACTGCTCTTTCACTTACTTTTTTAATAAATTGTTTGACAACCTTAAAGTTAACATCTGCTTCGAGTAAAGCTAGTCTAACTTCACGCATCATTTCCTTAACATCGGATTCTGTAACCTTACCTTTGCCTCGGATTTTCTGCATAGTTGCCTGCAGCCGGTCGGCCAAACCTTCAAATGCCATATTGCCGCCCCCTAATCCAATTCCTTGAGCAAATTCAAATATTGATCAATTTTCTCTTTATTGATATCTTCTTCACTTAAACAAAGATCCAATTGTCTCATGATTTTACCACGCTCTTGAAATTTGTGAAATAATCTTAATTTCTCTTCGTAGTCTTCAAGCATTGATTCAGTACGTTTAATATTGTCATACACTGCTTGCCGACTAATATTAAATTCTTCCGCAATTTCTCCGAGTGAATAGTCATCAAGATAGTATAGGGTCATATAACTGCGTTGCTTTGGAGTTAACAACGCCTGATAGAAATCGAATAGAAAATTAATCCGCGTTGTTTTCTCTAGCATCGTCATGTAGATCCCACCTTGTTAAGTTAAAAACCTTTACACTAAAATTTTACATACTAGCTATTCATTTGTCAAGAAGAAGGAAGCGTTGTACTCACGCTTCCTTCTCAATTAAGTCTGAAAATAATCCATATACATACTTCTCAGCATCAAATTCTTGCAAGTCATCTACTTTCTCACCCAGACCTACGAATTTCACTGGTATTTTTAATTCATTGCGAATAGCAAGAACAATACCACCTTTAGCAGTTCCATCGAGTTTAGACAATACAATTCCTGTAACATTTGTTGATTCTTTAAAGGTCTTTGCTTGAATTAATGCGTTTTGCCCAGTAGTAGCATCTAAAACGATTAATACTTCATGTGGAGCACCTGGTACCTCACGTTCAATTACTCGTTTTACTTTCTCTAGTTCTTTCATTAGATTGACTTTATTTTGCAAACGACCTGCAGTATCACATAACAGTATATCTGCATTTCTAGATTTTGCTGCTTGCAATGCATCAAACATAACAGCAGCAGGATCAGATCCCTCTACTTGTTTAATAACATCAACACCAACACGTTCACCCCATACTTCTAGTTGCTCAATAGCACCGGCACGGAACGTGTCTCCTGCTGCTAATAATACTTTTTTTCCTTCTTGTTTAAATTTATGTGCGAGCTTCCCAATAGTAGTTGTTTTTCCTACACCATTAACTCCAACAAATAAGATGACTGTCAATCCATCTTCCACTAGATTCAGCTTATTAGTTGAATCATCTCCTGATTGATAAATGTCTACTAGTTTTTCGGAAATAACTGCTTGTACATCATTAGGGTCTTTAATATTACGTCTCTTTACTTCATTTTTTAATTCTTCTACTAATTCCAATACAGTTTCAAAACCAACATCTGCTTGTATAAGTATTTCTTCTAACTCTTCAAAGAAATCTTCATCTACTTTACGATAACGAGCTACTAAATCATTCACTTTACCAGTGAAACTATTTCTCGTCTTTTCCAAACCATTACGAAATTTATCCGTTACATTATCGGTTTGGGTCGTAAACTTCTCTTTTAATTTCTTAAAAAAACTCATGATTACTCCCCCATTTCGTTATATCTTCGCCACTTCTGCCGTATCTTCTAATTTAACAGACACCACTTTTGAGACTCCTGATTCTTGCATCGTAACTCCATACAACACATCCGCACCTTGCATTGTTCCTTGACGATGTGTAATGACGATAAATTGTGTTTCTTTACTAAATTCTTGTAAATAATAACTAAATCTATGAACATTTGCCTCGTCTAGTGCAGCTTCTACTTCATCAAGTACACAAAAAGGAACAGGTCGGATTTTCAAAATAGAAAACAACAATGCTATCGCTGTTAACGACCGCTCTCCACCTGATAATAAACTTAAATTTTGCAATTTCTTTCCTGGTGGTTGGGCTACAATATCAACACCTGTATTTAGCATATCGGAAGGATTCGTAAGTTTCAATTCCGCTCTTCCTCCGCCAAATAAGGCACGAAAAACATTTTCAAATTGATTTTGTATTTCAAAGAAAGTAGTACTAAACCTTCTCTCCATTTCTTCATCCATTTCATCCATTACTCGGAATAAGTCTGCTTTCGCCTCTGATAAATCTGTCTGTTGCTCTAATAAGAAATGATATCGTTCGTATACTCTGTCATACTCTTCGATCGCTCCTAGGTTAACAGATCCTAACTCCTCAATCTCTATTTTAATTAGTTTTACCTTTGTACGCGTTTCTTCCACAGAAAGAGTAAGAGGATATTGTTCTTTTGCTCCTTCATAAGATAGGGAATATTCCTCCCTTAGTTTATGAAGTTTATTATCTAGCTCTACATCTAAGCGATTTGTCTTAATTTCCGTATCTTTTAACATTACACTAGTGCCTTGATGCAGTCTCTTCCACTCTTTTAATACTGCTTCTAGTTGTTCTACCTTAATTTGCAATTCCATTCTTTGTTGACGATTAGAATTAAGTAAGTCATCAATATTATCTCTCTCATTTTTCTGTTCTTTAATTTCTAATTCTAATTGTTCTTCAGTAGAATGATGGCCAGTCATCTCATTTTCCAACCAATTAAGATCATCTAGTAATGATTGAGTAGTAGTGTTTGTATCGTTTATTTCAATCTCAAGAGATTCCGCGTAACTGATAGTTGCGGATAGTTTTTCTTTTGCAACAGCCAAATCAGACGATAACTCAGATATTTCTTTTGTTAATGAATCTTTAGACTGTCTTTCCGAATTTCTCTGTTTTGTTAAACGTTCGATTTTTTCATTTAATTGCTTAATTTTTTGCTCACTATTTGCTGTTATATTGGATAAACTTTTCAGTCTCTCACTAATTTTATCTTTCTCATTTTTAAGTTCAGATGTTTCCAGATCATATATAGCAAGACGTTCGTCAATATTTTTCTTACTCATTTCGATTTTTGCAATTTCTGCTTCTAAATCGTTTTGCCTTCCCCTTAACTCTTCACCATTTATTCTAACTTGATGGAGTCGTTCTTCTTCTTTCACTAAATTAGTTCTAACACCTTCCCAAACCTGCTCAAGCTGCTTTGTTTTTGTTTCCATTTCAATTATCTTTGTCTTTAAATCTTCCAATTCACTTTTACGAGTTAATAGTGATGCGGTATTTTGCTTTGATGCACCACCTGTCATGGAGCCACCTGGGTTCACAACATCTCCATCGAGTGTAACAATTCGATAACGGTACTGTAATAACTTGGCTATTTCATTTGCACCTGATAAATCCTTCGCAATAACAATATTACCAAGTAAGTAATGTATAGCAGGGGAATGGTGGTCTTTAAAGTCAATTAGTTCAACAGCAATACCTGCAAATGCATGGTGGGAATTTAAAATAGCACGTTGTTGAGCAGGTATTTTTTTTTCTTTCATTACGCTCAAAGGTAAAAAAGTTGCTCGTCCCAATTGTCTTCTCTTTAAGAATGAAATAGCTCGACGACCATGCTCTTCCGTTTGAACGACGATATTTTGCATCGCACTTCCTAAAGCTGTTTCAATTGCAACTGCATATTGTTTTGGCACTTGAATTAACTCAGCAACCGCACCTTCAATTCCTTCTAGAGTATGATTTTTAGCTTTAAGTACTTCTTTAACACCATGATAAAACCCAGTATAGTCATCATTCATTTCTTCTAACGTTTCTTTTCTTGCCTGAGCTTTTTGAATATACTGGTTTGCTTGGTTTATCATTGCTAGCTGTGATTCATACTGTTCTTTTAAGGATGCTATATTTTTTTGAATTTCATCATACAATGCGAGTTGTTCTGAGATTGCACTTTCTACCTCTTTTAATTCGGTTGTGGCTTCGTGGAGCTTTTGAGTAATTTCACTTCGTTGTTCGATATATTTCTCATTTTCTCCATCCAAGCGATTACTTTTCATTATTTGTTGATTTAATTGTTGATTCAAATAATTGATTTCGTTTTTAGCGGATGCTTGCTCATTTAATACTTCAATATAATCACTTTTTAGAGATTCAATCGTATCTTCAATTGAATCATCTAGCATGCTTAATTTATTTCGTTTTTCAGTAAGTAAGCCCTTTAATTGCTTAACTGTTTGTTCTTTTTCAACCACTTCTTTTTTTACCTTTGCTTGCTTGTCTTGAAGTGATTGCAGTTTTGTTTTCAATTCAGCTATATTATTTTTTAGCTGGTCTGTATTTTGTGTAGCATTTCGTTTTCTTTCTTTTAAAACTTCTCGTCTACCCTCTAATTTTTCAAGTGTTTTAGTAGTCGTTAATAGCTGTGATTGCAATTCAGCAATCTTATCATCAAGAGCTGTTAGTTGTGAACGGTTTTTTTCCTGATTTTTTTCATCATGTTCGATTTTCAATGCTAACTCTGCTTCTTTTTGAATTAAGTTATCCAACTCTTGTTTTGTTCTTTCCCATTTACCATGCAAATCGCCAATTTCGTAAACTGTTAACGCAACTTCATGGTGTTCAAGGTCTTTTTTCTTTTCTAAATAATCTTTTGCGATAGACGCTTGGATTTGTAACGGCTCAATTTGCACTTCCAATTCATGAAGTATATCGTTGACGCGATTTAAATTTTCTGTCGTTTCTTGAAGCTTCGTTTCTGCTTTTTTCTTCATTGTTTTATACTTCAGGATTCCGGCTGCTTCTTCAAATATTGTTCGTCTTTCTTCAGGCTTACTATTGAGCACTTCCTCCACTTTTCCTTGACTAATAATGGAGAATGCCTCTTTACCTAAACCAGAATCCATAAACAAATCAATAATATCTTTTAGGCGACATTGTTGACCATTTAGCAAGTATTCACTTTCACCAGTTCGGAATACTCTACGTGCTACGCATACTTCATTAAATTCAATTGGTAATGCATTATCTTCGTTATTCAACGTAAGGGAAACTTCAGCAAAATTTAATTTCCGCCTAGAATCACTCCCGGCAAAAATAATGTCTTCCATTTTCCCACCACGTAAGGACTTAGCTGACTGTTCCCCTAAAACCCATCTTATTGCATCTGTTATATTACTTTTCCCACTCCCGTTTGGCCCAACAACAGCTGTGACACCAGGAACAAATTCTATTGAAACCTTTTCTGCAAATGATTTGAAGCCAATGATCTCTAGTTGTTTGAGGAACAATACCATTCACTCCTTTTCTAAAAGCGTATGACAGCCTGTAATTATAAAATTTAAGATAAGACGACCTATTATAATGCCTTAATTTTCTTCTTTTAATTTTGCTAATGCTACTTGAGCTGCGTGTTGTTCTGCTTCTTTTTTCGATTTCCCTCTGCCTACTCCTAGTACTTCACTATTAAGTGATACTTGAGAAACAAAAATTCTATTATGAGCAGGACCTTCTTCTTCCAAGATCTCGTATTCGATAGCTCCAATACCATCTCTTTGCACATATTCTTGTAGTTGACTTTTAAAATCCATCACATGAGAAAAAGCACCAGAATCTACTTTTGGGTACACTACCATTTGAAGAAATGAAATAACTACATCTAAGCCTTGATCGAGATATAACGCACCTATAAATGCCTCAAAGGCATCTGCTAGTAATGCAGGACGATTACGCCCGCCGGTTATTTCTTCTCCTTTTCCAAGTAAAACAATCGCCCCAAAGTTGAGTTCGGTAGCGAACATTACGAGAGATGGCTCACATACAATTGCAGCACGGAGTTTCGTTAATTCACCCTCACTCATCATTGGAAACTTTTTAAATAAATACTGGGATACAGTTAATTCAAGAACTGCATCACCTAAAAACTCAAGGCGTTCATTGTCTTCATATGGCTTTTTTCGATGCTCATTCACATATGATGAATGTGTAAAAGCTTGCATTAATAAGGATTCATTTTTAAATTGAATGCCGATTTTTTCTTGGAACTCAAAAAAATTTTGCATAATATTATTCTTAATAGTATTTCGTTCACGATTCGATTTTCGCATTTTCAATCCACCTTGGAGATAATTTATTATCAATGAGAAATGTCCCGTCAGTAATTAACGGGACACTTTCAATACTCCAGCGACTAGTTATTACTTTGTATGTAATTAACAGCGTCACCTACTGTTGCAATTTTTTCTGCGTCATCATCAGAAATTTCCATATCGAATTCATCTTCTAATTCCATGACAAGCTCTACAACATCGAGGGAATCTGCTCCTAAATCTTCTTTAAAAGAAGCTTCTAAAGTCACTTTTGATTCTTCTACACCTAAACGGTCTACAATAATCTTCGTTACGCGCTCTAATGTATCTGCCATTACTTTCACCTCCCCTCAAGACATTATAAAGGATAACCTACTAAAGAAAAATACCCTTCATATAATTTTCCCAAAAACACTGGGAGAATTACATATACATTCCACCGTTCACATGGATTGTTTGACCAGTAATATATTTTGCTTCATCTGATGCAAGATAGGTAACAAGAGATGCAACATCTTCAGCTTCTCCAAATTTTCCTAGTGGAATTTTTTCTAACATAGAAGCTTTAACATCTTCAGGAAGTTGGTCTGTCATATCTGTTGTGATGAAACCTGGCGCCACTGCGTTTACAGTAATTCCACGAGGAGCAAGCTCTAACGCGGATGTTTTTGTTAGCCCGGTAACACCTGCTTTTGCTGCTACGTAATTAGCTTGTCCTGGGTTTCCACTTGCACCAACGATAGAAGAAATATTGATAATTCTTCCGGCCTTCTGTTTCATCATTTGTCTAGAAACAGCTTTTGTACAGATAAATACTCCTTTTAAATTCGTATTTATAACATCGTCCCATTCATTTTCTTTCATACGCATTAATAGATTATCACGAGTGATGCCGGCATTATTCACTAAAATATCTAGTTTTCCAAATGTTTTAACTGTTTCTTTTATCATCTCTTGTACTGCTTCTCCGTTAGAGATATCACATTGATATGTAATTGCTTCTCTACCTAATGATTTTATTTCATCGACAGTCTCATTCGCCTTCGCTTCACTACCTGCGTAATTAACGACCACACTCGCGCCTTGTTGAGCTAATGATAGTGCAATTTGTTTTCCAATTCCACGCGAAGCACCAGTTACTAGTGCTACTTTCCCTTCTAATCGCATTATTTTACCCCCTTTAATGTATCAATAACGGACTGACAGCTATCAGGATCTTGTACAGAATAAGTTTTAACATCTCGATTAATTTTTCTAATTAATCCAGATAATACTTTCCCAGGTCCTACTTCAATAAATGTATCTACACCTAATTCTATCATTTTTTCAACTGAGTCTTCCCATAATACTGGTGAATAAAGTTGTTTAACTAATGTATCTTCAATATCAGAAATTGGCTCAGCGGTAACATTAGCAATTACAGGTATTCGCGCTTCATTTATTTCTATCTCATGTAGAACAGATTGGAATTTTTCAGCTGCTGGCTTCATTAAACTAGAGTGAAAAGGACCGCTAACTTGTAATGGTAATACCCGTTTTGCTCCACTTTCCTTTGCTAATGCACCTGCTTTTTCGACACCTGCAACTGTTCCTGATATTACAATTTGCCCAGGACAATTCAAATTAGCTAATTGAACAGGAAAACCGTCTTTCGTTACACTTTCAGTAATATCAGCTAGTATATTTCTTTCTAAACCTAATACAGCTGCCATTGTGCCTTCACCGTTTGGAACCGCTTCTTCCATCAATTCTCCACGCTTAGATACAGCATAAACTGCATCACTAAAAGAAAGTGCACCACTTGCAACAAGGGCTGAATACTCTCCCAAGCTATGTCCTGCAGTATAGTCGGGCTCAATCCCTGCTTCTCGTAAAACTTGTGCTAAAGCTATACTAGCCGTCAAGAGCGCAGGCTGTGCGTAATATGTTTTCGTAAGTTTTTCTTGTGGACCATTAAACATTATGGATGATAAGTCGTAACCTAGACGCTTATCTGCCGTATTAAATACTTCTTGTGCTGTGCTATTGCTGTTAGCAATAGCTTGTCCCATTCCTACTGTTTGTGATCCTTGCCCTGGAAAGACAAATGCTATTTTCCCCATTATTATCGCCTCTTTTCTTTAAGCCTCTTCAACATTTACAGCATTGCTTATTGTACCGGATATATCACTTTTCACCATATCTCGAGTTTGACGAACAGCATGATAAATTGCATTAGCATTAGAAGAACCATGCGCTTTAATCACTGGAGCTTCTAACCCAAATAAACAAGCTCCACCGTACTCCGAATAATCGAGCATATCTTTTAATTTACGGAGATCTGGCAAGATAACTCCTGCCGCTAGTTTATTTTTTAAATTTTTTGTTAGTACATCCTTAAGCATGGTAAATACTGCGGAAGCAGTTCCTTCTATCGATTTCAATACGACATTACCAGTGAAACCATCCGTCACTACAACGTCCGCATGACCTTCTAATAATTCCCTTGCTTCTATATTGCCTACAAAATGAAACGTATCTTTATCTAGTGAACTTAATAGTTCAAATGTTTTTTTGGTAAGTTCATTACCTTTATTCTCTTCGGAACCAATATTTAAAAGAGCAATTCTTGGTTTGTTTACTTTTCTTACATTTTCCGCATAAATACTTCCCATGATTGCGTATTGAAGTAGATGCTCAGGTTTCGCATCAGCATTTGCACCTAAGTCAAGCATGACAAAGCCTTTCCCATCTAATGTAGGAAGGGTAGGTGCTAAAGCTGGACGATCGATTCCTTTAATTCTACCAACTACGAAAAGACCTGCTGCCATTAGAGCCCCAGTATTCCCTGCTGAAATACAAGCATCCGCCTCTCCATCTTTGACAGCTTGTGCCATGAGTACCATAGAAGCATTCTTTTTCTTTCTAACTGCACGGACCGGCTCATCCGTACCTTCAATTTTTTCAGTTGTATGTACGATGGAAATATTTTTATTATCTATTACAAATTCTTTTATTTGTGATTCATCACCGTATAATATGAATTCCGTATCCGGAAAGTCCTGTGCTGCTCGGTTAATCCCAAGAACTATCTCCTTAGGCGCATTATCTCCACCCATAGCGTCTATCGCTATTTTCATTACTCTTCACCTTCATTCATTTGACTAGAACGGTACATCTCGAACTCACCTTTAAATACTAGTTCTTTTCCAACATAGCTAAGCACTTCTACTACAGTGCGATCAGAATTAGGTGTTCGTTTCCGTACTTTTGCTTTTGCGACTACTCTTTCTCCCAATTTTACTGGTCGAGTATAGTGAATATTCACCTTTACAGTTAGTGCGAGATCATCATTAATAACAGCTACAGCTAAAGAGTTAGCCTGTGCAAATAAATGATGCCCCCGTGCTATTAAATTCCGTTTGAATACATGCTCTTTTTGAACATCAAATATCGAGATAGCAGACTCATCTAATTCAATATCAATAATTTCTCCAATAACTTCATCAATTGGAAGAGCTTTTACTTCATTAACTACATGCTTCTCTGCAACCGATTTTATTCTTTCTCTCAATTCTGGAATGGAAAGCTCCATTCTATCCAATCTGATTGTTTGTACACTTACTGAAAACTTCTCAGATAATTCTTCATCGGTAATAAAAGGGTTATCATCAATTGTCTGTCGGAGCAGTTTTTGCCGCTCCTTTTTCGAAGGTCTCATTTATTATCAACACCATTTCAAGATATTATGACTAGGTATTAACAGTAGTATATAAAAAAATAGAGGGATGCGCAACCAAAAGCATTTCCCTCTATTAATCTAATTTTTCCCCAGATAGAACTCCAGATTGCTGTAAATACTGACGTATATAGGTAAACTCATCACTTACCCAAAACTCTTCATTAGAAATTAAGGATGCTGCATCATTACGAGCAGTTTCTAAAGCTCGATAATCATGTACCATATCAGCTACTTTAAACTCTGGAAGACCGCTTTGTTTTCGTCCAAAGAAATCACCCGGGCCACGAAGTTCTAAGTCACGTTCACTTAATACGAAACCATCATTCGTTTCCGTCATGATCCGCATACGTTCTTTCCCTACTTCTGTCTTCGGATCGGCTAGTAAAATACAATAGGATTGTTCACTTCCTCTTCCAACCCTACCCCGTAGTTGGTGCAATTGAGATAAACCAAAGCGTTCTGCATCATAAATTACCATTACTGTTGCATTCGGTACATTTACTCCAACCTCAACAACCGTAGTCGATACTAATACTTGTATCTTATTTTCACTGAACGCTCTCATAACCTCATCTTTTTCTGTTGCGTGTAATTTCCCATGCATAAGCCCAACAGAATACGTTCCTGCATAATAATTTGAAAGAAGGTCATGTACATCAATCGCATTCTGAACATCTAATTTATCTGATTCCTCTATAAGCGGACATATCACATATGCTTGTCGCCCTTTTTTAAGTTCCTTATTTATGAAATCGAGAATACGATCAAGCATTTCATGTTTCACCCAATGTGTCTCAATTGCTTTTCTTCCAGCAGGCATTTCATTAATGATGGATACATCCATTTCACCAAATACAGTTATCGCTAAAGTCCTAGGAATTGGTGTAGCCGTCATAAATAAGACATCTGGAGCTTCGCCCTTTTCACGCAAGATTCTTCGTTGCTCAACTCCAAATCTATGTTGTTCATCTGTTATTACTAAGCCTAATTTCAAAAAGTTAACATCGTCTTGAATAAGAGCATGCGTTCCAATAATGATATCTATATCACCTGCCTCGAGTCGCTCGAGGATTTCTTTTCGTCTTTTTCCTTTGACCGATCCTGTTAGTAATGCAATTTCTACATCTGTACCAGCGAGGAGCTTACTTAAGGATTCTGCATGCTGTTCTGCAAGTATCTCTGTTGGGACCATTAACGCACCTTGATATCCTGCCGTTATACTAGCATATAAAGCGATAGTAGCAACAGCGGTTTTTCCCGATCCTACATCACCTTGTAACAATCTATTCATCTTGTAAGGTGATTTTAAATCCGCACAAATTTCATTTACTACTTTCTTCTGTGCATTTGTTAATTGAAAAGGTAACATAGAAATAAACTGTTTAACTTTTTGTAAATCATAATGTTGACCTATTCCCATGGATTGTTCACGTTGTACTTTTCGTAATACTTGCATTTTCAGTTGAAAATATAGAAATTCTTCATAAATAATCGTCCTTCTTGCTTGCTTCACTTCTTCAGCTGAATGAGGGAAATGCATAATACGAAGGGCATCTTTCTTACTAAGTAATTTATATTGTTCACGGATCTTTGTTGGTATCGATTCTGTTATATAATTCCCATATTCGTTAAAAGCAGAAGTAATATATCTTCTTAACGCTTTAACAGTTATCGATCCTTTTACAGAGTATACAGGTTCGAAATCTGAACCTACAGAAGAGCCAATTTTAATATCTTGCCCAGTTATTGTCTGTCGATGTTTATCCCACTTACCAGTAACAGTTATCGTATCTTGTGGCGAAAGCTTATTTTTTAAATAAGCTCGGTTAAAAAAAGTAACCTTTATTAAATGATTATCTACAAACATGTGAATCGTCAATCGATTCTTTTTTCTACCATAATACATAACAGCTGGTTCACTATGTACTGTTCCTTCAACCGTAATTTTTTCATTATGTGCTACCTCTGTGATATCACGTAATCGAACATCTTCGTACCGAAAAGGCAAATGGTGCAGGAGGTCATTCACGGTATGAATCCCCATTGCAGCTAATTGGTCAGCAGTCTCTTCACCAATTCCTTTTATAACAGAAGTAGGGTGATCAAGTGATTGATTCACAGTAATTCCACTAACTTCTTCACTCACCAAATTCACCTCTATCCTTTCATAACCAGAAATAGAAGGGGGTTACCCTTCTATTTGTGTGTGGTTATTCTACAGATATAATGAAGTTGTATAATGGTTGTTTTCCATTATGAATTTCCACTTCAACATCCTCAAAATTATCGCTTATATACTGTTCTACTTTATCAACTATTTCAGGAGCAGTATCTTCGCCATGGATAACCGTTATGATTTCAGAATCACTGTCAATCATCTTATTTAGAAGATTACATGTTGCTTGGAATAAGTCTTTATTTGTTTCAACGATTTTCCCGTCTTGTATTCCCATATAATCATCTTTTGTAATGGCAATCCCATCGATACTGGTATCTCTTACTGCATAAGTTACTTGTCCTGTTTTCACTTGAGATAATGCTTCTGACATCCCTTGCCCATTCTGTTCAATAGAAGCAGATGGATTGAATGCTAAAATAGCAGAAAGACCTTGTGGAACAGATGTAGAAGGTACAACTACAACATTCTCTGTGGCAATTTCAGCAGCTTGTTCTGCAGCCATAATAATATTCTTATTATTTGGTAACAAAATGATGTTGCTTGCATTGGCACTTTCGATTGCTTTCATGATATCTTCAGTGCTAGGATTCATCGTTTGGCCACCTTCAATTACGCTAGTGGCACCTACACTTTTAAATAAATCTGCAATCCCTTCACCCATTGAAACAGCAATAATTCCATATTCCTGCTTTTCCTGTGGAGAAGAATGTTTATGAGAATCTCCATCTATAATGGAGCTATGTTGTTCACGCATATTTTCAATTTTCATATTAATTAAGCTACCGTATTGTTGACCATATGATAAAACGTCACCAGGATGCTCCGTATGAATGTGTACTTTCACAACACTTTCATCGGCAATTACTAATAAAGAATCTCCATGTTCACTAAGGTCATTTCTAAAGTTTTCTTCCGTAAATGACTTTTTATCGTTATCGAATTTCACCATAAATTCAGTACAATAGCCAAATTCAATGTCTTCTGTGTTCATAAAACTTTGTACAGATTGATGATGTTGTGCATTGACAAGCTCATCTATTGAAGGAGCTATCTCTGTAACATCTGGTAACTCTTCGCCAGTTAACTCAGCTAAAAAGCCTTCATAAACACATACAAGTCCTTGTCCACCACTATCAACTACCCCAACTTCTTTTAAAACAGGTAATAAATCAGGAGTACGTTTTAAGGATGCTTTCGCTTCTTTTAGAGTCTCTGACATAATCTTAATGATATCAGATTCCGTTTTTGCTATCTCTACAGCCCTATTTGCTGCATCTTTCGCAACTGTTAAAATCGTACCTTCAACAGGTTTCATTACTGCTTTATATGCAGTTAATACACCTGCTTCTAATGC
Organism: Lederbergia graminis; assembly: GCF_042655485.1. NCBI lineage: Bacteria > Bacillati > Bacillota > Bacilli > Caryophanales > Bacillaceae > Lederbergia > Lederbergia graminis. Next base: position 660,395 of record NZ_JBHSMC010000001.1, read on the forward strand.
ATGAGCAAATTCACTTCCTGAAAGTGATGGTTTCGCCTCAATATCTTTTGCAAAGCCACGAAATAATTGTGATAAAATAACACCAGAATTACCACGTGCCCCCATTAATAAACCTTTAGATAAGGCTGCTGCCACTTTTCCAATATGTTGTTGCTTATTTGCTTGCACTTCTTTTGAACCAGAAGTCATCGATAAATTCATATTTGTTCCTGTATCTCCGTCAGGCACCGGGAATACATTCAAGGCATCTACCATTTGCGCATTAGCAGACAAATTGTTAGCACCTTTCACGATCATCTCGGCGAACCTATTTCCATCTAATGATGTTATAGACACGTTAATTCCTCCTCCATTACGGATTCGTAACCCGAACCCCTTGAACATAAATATTTACAGTATCAGCTGAAATACCTATCGTTTGTTCAAGTGTATATTTTACTTTTGATTGCACATTATGAGCAACCTCTGAAATCTTTGTTCCATAGCTAACAATAATATACATGTCTATGTGTAACGCCTGTTCTTCCTGACGGATGATAATACCACGAGTGAAATTTTCCTTACGTAAGATTTCTGTTAAACCGTCTTTAATTTGCTTTTTAGAAGCCATGCCAACAATACCATAGCAATCGATTGCAGCTCCACCAGCAATTGTTGCTATAACATCATTAGATATATCAATATGACCGAACTTCGTTTTCATTTCAATGGACATGTATAATTCCTCCTTATTAGTCGAAATATCCTATGAAAAGTGTGAATTATATATTATCGCCTCACTACATAGATAAAGTTATTTTACTATAACGGAACAGTTTTTAAAAGTTTCTCCTGTATGATTATTTCTAGTTTGCTGATGATTGTCAAGCCTAAAACTGCGATTGATATTATATTGCATTCTAATAATATGTGTGATAAATTATTAAAGTATGTTTAATGACAGATTTTGAAGTGATGAACAATAATCTAGGTCTAACTTCATCTATGGGAGGGATTATTAATGCCAAAGCAATGTGTTATCACTGGGCGTAAGGCTTCAGCAGGAAATAGAAGATCACATGCTATGAATGCGAACAAACGTACATGGGGTGCGAATCTTCAAAAAGTACGTATTCTTGTTGACGGTAAACCGAAACGTGTTTGGGTATCTGCAAGAGCCCTTAAATCAGGTAAAGTCGAAAGAGTATAAAATAACTAGAAGTACGTTCCACTTACGGAAGTACTTCCATCTTCAAAAACAGAAGAAAGGCACCTTTTTGGTGCCTTTCTTCTTATTTTTCAACCTTTTTTAAATGTCCCCAACATCGCTCTAACTATTCCTCCCAAAAATCGAGGAAGTTTAATTGTATAAAATCTCATTAAAAATTCCCTCCTAGTCTAAAAAATACCGGCTTACACCCACTGATAATATATTCGTAGTAATCGGATAAGTACGCACCCTTAGATAAAAATGGGCCTATATGTTAATCTGTACTTCTTACCATCATTAATATGCCTTTTTCAAAGGAAAAAGTACCAGATTGTTGGATTAATTCATTACTAATACATAATGATGAACCAAATTCAACTGTCTTATCTGTGAGTGGATATTTAAAACCCTTTAATGTTAAGCCAATTATTTCAGAACTAAGCGGAATAAAAGACACATATTTCTTTTTCTCATCTTTAAAAATTTCATGCGTTTCAGGGAAATACACCGATAATGTATTTTGCTGATCCATTATATTTATTGGTATATGGGGATGCTGTTTTTGAAATTTCGATAACATAAATGCATTTGCCATAAAATGATCGAGTCTACCACCTGTTGCACCCCAAATAATTATTTTTTCCGGATCATGTTCCAATGCACAAAAGAGGGCCAACTCTAAATCTGTTTCATCCTTTTCCGGGTTGGCCTGTTTTATGTTAGGAACTTTTTCTTTAATCTCTTCCCATTCACGTTCATTTATTGAATCAAAATCACCTACAGCATATGTAGGTATTATCCCTTTCTCCAATAAATAATACACTCCACGGTCAACACCCATCCAAATAGTATTACTTACGTTTTTGTATGAGTCATATTCAGGAATGTATTGTTGTGGTCCACCAGCTACAATGTATATAGCTTTTATATTTTGACTCATTATTGTAACTCAGAGCGGATTTCTTCGATTGCTGCTTTACGATCTTCCTTTCCAAAAATAGCCGATCCTGCAACAAAAACATTTGCTCCTGCCTCCATACAAATTTTCGCATTGCCTGCATGTATTCCACCATCAAGTTCGATATCAACATTTAAACCTTTACGTTCGATCATTGATCTTACTTCTTTGATTTTTGACAATACTCCAGGAATAAACGATTGACCACCAAATCCAGGGTTCACTGTCATTAGCAATACCATATCTACATCTTCAATAATATTCTCAAGTATTGATGCAGGTGTTGCTGGGTTTAAAACAACTCCAGGCTTCACACCAAGCTTCCTTATTTCTTGAATTGTTCGATGAAGGTGTGGGCATGCCTCTACATGAACAGTAATTATATCTGCACCTGCATCAGCAAATGCTTGTAAATATTTATCAGGATTTTCAATCATTAAATGTACGTCTAAAGGTATATTAGTTACCTTCCTTACTGCTTCTACTACAAGTGGTCCCATAGTTATATTAGGAACAAAATGACCATCCATTACATCAATGTGAATATAATCCGCACCTGCAGATTCTACTGATCTTACTTCATCCCCTAATTTCGAGAAATCTGCTGCTAATATAGAAGGAGCAATTTTCATCATGTTAATATCTCACCTTTCTCTCCCGAATCTCCTGTAAAAATTGCAAATAGTTTTCATAACGGAAAGAAGCAATCACTTCGGCCTCAACAGCATCCTTCACAGCACACTTAGGCTCATTTAGATGTAGACAGCCACGAAATTTGCAATCTCGCCCTTTTTCCTCTATTTCAAGGAAATATGAAGATAATTCTTCCGCCTCGATATCCGTAAATTCTAATGAACTAAACCCAGGGGTATCTGCTACTAACCCCGAATCGACTCTCACTAATTCGACATGACGAGTAGTATGTTTCCCACGACCAAGATGCGTAGAAATCTCATTTGTCTTCATTTGTAAATCCGGTTGTAGTACATTAAGCAATGTGGATTTACCTACACCAGATTGGCCAGCAAATACACTCGTCTTATCAGCGAGGAAAGGACGAATATCCTCTATCCCTTCCTCCGTCTTCGCTGACAGTAAAAGTACTTCATAGCCAATAGACTGATACAAATGAATATATCGATTGATTTCCTCTCGCTCTTGACTATTAAGCAAGTCCGCTTTCGTAATACATATTATTGGAGAAACCATTCTTGATTCCACAATAACTAAAAACCGATCTAATAAAGCAGGATTAAAAGCTGGTTCAGTAGCAGAGAAAACTAAAATAGCTTGATCTATATTTACAATTGGCGGTCTAACAAGTTCATTTCTTCTCGTCTTCACTTCCATAATGTAACCTTCTTTTTCATTCTCCGCTTGGAAGATTACATAATCACCTACTAAGGGAGTAATGTTGTTTTTTCGAAAAACTCCTCTCCCTCTACATTGAAAGATTTTACCGTCCGATAACACATAATAAAATCCACTAAGCGCCTTAATAATTTTCCCTTCTGCCATGTCACCGATCCTTTCAATTATTCATTTGGATATTCTACTGTGCCAGTTTCATATTCTTCATCATCACGCATGATTTTATAAGTAGCTGTTTTACCATGTTCAACGGTAAAAACAAGTTCTTTTTCAATCGTGCTAGTGATTTCAAATTCTTCTACAGGTACTTTCATATCGTTATTCAAATCCTGAATGAAAATAATTACTTTTTGTGGTTGTGCTTCTTCTCCCTCTTCATTCAGTGGTTCATATTCAATCGTTACATTTTTTGTAACTGTTTTCGGTGATAAATCTTTTCCTTTTGAAATGACAACCGTAACTTTATCTCCTTTTGATAATTCTGTATTCGGAGCAGGACTTTGCGAAATAACTTCACCTTCTGGAACAGTTTCATGGTACTCTTCCTGTGACATATCAATCGATAGTCCAGATAACTCTATATAACTTTCAAGTCCTTTCGCATTATAACCTGTTAAATCTCTTAAAATTACTTTTTCTTTCCCTAGACTTACAGTAAATGTAAGAACGGTATCCTCCGGTACTACTGCTTCATCTGGACCAGGAGATTGCTCCAATATGGTTCCTTCTACTTCATCGGAATGTTTTCCATTTTCTCGAATATTTTTAAAACCTTTATCGTCTAATAACTGAGCAATTTCGTCAAATTGACGACCTGTATAATCTTCTAATGTGAATTTTTCTTTACCTATACTTAAATAAATATCAACTTTACTTCCCTTTTTAACTTCTTTACCTGCCCTAGGGCTCGTCCTAATGATTTCACCTTCAGGAACATCATCACTATTTGCTTCCACGACTTTTCCTACTTCTAAGCCAAGATCGACAAGATGAAGTACACCTTCATCATACTCTTCACCACTAATGTCTGGTATTTCGACATTTTTCGCACTTTGAATCGCCGGAAGAATATTAGTAAAGAAAACTACTGCTAATATTAATAATGCTGTTACACCACCGACAATCCATGGCCAAATCTTCTTTTTGCGTTTTTGAGGTTGTTCTTGAGCAACATTATTTTTCGGCTCACTTTTATGAGCAATTGTTTGTTCTTGTTCATTTTTTAAGTATTCCCCATTAATAACAGGAATCGCCTTTGTTGCATCATCATCTTCAGGAATTACAAACTTAGGCTCATGTAAACGATTAGCATCTAACGCTGTTTCTAAATCACTTTCCATTAACTCTGCACTTTCATAGCGAATAAATGGATCTTTTGCAGTAGCTTTTAATACAATATTTTCTACACTTTGTGGAATATCCGGATTCCACCTGCTAGGAAAAGGTGTCTCCGATTGCAAATGCTTAAGGGCAATCGAAACTGCTGATTCACCAGAGAATGGTAGCCTACCAGTTAAGAGCTCGAACATGACGATACCTAAGGAATAAATATCTGATTTCTTCGTAGCTAACCCACCACGTGCTTGTTCTGGAGACAAATAATGTACGGATCCTAATACAGAATTTGTTTGTGTAATCGATGTTGCACTAAGTGCCAAGGCAATTCCAAAATCAGTAATCATAACGTGACCGTTATGATCAATTAATATATTTTGCGGTTTTATATCACGATGAACAATTTGATTTTGGTGAGCATGAGTAATGGCGGATGTTAGTTGTTTCATTATATCGATTGTTTTTTCAAGAGGGATTGGATGAAATTGCTGTATGTATTGTTTTAATGTCATCCCATCGACATATTCCATTACAATATAATAGATGTCCTTTTCTTCCCCGATATCATATATACTAACAATGTTTTCATGTGCCAAACTTGTTGCATTTTGTGCTTCTCGCTGAAAACGGCGAATAAACTCATCTTCATTCGCAAAATCCATTCTTAATATTTTGATAGCAACATCGCGATCTAGAATTACATCTCGTGCTAAATAAACATTCGCCATTCCACCTCCGCCTATCATCCGGAGAACCTTGTAACGACCGCTTATTCTACTACCGATTATCATTGCTCACACCCGCTTTCTTTACAGGTTTCAATGATTGCAACGGATATATTATCTTCTCCACCGTTTTGATTAGCAAGGTTTATCATCGTTAATGCTTTTTTATCTATATCTTCATCTGATTGTAAAATGGATTCTAACTCTTGATTAGTTACTTTATTAGATAGGCCATCTGAACATAAAAGAAGTTTGTCTCCTTCTTCAAATGTTATCGTAATAATATCCATTTCAGTAACAGGTTCTGTCCCCACTGCTTTTAATAGCATATTCTTACGAGGATGTATCTCGGCATCTTCTGGTGAAATATGGCCAATTTTAATTAATTCATTTACTAGTGAATGATCCTCTGTTATTTGTTTAAAACCATCTTCATTCAGAATATAACATCTACTATCGCCAATATTAACGATCGTTGCAAATAGGTTAGTACATATAGCAGCAACTAAGGTAGTACCCATTCCGTCTAATTCTGAATTACTTTTTGAATGATTGTAAATATCCTTATTAATATCCGTTACTTTACTACGTAACCAATTCTCTGCTTCCTCTGGTGTTTGGATATTTTCAATTTCATTCCAATGTTTTTGAAGATTAGCTACGGCCATTTGACTAGCTACCTCTCCCGCATTATGTCCGCCCATACCATCAGCAACAACAGCTAAATAATATCCAGATCGGTGCAAAAACACGCCACCATCATCTTCATTGTGTCGACGAACTTTTCCGGTATCTGTTTTAAAAGTTGCCTTCATTTTTCTTTCCCCCTTACGTCCCTTTCTAAGAGCATTTCCCTAGAAAAATCTGCTCTAATTAACTATGGGAATAGATAATACTCTATTTATTGAGCATTACCAACACTTTAAGCTATTACATTGATTTTTTAAAACTTGCTATGAAAAATCCATCTCCTCCAAAATCTTGGGGGAATATTTGTAAAGCATTTGAACCTTCTTCAAGGAGGTATGTTAATGAATCAGGTAATTGTAATGGGTATTCCTTAAATTCTGGGTGATTTTGTAGAAAATCATTAATTGTCCCATAATTCTCTTCCTTATCTACTGTACACGTACTGTACACTAGAATTCCACCCTTTTTTAATGTCTTTGCTGCTTCATTCAAAATATTTTGTTGAATATTTTTCAGATTATCAATGTCTTCTGGTTTTTTCACATATTTAATGTCCGGCTTTTTCCTTAATACACCAAGACCTGAACAAGGTGCATCGACAAGAATTCGATCAAAAACCTCGTGTGAAAATTTTTCACTTACTTTTCTACTATCTAATACAGAAGCTTCAATATTCGATAAACCAAGTCGAGCTGCATTACTTTGTATTAATTTAACCTTATGAGAATGTATGTCTATAGCTTGTACTTTTCCTGTTCCATTTAGTAACTCGGCAATATGTCCGGTCTTCCCCCCTGGTGCTGCACAAGCATCAAGTATCGTCATATTTTCCTCTAGGTCAAGGGTATAGGCAACGATCATCGAACTTTCATCCTGAATACTTAAATACCCTTTCTCAAATGCAGTCGAGTTTGCGACATTTCCTCTTAGTATACGAATAGAGACAGGTAAGATCACGCTCGGTTCCACTTCAAACCCTTCATTTCTGAGCATGCTCAATACTTCGTCACGGGTAATTTTTGTTGTATTGACACGTGCAGTTTGAACAGGTGCTATTAAATTTTCTGCACACATTTCCTTTGTTAAGGCGAGTCCATATTGTTTCTCCCATCTTTGTACAAGCCATAAAGGATGGCTCATTTCGATAGATAACCTCTTCAAAGGATCTTTTATTTCCTCTAAAGAAGGAACTCCTTGTCTTTGAATTGCACGTAAAACACCATTAACTAGACTAGCAATCCCTTTATGTCCACGCTTTTTTGCAATCTCTACTGCTTCAAATAAAACAGCTCGATCAGGTATTTTATCAAGATAATGCATTTGATATAGGGAAAGTCTTAATAGATTCATTACCCATACTTCTAGCTTTTTCTTAATAAATGGCTGTAAAAAATAATCTAGTGTTAACTTTCGTTGCAATGTCCCATAAACAATTTCCGTTAATAAACCAACATCGGGACCTTTTATTTGATTTTTGTTAATCACTTGATTTAGCAGTAGATTACTATACGCTTGTTGTTTATCAATAGCTTCCAAAATTTCTAATGCCGATTCCCGAACATTTTTATTTTTTTTACTCATTTTCGATACCCAATCTATCACCTATTTGTATATTGGCGCCTGCTCCTTGTAAAAATTGTTCAGCAGACATTTGTTTTTTTCCAGCTGGTTGAATCACTATTAATTTTATTGCAACATCATTCCCAGTAGCTATCACAAATCCATCTTTTTCAATTCTTATAATTGAACCTGGGTTGAATTCACCTGACATTTTATACTTTTCGGCTTTCCAAACTTTCATCACTTTGTTCGCAAACGTTGTGTATGCTACAGGCCAAGGCGAAAGTCCACGAATTTTGTTGTAAATTTTTTCACCCGGGAGATTCCAATCTATTTTTTCTTGTTCTCGAGTAATATTCGATGCGAATGTTGCCTTCGTGTGATCTTGAGGAATTGCCTGAATTTCATTATTCAATAACTTAGGCAAGGTATTTGCTAATAAATCCGCTCCAGCTATACTTAACTTGTCATGCAAACTACCAACATCATCTTGTTCTTCGATTGCCACTTCTACCTGACTAATTATATCACCCGCATCTAATTTTTCTGCCATGTACATGATGGTTATCCCTGTTTTTTCTTTTCCTTCTAAAATGGCATAATGTATCGGAGCTCCACCTCTTAACTCAGGTAATAAGGAAGCATGTACATTTATACACCCTTGTTTCGGAGCATCCAATAAAACCTTTGGTAGAATTTGCCCATATGCAGCCGTAATAATAAGATCTGGTTGAAGTGATATAATTTCATCAACATTCTCTCGAAGCTTCTCTGGTTGAAGAACTGGTATGCCATGACGCTCAGCCTCCACTTTTACAGGTGGGGGTGTTAGAATTTTTTTACGGCCAACAGGACGATCTGGTTGGGTAACCACAGCAATAACATCATATCCGTCAGCAAGAATTTTTTGTAGAACAGGGACTGAAAAATCTGGTGTCCCCATAAACACTATTTTTGTCATTATACTTCACTACTTTCTAAATCTTCTTCATCGACATATTCAATGACTTTCGTCGTAAATAGAACTCCATCCAAATGATCCAACTCATGCTGAATTGCACGTGCTAAATAATCATTTGCCTTTAATTTAAATTCTTTTCCATTTCGATCTTGTGCTTTAATTTTTACAATTTGTGCTCTTGATACTGTTCCATATAAATTAGGGAAGCTTAAACAACCCTCTATATCAGTATTTTCACCTTTTGCCTTTATAATAGTTGGGTTGATTAGTTCAATTATTCCATTTTTATCTCCAACATCAATAACAGCAATTCGTTTTTTTATACCAATTTGTGGAGCAGCTAATCCAACACCATCCGCAGCAACCATTGTTTCATACATATCGTCTAATAAAATATGTAATTCATGATTGAACTCTGTAACAGGATCACAAACTACTTCTAATATGTCTGCCGGATGGGTTACGATGGAGAGAATAGCCATTCTTACGCCCTCTTTTCTTTACTTTACATCATCATATAAGGATTGACATCAATATGAATCATCAAACCTTCTTTTACAGTTTGTGGATAATAATGCTCAATAACCGTTTTTAATATATTTTTTAATTCTGGTTCCTTTTTGTATTTTATCAAACATTGATAACGATATCTATTATTCACACGTGACATTGGAGACGCTACGGGTCCTAATATGATAGCATTTCCGGATAATCTAGAACCAATATATTTTGTGATTTTCTCCGTAACTGACACTGCTTTCATTAAATCTTCATGACTTACAGTAATTAAAGACAAATAGTAAAACGGTGAATAGGAACCAATTTTTCTCATTATCATTTCTTGCTTATAGAATTGATCATAATTTTGTTTACCGGCAAGTTCTACACTGTAATGTTCAGGGGAATAAGTTTGAATAACGACTTCACCAGGTAATTCATGTCTACCAGCACGTCCACTTACTTGGGTGAGTAATTGAAATGTTTTTTCCCCAGCTCTGAAGTCCGGTAAATGCAACATCGTATCAGCACTTAATACACCTACAAGTGTAACATTCGGAAAGTCTAATCCTTTTGCAATCATTTGTGTTCCGAGTAATATGTCTGCATTCCCCGATTTAAAGTGGTCAAGTAATTGCTCATGAGCACCTTTCCTCGAGGTAGTGTCAACATCCATTCTCACAACCCTAGCATCAGGTAATATTTTATGTAATTCTTCCTCTACTTTTTGAGTACCTGTACCAAAATAACGAATATGTTCACTTGTACATTCAGGACAAATATTCGGAACACTCGTTACAAAACCACAATAGTGACATTTCATTTCATTTGAAAATTGATGGTATGTTAGGGATATGTCGCAATTAGGACATTGCATGACGAAGCCGCAATCGCGACACATCATAAACGATGAATGTCCTCTTCTATTAAGAAATAGAATTGTTTGCTGTTTTTTCTCTAATCTATCTTGTAGTTTTTCAAATAATTCTCGAGAAAACATAGATCTATTTCCATTACGCATTTCTTCTCTCATATCAACAATCGAAACAGAAGGAAGGTTTCTATCATTCATTCGTTTAGATAATGTTAATAGAGTATAGACACCTTTTTGTGCTCTAGCAAATGATTCGAGAGCAGGAGTAGCACTGCCCAAGATTACTGGACATTTGTGATATTTTGCTCGTTGAATTGCAACATCTCTTGCATGATACCTTGGCATTTCTTCTTGTTTATAGCTTGTTTCATGTTCCTCATCAATAATGATGATTCCTAAGTTTTCAAAAGGAGCGAAAACAGCTGACCTAGCTCCGACAACTACTTTCGCTTCCTTTCGTAGCACCTTTCGCCATTCATCATATTTCTCCCCAACGGAAAGACCACTATGTAATACAGCTACATCTTTCCCGAAACGACTCTTAAAACGGTCCACCATTTGAGGAGTTAAAGCTATCTCTGGTACAAGGACGATTGCCTCTTTTCCTTCTTCTAATACCTTTTGAATAGATTGTAAGTAAATTTCTGTTTTTCCACTACCAGTAACTCCGTATAATAAAAATGTTTCGTGGTTGTTTGACTCTATTGTATTTAATATTGGCTTAATTGCTTCTGTTTGTTGACTAGTAAGTGGCAACGGATCAGAGGGAATAAATGTTTTATGTTCAAATGGATCTCGATAGACTTCCTCATTACTTTCCGTAAACACACCTTTATTTACTAATGAAGTTAATGTTGCATAGGACACATTGGTATTTTTAATTAGCTCGGTTCCAATATATTTATCAGTAGGATGATTCATTACATAATCTAAAACGGTCTTTTGCTGCACGGCATTTGCCCGTAATGATTCCTTTAACTTCTCAATATCATGTATCTCCATTACTAAATGATATGTTTTCACTTTTTTCTTACTAGCTCGATTTTTTATTTGATAGATTACTTCTATATTTCCATTTTTTATTTCATTGTGTATGTCACGATGAATTCCTTGACGTTCTACATCGCTCCAATCAAGTTCTTCTTGATCCGCAAAGATTTCATCAAGTAATGGATGATGCTCCCTATTCAATCTAACAATTTTCTTTTCATATTTTGCTTTCATTGCCGCGGGTAACATCGCCTGATAGGTTAAGATTTTAAAAGAAAGTGTTTCATGAGCTAGCCAATATCCTAGTTCTAATAATTCTTTATTCAAAACAGGAGTAATATCAAGTGGTTCACTTATTTCCTTAAGCTTTCTAACACTGCTGTTCTGTTTTATCGCTATTACAAATCCTTGAATCGTTCGTGGACCAAAAGGAACCGCAACTCTCATTCCAGGTTCAATTATGCCCATCCACTTATCTGGGATAAGATAATCAAACTCCTTATCTGTACCGAGTGCTGGTACATCGACAATCACAGTTGCAATATTCATTTCTGCTTCTCATCCCCCATTTTCAGTACAATTTCCTGTAAAATTTCTCTGGCAGTATCTCTTTTACTTAATAATGGTAATTGCTTCTTTGTTTTATCTTTATGAAAAATCGTCACAATATTTGTATCGCTTTTAAAACCTGCACCTTGTGCTGTAATATCATTTGCAACTATCATATCAGCATTTTTCCGTTGTAATTTATCCATTGCGTAATGTTCAATGTTATTTGTTTCGGCTGCAAAACCAACTAGAAATTGCTGTTTTTTGCTAACACCCAATTCAGATAAAATGTCTTTTGTTCTTTCCAGCTCAATTACTAAATTACCTTCTTTTTTCTTCAACTTCTTTTCTGAAAAAGATATAGGGCGATAATCAGCAACTGCTGCACTTTTTATTACAATGTCGACATCAGGGAAAAAGCGCATTACTTCATTATACATTTCTTCTGCACTTTCAACTTTAACTAATGCTACACCAATAGGAGTTTCTAAACTGTCAGTACCAGAAATGAGAATAACTTCTGCTCCCATTTTAGCTGCTTCCTCCGCTAATGCATAACCCATTTTACCACTAGAATGATTTGTCATATATCGAACGGGATCAATTTTTTCTTTCGTTGGACCAGCAGTTATTAATATTCTCTTTTGAGTAAGTGGAGCAGGATCCATTGAAAAATGCGATTGAACTAGTTGAACAATTGTTTCTGGTTCTTCGAGTCTCCCTTTTCCAACATAGCCGCAAGCTAAATAACCCTCTCCAGGCTCAATAAAACGATACCCATATTCTGCCAACGTTTTCATGTTTTGTTGTACTGCAGAATTACTGTACATATGTACATTCATTGCTGGAGCAATCCAAATCGGTGCAGTTGTAGCTAGTAATGTGGTCGTAAGCATATCATCCGCAATACCATTGGCAAGTTTTCCAATAGTATTTGCTGTTGCTGGCGCCACTAAAACTAAATCCGGCCAATCTGCAACATCTATATGAGCGATTACTTTCGGATTATTTTCTATAAATGTATCAGTATAAACTTCATTTCTTGATAGTGCCTGAAATGTTAATGGAGAAATGAATTTTGTTGCAGATAACGTCATTATTACCTTTACTTCATATCCGGCCTGAGTTAACTTACTTGTTAATGCTGCAGCCTTATAAGCTGCAATCCCACCTGAAACGCAGAGTAAAATTTTTCTCGTTTTCATCGAAAAAGCTCCTATCTCTATATGTAAAGTAGTTTATATTTTTATTATTTCTTATTATTATGAACGATTTAGAAATGAAAAGACAACCCATGCGTATGGGTTGTCATAAGAAAGTTAACTATTCACTTATTTCATCTGATTCTTTTATTTTTAAAACTCCGGCATATATTTCTTCTAATGCTTTTCCAACATATTTATGGGACTGATATTTTTCTAATATCGGATTTTTATCATCTTGGAATTGACGAGCTCTACGTGAAGAAACTGTCACAAGGGAATATTTAGAGTCAATAACATTCAGTAACTTATCTATAGAAGGATACAACATAATTATTTAACCTCCAACAATTTAATATACTTAGATACACATCTTTCACTACGATGGTGTTCAGCCAATACGATTGCATTTATTCGATCGACAGCCAGTTCAACATCATCATTTTCAACAATATAGTCATACATACTCATTAATTCAATTTCTTTCCTAGCAGCTTCCATTCGATTGCTAATCAGATCTTCCGATTCAGTACCTCTGCCAACAATACGATTTTGTAATTCACCTAAGCTAGGAGGCATGAGAAAAATAAATAAACCATCTGGAAATTTCTCTCGGACTTGTTTAGCACCTTGTACTTCGATTTCTAAAAATACATCTTTCCCAGCATTTAATGTTTCCTGGACGTAGTCTACAGGTGTACCATAATAATTTCCTACATATTCTGCATATTCCAGTAATTTATCATCTTTAATTAACTGTTCGAATTCTTCACGAGTTTTAAAGAAATAATCCACTCCATCTTTTTCACCTTCACGTGGCTTCCTAGTTGTTATGGATATTGAATATTCAAATTTAGCATCTGGTCTTGAAAATACAGCTTGTCTTACAGTTCCCTTACCGACCCCTGACGGACCTGAAAGAACAATCAGCAATCCTTTTTCATTCATTGTACTAATTTCCTACCCTTCATCATTGTCATCCTTCCCAAATAAGCGCTGAGCAACTGTCTCTGGTTGTACAGCAGATAGAATAACATGTTCGCTATCCATAATGATAACTGCTCTAGTTCTCCTACCATATGTGGCATCAATTAATGTTGCTCGATCGCGAGCATCTTGAATAATTCGCTTGATTGGGGCCGATTCTGGCCTGACAATCGAAATAATTCGATTAGCTGATACGATATTTCCAAACCCAATGTTTAAGAGCTTAATCGGCATACTGCTCCTCCAGTCATCTATCGGTAATTTTTTCAATAAGTATACATATATGTATATATTTTATCTTGAAATTTTTAATGTATGTAGATTATACCATAACGAAAAGGTAATAGAGATATAATCATCTATTACCTTTTGCATTATAACATATTTTACTGTTTTTTTCTTAAAATAAATGATCCAGCTAATAAAAATGTTGGTAAAGCACTCATTCCAACAATGAGTAACCAGTCATTAAGAGCAATTGGCAGTGTATGGAAGACCGGTTGTAAGAATGGAACATAAATAACTGCTACCATTAATGCTGCAGAGGATATAACTGCCCAAACAAGATATTTATTTCCGAATGGATTTCGAGAGAATACAGATATTTCACTTCTACAATCAAATACATGAATAAGTTGTGCTAGAACGAGCGTTGCAAATGCGATTGTTTGTGCGTATTCTAAATTGTTCGGATCCTTATAGTAAACTACCATGAAAGCAATTAACGTTGAAATCCCAATTAGAAAACCTCTCGAAACAATCTTCCATCCAAGTCCTCGTGCAAAGACACCTTCTTTAATATGCCTTGGCTTGCGTCTCATCACATTTTCTTCTGGTTGGTCAAGACCTAACGCCATTGCTGGAAGTCCGTCTGTAACAAGGTTCACCCACAATATTTGGATTGGAACTAACGGTAAAGGTAGAGATAGGAGCATCGCAAAGAGCATGACAAGTATTTCACCTACATTAGAAGCTAATAGGTAACGAATAAACTTACGGATGTTCTCGTAAATATTACGTCCTTCTTTAATAGCTGCCTTTATCGTAGCAAAATTATCATCTAATAACACAAGTGAGGATGCCTCTTTAGCAACATCTGTACCAGTGATACCCATAGCAATACCAATATCAGCAGTTTTAATTGCTGGCGCATCGTTAATTCCATCACCAGTCATTGCAACAACATGTCCTCTATTTTGTAAGGCTTTTACAATTTTTAATTTATGCTCAGGTGTAACCCTTGCAAATACAGATATGTTTTCTACTTCGTTTTCAAGCTCTTCAACTGTTAACTCATTCAGTCTTTGACCATCCATTACTTGCTCACGATTATCCAGAATTCCTAATTGCTCAGCAATTGCACATGCAGTTGCTTTATGGTCACCAGTAATCATCACCGTTTTAATACCAGCTATTTTACATTCCTCAACTGCAGCTTTAACCTCTGGACGAGGAGGATCAATCATCCCTTGTAAACCAATAAAAGTTAAATCTTTTTCTACGTCACTTTCTTTTTCTGGCAGAACACCAGAATGTATTGGTTTCATTGCGATAGCAATCGTCCTCAATGCTTGTGCAGCTAGATCATTTACTGCATTCATTACACTTGTATTTAAGTCCTTATTCATTAATCTTTGTTTGCCATCCCACAAGATAGATTCACATTTTTCCACTAGCACATCTGGGGCACCTTTTGTGATTGCAAATCTTTTACCATTTGCATCCTTTACAATAACAGACATCATTTTTCTAGTAGAATCAAATGGATATTCTTTTTCTATTTCAAATTGCTCTAACAATGTATTTCGTTGTATTCCTGCTTTTAATGCTGCAAAAAGCAAAGCACCTTCAGTCGGATCACCATCAATCGAATAGCTATCTCCTTTAAATACTAGTTCCGTATGGTTGCACAATACACCGAATGTTAATAGCTGTTGAACTGATTTTTCTTCGTTTGGATCAACTGGTAATTCCCTATCGAAAAAGAGTTTCCCATCCGGATCTTCTTCTGCTTTTACAAACCAAGTTTTTCCTCCACTCCACAAATGTGTTACAGTCATTTTGTTTTGAGTCATCGTACCTGTTTTATCTGAACAAATAACAGATGCACAACCAAGGGTTTCAACTGCCGGGAGTTTTCGGACAATTGCGTTCTTCTTAATCATTCGTTGGACTCCAAGTGATAGAGCAACAGTCACAATTGCAGGTAATCCTTCAGGAATTGCAGCTACTGCTAGTGAAACACCTGCTAAAAACATGGTATAAGCATCATGACCATGTATAATACCAACGACAACGACAAGGAGTGTTAATAATAAGGCAACTGTTATTAATATTTTGCCTAATTGCTGTAACCTTCTTTGTAAAGGAGTAATCATTGCGGTAGCAGATTGAATCATATCTGCAATTTTCCCCATCGCAGTACTCATTCCGATACCAGTTACAATTCCAACTCCATTACCTCTTGTAACCATCGTACCCATGAAACCCATATTGTTCATATCACCGAGGTTTGGCGATTTCTCATGTATGATATTTGTATTTTTAACAGCGGGTATAGATTCTCCTGTTAAGGCAGACTCTTCAATTTCCAAATTATTGACCTGTATTAGTCTTATATCCGCACCTAGTCTGTCCCCACTAGAAAATTTAATAACATCACCCGGAACTACTTCTCGTGAATTTATTTTAATCCAAGTTCCATTGCGCAACACATTTACTTGAGGTGCAGATAAATTTTTCAATGCATCTAGTGATTTTTCTGCTTTTCGTTCTTGTATAAACCCTAAAATTCCATTTATTAAAACTATCGCCATAATAGCAATGGCATCAATGTATTCTCCTAGAAGTCCAGAAATTAACGTTGCACCAAGTAGAACTAGAACCATAAAGTCTTTAAATTGACTGAAAAATAATAGTATAGCTGATTGCTTTTCTCCTTCCGATAATTCATTCCAGCCAAATTTATTCCTCCGAAGTTCTACTTCTTTTGTTGTTAAACCTTGTTCGATACTTGTATTTAAAGATTTTTCTACTTCTTTTTCCTTCATTCCATGATAAAGCACGCGGCCATCACTCGCTTTCCGTCTCCTGATAGAAGTTGTCCTATATAGTAGGATACTTATTCAGTGACAGACGAAATCATGATATAATTTTCAGCAAAGGTAATAGTAAAAAATGAAATTTTAGAGAAGAGGATGTTTATCATGCCATTTGATGGTTTTTTTACACGTGCAATGGTGCATGAATTATCTGATTTACTCCAAAGCGGAAGAATCGGAAAAATTTATCAACCATTTAAAAATGAAATAGTCTTTACGATTCGTTCGGACAGAAAAAATCACCGGCTTCTTCTCTCTGCACATCCAAGTTACGCTAGAATTCAATTAACGGAAGATACATTTGAAAATCCAAATGAACCTCCTATGTTTTGTATGATTTTAAGAAAACACTTGGAAGGTGCAATTATTGAGAATATAACTCAAGTAGAAATGGATCGTATTATTATCTTTGATATAAAAGGAAGAGATGAATTAGGTGATATCGCTTATAAACAGTTGATTATTGAAATTATGGGCAGACATAGCAACATCATTCTTGTTGATAAAGAGAAAAATACAATTATTGATAGTATTAAACATATTTCAAGTGCTGTTAATAGTTACCGAACTACTCTGCCTGGGGCAAAATATATATTGCCACCTGCACAAAACAAGGATAATCCGTTAGCTGCTACTGAATTCGATGTATTAAAAAAGATTGATTTTAATAGTGGAAAGCTTGATAAACAACTAGTGGATCAATTTGCGGGAATGTCACCAATACTTGCGAAGGAAATTATCTTCCATGCTGGACTAGCCAATCGAGAAACATTACCACAAGCCTTTATTCAATTTATGGATCGTTTTAAGAAACATGATTATCTTCCAACTATTACAGCTACAAATAAAACGGAACAATATTATGTTTTTCCAATCGCATATTTAAAAGGAGAAGAAAAACACTTCTCTTCATTAAGTCAATTGTTGGATCGTTTCTATTTTGGAAAAGCTGATCGTGATCGTGTCAAACAGCAAGCTACAGATTTAGAGCGATTTATTAAAAACGAAACGGAAAAAAACGTAACAAAAATTAAAAAATTAAAAGCAACATTAAAAGATGCCGAAAAGGCTGACTACTATCAATTGCTAGGTGAATTATTAACGGCAAATATGCACCTTATTAAAAAAGGTATGAAGGAAATTAGTGTAGTCAATTATTATGATGAGGCTGGTGAGCAAATTGTAATACCACTTGAGCCTCGTAAAACTCCTGCAGAGAATGCACAAAGATACTTTTCAAAATATCAAAAAGCTAAAAACGCGGTCGAAATTGTAAAAGAACAAATTGAAAAAGCAGAAGCTGAAATACAATATTTTGAATCATTAATGCAACAAGTAGAATCTGCGTCTACGAAGGATATTGAGGAAATTCGTGAAGAACTAGCCGAAGAAGGTTATTTACGTAGCAAACAGAAAAAGGCAAATAAAAAGAAATCGAATGCAAAACCAATCCTTGATAAATATGTAGCTAGCGATGGAACGGAAATCATCGTTGGCAAAAACAATAAGCAAAACGAATACTTAACGAATAAATTAGCTGCCCGAGATGACATTTGGTTACATACAAAGGATATTCCTGGTTCTCATGTTGTCATCCGTAGTAAAGAGCCTTCGGAACAGACAATAAAGGAAGCAGCTATACTGGCAGCATATTATAGTAAAGCAAAAACTTCCTCCTCCGTACCTGTAGATTTCACTAAAATACGCTATGTAAAAAAACCAAATGGAGCGAAGCCTGGTTTTGTTATATATGATAATCAACAAACTGTTTATGTTACACCGGATGAAGACACTGTTAAAAAGATGAGATCCATATAAATGTGAGTTGAAAAAGGGATTAGAAAGATTGAATGACCCTAAAAAGTTCGATTTTTTTTAAAACAGGGATTCGGAAACTCGTTCTTCCGAGGAGTAGACGACAACGATATTCAATATAGAAGTAAAAAAACTAATGGTGTATTGTATATACCAAAGAAGCAATTGAACTTTACCAGCGGAGGAAATACACGAAGACTCCTACCATGGAAATAAAGCTTTAAAAAGTTAGCTCTGTTAAACTCTGTTGTTGATTTTCGCTTCTGTACACTCGCTTTCCGCGGGCACGGCCTCAGCTAACTTGGCAAATAAAACCGCTTTGCCAAGTGGATTTTCGGCTCGTGCTGTTCCCGCAGGAGTCTCGTGTACATCCGCTACAATCAACTAAGTTGTTAACAACAATGAACTTTAACAGAGCCAAAAAGTTAAATCTAACTTATACATGCATCGTATAGACCTACCTAGCACATTTCCATTCCCTGTGGTGTATTTTTGGATACATGGTTGACTGCGTGAAGTACGAGATCGGCGAGACCCCGGAGGGCATTGCCCGAGGAGGCTCGACACTCGCCCGCGGAAAGCGTAGTGTATTTCCGTAGCGGTATAATTGCATTAACAATGTACAGATTACATCAGGTTAAAATCTTTTGTCATATCCTTATTATTTTAACAATTCTACATCCATGTATTTTTCGATGTTATTAAACGAAATATCTTGTATCATTTTGCCAAGGGTTTCTATATCATTTGGATATTCACCATTCTCCACCCATTTACCAAAAATATTACAAATAATTCTTCGGAAGTATTCGTGTCGTGTATACGATAATAAACTTCTTGAGTCTGTTAGCATTCCGATAAATCTAGATAATACCCCCACATTTGCTAGTGTTTTAATTTGCGCTTCCATTCCATCTCTTTGATCATTAAACCACCAAGCTGTTCCAAATTGGATTTTTCCAGGGACTTCTCCTTGAAAATTACCCGCAAGTGTTGCCAGCATATAATTATCCCGTGGATTTAAATTATATAAAATGGTTTTTGGCAGTAGATCTACTTTCTCCAATTCATTTAGTAGATTAGAAAGATCTTCCGCAAATGTGAAATCAGCAATTGAATCATATCCAGTATTTGGTCCAAGCTTTTCAATCATCTTCGTATTCGTATTACGCAATCCACCAATATGAAATTGCATCGCCCAGCCTTTCTTTGCGTATTCCTTCCCTAAGTGAATTAACACAGTTGAGCGAAATAGAGTAATCTCTTTATTAGTAAGTGATTTTCCCGCTGTTGCCTTTTGAAAAATCTCTTCACACTTCGATTCATCAGGCGGTAAATAAAAAGCTGAATCCAATCCATGATCCGATAAACGACAACCAACTTCATGGAAATAATGAATGCGATCTACTAATGCATCTAGAAAATCTGAAAAAGATGATATTGGTTTGCCATATAAATTTGTTAGTTTTTCCAACCACTCCGTAAAAGTAGGTGCAGATATATTTAAAGCACCATCAGGTCGGAATGTAGGTAATACCTTAACAGGAAAAGTTGTATCCTCTGCTAACTGCTTATGGTATTCGAGTGAATCTATTGGATCATCTGTCGTACAAATTGCTCTCACATCGAAATTCTTAATAATTTGACGAGCTGAAAAGGAGCCCGATTGGATCTTTTCATTACACTTGCTCCATATTTCTTCTGCAGTAGCCGGAGTTAGTACAGTATCTATACCGAAGCAACGTTGTAATTCTAGATGTGTCCAATGATGTAGAGGGTTACCAATAAGTTGTGGTACTGTTTCTGCCCACTTCATGAATTTTTCTTTATCTGATTTGCTACCGGTAATATAGTCTTCTGGAACTCCATTCGCTCTTAATACACGCCATTTATAGTGGTCTTCACCTAACCATAGTTCCGTAATAGAAGAGAATTGTCTATCTTCTGCAATTTCTTTGGCAGTGAGATGGCAATGGTAATCAAAGATTGGCATATGCTTAGCAAATTGATGATAAAGTGTTTTAGCTGTCTCTGTTTCCAGTAGGAAATCCTCTCCTAAAAATTCTTTCAACACCTTCACCTCTCGTTTTTTATATTATCTAATTGAATAATATCTCCTAGTATTTATGAGGGAAATAACAATAACTGATGATTACCTTTCTTCACCACTAACTGTTATTTCATTATTATTAAAATTATCTACTGCAGTTTGTTTTTCATAAAAGTATGTTGCGTTTTTCAATATTCCTTCTCTTGTGTAAAATAGATTACTTCTTGTGAGTGGTAATTTAACTGTTTTGGATAAACTAGCAGATTCATAGATAGCAGAAATTAATTCTAATGTTTTCCTACCTTGAATTCCATCAATTAGTAATTCTCCATTACCTTCAATCGCTGATAATACATTATCAATTTGACCAGTGTGTCCTTCATATCGTAAATCTTTCAATTGTGAATATACTCGTTCTAATTTTTCATCTAACTCAGGATTCGGTTGTGGAAATCCATTTTCTTTTGATTTTGACGCTGTGTGTCGCCAAGGTACCGAAACACGTGCATCTCTACCTTGGAAAATTAATTGTTGTTCTTCTCCATGATGAACAACTGAACTTGTAATTTGGGCTAGACTTCCATTATCATATTTTGCAATCGCTATTGAAATATCCTCAACTTCCGCGTTGTCATGGGATGTATTACTCATCACTGCTGTTATTTCTGAAGGCATGCCATTCATCCATTGGAATATATCAATATGATGTACAGCGTGGTTTAAAGTACAACCACCACCTTCTTTCTCCCATGTTCCACGCCACCATAAATCGTAATAGCTATGTCCTCTCCACCAGTATGAATCGACTTGTGCATGAACAATTGGGCCAATTAATTGTGTATCGAGAACATGTTTCACTTTCATCATCGGATTAGTAAAACGATTTTGAGCAACAACGGATAACAGTTTATTGTTTTCATTTGCAGCTTCAATCATGGCATCGCATTCATCTAATGAGGATGCCATTGGTTTTTCAACAATTACATGTTTCCCAGCCTTTAAAGAGTCTATTGCAATCGGTGCATGCGTATAAGGCGGTGTACAAATAGAAACTAAATCCACATCTACTTGTTGCAATAACGTTTTATAGTCATTGTAAATAGGAATCTTTAAACCAAGCCGTTCTGCTGTTTGTTTAGCTTTTTCAGGAAAAATATCACATAAAGCTACTATTTCACATCTATCCGGAAATTCTAAATATCCATTTATATGTGATCCACTTATCGCACCAGTACCAATAATTGCAACTCTCACCATATAATTAACACTCCTTAAAAATTGGTTTTACCCGATTATCCTTTGTAAAAGGTATGTTAAACACCTGAGTAAGACATAAAACCTCCATCAACAGGAACTATAATTCCTGTTACAAACCCACTAGCATTTTCATCTACTAACCATAGTAATGTTCCTAGCAAGTCTTCAGGTTTCCCAAGTCTCTTCATGGGAGTTTGTGATAAGATTTTTTCCATTCTTGGTGTAGGTGAACCATCTGGATTTGTTAGCAATGAACGATTTTGTTCCGTTAAAAAGAATCCAGGAGCAATAGCATTTACGCGAATTCCAGTGTCACCTAGATGCACTGCTAACCATTGTGTAAAATTATTTATAGAGGATTTGGCTGCACTATATGCTGGTACCTTTGTCATCGGACTATAAGAACTCATGGACGAAATATTAATAACTGTCCCTTTCTTTTCAAGCATCCTTTTACTAAAAATTTGAGTCGGTATTAAAGTACCAATAAAATTTAATCGGAAAACCGAATCAAATCCAGTTACAGTTAAATCAAAAAATGATTGAATTTCTTCATTATCTAGATCTGGTAGACTAAGAGTTTCGTTGGTTGTACTTGCTTGAGGGTGATTACCACCTGCACCATTTACTAACACATCTACTTTTCCAAATTGTTCAAATACAATTTGATCTGCCTTTTTCACACTCTCCACATCTAATACATCACATTGAACAGGAATTGCTGTTCCACCTGATTCCTTAATATCATTT
This sequence comes from Lederbergia graminis, assembly GCF_042655485.1. Taxonomy (NCBI): domain Bacteria; kingdom Bacillati; phylum Bacillota; class Bacilli; order Caryophanales; family Bacillaceae; genus Lederbergia; species Lederbergia graminis. The sequence goes on from NZ_JBHSMC010000001.1 coordinate 683,257, forward strand.
GCTACTTTTACTGCTTTTTCATATGTTCTATTTAATACAGCAACCTTCATTCCTTGGCGACCTAATTCTCGTGCCATCATCCCACATAAAATTCCGCCACCACCTGTAATTACTGCAACCTTGCCTCTTAAACTTTCATTTAAAGGTAACATTGTATTTCCTTCCCCTTTTTACATCTGAAATTTTTAATTACTTTGTAATGCATCCCATATTCCCCATAAATACATAATCCCTAGGGCACGATCATATAAACCATATCCAGGTCTACATTGTTCATCCCATATATGTCTACCATGATCTGGCCTTACATATCCCGAAAATCCATTTTCATGGTATGCTTTTACAATATTAGTTATATCTACGGAGCCATCTTCTGTTCGATGTGAAGTTTCAATAAAGCTTCCATCTTCATAAATTTTCAAATTGCGAATATGAGAGAATGGAATTCGTTCATGAAATTCGTGAATCATTTCCACTATATCGTTATTTGGATTTGCCCCAAGTGAGCCAGTGCATAAAGTAATACAATTATATGGATTATCGTATAGGTTAAGAAACTTTCGAACATTTTCGTGAGAAACTATTAATCTAGGTAGTCCAAACACATCCCATGGTGGATCATCCGGATGAATCGCCATTTTAATATCATTTTCCTCTGCAACCGGAATTATTTCTTGTAAGAAATAGTGCAAGTTATTCCAAAGGTCATCCCTTGTTACAGATTTATAGGCATCAAACAACCGAGACAACGCTTTCAATCGTTCTGGTTCCCATCCAGGCATCGTTACGTTTATATCATTTGCAATACTTTTTACTAATTCCTGTGGATCCATGTTATCTACTTTTACTTTATCTAAAAATAATGCAGTCGAACCATCTTCCATTTCTTTAAATAAATCAGTTCTTGTCCAATCAAACACAGGCATAAAATTGTAACATATAACCTTCACACCTGCTCTTGCCAAATTCCTAATCGTCTCTTTATAGTTTTCAATATATGTATCACGAGTTGGCAATCCTAGTTTAATATCTTCATGAACATTTACACTTTCAACAACATCAATATGGAATCCATGTTTTTCAGCTTGTTGTTTCACTTCAAGAATTCTATCAAGTGGCCAAACTTCTCCCGCTGGCATATCATGTAGTGCCCATACAATTCCTTCCACTCCTGGTATTTGCTTAATTTGTGCTAAGCTTACACTATCGTTGCCTTCGCCAAACCATCGAAAAACCATTTTCATAGACTTCTTCTCCTATCTTATTAAATTGAATCACTATCATTGTACAATAAAGCACTCGTTATTCCCAAACTATTTTGGCTATATTGAAAAATTGAACAAGAAAAGACACACATCTAAAAAAATGTGTGTCCCAAATTCGAAATAAAGGAATCGAAAGTTTTAAGTTTAATTTATTCGCGATTGTAAGACACTATCTCACGCATCGATTTTTTTCTCGCGATTTCTTGCTGTTTTCTCGCGATTGCAAGGCGGTTTCTTGCGATTGTTTCGATTTATTCGCGATTGTAAGGTAGTTTCTCGCGATTATCTCGTTTTATAGGTAGTAAGTTGATTTATGCTACAAATGCTTGTATAGCGGTCTGTAAATTTATTCGTTTTCTTTTCCCCAAGCTTCTGGATTTTTTCTCCAGCTAATCAGAGCTTCTTCATCTTTATCTTCAATGATACCCTTTTCTAAAGCGACACTAATGAGGTTGCTATAACTGGTTAAGGAATGTGCTTCTAAATTCGCTTCCTGCAAACACTGTTTTCCTTTTTCTAATTCATATGTAAAGATAGCAACAATCCCAAGTACTTCTAGTCCCGCTTCTCGCAAAGCTTCTGCAGCTGTAATAGCACTTCCCCCAGTAGAGATTAGGTCTTCCACTACCACTACCTTCTGACCAGCTTCTACTTTTCCTTCTATTTGATTTCCTTTACCATGGCTTTTAGCAGATGATCTTACGTAGCACATCGGTAAATTTAATTGGTCACTTACCCATGCCGCATGAGGAATACCAGCTGTTGCTGTACCAGCGATCATTTCTACCTCTGGATAGTGGTCTTGTACTAGTTTACTAAGACCTGAAGCTATCTCTTTTCTTAAAGTAGGATAAGAGAGGGTTAAACGGTTGTCACAATAAATTGGTGATTTTAATCCTGAAGACCAAGTGAATGGATCATTAGGACGCAAAAATACAGCCTCAATTTCTAATAATTGTTCTACGATGTTATTTGCCAACATATTAATTCCTCCGCTCCCATAAATTAATTGCCTGATCATACGCTAATTTCGGATTATTTGCTTTTGTTATAGATCGCCCAATTACAATGTGTGTAGAACCTATTTGACGAGCTTGATCAGGTGTGACAATCCGGATTTGGTCATCTGAACTATCTCCAGTCATTCTTATTCCAGGGGTCACACGTAAGAAGCTTTCACTTGTTATCTCGGCAATCATACCAGCTTCATGTGCCGAACATACAACACCATCTAGTCCAGACATATAAGCTAATTTCGCATAATGAAGAACAGATTCATTCAAGTTGCATTTTATAAGTTGTTCTTCTTGCATTTGCTGTTCACTCGTACTTGTTAATTGCGTTACTGCAATAAGAGCAGGTCTTTTCTTGCCTTTCGGTGTTCCTTCTTCTAATCCTCTTAACGCGACTTTCATCATCTTGGAGCCACCTGCAGCATGAACATTTACTAAATCGACTCCTAGACTAGCTAATACCTTCATGGCACTATAAACTGTATTTGGTATATCATGCAGTTTTAAATCTAAGAAAATATAATGACCCTGACTTTTTAGCCAGTGAATAAAAGAAGCTCCTTCTTGATAGAATAACTCCATCCCTACTTTCACAAATAGTGATTGGGAGTTTAGCTCGCTTAAAAAATCAATTGCAGCCTCTTTATTAGGGAAGTCTAGAGCAATAATAGGTTTATCTAACATTACTACTTCCAGCTCCTTCCTATAAGTTCAGTAATATGATGAACACCTAGTTCATCTAGCTTACCTGGTAATTCCTCAATTAATCGAGGACAAATAAAAGGATCTGTGAAGTTTAAAGTACCAATAGCTACGGCACTAGCTCCAGCATAGTAATATTCAATAATATCATCTACTGATTCTATTCCACCCATTCCAATGATTGGAATATTCACTTTTTGACTTACCTCATATATCATTCGAATTGCTACTGGCTTAATAGCAGGACCAGACAATCCACCACTTTTATTTGCTAAAATTGGTTTCCCTGATTTTATATCAATTCTCATCCCTAATAAGGTATTAATCATCGTAATTCCATCAGCGCCTCCTGCCTCAACTGCTTGAGCCATTCCGACGATATCAGCTACATTAGGAGACAATTTTACATAAACTGGAACAGCTGATACTTCTTTTACACGTTTCGTTAATTCCTGAGCAACCTCTGGAATCGTACCGAAAGCAATTCCACCTTTTTTAACATTTGGGCAGGAAATGTTCAATTCTAAAGCTTGGACATTAGGTGCTAATGATATCCTTTTGGCAACCTCTACATAATCTTCTGTTTCCGATCCAGCAACATTTGCAATAATCGGAACATCAAATTGTTCGAGCCACGGTAATACATTAGTTAGTACGCCTTCTAATCCCGGGTTTTGTAATCCAATAGCGTTTAGCATTCCGGCAGGAGTTTCAGCTACTCGTGGTGTTGGATTGCCATATCTCGCTTCTTCTGTTGTTGCCTTAATCATGATTGCACCCAGTTTATTTAAATCATAAAGCTTACTAAATTCTTTCCCAAATCCAAAACAGCCGGAAGCAGGCATTACTGGGTTTTTTAATGATAGTCCTGGTAATTCCACTTGCAAACGATTCATGCTAAAACCACCTTTCCAATCGGAAATACCGGTCCATCACTACAAACTTTCACATAAGCTGCACCAGTTGGTTCTTCTGCAAGGTGACATACGCAAGCGAAACATGCTCCGATACCACAACCCATACGTTGCTCTAGTGAAATATATCCTTTTCTTTCCTTAAAGCGATCTTCCAACGCTTTAAGCATTGGAATCGGACCACATGAGTATAAAACATGAAAGTCAAATTGATATTCATCTATAACATTCGTAACAAATCCTGCAGTACCCATTGTTCCATCTACTGTAGTAATATAGGTTTCTCCAAGTTTAGCAAATTCTTCTTCATAGAAAACTTTTTCAGCTGTTTCAAATCCAAGAACATGAATGGTTTTTACTCCATTTTGATTCAATTGTTTCGCTAGTTCAAAAAGAGGGGGGACACCTATTCCCCCGCCGACTAATAATGCCGTCTCTCCTCTTTGAATTTCTTCGATTGGAAAACCATTTCCTAATGGACCTAGTACATCTACTTGACTGCTTACCGAATGAGAAGCTAGTAGCTTTGTTCCTTTTCCTTCTGCACGATAAATGAGTGTACATTGATTAAGTTGTTTATCTATATGAGCAATGCTAATCGGTCTACGTAACAGTGGATCAACTCCTGAATTAGTTCTAATATGAACAAATTGTCCAGGCTCTCCCATTTCTTGAACTAGTGTACCTTGTAACGTTAGCTCATAAATATCCTTGGCGATATTTTGATGTTTAATGATGTTCATCATCTCTTGTTGTATCATACTTAGATCACCTCTTTTGAACGAGCTGTAGGATTGACCATTGCTTCTGCAGAAAATACCATTGATTCCATCACGCCTAAAATTGCTTCTGCTGTGTCTAATGAAGTTAGACATGCAATTCCATTTTCAACAGATTCTCTTCTAATTCTGAAGCCATCACGTTGTGGTTGCTTTCCTTTCGTTAACGTATTAATAACGATTTGCGCTTGTCCTTTTCTAATTACATCGATGAGTGTAGGACCATCGGATCCAATCTTATCTACTACCTCAACTTTTATTCCAGCATTTGCAATTGCTTTAGCAGTTCCACTAGTCGCAATTATCTTATAGCCAATTGCGGAAAATCTTTTAGCAAGACCCAATGCCTCTTCTTTATCTTTATCAGCTACAGTAATTAAGACTGTTCCATATGTTTTAATATCCATTCCTGCTGCAATAAGGCCTTTATATAATGCTTTTTCCATTGTTTTGTCCTTACCCATTACTTCACCAGTAGACTTCATTTCAGGTCCTAATGAAATATCTACACGGCGTAATTTGGCAAAGGAGAAGACAGGAACTTTCACGTATACTCCTGGTTGTTCTGGAGCTAATCCAGTTTCATAACCTAAAGATGTTAATGTTTCCCCAAGAATTACCTTTGTTGCAACATTAGCCATTGGAATCCCAGTTATTTTACTTAAGAATGGAACCGTACGGCTAGAACGAGGATTAACTTCGATTACATATAGTTCATTATTTGAAATAACATATTGAATGTTTAGTAAACCAATAATATCAAGACCTTTAGCTAATCGAATCGTATAATCGATAATCTTCGCTTGCATATCCTTACTAATATTTTGTGGTGGGTAAACAGCTATCGAATCACCAGAATGGACCCCGGCTCTCTCAATATGCTCCATAATCCCTGGAATCAGTACATTTTCACCATCAGATATCGCATCCACTTCGATTTCTTTTCCGACTAAGTAACGATCGACAAGAACAGGATGTTCTGGATTAATCTTGACGGCATTTTTCATATAATGAAGAAGTTCACTTTCTTCATATACAATTTCCATCGCTCTTCCACCAAGTACATATGATGGTCGTACTAATACTGGATAACCGATTTCTTTCGCAATCTTTACTGCTTCCTCAACAGAAAATGCTGTTTTTCCTTTTGGTTGTGGAATATCTAATTGAGAAAGAGCATGTTCAAACTTATCTCTATTTTCTGCTCGATCTAGACTTTCTAAAGATGTTCCTAAAATTTTGACTCCTCTTGCTTCCAATGCTGATGCTAAGTTAATTGCTGTTTGACCACCAAACTGAACAACTACACCTTCAGGTTGCTCCAAGTCAATAATGTGCATAACATCCTCTATTGTAAGTGGTTCAAAATAAAGCTTATCGGAAATACTGAAGTCTGTTGATACTGTTTCCGGATTGCTATTGATTATAATTGCTTCATAACCAGCTTCTTGAATTGCCCAAACACTATGAACCGTAGCATAGTCGAACTCTATCCCTTGACCGATTCGTATTGGACCAGAGCCAATTACGACAATACTCTTTCTATCTGTTCTTACTGATTCATTTTCTTGCTCGTAAGTTCCATAAAAATACGGTGTATCTGATTCAAATTCACCTGCACATGTGTCGACTTTTTTATATACAGGGATTATGCCATTTGATTTTCTCCATTCGTAAATGGATGTTTCATCCGAATTCCATAATTCCGCAATTTTCTTATCGGAAAATCCAAATTCCTTCGCCTTACGTCCCAAATCAACGTTGTGTGGGTAATCTTTTAATTCTTTTTCTAACTGAATGATTTTATCCATTTTATATAAGAAGAATAGGTCAATCTTGCTCCACTCATGTAGTTCTTCTATGGTAATACCTTGACGCAATGCTTCACCAATATAGAATAATCTTTCATCAGTTGCTTTTTCTATTTGTGTCTTTAATTCATCTCTATCTAGGTTTTGTGCGTCTGGTAATTCTAAGTGGAAAACATTACTTTCTAGTGATCTAACTGCTTTAAGTAAAGATTCTTCAAAAGTTCTCCCAATCGCCATTACTTCACCAGTTGCTTTCATCTGTGTTCCTAATACACGATTGGCAGACTCAAATTTATCAAATGGCCATCTAGGAATTTTCGTTACAATATAGTCAATTCCTGGTTCAAAACAAGCATATGTCTTTCCAGTAACAGGATTCATGATTTCATCTAATGTGTATCCTGCTGCAATTTTTGCTGCTAACTTTGCAATAGGGAAGCCTGTTGCTTTAGAAGCAAGTGCAGAAGATCTACTTACACGTGGGTTTACTTCAATGACATAATACTCAAAGCTATCTGTATCGAGTGCAAGCTGTACGTTACATCCACCTTCAATCCCAAGCGCACGTATTAATTTCAAGGATGTATTCCGCATTAATTGTACTTCTCTATCCGTTAATGTTTGACATGGTGCAACTACAATAGAATCTCCCGTATGTATTCCTACCGCATCCACATTCTCCATGTTACAAACGACTATTGCATTGTCATTGGAATCTCTCATTACTTCAAATTCAATTTCTTTAAATCCGGCAATACTCTTCTCGAGTAAGCATTGTGAAACAGGACTATTTTTCAAACCACTTGTAACAATCTCGTGTAAATCCTCATCATTTTCACATATGCCTCCACCAGTACCGCCTAAAGTATAGGCTGGTCTTACAATGATTGGATATCCGACTTTTTCGACGAATTCTATTGCTTCATCTAAGTTATGAATAATTTCACTTTCAGGGACTGGTTCATTAAGCTCTCTCATTAATTCTCTAAACTGATCACGATCTTCTGCCTGTTCAATCGCTGATAGCTTTGTTCCAAGAATCTCTACTCCACATTCATCAAGAATTCCAGCCTTAGCCAATTGCATGGCCATGTTTAATCCTGTTTGTCCTCCTAGAGTAGGTAGGATTGCATCTGGTCTTTCCTTCCGAATAATTCTTGCAACAAACTCCATCGTAATCGGTTCAATGTATACTGCGTCTGCAATTTCTGTATCTGTCATAATCGTTGCCGGATTTGAATTGATTAGTATAACTCGATATCCTTCTTCTTTTAAGGCTAGACAAGCTTGTGTACCTGCATAGTCGAATTCTGCTGCCTGACCAATGACAATTGGGCCAGATCCAATTACTAGTATACTTTTAATATCTGTTCGTTTAGGCATGTTGCTCCTCCACCCTTCCAAGTTGTTCATTCATTACTTCCATAAAATAGTCAAATATCTTCTTAGCGTCCTCTGATCCTGGTGATGCTTCTGGCTCATATTGTACGGAAAAAGCAGGGAAAGCAGTGTGTGATAACCCTTCAATGGAATCACCGTTTAATGCTCGATGAGTAATGGTTAGTACAGATTCATCCACGGAATCTTCATTTACTTCATATCCATGATTCTGTGAAGTGAATATCACCTTACCTGTTGATATATCCTTCACAGGATAACTTGAACCGCGATGTCCATAATGCATCTTTGTGATTGTACAACCATTTGCTAAGGCAAATAGTTGATGACCAAGTCCAATTCCTAAAAGAGGTACTTTTTGTTGCACTTCTTTTATCATTTCAGATACATCCACATCCTCAGGATTACCAGGTCCATTAGAAAGTAATATACCATCAGGGTTTAATGTTAATATATCTGTCGCCGAGCTATTATAAGGAACAACCGTTACATCGCAACCTCTTTTTGTTAATTCTCTTAAAATTCCATGTTTAACACCGAAATCCACTACTACAACATTCTTTCCACGTCCTGGACTAGGATATGGTTTCGTTGCAGATACTTGTTTTACCGCATCTGATGGTGGGATTACTGCACGCAGACGTGATAAAACTGTTTCTTCGTCTTCTTCAACACTACACAAAATCCCCTTCATAACACCTTTTTCTCTTATCAATCTAGTAAGCATCCTCGTATCAATACCAGAAAGTCCTGGTATATCCTTCCGTTCTAAATACTCCTGTAGAGACATCTTGCTTCTCCAATTAGATGGGAAATCGCAAACTTCCTTCACAATAATAGCTTTTATAACAGGTTGTATTGATTCGAAGTCGTCGCGGTTGATCCCATAGTTTCCAATCATCGGATATGTAAAGGTGATGATTTGCCCAAAGTTTGATGGATCTGAAATTACTTCTTGATAACCAGACATACTTGTGTTGAAAATAACTTCTCCAATTGTTTCTTTTGTGCTACCGAATGCATCACCGATAAAGACCGTTCCATCTTCTAAGATTAATTTACGTTTCATTAATTTCTCTTCCCTTCAGACCATTTTAGTTCTCCAGCTACAAAGGTTGCTTGTGGCCACCCGTAACAGCTCCAGCCATCAAATGGTGTATTTTTTCCTTTAGAAGCAAACTCTTGACGATTGATGTCTTTTTGTTCCACTAAGTCTATTAAGGTAATATCTGCACGTTTTCCAACTTCTAATGTTCCGTATTCTAAACCAAATGTTTCAGCTGGTTTGATTGTTAACCAATCAATTAATTGATGTATAGAACAAATTTCCTTTTTTACTAGATTTGTATACAAGAGAGGAAAGGCTGTTTCTAACCCTACAATCCCAAACGGTGCTGACTTCATACCATTCGACTTTTCTTCTTCTGTATGAGGAGCATGGTCCGTTGCGATAAAATCTATCGTCCCGTCAAGAAGACCTTCAATTAATGCTTCACGATCATCACTACCTCTAAGTGGTGGGTTCATTTTATAATTTGCATCGTCACCAGGGATATCATCTTCACATAGTAGCAAATGATGTGGAGATACTTCGGCAGTAACTCGGATACCTGCTCTTTTCGCATCCCTTACAACTCTTACTGATTCCTTCGTACTGATGTGACATACATGATAGTGACATCCCGCTGCCTCCGCAAGTAGCACATCCCTTGCTATATGTACTGATTCACATATAGATGGGATTCCTGGAATTCCTGATTGTTCAGAAAATCTCCCCTTATGGACGGAACCTCCATAAATCAACGAATTATCTTCACAATGTGCAACGATTGCCATATCTAGTGCTGCTGCTTTTTGCATTGCTTCATACATCATCCCTGCACTTTGAACTCCAACACCATCATCGGTGAACGCGAAAGCCCCAGCTTCTTTTAATGCTGCAAAATCTACTAATTCTTTCCCTAATTGGCGTGTTGTAATTGCTGCATATGGTAAAACATTTACAAAACCTCTAGTTTTAAACTGATCAACTAGCCAACTCATTTGTTCTGCATTATCCGGAACAGGCCTTGTATTTGGCATTGCAGCAACTGTCGTAAACCCACCCTTTGCAGCAGCAAGTGTTCCTGTTTCAATTGTTTCTTTTTTCTCTCCACCTGGCTCTCTTAAATGGATATGAAGATCCACAAATCCTGGTGCAATATAAAGTCTTTTTGCATCGAATTCCTCTTCACCATTAGTTTCGAGATTTACTCCCTTTTCTACAATTAGACCTTCTTTTATTCGAATATCAATTAATTCATTGTTTGTCGTTAACCTAGCATTTTTTATAAGCAAACTCATTTACCATTCATCTCCTAGCTTTCTATTAATGTTCTTAGGACAGCCATTCTCGTAAAAACTCCATTTTGCATTTGCTTAAAAATTCTTGATTTTTCACATTCAACTAGTTCATCTGCAATTTCTACATTTCTATTTACTGGAGCGGGATGCATAATGATACTGTTATTTTTCATTCTTTTAGCGCGCTCCACTGTTAATCCATATTGTAAGTGATATTGTTCTTTTGTCATGAAGCTTTTTGTTACATGACGTTCATGTTGAATACGCAGTAACATTACTACATCTGCGGTTTCAATCACTTCATCAATCTCATAATAATTTTGTGATTCCTCATTTTCTCCAAGAAACCATTCACGCGGTCCTGAGAATATAACTTCTGCTCCTAATGCTGTTAGAGCATCCTTATTCGATTTGGCTACCCTACTATGTTGTAAATCTCCAATAATCGCAACCTTCAATCCTTCAAAACTGCCAAATTCTTGTTTGATTGTAAATAAGTCTAAAAGGGATTGTGTTGGATGTTGTCCACAGCCATCTCCACCATTTACTATTTTCAAATTCACATTCCCTATTAGATCCTCATAATATTTATCTTGTGTATGTCGAATAACTGCAACATCTACACCGATTGATTCTAACGTTTTTACTGTATCATATAGGGTTTCACCTTTCAGTAAACTAGATGTACTAGTTTCAAATGGAATTATCTCAAATCCCAATTTGCGCTCAGCCATTTCAAAACTTGTTTTTGTTCTTGTGCTTGGTTCAAAGAATAAATTTGCTGCAAACACTTTATCAGTGAATGACCATTTCTCCCCGTTTGCAAAAGATTCAGCCTGATCCAAAATAGTTAATATTTCATTCTTTGATAAATCATTCATTGACACTAGATGTCTCATCAGTTTCGCCTCCTATTTTTGAAAAGCGCATGGAGGATTGGAGTTAGGTTTTTCACCAAAAAAACCCCTCATTGTCACATCTAGACAAAGAGGGGTTCTTGAAAAAAGCATTATGTCAATGCTTTCTACTCATCCTCCCTTTGCCAGCCTCTCTGGACTGTATTTAAAAGGGACTATTCATTTTTATGGATACTTACTTGATCCTTATTATCAGCTTCGATTAATTCTACAACGATTCGTTCTTGCTTAGATGTAGGTATATTCTTTCCGATAAAATCTGCACGAACTGGTAATTCACGATGGCCTCTATCAACTAATACCGCTAGTTGTATGAGTGAAGGACGACCAATATCCATCAATGCATCCATCCCAGCTCTTACAGTTCTACCTGTATATAAAACATCATCAACAAGTATTACTTTTTTATTACTTATATCTACTGGTACATGGGAACCTTTAACTTCCGGTTCTAAGTTTTTTGTTTTTATAGAGAGATCGTCTCTGTATAAAGTAATATCAATTTCTCCAACAGGGATTTTTTCACCTTCAATTTTCTCGATGCGTTTCGCTAGTCGTTCTGCAAGGTAAATTCCTCGAGTCTTTATACCAACAATAATGCAATCATCAATCCCTTTATTTCTCTCGATTATTTCATGGGCAATGCGTGTAAGTGCACGTTGTATTGCTTTTTCATCTAAAACAATAGTTTCTTGTTGCATTCTTTTCACCTCAAATCATAAGTGGAAAGCACCCATTCATGAAAACTAAAAATCCCTCTCACCAGTAAGTGAGAGGGATAAAATTCCAGACAAATATAGCAGGGAAGCTTATTATATAAGCATTTGCTATGTATCCTTCTCAGTCTCACAGGACTAAATTAAAGGTGCTTTATGTAACTAATACTCAATATAAACCTATACAGGCAATTTGTCAATTTTTATTTGTTCAATGTAGTTAATATTTTTTCAAAATAAGCTGGAAGGGGTGCAGAGAATTCTATATATTCATTCGTTCTAGGGTGAATAAAACCTAATATTCCAGCATGCAATACTTGTCCATCTGTTTCGAGCGTTTTTCGCGGACCATACTTTGGATCACCTACTAAAGGGTAGCCAATATATTTCATATGGACACGGATTTGATGTGTTCTTCCTGTCTCTAGCACACATTCGACATAGCTGTATTGATCAAATCTCTCTAAAACTTTAAAATGTGTAACAGCATGTTTACCATTATCTACAACACTCATACTTTGTCGGTCAATTTTATCCCTACCAATCGGAGCTTCAATCGTTCCATGATCATGAGGAATAACACCATGTACAAGTGCAAAATATTTCCGAGTAACTGTTTTGGCAACTAATTGATTGACTAAATGTTCATGTGCTTTATCATTTTTTGCAATCATTAATAGTCCTGACGTATCTTTATCTATACGATGGACTATCCCTGGTCTCATTACTCCATTAATTCCAGATAAATCTTTACAATGTGCCATTAAACCATTCACAAGAGTTCCAGATAGATGACCTGGCGCAGGATGGACTACCATCCCTTTCGGTTTATTCACTACAATGACATCTTCATCTTCATAGTAAATATCAAGATCGAGATCCTCTGGAGTTACATCTAATGGTTCAGGAGTAGGTATGCTTACAGTAATTTCATCATGTATGTTGCATTTATAATTTGCTTTTACTTTTTCTCCATTGACAGTAACATGTCCTTCGCGAATCCACTGTTGGACCTGTGACCTAGACCATTCATTATTTAAACTTGTTATAACTTTATCGATTCTTTCATTTCCTTCTGTTTCTACTGTGTGGTATATTTCCTCACTCATTCTGCTGCCTCTTTTCTTCTATTGCTTCTCTTATCATTTGTATAAACATGAGAATTACTCCAATTGTTAGTGCCGAATCTGCAATATTAAAGATAGGGAAGTCATATGTGAAAATATACGTATCCATGAAATCAACAACTTCTTTTCTAAATAAGCGGTCAATAAAGTTCCCAATCGCTCCACCTAGAATAAATGCTAAACTTAATTGGAACAACGCTTTTCCTTTAGCATGTTTCTCTAAGTAATAAATAATAACTACGATTACAATAATGGTGATGATATAAAATAACCACATTTGTCCTTCCAAGATTCCCCATGCAGCACCACGATTCCGATGTGATGTTATGTAAAGGAAATCTGAAATAATTGGAATGCTTTCCCCGAGTTCCATGTTTTTCACAACTAACCATTTTGTTAGCTGATCTAATAATACTAAAAATACCGCGATTAAATAATAAATCTTTCACACCCCCATCTATTTCATTTTTACATAATAACAGAAAAAGAGCTGCCCCAAAAACTTAGAGCATAGCACCTTTTCATAACATTATACAGTAATATCATAATGAATATGATTCTGTTATGATTGAGTGTTAGCCTTTTTCGAGACAGCTCCCATATTTATTAATAGTTTTCTTTTACTACTTGTGCACAACGTTTGCATAATGTAGGATGTTCTGAATCTACACCAATTTCCGGCGTTACAACCCAGCATCTTTCACAAGTCTCACCATCCGCTTTTTCTACTACAACAGCTGCGTGCTCTAACTTCAATGCATTTTCTGGTGCTTCATCAACTGTACCAGCCACTTCAAAGCCAGAAACAATAAATAATTGTTTCATACTTTCTGATAAACTTTCTAATAATGCCTTCGTATTATCATTTACATATAAAGTAACTTTTGCAGTTAGTGATTTACCAATTATTTTTTGGTTACGAGCTTCTTCAAGAGCTTTTAATACATCATCACGAAGCTTTAGGAATTTTGACCATTTTTCCTCCAGCTCTAGTGCACGCGATAAATCTTTTACTTCTGGCATATCTGTAAGTTGAACACTTCCCTCTTGAACAGCTGGTATATGTGCCCACACTTCGTCTGTTGTATGCGGCAAAATAGGTGCTAATAATTTTGCTAATGTTACTACACTTTCATACATGACGGTTTGCATTGCTCTACGTTCATAATTATCTTTCGCTTCGATGTATAATACATCCTTTGCAAAATCCATATAGAAAGAGCTTAAGTCTAGTGTACAGAAATTATTAACTGCATGGTAAATATTCATGAATTCATATTTTTCATAAGAATCTTTTACTGTCTTCACAAGATTGTTAAGTCTAACAAGAATGAATTGATCTACCTCACGGAGTTTTTCATACTCAATTGCATCTGTTTCAGGGTTAAAATCGGCTAAGTTTCCAAGTAAGAATCGGAAAGTATTTCTAATTTTCCTGTAAACTTCACTTACTTGTTTTAGGATAGCTTCAGAAACACGAACATCCGCTTGATAATCAACAGAGGCAACCCACAGGCGGATTATTTCTGCTCCGAGTTGTTTTGTAATTTTGCCAGGAAGAATAACATTTCCTAGTGATTTACTCATTTTTCTTCCATCACCATCTAAAACAAAACCATGGCTTAATACTCCTTTATACGGAGCTTTACCAGTAACAGCTACAGCTGTTGTTAGTGAAGAGTTAAACCAACCTCTATATTGATCAGACCCTTCTAAATAAAGATCAGCTGGACGTTGTAAGTCATCACGTTCAACGAGAACACCTTGATGTGAAGAACCTGAATCAAACCATACATCCATAATATCTGTTTCTTTCGTGAAGCTTCCATTTGGACTTCCTGGGTGTGTAAACCCTTCTGGAAGCAGTTCTTCTGCTTCTTTTTCAAACCAAATATTAGACCCATGTTCACGGAATAAATTCGCTACGTGATGAATTGTTTCATCCGTAATTATCGCTTCACCGTTTTCTGCATAAAATACAGGAATTGGTACTCCCCATACACGTTGACGTGAAATACACCAATCGCCACGGTCTCTTACCATGTTATAAAGTCTTGTTTCACCCCAATTTGGAACCCATTTGACTTCTTTTATCGCTTCAAGCAAATCTTCGCGGAAATCTTTAATAGATGCGAACCATTGAGATGTTGCACGGAAAATAACTGGTTTTTTTGTACGCCAATCATGAGGGTAAGAGTGAGTAATGAATTCGAGCTTCAATAAAGCCCCAACTTCATTTAATTTATCCGTAATTGGTTTGTTTGCTTTATCATAGAACATCCCCTCGAAGCCAGGAGCCTCTTCTGTCATAACTCCTTTATCATCTACAGGACATAAAACATCTAAATTATATTTTTGTCCTACAAAAAAGTCATCTTCCCCGTGTCCAGGTGCTGTATGAACACAGCCAGTTCCTGAATCTACCGTAACATGATCCCCTAATACAACGAGCGAAGGGCGATTATATAATGGGTGTTTTGCCACTACACCTTCTAATTCTGAACCTTTAATGGTTTGAACTATTTCAACATTTTCCCACTCTAAAGTAGTTGTTACATTTTCTAAAAGTGCATGAGCGATTAAATAACGGTCATTATTAACAGAAACTACAACATAATCTAAATCAGGATGTACAGCAATTCCAAGGTTTGCAGGAATAGTCCATGGTGTTGTTGTCCAGATAATGACTTTTGTTCCCTGTTCAATAACATTTTTCCCATCTTCTACTTCGAATGCAACATAGATGGAAGGGGAACGTTTATCATGATATTCAATTTCCGCTTCTGCTAATGCAGACTCACTTGATGGAGACCAGTAAACTGGTTTTTTCCCTTTATAAATATAGCCTTTTTTCGCCATTTCGCCAAAAACTAAAATTTGTTGTGCTTCATATTCTGGTTTTAACGTAATATAAGGGTTATCCCAATCTCCTCTAACACCTAAACGTTTAAATTCTGTACGCTGGTTATCGATTTGTTCATATGCATAATCTTCACATAGTTTACGAAATTCAGCGATGGACATTTCTTTCCGTTTTACACCTTTATTCGTAAGCGCCTGTTCGATTGGCAATCCATGTGTATCCCATCCAGGGACATACGGAGCACAGTAACCATTCATTGATTTATAACGCACAATAAAATCTTTTAATGTTTTATTCAGCGCGTGCCCCATATGTAGATCCCCATTTGCGTATGGTGGTCCATCATGTAATATGAATAATGGTTTTCCTTTTGTACGTTCTTGTACTTTTTTATAAATATCTTGCTCTTCCCAACGAGCTTGAATTTCCGGCTCTTTATTCGGTAAATTGCCTCGCATAGGAAATTCTGTCTTTGGCATTAATAAAGTGTCTTTATAGTCCATGTTAATCCTCCTATTAATAACTATTACTTGGAAAATTCGCTCCGGTTGCTAATTTAGATGTGCGGATTCGTAAGTCACGAATCTGAAAGAAATACTTTGCTAGATCAGAACCGTTGTAGTCACCCGTCCATCAACACATTAATTACAGCAACAAAAAAATAGCCTTCTCATCCCATAAAAGGGACGAGAAGGCTATTCCCGCGGTACCACCCAAATTGACAAAAACATATGTATATTGTCCGCTCAATTTCCGTATCGTGGAGTGTCCGCTTGCATCTACTAACATATGCGTTCGAATTAAGAACTCGAGGGTGATCTTCCATTGCCTTCCTATTCCAAGCTCGCACTATCCTTGGATCGCTTTAATAGGGTTGGGGCATGTACTGTCCCTGTCATCATTTAGTAATATAAAAATTTATTTCATTATATGTGAGGATAGATCGATTCGTCAATATTACTCTTCAACTTCTTGAAGAGCTTTTAATTCTGTTGAATCAATATCCAACTCCATTAAATGATCCCAATCATCATTTCCGATTAAATCAAGCTGAGCCTCAATGAGTAATTTAAATCTTGTTCTGAAAACTTTTGATTGCTTCTTTAATTCTTCAATTTCTAAAGCGATTTTACGAGCTTTAGATAGGGCATCATTTACAATTCGATCTGCATTCTTCTCTGCTTCTTTAATAATTAGTTTTGCTTCTTTTTGTGCATTTCCTCTTACTTCTTCAGCTGCTTCTTGAGCAACAACAATTGATTTATGAAGCGTATCTTCAATTGTACTGAAATGGCCAAGCCGCTCGTTTAACGAAGAAAGCTTATCCTCTAATTCTTTTTTCTCACGAATAATCAATTCATAATCTTTAATTACTTGGTCAAGAAACTCATTAACCTCATCTTCATCATAACCACGGAATCCTCTACTGAATTCTTTATTATGTATATCGACAGGCGTTAACGGCATATTGCCACCTCCATTGCAAATCTATCATTATTACTATATTATACATGGAATATTAGATTTCGACTATATATTACGAAAAACCTGTAAATATTATTTTAAAACTATTTCTTTAATCCAATTTTCACACGATATTTATCTTTTTTTGTTCTTCCTTGCAATTGTTTAATAGTGCAACGTCCAAAACCACGGACAGATAAAACATCCCCTTCATCACATTCAAAGGAAGTACGCTCTATTTTTTCCCAATTAACTTTTGCATGTCCTTGTTGGATAAGTAATTGTGCTTTTTGTCTAGAGATATTATACGCAGAACTAATAATGGAATCTAAACGTAGTGAACTAACAGTTGTATCTCGTTCTAACCATTTATCTTCCGTATTTATAGCTAGTTCATTCTCACATCTCTTTATCGTCACCTTAGCTTTTCCTATTTGCGTCAAATTGATCTTCACAAAATCCTCTATTTCGGTAGCAAGGAAAAATTGTATCACTTCATCATTAATAAGAATATCTCCAAACTTATCTCGTTTCATACCAAGAGACATAATAGACCCTAAAACCATCCGGTGATCAAGTTGAACAAATTTCGTAGGATATTTTATCTCATAGAGCCCAATTTGGTAATCTGCTTCGTCTGGAGTCATATACTCTGGATAAATTAGCGCCCTTTTACGCTCACAATTATCTATCCCTCCAAAAAATTGGTAACGCACTGCATTTTGTTCACCAATAATGGAACGAACAATAAATTGTTGGCGAGGATCGAGAAAATCGGTAAGCTTATCAGCATAGGTATTTTCTACATATTGTTGCCAGCCAATTACTTGATCAATAAAGTCCTTTTCCTCAGGCCGGAAATGCTGGTAAATGCCTGACATAATTTACACTCTCCATAACCACTAAATATATTAAAACATTCTCCCTAATTCTAATAATCCAGTTGTTGCAAGTCTTAGTACAAAAAATGCAACAATTGGCGAAATATCAATCATTCCTAGCGGCGGAATAAACCTCCTAAATGGCTCCAAGTATGGTTCACAAATTCGTCCTAAAAACTCACCAATTGCAGATTCTCGAGCACCAGGAAACCAACCCATTAAAATATAAATGATTAATGCCCATGAATAAATTTGGATAGCCTGTCCAATAATGCCTATAACAAAATCCATCTTATTAGGACCACCTCGTATCTGTAAAGTCGTTTTCGGCTATGATGTCAGATATATTCCCTGAGACTTCCACATTATCAGGTGTACATAGGAAAATATCTAGTCCAATTTTTTGAATGTCTCCACCTATTGCATACACGGCACCACTTAAAAAGTCCACTATTCTAACAGCTTGATCATGTTGGATACGCTGTAAATTTACGACTACAGCACGTCGATTTACAATATGATCCGCAATTTCCTGGGCTTCAGCATAAACTCTAGGTTCAAATAATATAACTTTAGATGACTTTTGAACACTTTGTAAACTTACTACATTTTGTTTCTTTACTTCTGGATAATGCTTTTCGTTTTCAGGTGCTTGAACTTGTTGACGATTCACTGTTTTTTCTTCTTCTTCGATATACTCTTCATCATCAAGCAAGAAAAAGTTCTTAAACTTTGTTTTAATCCCCATAAACAATCCTCCTCTATTCTCCAACTAAGGCAGTACCAATGCGTACAAATGTTGCGCCTTCTTCAATAGCTATTTGATAATCATTAGACATTCCCATCGATAATTCCGTACATGGCGCATAATCCAACTTCATATTTGCTACTTCTGTTTGAATAGATTTCAATCTTCTAAAACAATCCCTCAATATCGTTTCATTATCGATATGAGGTGCCATTGTCATTAATCCGATAACCTGTATATTTGGGTAATTCTTCAGATTTTTAATAAACTCGATTACTTCCTCAGGTTCAATTCCATGCTTCGATGATTCCCCTGAGACGTTAACTTGTACAAAACATTTTATAGGTGCTTTGGCTCTTTTATTTATTTCTTTCGCTAAAGACAATCTGTCTAAAGAATGGATATAGGACACTTTATCTATTATATTCTTTACCTTCCGAGATTGTAGGGTCCCAATAAAATGCCATACAGGCCCATCTCCCAAGCTATTCCATTTGGTCGTTAGGCCCTCATCTCTATTTTCCCCTAAGTGAATAATACCTGCCTCAACCGCTTCTTTTGCTCTATCAATAGAAACATATTTTGTTACTGCAATTACAGTTACTTCTTCTGGGTTTCTATTTACATTTCTACAAGCTTCCTCAATTGATGTCTTAATTAATTCATATTTCTTTCTTACTTCCATCGTAATAACTCCTATTTGCTTTATCATGCGAAATATAATTGATTTTTTGATAAATGATATTTCTTCTAGTGTACCATAAAAGAATGCTACCCGTTAATGAATTATTAATTTTTTGGTGCACCAAGCCTTTGTTGGACATATTGATGGCTTTGGTGACGAACAAGAATCACATCTTCACCAACCTTCACAATTTGATTCCATGGAATGATAATCTCCTCTTCTTTGCCGAAGAAACTCATTAACTTTCCTGTATACCCAATTATGATCGACTCAATTCTTCCAGTTTCTAAATTTATTTCAATATCACCTATATTTCCGAGTTTACGCCCATCCGAAATATTGACAACATCTTTTATTTGGAACTCAGATATTCTGACCATATCGATTCCTCACTTTCCTAACATATACTTTAAACTAATATATGCAAGGGATCCTCATGTTCATGATAATAGTTAAGAGCCTGACTCCTTGTCTTATTAGAAATAACAAGGAATCAAGCTCTTTTATTGGATGTTTTTATTCATTTGTTTTATTGCTGCTTTTTCTAATCTAGATACTTGTGCCTGTGAAATCCCAATTTCCTCAGCAACTTCCATTTGTGTTTTCCCTTGAAAAAAGCGTTTACGAATGATCATTTTTTCCCTGTCATTAAGTCTTTGTAGACCATCGTGGAGCGCAATTTCTTCTATCCAATGGCTATCCCTACTCTTTTCATCACTTAATTGATCCATTACAAATATTGGGTCGCCACCATCATTATAGATAGGTTCAAATAGAGATACTGGATCTTGGATAGCATCAAGTGCGAAAACGACTTCCTCATGAGGGATATCAAGTTCTTTCGCGATTTCTTCTGCTGTTGGTTCTCGTGATGTCTTTGCGATTAACTTCTCGCGAACATGTAATGCTTTGTAGGCAATATCTCGTAAAGACCTTGAAACACGTATAGGATTATTATCCCTTAAGTAACGTCTAATTTCTCCAATTATCATCGGAACTGCATATGTAGAAAATCTAACATTTTGACTCAGATCAAAATTATCGATAGATTTCATCAAGCCAATACAGCCGACTTGAAACAAATCATCTACATATTCTCCCCGATTATTAAATCTTTGAATGACACTTAATACGAGCCTTAGATTTCCGTTTACTAGCTTTTCCCTCGCCGTGTTATCGCCTTGATGCATTTGCCTTAAAAGTTCCCGCATTTCTTCATTTTTTAGGACAGGGAGCTTAGAAGTATCCACACCACATATTTCAACTTTATTTCGCTTCAACTTTTTCCCTCCTTGCAGGAGCTGTTGTACAAAATTAAGTATCTCCTGGGGAGGGAATTCTATGCATTAGTATTTTTCCTTATCGACAATATTCGTCATCAAAACCAATAGTGACTAAGTGTTTCCGTTCAAAAATTTTTTTTTATCCTTTGCTACTTTTCACCCATTTCTAAACCATCTTATTAAATTCTTTCCTCAACCTTTTAATTATTCTCTTCTCTAGTCTTGATATATAGGATTGTGATATTCCTAGCATGTCAGCAACATCTTTTTGTGTTTTTTCTTCTCCACCTGTTAAACCAAAGCGAAGCTCCATTATTTGTTTTTCTCTATCAGTTAATCTCATTAGTGCTGTTAATAATAATTTTTTATCTACATTAGCTTCTAAATCTTTTGTGATGATATCCTCTTCAGTGCCGAGCACATCCGATAGTAAAAGTTCGTTTCCATCCCAGTCAATGTTTAATGGTTCATCAAAAGAAACTTCTGATCTAGTTTTATTGTTTCTTCGTAAATACATCAAAATTTCATTTTCTATGCATCTAGAAGCATATGTAGCTAGCTTAATTTTCTTCTCTGGATTAAATGTGTTTACTGCTTTTATTAAGCCAATCGTACCAATACTGATTAAGTCCTCAATGTTGATGCCAGTATTTTCGAACTTCCGAGCAATATACACAACCAATCGCAGATTCCTTTCGATTAAAATGGAGCGAGCTGCTTTATCACCATTCGGTAATTTACTTAGCAGTATTGCCTCCTCATCTTTTGATAATGGAGGAGGTAAGGCTTCACTACCACCAATGTAATATACTTCATCTGATTTCAAACCGATTTTGGTAAGAAACTTATACCAATAATACTGAATACGTAGACGAAATTGCTTCAAAAAAATATCCTCCCCTCAATAATAAACAAAGAATGATATGAATTTCATTACGCTGATTGATTTATTGATTCGATAGCCATTTTCGGATGAATAATACATTGAAAACGTCCATCACTAGATAATTGTTGATTACTAAAAACAATAAGTGCTTTCCTTTCCTCTTTTGCTTCATTTTCTTTTCCAACAGATAAATGTTGTGGTTTAAAAGCACAAAGTAGCTGATTACTGCGTCCAATAGATTTTGCAGGAATGATTCGCATAATGTTACTCCACTCTGGTGGTAATTCACTAATCGAAGCATATACATCATTTTCCTCATCTGCTAGTGTTAAAATTGCTTTCGGTATCATATCCTTTATTGTATTAACAGAAATGATCATTACTGGAGTTTTGGAGATTGGATCATATAATTGGTTACCACTATCAATCAGCCCTTTCAATTCTAGCTTTAATCCGTTTATATCAATGGATATATCCATTAACACATTATACTGAATATTCGATACGGTAATCCCATCTATTCGTCTTTTTGAAAAATGCCAAGCAAGTGGAAATGCACCTAATAAAAATAACCAACTAACAGGGTCACCAAATCCACGAACACTTTCAAGCACTACCGCAGATTGTAAATCTAAGTTAAACGTTAAAAAATAATGTGTTCCTAGTAAAATTCCTCCCATTAAAAAGGTAGCAAAATAAAACGTTAACAAAGAAGATAGAAAGGAAGAAAGTCTTTTGAATCCAAAAGCAATGTAAACCATTAATATGGATAAGCCAATCTTAACAAATGGATTTGTTGCTACATTTGCAATTGGTGTAATAGCTAATAAAATAATAATGGAACCTAGTAAACCACCAAGAAATATACGAACAGGATGAATCTTTCTTTTTAAGAATATTGATGTAGTCCATAATAAGAGGCTGTCCACAAGTAAATTTAATAGCCAAATAATATCTAAATAAACAACCAATTAAACCTCCTCCCAATCCATAAATCCAAAAAAGAAATATTCCTGATTCAATGTCATCCTTCTCGTTACTAAAAAGTATAGAACACAAATAGATTAGATTCTGTCAGTTTCTGTACTGGAAATAATAGAAGTTTTCACCTTTTACTTCGAAGATTGTCGTAAACCGTTTTAGCTAGATGGAGGGAATTAAATTATAAAAGAGTTAAAGAGAAATGTGTCTCTATAAAAAACCTCCCTATCGCCTAATTCCCTGTTTTTATTGATTAGGTTTATCAATTGGCTAATCAACCTATAATGAGAATGGAGAAGTAAAAAAGGTGGTATTAATATGGATATTTGGGAGCAAATAGGGAGAATTACACTAGGTTTCCTTTCCTTATTCTTATTGACAAGAATTCTAGGTCGAAAAGAAATTAGCCAGATGACGTTTTTTAACTTTGTATCTGCTATTTCCATCGGTTCCATAGCAGCAAATTTTGTTTTAAATAAAGATGTAGATTTGCTAAATGGTTTAATGGCGCTAACAGGCTGGACACTCTTTACATTAGTAATGGCTTTTATGGATATAAAATCAAAAGCTCTTAGAAGAATTGTCACAGGTGACCCTGTCATCGTAATTAAAGATGGAAAAATTGTCGAGAAAGCATTGAGTTCTTGTCGGTTAGATCTAGATTCATTAACTACAATGCTAAGACAACAAAATATCTTTTCATTTGTTGACATAGATTATGCTATTTTCGAAACAAACGGTAAGCTTTCAGTACTATTAAAGGAAAGTAAAAAACCCGTTATAAAAAATGATTTGAATATACCGGTTCAGTCAAAAGTATATCCTATTGCAACAGAGGTAATATGTGATGGAAAGATAATTCAATCAAACCTAAAAAAATTGAAACTAGATGAAAAGTGGATTGATATGCAATTAAGTGCAAAGAAAATTAATTCAGTTTCAGATGTGTTGTTTGCTCAACTTCAGACAGACGGCTCTCTCTACATAGATAGAAGAATTAACAATTAAGATGACACACACTCTCCACCAAAGTACATAACAAAAGACCAGAGGAGAAACAATATGCTTCACCTCTGGTCTTTAATTCGTTATTATCTTCTTCTTTTTCTATTTCTTAAGAATGCTGGAATATCAAGTGTATCCTCTACTGATTGATTAGAACGGATTGGTTCCTGATATTCTTCTTTTCCTTGATCAAAGTTTGAACTTTGACTTTGTTGTTGCACTCTATTTGGTTTTTGTTGTACGAAACTAGGACGTTGTTGTTTCGGTTGTGGTGCAACATCGTTAAATCCTGTTGCAATTACTGTTACAACAATTTCGTCTTTTAAATTTTCATTAATGACAGAACCGAAAATCATATTAACTTCTTGGTCTGAAGCTGATGCAACAATATCAGCAGCTTCCTGTACCTCATAAAGGCTTAAGTTAGTTCCTCCAGAGATATTCATAAGTACACCTTGAGCACCATCAATAGATGTTTCCAATAATGGAGAAGAGATTGCTTTTTTAGCCGCCTCAACTGCACGATTTTCTCCAGCAGCCACCCCAATACCCATTAGAGCAGATCCTTTATTCGTCATAATGGTCTTAACGTCTGCGAAGTCCAAATTAATTAATCCAGGAACAGCAATTAATTCAGAAATACCTTGAACACCTTGTCGCAATACATTATCTGCTTCACGGAAAGCCTCTAACATAGGAGTACTTTTATCCACAATTTCTAAAAGACGATCGTTCGGAATTACGATAAGTGTATCAACTGCTTCTTTCATGGCATCGATACCACCACCAGCTTGTCCAGCACGTTTACGACCTTCGAATGTAAATGGTCTTGTCACGATACCAACAGTTAGAGCTCCTAATTCTTTTGCAATTCCTGCAATAACAGGTGCTGCACCAGTACCTGTTCCACCGCCCATTCCAGCTGTAACAAATACCATATCTGCACCTTTTAGTGCCTCTTCAATTTGTTCCTTACTTTCCTCTGCAGCTTTCTTACCAACTTCTGGATTTGCTCCTGCACCAAGTCCTCTTGTAAGTTTTGCGCCGATTTGCATTTTTATTTCTGCTTTTGAAAGATTAAGTGCTTGCGCATCCGTATTTACTGCAATAAATTCAACACCTTGTACATCGTGTTCGATCATTCGATTGACGGCATTATTACCGCCTCCACCAACGCCAATAACTTTAATAGTTGCTAAAGAATCTAAATTTGTATCAAAATCCAACATGGCTAGTCCTCCTATTTGATTAAAACTTCTGATGGTCTACTCGAAAAAGTCAGCAAAAAACCTTTTTACTTTTGAGGAGATTTTTTCATCCGGATGTTTTTCTTGTTTTGTATTTTGTTGTGTCTTACTAGGTCGTTTTTCCGTTTGTTCATTTACATATTGTACTGGTGCTGAACTTACATTTCTTCCTTGTAATCTAGCACTCTTGTATGCATGTTTGATAAGTCCTACTGCTGTCGTATATTGGGGTTCTCTCACACCAATATAGTCAGGTATTGCAACTCTAACTCGATTTTGTAGTATATCTTGAGCTAATTCCATCACACCAGGCATATTTGCTACTCCACCAGTTAATACAAATCCACCTGGCAAGTTAGATATACCCATTTTATATAGTTCTTTTTGTACCAACTCAAATACTTCTTGAACTCTTGCTTCTATGATATCAGAAATTTCTAGTTGGTTAAATTGCTGATGTTGCTCACTTCCGATAATTGGTACACTAAATACTTCATCTTCAGAGGCTTCATCGTAATACGCATGGCCATATTT
Organism: Lederbergia graminis; assembly: GCF_042655485.1. Taxonomy (NCBI): domain Bacteria; kingdom Bacillati; phylum Bacillota; class Bacilli; order Caryophanales; family Bacillaceae; genus Lederbergia; species Lederbergia graminis. The sequence continues at coordinate 708,819 of NZ_JBHSMC010000001.1, forward strand.
TGTCTTAATTTTTTCTGCATCATCCGTAGATGTTCTGAGACCGATGGATAAATCCTTCGTAATATTATCTCCACCAATTGGTATTACGGAAGTCCCTGCAATAAATCCTTGGTCGAATACTGCTACAGTAGTGGAACCACCGCCCAGATCAATAAGTGCAGTACCTAGATTCTGTTCATCTTTAGATAAAGCAGCAGATGCAGAAGCAAGTGGTTGTAGAACAATATCCACAATTTCCAAGCCTGCTCTTTCAACGCAGCGTAATGTATTATGTAGGATAGTTTTTGAACCAGTAATAATTGTTCCTTGCATTTCTAACCTAACACCAATCATTCCTCGTGGATCTGTTATTTCATCTAATCCATCGACAATAAATTGGATTGGTAAGACGTTGATTATTTCTCTTTCTGGTGGAATAGAAACAACCTCTGCAGCTTCTATCACTCTAGCGACGTCATAATCACTTATTTCACGATTTTCACTAGAAACAGCTACTACACCATGACACGGTTGTAAGCCGACATGATTTCCAGTAATACCGACGATAACTTGTTTTATTTGCATGCCAATCATTCTTTCAGCCTGCTCTACTGCCTTTTTAATCGAATGAACTGTTTCGTCAATATCCACAATTGAGCCTTTTCTAATCCCCTCAGATTTTGAAGTACCTACTCCAATAATATTGAGAGAATTATTGGACATTTCACCAATAATTACCTTGACGGAGGATGTACCAATATCCAAGCTGACATATATTTCATTGTTGTTCATTCTACGGCACCTCCTTCTACTTTACTATATGTTTTCTTAATTTTTATAAAATCCATTTTAAATCATCCTTGAGTTTACTATAATAAATAATTATTATTCAATATAGAAATATTCGTCATTCATTCATATTTATCCTGTTTAATAATACTATTTATTGAGAATTTTCTCTAGCACTAACCCATTTATTAATCAGAATTCTACGAATTACGGCGATATTTTGGAATAACCTAACTCCAAAAGCAAAAACTGCTGCTATATATAAGTCTACACCAAGATGAACACCTAGAAAAGCTAAACTTGCAGCAAGTATAATATTAAAGAAAAAACCTGTAACAAAAACTAGATTATCGTAGGAATTTTGTAGATGTGCTCTAATCCCACCGAAAAAAGTATCTAGGGCTGCTAATACTGCAATTGATAGGTAATTAGTATATTCCTCGGGTACTTTAATATCGGAAGACAGGCCTAAAAAAAGCCCAATCAACAATCCAAGAATTGGCAGCCACATATTAGTCACTCTCCTTCTTCATCCACAGGCTCCATATTCCTGATTGTAATTGGTTCAACATGTGCTGGGATTACAATTTTTTTATTTGGATTAGAAATGACTACTTCCAAGTTATCGAGGAAGAAATCATCTATTGATGGAGAAACATGCATTCGGTTAAACATTTTTTCTGCTAATTCATATGTTTCGGTAATGACATTAATAGAAAATGGATAAGACCTTAATGAATGGGTCCCCACTTTTGTTTCACCATTAATATCTCGAATAACGGTTGTATTTACTAAGCGTTCTCCGTCAATGGAAATATGTTTAGCTCCATACATATTAAGTTCATTGATTAATCGTTTTAATGTAATTGGCGATACTGTTTGTGGACTATCACCAGGTATTAAAGCTTGATTAATCGGTCTTACTGTTAACTTAATTCCTGGTCCAGTTTCTTCCGTTAATCCAGCTTCTTTTCTTAACTCCAATAAAGTTTGTCTTAATACAGATTCTTTACTTCCCTCCATTTCGGAGGAATATTTATTTAACCTCTCATCTTGAAGCCGAATTTCAGCAAGCAGTCGTTTCTGTAAGTTCATCTCCGTACGAATGGAGTCCCTTAATTCCCACGTATCTCTAGTATCCCTTGCTACAGGCTGCTGAACAGTTTTAAATTGAATTGCAATCATAAAACCGATTATAATCGTTATCATAGTAAAGTTAATTTTCGCCCTACTCATCATGAAACCTCTCCAAATATTGGTTCCATCATTATGTTTTTCTTCTTTTCCAGAGAAAAGACAATATTATCATTTACAATTTGATCACGGACACCGCCTGTAATAGAAATAGCAGATGCTAATACGTCTGAATCACCGATAGCAGAGATTATAAATGGGGCAGGATGGGGATTACCATCAACAGTTATTACTGGACCTTGACAAACAATATAGGAATCATGACTAATTCTTTGTCCATTAATTGCTACAGCAGATGCTCCAGCAATATATAATTCATTAACAACTTTAAATACATGATGCTCGTGAACAATATAATTATTTACATCTTCACTTTTTATGTATTCTGCATCCTCCAAAACAACTTCTACTCCTGGACCTTTTACCTTTACTTTCCCTAAAAACATCCGATACTTTTCTGTGTCTTCGGCCAAGTTAAAATATATTTCCTCTTCTTGTGATAACTCTTTCTCAAATTGGCGAACTTTACTTTGCTTTTCATATAATTCTTTTTGTAATTTTCGATTACGATCTTGGATGTCCAATAATTGGCTTCTCATATTATTTTCAATTCTATATTGCCTATCTGTTAAATTGACCTGCAAATTTTCTTCCTTCTTTGACTGACTATATGAAAAGGAAAAAATAAAGCCAAAGACTAAGAATATAAAAGAGAAAACAATATACCTATTCTGCTTTCTCTTCCTCAACGATTTCTTCCTCCTCTATTTCATATTTCCGGAAATAGGATCCCACTTCGAAATCAATTACACCTTTTATCTCGGGATCAAGTTGACTTACAATCGATGGGTAGTAAGTCATTTTTTCAGCAAAAGTCATCATCGTTGCATGGACTTCAAACCCATCATTCATATATAAGATGATGCGATATTTATCCGTTTCTTTTGGTTCATATTTAATTTCAGAAATAGAATTAACAATTTCGTTAGGTATTTGTTGTAACTGCGCTGCTAACTCATCCAAAACTTCATTTTCCGTAAATCCAATTAATATTGGAGAATGTAGATTAGAATTTATTTCTTTATCTAACCTTTTTCCATTTTCTAAAATTGGATAAAACTTGTTTTCTCTTTCTACATACGCGATAGTCTTAAATTCTTTGACTATTATCTCTAGCTTATTAGGAAATTTATACGAGATTTCAGCACTTTTTATTTCTGGTAATTCCTTTATTTTCTTTGTCGCTTCCTTTTTGTTCACTTTCCAAATATTATCTCCAATTCGCAACCCAGAGGCAACTAACATCTCTTCTTCAGAAATTGATTGGTTACCATCAACCTTAATACTATGAATGTGACTTAGAGGGGATTGAAAATATACAACACAAGCAATAAGTAAGAAAAATAAAGATAATAGAAATATTAACCGTCTATTAGCCTTTCGTCTACGATGTTCTTTGATTTTTGGAATCCTGTCTTCAAGTGATAGGACTTTACCTTTTTGCATACTATATTCCCCTTAAAACATAATTCATATGGTACAAGATAAAGTTACATTTTTTACAAAATATGTTACATCCTTTATAATACCTTGAATTTTATTTTTTTTCATTCATTAAGTCTAAAATAACAGAAATTAACTTTTCAGATGCATCTCTAATCCCTAATTTTTTGGCATTTTCCCCCATTGCTCTTCTTTTATTTTCATCCAATAGAATTGAATCGATAGAGTCTACTAGTCGCTTACTCGTTAATTCTTTCTCAATAATCATGTTAGCAGCACCTTTTTTTACTAATGCGTCTGCATTCTTTTCCTGATGGTTATTTGTAACATATGGACTTGGTATTAAAATGGATGGGACACCAATAGCCGTTATTTCTGCAATAGAAGTGGCCCCTGCTCTTCCAACAACTAAATCTATTGAAGTTAGTACATCTTGCATATTATGAATGAAAGGAATGATCGCAACATTGTCATGAGTACCTAATAACTTGGCCTCTTCCATTACAGCATCAAAGTGTGCATTACCAGTCACATACATAACTTGATATGGCTTTGTTGCAAACTGAGATATAGAATTAATAACAGCTTCATTAATTGGCTTGGCTCCCCTACTCCCACCAAAGATAAGAACAGTGCTCTTGTTATCATTTAAACCGTAAGTTTGTAAAATACCTTTCATTTTAGATACATTTACTTCCGAAGCACGGGGATTCCCAGTCAAGACAACTTTATCTTCCGGAAAAAACTCTGCTACCTCTGGAAAGCAAATAGCAACTTTGTTCACATATTTACTTAAAAACTTATTTGTCAATCCTGGAATACTGTTCTGCTCATGAATAATAGTTGGTATTTTACTTTTTGCTGCCGCATAAACAACAGGCCCACAAACATACCCACCTGTTCCAATGACTACATCCGGTTTAAATCTCCTCAAGATCTTCTTACTATCTGTTACACCTTTTATAAAGCGAAGTACTGTTTTGACATTTTCAAATGACAATGCTCGCTTAAAGCCTGTAATATTAATAGATTCAAATGGTATGTCTTCTCTACGAACAATATCTGCTTCTAAACCTTTCTCCGTACCTATATACAAAAATTTGGCATTTGGATGTAATTTTTTAATTGTTCGAATTAAAGCAAGTGCAGGATAGATATGTCCTCCTGTTCCACCGCCACTAACTACTATTTTCATTTTTCCACCTCAAGTTTTTAAGATCAAAAAAAATAACTCTTACATTATCTTACTATATTTTCCCCCCGAAGAAAGTGTTCAATAATTATTGTTGTATAATTGTAATGAAAATACGAATCAAATGAAAAAAGAACCCCAAAATAGAGTCCTTTTTACAACTTATAATTTAGAATAACGGCTAATATTTAATAAAATCCCAACGGCCATTAACATCAAAGTTAATGAGGATCCACCGTAGCTCAGGAATGGTAAGGTAATTCCAGTAACTGGCATTAAACCGATAACAACCCCTATATTTATCATTACTTGGATTGCAATCATTGAAATAATACCTACTGCAAGAAAACTTCCAAACAAATCCGGCGCTCCAAGCGCTACGCGAATTCCTCTCCATAGCAATAATGCAAATAATAATAAGATAACACTACCACCTATAAAACCGAGCTCTTCAGCGATCACTGCGAAGATAAAATCGGTTTGCGGCTCAGGTAAATAGAAAAACTTTTGTCTACTTTCTCCTAATCCTAATCCAAACAGTCCGCCAGGTCCAATTGCATAAAGGGATTGAATAATTTGAAATCCACTACCTAAAGGATCTTGCCAGGGATCTAGGAACGAGGTAATTCTAGCAATCCGATATGGTGCAGAAATAACTAGTCCAACAAAACCTGCCACGCCTACTAGTCCTAGAACTGCGAAATGCAGGATTCTTGCACCTGCTGTAAAGATCATTAAGATGCATGTCCCAACCATTACTGTTCCTGTCCCTAAATCAGGTTGCAACATTATTAAACCGAATGCGATAAATACTAACGAGAGAGAAGGGAGCAACCCTTTTTTAACTGTAGTAATATACCGTTGGTTTTCTGAAAGAAATTTCGCTAAAAATGCAATCATTGCTAATTTCATAAATTCAGATGGCTGGATGGAAAAAGCCCCCACTCCAATCCAACTTGTTGATCCGTTTCGTGTCATACCGACGCCTGGTATTAATACCGCTATTAAAAGGATAAAGCAAATAATGAGAATAGGTTTTACCCATTTTTTAATTACCCAGTAATCGACATACATTATCACAAACATTGCGATAATGCCCACTCCAGCAAACAACAACTGTCGTTTTGCGAAGAAAAAGGAATCCGAAAAATGATAATTAGCTGCAACAGCACTCGCACTATAAACCATAATTAGTCCGATTGAGAGTAATAAAAATGTTGCTAATATTAATATGAAATCAGGAGCCGTTTTTTTTAATGGCAATTCTCAACACCTCTGCACACTCATTTTAGAGCATATTTTCGAGCATTCTTAGGTGTATTGCCAAATGATGTACGCATGAAAAGTTAATTGCTCTCTTCAAGTTTATGCACTGCATGGATAAAAATATCACCACGAACCTCAAATGTTTTATACTGATCCCAACTTGCACATGCTGGAGACAATAAAATGATATCTCCCGGTTCTGATATTTCATATGCCACTGGAACAGCTTCTTCCACATTATCGACATGGATAATCTTTTCTATTCCTACAGACTTACCAACTTTTTCTATTTTAGGTGCAGTCTCTCCAAATAATACAAGTGCACGAACACCTTTTAACACAGGAATAAGAGCATCAAACTCATTTCCACGATCAAGTCCACCAGCTAATAATATAATTGGATCATTAAAGGCTTTTAATGCACTAGTTGCTGCAAGGATATTCGTTGCCTTTGAATCGTTATAGAATCTTCTCCCCTGAATCTCTGCAACATATTGTGTACGATGTTTCACCCCTGGAAATGTCGTCAGTACTTGCTGAATAGCGTCATTATTGACACCTTTTAATTTAGCAGCAGCAACTGCAGCTAAAATATTTTCTAAATTATGTACCCCAGGTAATACAATCTCATCTACATTGATTATTTTTTCTTTTCTAAAATAGATAGATCCATTCATCAAGCATGCACCGTCTTCAACGTACTGTTTTGTTGAGAACGGAATTATTTGAGCGATAGATTGCTTAGCTAAGCTCATTAACTCATCTTGATCAGCATTTACGATAAGGAAGTCTTCTTCACTTTGGTTACTTGTTATATTCATTTTCGCTTGAATATACTCTCCCCATGAAGAATGGTAATCCAAATGCGCTTCATATAAATTTGTTATGATCGCAATATGAGGACGAAAAGCAGAAATTCCCATTAATTGAAAAGAAGATAATTCCACAACCATCGTATCCTCTGTTGTCGCATTTTGAGCTACTTCTGAGGCTACAGTCCCTATATTACCAGCTATTAGCGGATTTTTATTTCCTTTATCCATCATTTCATAAATTAAAGTCGTCGTGGTTGTTTTGCCATTTGTACCAGTAATCCCTATAATATCTGATTCTGTAATTTCGTACGCAAGTTCTACCTCCGTAATAATTGGTAGTCCTAGTTCTTGCGCTCTCCTAATGATTGGATTAGTGTATGGAATCCCAGGATTTTTAACGATCAATTCAAAGCCTTCATCCAGTAATTCCACAGGATGACTCCCACAAATGACTTTAATCCCTTGCTCTAGTAATCCTTGTGCATCAGGATTTTCTTCAAAAGGTTTATAATCATTTACTGTTACAAACGCTCCTAGTTCATGTAATAAGGATGCTGCAACTACTCCGCTTTTGGCTAATCCAAGTACAAGGACTTTTTTCCATTTATATTTTGTAACTTTATTCATTACAACCACACCTCAATATAAATTCCTAATATAGAGAAAAGGATACCAACAGCCCAGAATGTAACAACTACACGCCATTCAGACCAGCCAGATAGTTCATAATGGTGGTGAATCGGGCTCATTTTAAAGATTCTTTTTCCTCTTAATTTAAAAGAAGCTACTTGCAGGATAACAGATAATGTTTCGATGACAAAAACTCCTGCGATAATTAGTAGGATGACCTCCATTTTAGTTAAAATCGAGATTGCTGCAATTGCCCCTCCTAATGCTAGTGAACCAGTATCCCCCATAAATACTTTCGCGGGATGCGCATTAAATACAAGGAATCCTAAAACAGCGCCAACTACAGATACAGCAAAAATGGAGATATCGAATAATTCTTGGCTCCAGGCAAGGATTGCAAATGCTCCAAATGCAATAGCAGCAGTACCTGATAGTAATCCGTCTAGACCATCTGTTAAGTTAGTCGCATTAGAGAAACCAACTAGCCAGAAAATAATAAATAGTGCATAACCCCATCCTAAATCAAACGAAAAGTCCGTTAACGGTATTTGAATTTCTGTTGAAAAATCATGTGCTCGCAATACAAGGAAAAAAATGATCGCGATGATGATTTGCCCTATTAATTTTTGTAAAGATGTCAATCCTAGATTTCGCTTCAAAGCAATTTTAATGAAATCATCTAAAAAACCTAACAAACCATATCCAAGCAATACTAATAACAGTAAATATGTTTCTTTATTCAATTCAGAAAAGATAGCGGTTATGACAAGTGAAGTAATTACAATCGAAAATAAGATAATAATACCACCCATTGTTGGAGTTCCGCTTTTTTTCATGTGCGATTTCGGTCCTTCTTCTCGAATACTCTGACCAAACTTAAGTCTTCTTAGAAAAGGAATGAAAAATGGTGAAATGAGCACTGAAATAATAAATCCTGTTATCACTGCATATAAAATAACGCTCACCATCATATTTATCTCTCCTTAATAACCTGTAATGCAACGTTCTTATCATCAAAATCAAGCACTTTATTGCCAATTATTTGGTACGTTTCGTGCCCTTTACCAGCAATTAATACAATATCTCCACTCTCTGCAGAAGTTATTGCTTTTTTAATTGCCTCCGCTCGATCAGGGATTATTTCATAACTATTTCCCACTACCCCTTGTTCCATATCACGTAAAATAGCCATTGGGTCTTCACTTCTTGGATTATCTGAAGTAAAAATTGGATTCGTTGCATATGTACAAGCTACGTCTGCCATTAATGGACGTTTAGATGGATCACGATCGCCTCCACAACCAACTACAACAAATATGCGTTTCTTAGCAAACTGTCTTACCGTTTTCAATACATTTTCAAGACTATCTGGAGTATGGGCGTAATCCACTATAACTGAAAAATCTTGCCCTCCATCTACTACTTCAAATCGACCTGATACACCTTTTGCACCTTCTATAGATGTTATGATAGTCGATAATGGAATATTAGATACAAAAGTACTAGCTATAGCAGCAAGCACATTATAAATATTAAATTTTCCAATTAACTTCATGGAAACTTCATGCTTACCTTCAGGGGTATGAAGTGTAAATTGCGTACCTGTATTACCAAGTTTAATATTACTTGCAGAAAAATCAGCAGGAGTTTCAATCCCATATGTGACAACATGCGCAGCAGTTTCGGCCATAAAGTACTTCGTTGCTGGATCGTCTGCATTCAGAACTGCATATTTAGGTTTGGTATACGTATTACCAAGTCTAGAAAATAATAATCCTTTTGCTCTGCGATATTCCTCCATTGTATGGTGATAATCAAGGTGGTCCTGCGTTAAATTGGTGAAAACTGCAACATCAAAGTCACTCCCATTTACACGTCCTTGAACAAGTGCATGAGATGATACCTCCATTACTACTGCATCAACATTCTCGGAAACCATTTGATCAAAAACAGACTGTAACACTAGGCTATCTGGAGTAGTGTTTTTAGTTTCTAGTTGACGATTGGCTATTTTCATATATATAGTTCCAATTAACCCTGTATTTTGTTGATCATTACTGAATATTGTTTCAATTAAAGCACTTGTAGTAGTCTTCCCATTAGTACCTGTTATTCCAATCAGGTGGAATTTCTGGGATGGATGATTGTAAAAACGATCAGCAAGAATCGCCATTGTATGTTTACTATCCTTCACAATAATAACGGGAACATTTACATCCAATTTTCTTTCCGCAATAATTGCAACAGCACCATTCTCTACTGCTTCTTTCGCAAAATCATGGCCATCAAACACCAAACCTGAAATACAAATAAATAAACATCCTTGTTGAACATTTTTATGATTATTTTCGATGTTTAAAATTTCTGGATTAGCTTTAGGCAATTGAATCATTGGAATAGATTGGAGAAGTGTATGTAATTTCATATTCATCAGTCCTTTCACTTCTTCTGCCTTTCTGTTTAATGCAAAAGCATTCTAGTCTATTCTACAAAAAAATCTAGTATGATGCTATGTTTATCTATATTTTTAGCATATAAATCGATATTCAAACGAGAAGCGGTCATGAATGTATCATGCCGCTCGTTCACTTCACTCTATAAAGACACGAATTACAGATCCTTCCTCCAACTTAACACCTGGTTCTGGAATTTGATGGACAACTTTATCTCCTTCTCCACTAGCATTTAGTTTAAAATTGTACATCTTTTGTTGAATCTCTCTTATTGTCATGCCTTTTAGATCAGGAACTTCTGAAGTTATTGGATCATTCCATTTTTTTTCTTTTTCAATTTGTTCATCTCGTGGCTCTACACCCATTTCCCTTAGTGCATCACCAATTATATTCCCGACAATTGGCGCCGCTACAGTACCACCAAATTGAACAACTCCTTTTGGGTTGTCAATAGCTGTGTATACAACAATTTGCGGATCATCAGCTGGGGCAAAACCAATAAATGATACAATATGATTATTTTCTAAATATCTACCATCTTTTGCTTTCTGTGCCGTCCCAGTTTTTCCACCTACACGAAAATGATCGACAAATGCATTACCACCTGTACCTTGTGCTACAACACTTTCTAATGCATGTCTAATTTGCTTCGAAGTTTCTTCTGAAATAACTCTTCTTTTTTCAACTGGAGTTTTTCTCATTGCTACTTCTCCTGTAATAGGGTCAATCAATTCTTTCGCTACATACGGAGTGTATAATATTCCACCATTAATAGCAGCGGCTACAGCAGCAACTTGTTGTATCGGTGTTACGGATACACCTTGCCCGAAAGCAGTTGTAGCTAGCTCAACAGGTCCTACTTGTTCAGGTTTAAATAAGATTCCTGTTCCTTCTCCTGCTAAATCGATACCCGTTTTCTGCCCAAAACCAAAGTCACGAATATATTTGAATAATGTTTCTTCACCAAGACGTTGTCCAAGCTCAACAAAACCAGGGTTACAAGAGTTTTCTACTACTTCTAAAAATGTCTGACTACCATGACCGCCACTTTTCCAACATCTTAATGTAGCTCCGCCAACCTTTACGGATCCATGGTCATGGAAGTGTTCCTCCTCTAAATCAACTTTCCCTTCTTCTAAAGCAGCTGCAAGGGTGATGATTTTGAAGGTAGAACCTGGTTCATACGTACTCCAAATAGGTAGATTACGATTATACACTTCCTGAGGGACATCACGGAAATTTGCTGGATTGAAGGATGGTTTACTAGCAATCCCTAATATCTCACCGTTATTTGGATTCATTGCAATCGAGATAATACCGTCTGGATTATATAATGCTTCTGCATTCTCCAATTCCCGTTCAATAATTGATTGGATCTTTGTATCGATTGTTAATCTTAAATCATATCCGTCAACAGGAGGTTCAAACTCATCTGACATATCTGGCATTCTTCTCCCTTTAGCATCGGAAAAGAATTGAACTGATCCTTTTGTGCCACTTAATTCTTTATCATAATACAATTCCAATCCCATTAATCCTTGATTATCTATGCCTGTAAAGCCCAATACATGTGATAAATAATCACCAAATGGATAGTGACGTTTCGAGTCTTCTGCAATATATACACCTTTTATGTTTAATGCATTTATTTCCTTTGCTTTTTCATAAGATATCTTTCGACCAGCAGAAATTCTTTCAATCGATGATCTTTTCACCATTTGTTGATATATCTTTTCTGTTGATGCATTTAAAGCGGCAGCTAGCTTTTTCGCCGAATTTGCTGGATCTTGAATTTGCCTTGGAACTACATATACGGTTGGTGCGCTTAAATTCTCAGCTATAACAACACTATTTCTATCTATAATCTTACCTCGTTCAGGTTCAAATGGGATATTCCGGCTCCATAGATTTCTTGCCTTTTCTGTTAGTTCAGTCCCTAAACCAAACTGTACATATCCTAGCCTAATATCTATGATGAAAAATATTAATAATCCGGCAAGTAATATAAATGACAATCTTTTCCTAACAGTAACAGTTGATACACGCTTCAAAATAGGTCCTCCCTTTTCTGTAGGCTTGTTCAACTATATGCCTCGTCCACTATAAGTAGAACGAAAGGGAAAGGTGTAACAGAAAAAAATGGAATGACAGAATCCAATTACTGGATGAAAATTACAATCAAAGTTTTGCAGTTATCTTTCTACGAAAATACCTTTTCTGTCATCCCACAATCAAACTGTTAATTGCTCATTTTCTTAGACAATTTGCTACTTTACGAAAAACGTATATCCTAATAAGCATAAAAAAACAAAAGCCGAACTAACTTGAACATATTCAAGTAATAGTTAGGCTTCTAATTGGTTCGGTATTAGACTTTTCTTATGTCGTTTTATTCATCTGTAACTTCGTCTTCTGCATCAGATTGTGATTCAGCTTGTTCCCTTTCTATCTTTGCAGCTGGTGTTTCAAAATGGACAACTAGCTGATCACCTGCTTGAACAGAGGTATTAGGTTGAAAATTTTGCTTATATGCATAACCGTTACCAACCATATTAAGCTCTAAGCTAGCAAGTTGAGCAATCTTTAATACATCGCGCTTCGACCATCCGGTCATATTAGGCACAAATATATCACCGTCTGTTTTAACTATAATTTTTTCACCCTCTAGCAAGGAGACTCCACTAGCTGGGAATTGCTCTACTATTTTGTTTCCTTTTCCGATCGTAACTAATTCCAAATTAGAATCTTGCGCAAATGTTTGTACATCTTGTAGTTTCATTTTTGTTAAGTCTGGTAAACTAGTATTCTTTACTTCTGTAGTCTTTTCAGGTTCAATATTTAAATATTGCAAGCTTGTTTTCATTACAGTATTAAAAATCATCGAAACTGGCTTACTACCGTTTTCATCCGGTTCGATTTGTGGTTCCTCGATAGCGACATACATAACTAGCTGTGGGTTATCAACCGGAGCTAAACCTAGAAAGGAAAAGATATACTGATTCCGTTCCTTTAAATATCCCTTACCATTTGGATTTGGTATTTGAGCAGTACCTGTTTTTCCTCCGACTCTATACCCTTCAAGATGATACGTTTTTGCAGTTCCATGTTCAGAAGTAATAGTGGATTCCAATATTTCTCGTACTTGCTTAGCTGTATCAGCAGATATCGGATTACCTGCAATTTCTGGTTTTGTTTCTGTAACCGTTTTGGTATTCGGGTCCACAATTTTGTCCACGACATAAGGCTTCATCATCTTACCATCGTTTGCAATTGCTGACATCGCCTGAACCATTTGAATAGCAGTGACAGTGGTACCTTGCCCATACACACTTGTTACTTTCTCAATTGGCCAATTATACAAGATCTTTCCTGGTACTTCATTCGGAAGTCCGATATTTGTTTTCATCCCAAACTTGAATTTATTCATGTATTCAAGCCAAGTTTCTGCACCCATTTTTTCTAATAATTTGGCCATCACTACGTTAGATGAACGCTGAAAGCCTTCTAGATAAGAAATAGTTCCCCATCCTTTACCATAGTTATGGTCATTTATACAATTTTTACCATCTAAACAATATTGTCCAGAAGCAAACTTGTCATTTGGGTTAAATACATTCTTTTCAATTGCTGTTGCTAGTGCAAAGATTTTCATCGTTGAACCTGGTTCGAATGAAGTCTCAATAATCTCATTATGCCAAGATTGATCGATACCTTCTCGTGTCGTTGGATGATAAGTGGGACGTTGGCCCATTGCTAAGATTTTCCCTGTTTTCGGGTCCGCTACAACAGCCATAATTCGTTTCGGCTTATATTGTTCATCCACTTTATTCATAGCGTCTTCAAGAAAAGTTTGAATCTTCTTATCGATGGTCAAATAAATATCTTGTCCATTTACCGGTTCTTCTACGTGTTTTTTAGAATTAGGTAAAATATAATTCCATATATCTCCTTCATACTTAAAAGAACCGTCTTCACCATCAAGTAAATCATTGTAGCTATTTTCCAGTCCTGTAACTCCAACTATTTCTGATGATTCCTCATCTTTTTGTGCATAACCTATTAAATGCGATGCGAAAATACCATTTGGGTAATATCGTTTCGTATCTTTAATAAATGTTATTCCAGGTAATTGAAGTTCCTCTATTGCTATTTTCACAGAGTTAGACAAATCTTTACCTGCACGTCCAAATTCAACTTGAAATCTTCCTTCTTGAGTTAAACGATCATATATATCTTGTTCACTCATATCAATATGAAGTGCTAATTGTGCTGCTGTTTTACGAGGGTCAACTACATGTCGCGGATAATCTGGATCTGTTGTCATCGTATCTGAAAGAATAGCAACTAATGTATAAGATGCTGCGTCTTCAGCAATAACTTCACCGTTGTTATCATAAATACTTCCACGTTGTGCTTTTATAACGTCTTCTCTCATATATAATTGTGCAGCTTGAGCCGTTAATACTTTTCCTTCCACTTCTCCAGTGTATTGAATAGAAATAAATCGGACAATTAACACAAAAAAGAGCAGACTAAAGAAGATAAAAAAGCTCGCTGCTCCAATGTTTCTATATTTTTTATTCATTATTCTCCAACAACCTTAACATTATCTGCATTTAATTTATATCCTAAATCTTTTGCTTTTTTCCAAACTTCCTCATACCGGCTCATGTCACTTACTTGCATTGCTAAATCTCCATTTATTTTTTCCTGTTCCTGAATAGCGGTTTTCGTGTCTTCAATTTGCATATTGATTTGATAAACATTCGCTTGAGAGGAAATTATTTGAACTGCCATAATAGCAAGAAATATTACTAGCATAACTGCAAGAATTTTTTCACCGGGAGTAATTAGTGATTTGCGTCTAATCGTCTGTTTCTGGACTTCAGTTTGTTCTATTGGTTTATATTGTTGTTGATATTTACGTGCTAAATTACTCAAAAATAACTCCCTCCAATAACTATATTTTATACTACTATAATTTTTCTGCAATCCTTAATTTTGATGATCTAGCGCGGTTATTCTCTTCCAGCTCGTCCTGCGAAGGAATAATTGGCTTTCGATTAATGAGTTTTATGAGTGGCTCATATCCTTCAGGAATGATAGGTAATCCAGGAGGTAATGGTGGTCCTTCACTTGCTTCTTTAAATACTGATTTACAAATTCTATCCTCTAAAGAGTGGAAAGTAATTACACATATTCTCCCTTCTGGATGAAGCAAATCAATTGCTTGATTCAAAGAACTTTCAAATACATTTAATTCATCATTTACAGCAATACGAATCGCTTGAAAAACTCGTTTAGCAGGATGACCGCCTTTTCGTCTTGCTGGTGCAGGAATCCCTTCCTTAATAAGCTCTACTAACTCACCTGTTGTATTAATTGGTGATTTTTCACGTGCAGCTTCAATCTTTCGTGCGATTTGTTTCGAGAACTTCTCTTCCCCATATTTGAAAAAAATTCGAACCAAATCTTCATAAGCCCAGTGATTCACTACATCATAAGCGGTAATCTCCCCTTCTAAATCCATACGCATATCGAGTGGGGCATCGTGGTGGTAACTAAACCCACGTTCTGGTGTATCTAACTGTGGTGAAGATACTCCTAGATCATATACAATCCCATGGACTTTAGAAAATCCTAAACGGTTTACTTCTTCTTTCAGATGTTTAAAATTACTCTTTACAAATATTAGATTATCTTTGTATTTAGATAACTTTTCCCTTGCATGTGCTATTGCTGTTTCATCTTGGTCAAACGCAATCAGTTTTCCTTCACTTGATAATTGAGAAAGAATTTTTTCGGAATGCCCACCTCCACCAAGTGTACAGTCTACATATGTACCATCCGGGCGAATATTCAAACCTTCAACAGTTTCATTTAATAACACAGTTGTATGATTAAACATGGTTGTCACTACTTTCTTTGCATCTTTTTTACATGAAATAGAGAGATTTTTGAAATTAAATATCGAAGTCAATCATGTTCTCAGCTATTTCAGCAAATGATTCTTCTGATTCTGCAAAATAGTCTTCCCATAATGTCTTACTCCAAATCTCAATTCTACTTGAAACACCTAAAATTACACATTCTTTTTCTAATTTTGCATAACCAAGTAGTGTTGTTGGCAAGTTTATCCTGCCTTGCTTATCAATTTCACATTCTACCGCTCCAGAAAAGAAGAAGCGTGTAAATGCACGGGCATCTTTTTTAGTCATTGGGAGTGTCTTTAACTTTTCCTCTATTCGTTTCCATTCTTCAAGAGGATAACCGAACAAACATTGATCAAGCCCACGAGTAATTACAAAAGTTTCTCCGAGGTGCTCACGAAATTTTGCAGGGACTATTAAACGACCCTTCGCATCAATATTATGTTGGTATTCTCCCATGAACATATTAATGCCCCCACTTTCTATATTTAATGTACCACATCCCCCCACCTTTCACCACTCTTTTTCTGTATTTCATAAAAAATTCCTTATTTTTTCCTAGAAATAAAAAAAACGACCTTTCCCTTAGTGGGATAGGTCGTTTAAATTTTAATCACCTTATGTTTTCCATCAAATTCAAAATTCTCCATCATTAGCTGATCTATAAAAGATAAACCATATTCATTTAAATAATAGAAGATATTCCATATTCTTTCTTGTGGAATTCCATTAGGGTAAAGATGACGTTCTACTTTCTTATATTTATCTAAAGTTGCCTGGAATTTTTGTTCCATATTATAGTTTGATTTTCTTTCTAGAAATTCTAGTTGCAGTAAATGAAAGTTTAAATTCTTTTTCGCTAAAGGAAGTAGACCGCGATCACTTTCTTCGAGTCTAGAAAAAATATCGTTATATTCAGCTTTTAAATAGGATGCAATCTCATCTAACTTGGATATCAATTCTTGATCTCTTTCTGAGTCAAGAAAGTCCTGCAAGGAAGAATTCACACCATTTTTTAGTACATTTTTTAAATCCAGTTCTAATTCATTAACATCTCTTTCCACTACAGCCTCAACAAAGGTCATATTCAACCTTGGAATAATTGGTGGCATTTGAATTCCCAAATGTTCAAATACTTGCTTCAACTCACCCCAATATGCAATTTCACCTGGCCCAGCGATAAATGCTAAGCTTGGAAAAACAAATTCTTGCATGACAGGTCTAGTTACAACATTATTACTAAATTTTTCAGGACTCGAATTCAGTTCCTCCAGTAATAATCGTCTCTCGATTTGAAAATTCCCTTTTTTCTCCACAAACATATCTTCCAGCGGGTCATAATTTAATAATAAGCGTTCATTATTTTTGTAATAAAAAATATTTGCACAATCCGCGTCTATCTCGATCGCTTTTTTAAAACCGTGACCTGTAATTATATCTTGTTGTTGTAAAACTGCATTAGTGATTTGAGTGTTTTCATTAATTAGTTGTTCGAAGTAAGATTGTTCTAACTTTCTAATGTTCGGATCTGCAGCATCCATAATAAGCAATCCATAATCTTTAAATAACTCCATAATAATGTAAGAAAACAAATCAGTTATCGTATGACTGGATTGTAAAACTTCATCAATGAATGAGAGTAATTCTTTTGTATACTTCCGTTCTCCGAAATGCATAAAGATAGAATCAATCCACTTTTTCATCTCATCTTTATTAAATGATATATCAGATGTCATTCTCTTCTCATTGACATTTACTTCTTGATAACTCATTTTCTTCATGGATTGACCAGCTTCTACATATACATGGTTCACTTCGAGTACGTCGTGATCCTCGCCCGCAATCCAAAAGACAGGTATAACTGGTGTCCCTAATTTCTTTTCTTGGTGTTCTGCTAATTTAATAATAGATATTACTTTATGTATTGTGTAAAGAGGACCCGTTAATAGTCCAGCTTGTTGTCCCCCAATTACTACTGATGAATTATGTAATTGCAGCTTTTTAAGTGAATTTTTAGTTTGCTCCGATTGGGGAAATTTCAACATATAAGCTTTTATACATTCTGCAAGGTCTGCACGGTTATACTTACGATTCATTACATCTTGATATCTTTTTTCAAAAACTGTGTTCTCCGTTATATCATAATGAAAGAAACCTCTTACGGGCTCTTTTTGTTCTATATAAAGAGAAGCAAAGTCGTTCATTGCTGGAATGACCATGCTTTCAAATTCCATATACCGTACTTCCTTTCTTCATTTACTAACGGTTAGTATAACAAAATCAGAAATAAAAGGATAATAACTTGCACTAATTTTTATATTTTCACTGCTTCGAATATTCTTGACCCTAATCCATAAAGAAGTAAAATCAGATATACAAACGAAAAGAATAAAAAATTTAATCTCCAATATCTGCTAAAGATTTTTCGATAAACAATTTCATTTGCAAATTTCCAATATAAAAATGTAAAAATAATAGCACTTAAAATCATAAATAAGATAATTGCCCAAATCAATGACTTCGCCCATATTGAAATAATGATAAAATGTACAGAAAATATAAGTGCGATTGTAGTCACATTAATAGCTATGTTCCTCGCACTTCGCTTTTTGTTTGTTATTTGTTTTCCAATATAAAATACTAATATAAATAAAACAAACGGAAAAATGATAATTATCGCTGTTAAAGAAGACATAATCGATTCCATCATTTTTCTATTCCTCCCCTATACTCCATTCCTTTTATCATGTTGTATACAGCAGAGGTGAGTGGCATATCATTACCAACTTTATTTCCTTCTTCCATTATATAACCTAAAATAGCATCAATTTCTGTTTTTCCCCCACTTATAATATCCTTAAGCATCGACGATGTATTGTTTCTCGTTTGCAAACAAATTTGTTTAATATGGAGGAAGCTCTGTTCCTTATTAACGGTTGGAAAAACGCTTACGATTTCATCAAAAAGCTGTTCAAACACAGAAAAATAATAAGGGTTAGTAATCAGTTCACCATTTTTCACTTGGAAAATTGCGGTTAGTGGATTTATAACTGCATTCGCTAATAATTTTGAAATCAACATCACTTCATACTCTTTTTTAATTTCAAATGGAAAGTGATGATCTCTTGATAGTGGAAAATCAGTAAAATCCCCTTCTAACCCCCGATAAATCGCTACATTCGTCTGTCCAATTCCAGTATGCTCTACTGTCGTACTATTCACCTTCCTAACACCATGCTCTACGGTACCGACGAAGATTTTCTCATTAGACATTTGTTCCATTAATGACAAGTGACCCATACCATTCTGAATAAATAATATTGGAATGTCAGATGGTAGTATATCAGGTAGATTAAGTGTGGAAAAATGGTATTGCTTCATAGCTACAATGATAAAGTCCTGATTCTTTATCATATCACGACTTACTTCAGCACTAACTTTGCGGGTCTTTGCCAAATTCTCGCTGCAGACAGTTATACCTTCCTTGCCTAATACGTTAGCCTGTTCTACTGTTCTTGTAAATATCGTTACATTATGGTTTTGGCTTAAATAATAGCCAAATAGTAGTCCAACCGCTCCACCACCAATTATTCCTACCTTCACGTTATCACCTATAAACATTGTATTTTATAGTACTATTGTAGCAAAAACAGAATGAAAGTAGTTAGTTATTTCGCATTTGAGACGAATTCAATAAAAATAATGAAAAAGATGAAACTATTCATACAAAATATCGTATAATTAACAGAATGATATTTTAGGAGGTATTTGTTTGAAAAGAACAGCGGAATTTACACTAGGAATCATTGGAACAATCATTAGTGGATTAATGAGCCTTTTAGGAATGTTTTTAATTTGGACAGCATCTTCTGATGAAGTAAGGGCTGAAGTGGAAAAACAAGTTCAAGATGACCCTATGATGGTACAAGAAGATATTGATGTGGTACTTGGGCTATTCTCCACAGGTGGCTGGGCTATTATTATAGCATCCATTATTGGAATTATTTTTGGAATAATAGCTATCATAAGCATAAAAGGTAATAAAAATCCGAAATTAGCAGGCTGGATGTATATAGTTGGCGGTGTACTAGTTGGTATCATTAGCTTAGGTCTTGGATTTTTACCTGCATTACTATTCATTATAGCAGGTATTATGTGCTTCGTTCGCAAACAACCAGCTGAACCAACTGCATACTAAATCATTTTAAAAACAAAGGTACAAAAACGAGGCTTACCAAAGTGTCAACATATTTGACATGTTGGAAGCCTTTATTAATTTTTAAATTTAAGTTTTCAATTTACATGTAGAGAACATATTCTTTCGATTGATGCTAATTATGGTTTACTCCACTATAAATAGCAAAGAAGCAGAATGGAATAAAAAAAGGTTGAGAAAAAGGAATATAGTTGCAAATAAAAACCGAACTATCCTATTTCAAAATAAGATAGTTCGGTCACTTTATCAATTATAAAATTTTTTATAGTTACAAGCGAAGTGTATTTCCGAAGCGGTATAGCTACACTTAGATTATTCAGATCTACATCCAAGTTAAATCGGTTTGTCTCAACCGCATTTCATTCAAAGAACTTAATGAACTTGAATTCATCTGCTCTCTTATGCGCTAAAGTCTTCTGCCATTTTTCTTGCCTTGTTCAGTACATTTATTAAGGAGTTGTATTCATCTTTTAACATATTATATTCTTCCGTTAAATTATCTAATGACTTTAGTACTTTCGCATTCTCATCGTTGAGTTCATCTATTTTATTTCTTAGTTTGGCATTTTCTTTTTTATAATTAGAAATATTTTCTAATTCAGTTTCTATTCTTTTAATATATTGGAGAGCATCACTAATACTAACAACTTCCTGTTCATTCACTTCAGCTTCCACACTCTCTTTCACTAGAACTGAAGGATTTACTGTTGGGACAACTTCTTGCGTTACTTCCTTTTTCTTTTCCTTTTTTTGTTTTTTAGCTAAATCGATAGCTTCTTTATATTGCTTCCGGATATTTGAGTTCCAGCGAAATCCGCAAGCAGCGGCTGTTCTTTTTAGTTTTCTTCCTGCTGCTTCAAAGGCTTGGAGTTGAGTACTCCCATCCCTTATATGCGCAAGCACTATTTCCGCAAGCACTAAATCTTCATCAGCAGTCCATGCATCTTGGCGTGCAGCTGTCATATATATCACTCCTATTTTTTTCTAATTATATGCTTCAAATAGGAGAGATAGAATAAAATTAAGATCATATTAAGATAATAAAAAAATCGCGAAGAGCCATGGTCTCTTCACGATTTTTTATTAATTGCTTGCTACTTCTTTGCCTTTATATGTTCCACATTCTTTACATACACGGTGTGCTAGTTTCATTTCTCCACAATTAGAGCATGCAACCATACCTGGGACCTGCAGTTTGAAATGTGTGCGGCGTTGTCTTTTTGCTGTTTTAGATGTTCTTCTCTTAGGTACTGCCATTCTTCCCACCTCCTTAAAAGGATAACGTTCACTTTCTAGTGATTGATTTTACTCATTATTGTTATCCAGCAATTTAGCTAATCCTGCTAAACGCGGATCTACTTTTTTTTCCTTATCTTGCAAATATTGTTCTTCCGTCATTACTTCCCAGTCACTTCCTGCCTGAAGACCCTTATTTTCAAGAGCAGCTTCTGAGAAAACTTGTATTGGAATTTCCAATATAAGTAACTCTTCAATGATAGGCATTAAATCCACAATACCTGCTTCCGCATGGTGGAATTCGTCCATTTCGGCAAATTCTTCTTCTTGAGGATTTAACAGAAAGATTTCTGTTGAATGGATATCAATAGGAAAATCTACATCTACAAGAGTTCTAGAACAGGGTAATATTATTGACCCTGTTAAATGAAGGTCAAAAGTTACTTTTTGTGAATCAAGTTTGGCTTTTCCCGTGATATGAATTAAAGATGCTCCTCTTACTTCCGAGTCACGTCTCTTTAATCCTTCTGCCACGTTGACATAATCATCAATTTTCAGGCCATTTTCACGATATTTCCGCAATTGATTAACTGTCCATTTCATCGATATCACCTCTAGGCAACAAAAGTAATTATAGCTTTCAGCACAAAGTTTGTCAATAAAAAAACAGTAGCATCACACATTATCCTGAGCACTTATTATATCGGGATTTATTCAAGCCTTAAAACGTAAGACACCCCACCACTTATTACAAATCTAAAAGATATGATTCCACTAACAATTAGCTTTTCCAAGTATACAAGTATTCATAAGGTGTTTATAATTTCTATTATGACAGTATGATATATGTAAGGATGGAATTGATTTTAGTAAAAGGAGGTAAATAGATTATGCGGAGTGTCGGAGTAGTAGTAGAATATAACCCTTTTCATAATGGACACCTATATCATATACAATCAGCAAAACAACTATCACAATCTGATATAACCATTGCAGTGATGAGCGGAAATTTCCTCCAAAGAGGTGAACCTGCACTAGTATCAAAATGGGCCCGTACTAAAATGGCGCTACATGCAGGAGTAGATATAGTTATCGAGCTCCCATACGCTTTTGCTGTACAACAAGCAGAAGCATTTGCATTTGGCTCCGTTTATATACTAGATGCATTGAAGTGTAATGGAATTTGCTTTGGTAGTGAATCAGGCGATGTAAATCATTTTGTAAGTACATATACATTTTTAGAACAACATAGGGATAGTTATGAGCATTATATTCGCACATTTATAAAAGAAGGAGTAAGTTATCCAACTGCTTTAGCGAAAGCATTTGACAAACTTCAGCCTGATAAAGATATGATTGATTTGTCAAAACCAAATAACATACTCGGCTATCATTATTATGCAGCAGCTAAAAGATTACATTCTTTACTTGATTTTTATACAGTAAAAAGAAAAAATGCAGAATATCATGATCAAGACTTTTCTAATGCTACAATTGCTAGTGCTACTTCCATTCGAAAAGCTTTACAGCAAAATGGTAACCTTTCAGATGTTGAACCTTACTTACCAAAATCCACAACATCTGAATTGGAAAGTTATCATGCAAATTATGGCCAATTCCATGATTGGGAAGTTTATTGGCCATTGTTACAATATCAGTTGTTTTCTCATAATGAAACTAGTCTGCGAGAGATTTATGAAGTGGAAGAAGGAATAGAAAACCGATTATTAAGAGCAGCAAAATCAGCCACTAGCTTTGAGGCTTTTATGCAAATTATAAAGACGAAACGTTATACATGGACTAGATTACAACGAATGTGTGTACATATTTTAACGAATACGCCCAAAAGCTCTATTCATTCATTAGGTGAAACTCCTTCTTATGCTCGTTTACTCGGGATGAGTGAGGCTGGTAGGGTTTATTTAAACCAAATTAAGAAGGAAATAGAAATCCCTCTTGTTTCTAAAGTTTCTGCTTTTGATAACGAAATGATTCAGCTTGATGTAAAAGCTACAAATGTATATGCGACCGGGTTAAATGAGCCTTATAAATCAAAGCTGTTGAAGCAAGAGTTTGCCCAACCACCTGTTTACTTAAAGGAAAGAGGCTTGAACAAAATAATGTAGGTAAGGATAAAATAAAAGAAACAGAGAGAATTCAAGCAAAAGGCTCATAAGTCTTGGCAAAGTACAAGTTGGGTTTTGATCGAGGACAAATAACCAGAGACACTAAAAGAATAAACGTCTTTCCGTGTCTCTCCTTTTCTTATTTAAATTGTTCCATTTTCGCTTTTATTGCTGGTAGCATTTTTCGTGTCTCTATCTCACCATATTTAATTATTTCGTTAATGTTAGTAAAAGCTCTTGCACTAAATTGTTCTACAGGTGGTCGAATCATAATGTCTGATTCTTCTCTTCTATTTTCCACTATTTCAATTTGAAGTATATCCAAACTCTGCATGATTACATCATAAATCGTCGTAATTTCCGCTTTTGTATTTAATCTAGCAACATCACAACCAATGATAATATCAGCACCCATTTTTTTAACTGTTGAAACTGGTACGCGATCCACTACTCCACCGTCTATAAACAATGATCCATTTATTTCCTCAGGAGTAAATACACCTGGTATAGCAATACTTGCCCTTACTGCCTGTGCTATAGATCCCTTTTTGAACTCCACTTTTTCACCTGTTTGTAGATTGGCAGCAATGACGCATACAGGAATCTTCAAATCTTCTAAGTTTTTCCCATGCATAAACAAGTCAATTAAATGTTTCACTCTGTTTCCAGCTATTAACCCCATCTTTGGTACAGTAAAATCTAAATAATACGTTCTTTTAAACGCGGTGGATAACTTAATTAACTGGTCCAAATCATGACCAAATGCATAGAAACAACCTACAAGTGCTCCCATACTGCTGCCCGCAATCATATCGATTGGAATAGAGTTTTCTTGTAACACCTTAATAACTCCTAAATGAGCAAATCCCCTTGCGCCTCCAGATCCAAGAGCCAAACCAACTTTAGGCATTCCCACACAAATCTCCTCCTACAACATTTTATGGTCTAAAAATTATTTCTATGAGTATATTGATTGTGTGGATGTTGAACAGGAGGTATTGGTATTGAATGTATCTAAATTAAAGACAATTTTATTAGCTTCAGGGGCAACATTTATGGCAATTACAATGATTTTTCTTCCTGAGGAATCATTTAAGGCATCCATTCGTGGTTTAAAAATGTGGTGGGAAATTGTCTTCCCTTCATTATTTCCATTTTTTGTGATTGCGGAATTACTAATTGGATTTGGAGTAGTTAGATTTATTGGGACATTATTAGAACCTTTAATGAGGCCATTATTTAAAGTACCTGGAGTTGGAGGTTTTCCTTGGGCAATGGGAATGGCAACTGGATTTCCTGCTGGAGCAAAGCTAACAGCTAGACTTAGACAAGAAAAGCAACTAACGAAAATTGAAGCTGAAAGACTTGTCTCTTTCACAAATGCTTCAAGCCCACTTTTTATTTTCGGCGCTGTATCTGTTGGCTTTTTTCATAACCCAAGACTGGGAATCATTCTCGCACTTACGCATTACTTAGGTAATTTTTGCGTTGGCCTTATGATGAGATTTTACGGAAAAGATGGAAAAGATCATAAAATGATAAAAGAACAAAAAAGAACCTCTTCCGTATTTAATATAAGACAAGCTTTATCTGCATTACATCAAACAAGAATGAAAAACAAGCAACCTATCGGAAAATTATTAGGAGATGCTGTTATATCTTCCATCCATACGTTACTAATGATTGGTGGCTTCATTATTTTATTTTCAGTACTAAATAAATTATTGTTACTATTAAATATTACACATATATTAGCTTCATTTTTTGTTATCCTCTTATCTGTCTTTCAATTACCAATTGAATTGAGTATTCCTGCAATTGCTGGCATATTTGAAATTACATTAGGTAGTCAATTAACGAGTGAACTCGCTAATGCAACTTTAATGCAAAAAACAATTATCGTTAGTTTTATTTTGGGTTTTAGTGGTTTAAGTGTTCAAGCACAAGTAGCAAGTATTTTAGCAGAGACAGACATAGATTTTAAACCGTTCTTTGTAGCAAGAATTTTCCAAGGTATATTTGCTGCATTTTTTACGTTCTTATTGTGGAAGCCAATTGCTACAAAATTTCAACTTGAATCTACTCAAACAACCGCTCCGGTATTTCTACAGCAACATGACTTGTGGTGGCATGAAACAGTGCAATATTTCGAAGAAATTGGTCCAATAATTACGATCCTTTCTCTTATATGTTATATCTTTATTTATATAAAAAGGATGAGTTCTCCTGTATAAGAAGAGCACTCATCCTTATCGTCCTATTTGAATTTACGTTGAAGCGCTTCTTCCACTTCTGGTGGTACAAGCTCTGAAATATTCCCATGATATTTTGCGACTTCTTTTACAATACTAGAGCTTAAAAATGAATATTGATTATTCGTCATCATGAAGAATGTCTCAATTTGTTCATCTAAAACTCGGTTCATAGATGTCATCTGCATTTCGTATTCAAAGTCTGAAACGGCTCGAAGCCCACGTAATATAGCGTTAGCTCGAACTCTCTTAGCATAATCTATAAGCAAACCGTTAAACGTGTCTACTTTCACATTTGCAATGTCTTTTGTAACTTCTCTCAATAAACTTATTCTTTCATCTACTGTAAATAAAGAATTCTTAGTTGAATTGTTCAATACAGCAACATAAACCTCATCGAATACTTTAGCTCCGCGACGAATGATATCCATATGACCTAGAGTAACTGGATCAAAACTGCCGGGGCAAACTGCAATACTAGGCATTGGTTAGTCCTCCTTAATAGCCTCTGATAAATAATAAATTGTCAAACCAATATTTCCGTAATCACTTGTTTTTCCCTGTTCTAGATTACCAATTTTCTTAGGAAGGACTACGTCGGTTCCGTGTTCACAAACCACAGTTCCATTTATTGTTAATAAATTGTTTTGCTCAATCATATTAAGTAATGACTCTAATTTTTGCTTACGATATGGTGGATCAAGAAATATACAATCAAATTGGATTTCTCGCTTAATAATGGATTTTAATGCACGCTCTGCATCATTTCGATATATTTCACATTTATCTTCCAATCCACATAAGCCAACGTTTGCTTTTATCGTTTGTAGTGCATTCATATCTCTATCTACAAAGATTACTTTATCTAACCCTCTGCTTAAGGCTTCTATCCCTAGACCACCACTTCCTGCAAACAAATCTAAGCCTAGCCCACCTGAAAAGTACGGGCCAATGACATTAAACATTGTTTCCTTTACTTTATCTGTAGTAGGTCTTGTCTGTTTCCCAGGCACTGATTTTAATTGTCTTCCTTTATAATATCCTGATATAACTCTCATTACTTCACCGATTCACAATAGATTTTTTTCTTTTTACATCCTATCATAAGTTCCTTATGCATTCCACAAATAAGAAATTTTCGCTCTAACATAGTATATGTGTATAAAATATCCTTATAGGGCGATAATAACGATAACAGCATCAAGTGATGTTGTTGCCAACCGCGGAGAAGACTTACGTTCCCCTTAAGTTCTTCCTCCGGTTTCTCCTCTCCCTTTGCCTTCTATCCTTAATGGAATTAGAAGGGCCCTGCATAATGTGCAGGGTTTTTTTATTATTTGATGACTATTTCTTTTTCTGTTTGAACTACAGTAACATTAAAAAGCTTATCAATAACATTTAATTCAATATAAGGATCCTTATTAAATAAACGAATAGGGTTATGCGTCATTTGATATCGTTGATTATTTAACATAAACCTCTTCTCTTCCGGATAAAAATGATATTGAATTACACCTTTTTCTGCTGCAATTTCCCTATTCTCTTTTAAACTCACTTCGTACTCTATAGCTTGTAAGAAAGGAATAAATTCAATATATATTTTTTCATCATCGAAAATTACTTGTATATCCTTATTTGTATCACTGTCAATCATTAATTCTCGACTATCCTTATACATCAATGGTATTAATGTATTTTGATGCTGATTGATTTCAAAAAATAATACTTGAGCATTCAATACAGTAGACAAAAGTTCATCCATTTCTTTTGGTGAGGTTATTATCCGGTTATCATTTTTGATTTTATCAACGAAATGATTTAGTTCGTTTTCACTAATTTTCTCCGAAAGTTCCTTATACATCCCTTTTGCTTTGTCTGTTCCAACTGGACGCTCTAAAATGATGGCTAACACAATTTCACGTAACCAGTGCAAATTATTATCTAAATTAAACTTCATATCCATATTTGCTAGTACAATTTTTTCTTGAATTGTGTTTATTGGAGTTTGTACATGAAAAAGGTGTAATGAATCTGTTTGAAATTCTGTATGTGCATTTGAGAATATGATATAATCTTTTGTTGAATTGATCTCTTCAAAATCAAGTTGAGTGATATCTATCTCGACATTATTATTTTTATAAACAATAAGATTATCATTTACTTCTATGTAATCTAACACTTCTTTCTGCCAATATAAAATTGGGCTAACCTCGTTAAGTTCATACACATAGTAATCAATATAATCCATTCTCTTACTGCCTACTAATCTTCCAGGGCTGACCCAGCTACCCTCTCTCTTAAGTGAATCAGAAATCTCCAAACGGGTTGACTTTACTTCTATACCTTTAATTTCGACTACAAAACTGTCGTATAAAATACTCTTTTGGTCCTTTGGTGCTGGGAGTTCATAAGATATTGTGACAACACTTTTATTATTTTTCAAAATACCATCATCAATTTCACATTTTTGATTACTTCCTGCTTCACATACAATGTTATCTGCTTGCTTGGGTAAATCAATAGTATATTTTTGCTTCTTTAGCCCATCAATTGTTTGCTCAATCTTAATCATATTTTTATCATGTAACATGCGAACCGTTTGTTTCACAGGGACAACAGCTTCTTCCGCATCTGATGAGAAGCCATTCCATTGAAAATATAACATTATTCCTGTCATTAAAATGATGGGTATTATAAGAAATAAAAACTTCTTCAATTCATTATCTCCTATCGTCTATCCATTTTTACCATAGAAAAAGCTGTCATATTAGCAAGGTTGTATTTGACCTTACCTTTATAACAGCTTCATTCATTACAATCCGATTCTATAATCATATTCCTTCGCTTTATCAGGCTTAGAATTCTCAAATTCTGTTTTTAAATAAGGTCGATAGGAAAGTTCTGCCTTTTTTACAAAGGGCATAGAGGACAACTTTTCTACAAGTCCTGCTGCTTCATCCTGTGCACAATATAAGACAACGTATTTCATTCGTTTAGAAATATAGTGAACATTTCCAAATCTCCTTAAAGTCTTGGCATTCTTTAAGCTATATAACCAAATAATAACACCTTGTCTGCCATTAGCTATTTTCTTTTCTTCATGCATTAAGAACACCCACATCCTCCACCGGATCCGCAACCCCCACTACAAGAAGACCCAGTCTCAAAAAAGGGATTCCCTGTAGGAACTTTTATGTTTTCTGATACAGATTTTCCGATTATCATGCTAACTTCATCCAATAATCCCTGTAATTCAGTCTCTGCTTTTCGGAAATTTGCTACATTTTCATCTAGATCCATATCCCGTTTAAGTTGTCTTGTTTTAACCATTATCTCTTTATAGTCGGGATGATAACGCCCAAATCTTTGGACATCTTCATATAGATCCTTCATTTTTGAAAACTCTGCAATTTTCCTTTTTGTTTCCGGATCATTATATAATTTTTTATAATAAAAACGGTACTTTTCAGCAATTTCTGATGTTAATATCAATTCACCTAACAGTTCCGCTCTATCTAATAATTCTACACTTTCGATTGTAGCAAGCATTTGCTCACCTCCAATCGTAATTTTACCATGTTTTCATAATGCTTGCACATCTATTAGATAATTGTGACTAAAAATTCCTTACTTACTCCATACGACTTATTATTCAAATCCACTAATTCAACTTTTAGTTTATGTGTTCCAGATTTTAACCCTTTTACAACAAAGGCCGCAGTATTATATTCATTGTATAACCTATTATTAACATATAATAAAACTTTTCCATTATTTTTACTAGCGGTATTAGCGAAGCGTATATCTTTCACATTACACTCCACTAACACATTCCTGCCATGAACATTGTGCTTAATAATTGCTTGCGAAAAATCTTTCTTTTGAATTTCAGCAGCTTCTACAGTAAAAGCTTCAGGCTCAGGAACTTCTTGTTTACATCCACTTAAGAATAATAAAATTATTACGCAATAAAACATCTTCTTCAAGAAAATCACTCCTTAATCATTAGTTTTTACTAATGATTAAGGTTACATGCATTTTCTATTATATTATTCAGATTGATTCATTGATTGCAGCATACTCATCATCATCGAGGCCATATGTAGGTTATTAGAAAACCTTTGAACTCGATGTGGGATTGTTTTCTGGAAATAATGTAACGAAGCTATTTCAAACTGCTCCAATAATTCTGGGTGCCTAGCTAACTTCCTATACCAAATTGGTTGTTCTCTAATAAATTGTTTCAAATCATTTTTAGAATGAATGTATTGCACTATTTCTTGTCTCAAAATATTCCCCTCCAGCGTTTTAGTCTTTTCTAAATGCGAAAGGGTGTCTCGCCCCTTGAGATTGACTTGTATTTTGTTTATTTTCACTTTGGAATTGACCCATTACACCTTGTATAGCACCAATAGCTTCACTTAACTGACCAATATGATATTGAAGTTGATTTGGATCCATTTTCTTTAACACACCTGTTATTTGGTTAATCCAATTACTATTACCACTGGATTCTTCTGTTGTATCATTACTTTCCGTAGATTGATTCAGTTTATAATTAGACCATTTAGGATCATCTGGACCTAATAAATACCACTCTTCATAGAACTCTTGCCACGTTCCTTCACCACTTCGAACTGCTTTTACTAATTCAGGGTGTTCTTTTACAAATAATTTAAATTCTTCAACGGATGGATGTAATTTTTCCGCCACCACACTCACCTCAAATAATTTTCTATTATTATTTAAAGTATGAAAAATTAGGTGGAAATGTGATGTTTATCATCATTCACTTATAAAGCTGTTATTAGTAGTAATCATACTTAACTATATACAAAAAAAAGACCATAATTTGGTCTCCATCACTAATCCTCAATTTCTATAAAGTTTTGTGTATAATTTTTACGATAAACTCCGACACCTAGATGTGTGAAGTTTTCTGCTAATAAATCTTTCTGATGGGCTTCAGAATTCAACCAACCTTCAATTGCAGCTGGACCATCCATATATTCAGCTGCTATATTCTCTCCAGCATTTTTATAACTAATATCATTAGATTCTAAACGGTTAGTTAATGTCCCAAAATCTGGTGAATCATGTGAAAAATAATCATTTTCAAACATGTCCTTACTGTGTTCATATGCTATTCTTCCCAATTCTTGGTTCCACTGTAATCGTTTAAGCTGATTCCTATCTCTAATTACGTTCGTAATATCAAAGATTTGTTGTTCTATTCCTATCTCAATTTCATTCCATTCAGTATCACTTATTTCTGGTGGTTCAATTAATTCTCCTCGATACACTAATTCATATGGCCTCATTGCTATCAACGTTTCTTTATCAAAAAAACGTATACTAGATAAACTACTTGTGTATTTATTTAGTGATAATTGCGCGTATATATCACCTAATTGGACAAGCGGCCGAATATTCAAATCCTCTTCGGAAAGCTCAAATCGATATGCCCCATCTTCAATAGTAACTAAAATCTCAGCTTCTAAAAATGTAGTACGAAAAATTTCTTCGATTGTTTGACCAATACGAAATGGTGCTACATTCAGTTGATTACCAAGTGCATATATAGTTACAATCTTTCCATATTCAACACCTACTTGCATATAAGTACCCGAAAAACTTTTATAAATCCACCAATCATAACCGTAGGCGGATGGTTCTTTTCTTTGTGGTTCGCCATACACTTCCGTAAATTCCTTACCTGATTTACCTATATATTTTGATAAGCCCTCATCTGGTCGTTTCGTAATAGTTGATGTATCCTCTTCTATCGTATAGTCAACCTTAGGAGAACTCAAATTATCTTTTAAGGGTTCATTTTCATCTCGAATAGAATAACTATATATCATTAATATAAAGATAATAGGCACTAAAATTATAATTCGAATAATGCTGCGCAGAATTATCACCTCCCACATGAAATAGCAATGAATCATCATATATTAGAACTTTAGTAGGATATATCAATTAATTTATGATTATTATAACATCAACATACTAAGTTCGATAATAGAAAGTATTGTAAACGTTAATATTTCCGGATAATAAAATTGCTCCTCATGAAAGCTAATAAATAATATGGTCCAATCAATCGTCTTCAAACTTTATTTATTGATAAATAATGGCAAAACCAGTACTCTTATCGTCAATTCATTGCAACAATATCAACTTTCGACTATTATAAAATGGAGTAATTTTATTCATTATAGATATTAGGTCAAATTTGACATCAACAATTGGAGGGAAAACTAATGAAATTTGAAAATAGTGGTATTGAATCCATTAAAGTTGATCTTAATAATTTAGATGAAGTTATGGATCAAAACGGTATGGTTAGAGCAGGTCAATGGGATTATGAACGTGTTACATACGATCATAAATTTCAAATTAAGGAAGGTACATACTATCTACGCGTTCAAGGTTATGCAATTGAAGGTGACGTAGGAGCACACGATGCAGTGATTCAATTAATGCAGCCAATTTTAGGTAAGCATTATTATCCACATGGCGTTGAATATGGAGAAGACGAGTATTTTCCAGAGCATCTAGTAAAACAATGCAAGCAAATCCTTGAGAAAATTAATAAAGAACTAGCAATATTTGCTGAATAAATTTACTAAAAAGAACATGGACAATGTAACCATGTTCTTTTTCCTTTACTAGCTTATTATTAATAATAATACGCAATAACACTGCAATTATTAACCATGTTTATAAAATTAACAAAAGCTGCCGGATACTAGACCCAAGCAGCTACTATTAAACACTTATGTTAAAGCCCAAGAATTGCCTTGATCATGGAAGTAGTCGTACCACCTTCATAGATGATATAAAGTAATAAGTAAACGACAACACCAGTTATGGCAGTTAAAAACCACACAATACTTGTAATCGGTCCAAGCTTGCGATGAAATGTAAGCTTATTTTTATAACCTGTAACAAGTGAAATAATTCCTAGTACGGCTCCTATGGTTGCAAGCGTAATATGGAATATTAAAAATATAGTGTAGTATATTTTATACTCATCTGGTCCTCCAAATGAAGTATTTCCAACAAAAATGGTTCTACTAGAATAAATGATGAAAAATACTACTGCAAATATAGCAGCACCTGTCATCACTTTTTTATGACCATCAATATCCCTTTTTCTAATCTTTCCCCATCCAATAGCAACGAGGATAGCACTTATTATAATACACAATGTACTTAATGTTGGTAATAATGGAACCGACATAGGCTTCTATCTTCCCCTTGTAACATTCTTTTTCTGTATATTTTTTACTCTGCTGGTTGAGTTCTTGGTTCTAATAATGCTGCCTCGTTTATTTTATCTCCTTCTTCTTGTTCCTTTTTGTACCACTCAAAGAATATCTTAATTAACATTGTTCCTAAAATAATCTCTTGCATTATTTTCATAATTACTCCACCAAGCTGTTGATCCTCTAATGGTTTCATATTGACGAATAATTCTGGTCCGCTTATCGATAGATTAGTCAATAATGTTCCCGGTACACAAAGTTCCATCGCCTTCATCCACATTTCACCGTCTGTATATGTACCATACATAGCTGCTGGTGCGAAGATGATCAACCCACAAGCTGGTGTTAATAATACACTATCACCAATTAAATAAGCTAATTTCTTCAAACCATGTAGTTGGTGATGTCCCTCTAATTTATTTACTAATGGCCACCATTGTAAAATAGCAAATATAAAGAGAACTACAGTATATAATGCATGAATAAAAATATTCATCTTCACTGCATCCATAATTAATGGTATATGGTAAACGGAGAATAAGCCATTAAACATTATTATTGCAATTAATGGTTTAGTAAGGAATTTAAAAACTGGTTCGATTACTCGAATACCTACTATCTTTCTCCAAACCCAGTTAGGAATACCCATAATGACAAGTATAGGTATAACTAAATATAAAATTGCCATTTGTACCATATGGAACGTAAACATGATATGAGCCATTAAATCGACAGGAGATCCTTTTGTTGCATATAACAATACCATTGCAATAACAAAAAGAATTGCTTCACTCTTCTTTAATGGTTCACTTTCTGAATATTTATGGCGATTTTTCACAGTGATATAAAAATACCCAGCTATAATAAGAACGACAAAAATGAAAAAATATGGACTCCATAATGCACGAAATCCAAAAATACTTAAAGGCATTACCTTCACCTCTTTACTAGGTTTCTTCCCTAACCTCTATTATACTTTTCCCATCCCCCCACTTCAACAAAACCAAATGACAAGTTAATGACAAAACGAAAAGCGGCAGCGACTGTTAATCGACGTAAAAACTTCAGGGCCTTTGACTGAGATAAAGGAAACACGGTAAGCCGCTAGGCGAACCGATGTTGACTTATCGGAGGGAGAAGGACAATAAGTTTTCTAGTCGATAGGAGCTGGAGCTAGACAACGAAAAGCGGAGGGCGCCTGACTATCGGCGACAAGCAAATGTTCTGAGCCATAGAAAGGTGTTTTGTACCTTTCGTTGGCTCAGGTTATTTGACCTCGAGCCGATGGCGCCCGAAGCTAGACAACGAAAAGTGGAAACGCCTGGTCAGCGACGTACGGATTTCTAAGAGCCCTGACGAGATAAAGGAAACACGGCGAGGAACGAGTCGATGTTGACTTATCGTAGGAAGGGATCTGAAATCCACTAGTCGCTAGGCGTTGGAACTAGACAAAGAAAAGCGACAGCGACTGTTAATCGACGTAAAAACTTCAGGGCCTTTGACTGAGATAAAGGAAACACGGTAAGCCGCTAGGCGAACCGATGTTGACTTATCGGAGGGAGAAGGACAAGAAGTTTTCTAGTCGATAGGAGCTGGAGCTAGACAAAGAAAAGTGAAAACGCCTGGTCAGCGACGTACGGATTTCTAAGAGCCCTGACGAGATAAAGGAAACACGGCGAGGAACGAACCGATGTTGACTTATCGTAGGAAGGGATCTGAAATCCGCTAGGCGCTAGGCGTTGGAACTAGACAAAGAAAAGCGGAGGGCGCCTGGTCAGCGACGTGGGCATACAGGAGGTAGGTTACGTCGACGTTGTAGCGTATACAGGATGTACTAATGTAGGCGAAGCGGCAGGATGTCGCAGCTTAAGCCTGCAGAGGACGTGCCGGTTTTAGTCGACGCACCACTCTCTCCAAGATCCCAGAATGGAAATGAACAAAAAAATATAGGGCCTCCACTAACGGAAGCCCCATACTATTAATTACCACCAAACAATTGTTAGAAAACCAAGTAGGATGGAAAAGCCGATTATAGCTCCACCATATAAAAACAATTGTGGTGCTTCATGCCCTTTATTTCCCATGTGCATGAAGTAATATAATTGAAATATAACTTGAACAACTGCTAGTAGTAGTATTACTGGTACTACAAACCATTTATCAAAGCCTGCATACACTGCACCAAATGCTACTAGCGTTAAGAAGATGGAAATAGCGAAAGAAATTACTTGGTGACGCATTTCCTCTGCATTTCTTCTACGACGATATTCATATTCTACATTAGGATTGTTAGAATTTAAGTTGTTTGCCATCTTTATCCCACCATCCCCATTAAATATACTACAGTGAAGATAAATACCCATACAACATCAATAAAGTGCCAATAGATACTAGCTACATAGAACTTTGGAGCATTATATAGGCTTAATCCTCTCTTCGCATTTCTTACCATTAGAGCGATAATCCACCCAAGTCCAAACACTACGTGTGCACCGTGGAATCCGACTAACGTATAAAATGCAGAACTAAAAGCACTTGTTGTAAATCCAAATCCATATTCATGTGTATAATGATAAAACTCATAAATTTCTAATCCAAGGAAGCCCAAGCCTAATAATACAGTAATTAACAACCAAGCTTGCATCTTTTTGAAATGGTAATTCTTCATATGATATATCGCATACACACTTGTAATGGAACTTGTTAGTAATAGCATTGTCATTAAAAATGCTAATGGTAATTCAAATAAATCCTTAGCTAATACATCAGTTGCAGGATTTGGTACTTTATCCTTTAATGCAAGATATGTTGCAAACAAGGAAGCGAAAAGTACTGTTTCGCCACCTAGAAACAACCAGAATCCTAAAAACTTATTTTTTCCCTCTAATGTTGCTCTTTCGGGTGATTCAGGCCATGTTTTTGGTGTATAAGGTTGTTCAACATGCATTATGCCCTTACCCCCTTATCATTATCATTCAATAATTCTTCCTTTGTAATATGGTATCCATGATCATCTTTCAATGATCTAATTAACATGGAACCAAATGCAATTACAAGTCCAATGATTAGGACTGCAAGCCCCCAAGAATGTTCTTGACGGTAAATTGCTCCAAATGAAGCAATAAAGAATCCTAATGAAATACATATAGGAAGAATTGAACCGTTAGGCATATGAATATCCCCTACAGGTTCTGCAGCTGTAACTTCTTTTTTCCCTTCCATTTTTTCAATCCAGTAAGTGTCAATACCACGTACTAGTGGAAGTTGTTTAAAGTTATAGTGCGGTGGTGGTGATGGTAAAGACCATTCTAATGTTCTTCCGTCACCCCAAGGATCGTTGCCAACTTTTTCATTCTTAACAGAAGTAACAATAATATTATACAGCAATATTAATACCGCAACACCCATTAATAATGCACCAATGGAACTGATAAAGTTTCCTGCGTCTAACCCTTGACCAGGTAAGAATGTTGCGACTCTTCGTGGCATCCCCATTAAGCCTAGGAAATGTTGAATAAAGAATGTTAAATGGAAACCAATTAAGAACAACCAGAAAGTTATTTTTCCAAGTGTTTCATTTAACATAGTTCCAAACATTTTTGGCCAATAGAAATGTGTAGCAGCTAGAATAGCTAACACTACCCCACCAACAATTACATAGTGGAAATGGGCTACAACGAAATACGTATCATGGAACTGATAATCTGCTGGTGCCATAGCAACCATGATACCAGTTACCCCACCCATTACGAATGATGGTATAAATGCAGCTGCATACATCATTGGAGTAGTAAATTTAATACTTCCACCCCATGCAGTAAATAACCAGTTAAATATCTTAATTCCAGTAGGAACACCAATTGCAAATGAAGCTACAGCGAAGATTGCATTGGCAATACTACCTAGACCGACAGTAAACATATGGTGAGCCCAAACCATGAAGCCTAGGAAACCGATAAGTACTGTTGCAAAGACCATGGATGAATATCCAAAAAGTCGCTTTCTAGAGAAAGTTGCAAATATCTCAGAAAAAATACCGAATGTCGGTAAAACTAAGATGTAAACTTCTGGGTGTCCAAAAATCCAGAAGAAGTGTTCCCAAATTATTGTGTTACCACCAGCTACTACATTAAAGAAGTTTGCATCAAACATTCTATCAAATGTAAGCATAAATAATGCTACTGTTAGAGGTGGGAATGCAAACAAAATTAGAGTAGAAGCAATAAAAGTAGTCCAACTAAATAACGGCATCCTCATATATGTCATACCAGGTGCTCTCATGTTAATAATCGTAACTAAGAAGTTGATACCACCCATTAATGTACCGAAACCAGATATTTGGATACCTAATGCGTAATAATCAATACCATGCGTAGTAGAATTCAATGCTAATGAAGCATAAGAAGTCCAACCTGCATCAGGTGCTCCACCTAAAAACCATGATAGGTTTAATAACAACCCACCAAAAAAGAATAGCCAAAAACCAAGTGAGTTCAAGAATGGAAATGCCACATCTCGAGCTCCAATTTGTAATGGCATTATTAAGTTCATAAATCCAATTAACAGCGGCATGGCTGCTAAGAAAATCATGGTTGTACCGTGCATAGTTAACATTTCATTAAATAGACCTGCACTAATGAAATCACTATTCGGTGCGAATAATTGAATACGAATAATCAATGCTTCGAGTCCGCCTAAAAGAAAGAAGAAACCACCAGCAGCGATGTATAATATCCCAATCTTTTTATGGTCTACTGTCGTTAAGTAGTCCCAAAGTGCGGCACCAAAGCCTCTTTTCTGAGCAATAGTACTCACCTTTTAACCTCCCTCTTTATCAAGAGCCAAAATTACTTATCTTGTACTTTAAGCTCCATTAAATAAGCTGCAAGAGCATCTAGATCTTCATCACTAATTGCATCTTTTTTAAATTCAGGCATTGGATTACCTGGCTTATATTTTTGACCATCTCTTATCCAATTTTTTAATTCCTCTTCATTATGATCAAGGATACCTGCAATTTTTTCTCTTTCAGCAAAATTAGTTAAGTTTGGTGCGAATAACGGTGCATCATTACTTGCGGAAATCGCGTGACAAGTGATACAGCTATTATTAAATACCTCTTCACCTTGTCTAGCTAAATCTGTAGTTGGTTCAGGAGCTTCAGCATTTTTCATATCTAAAACCCATTGATCAAATTCGTCCCTAGGCATCGCTTTCACTTTAAAATCCATAAAAGCATGGGACGGTCCGCATAGCTCAGCACATTTTCCGTAAAATACGTTATTAGCTTCCTCGGCTTTTTCTTGATCCACATGTAAGAAGAATTTATTGATATTTTCCGGATTGTTATCCATTTTT
This sequence comes from Lederbergia graminis, assembly GCF_042655485.1. NCBI lineage: Bacteria > Bacillati > Bacillota > Bacilli > Caryophanales > Bacillaceae > Lederbergia > Lederbergia graminis. The sequence goes on from NZ_JBHSMC010000001.1 coordinate 747,032, forward strand.
CCTCCTAGAGGTGGAATCCAGAAAGAGTGTTTTACATCCGCAGAAGATAATTGGAAATAAACTCTCTCATCAGTTGGAATTACAAGGTCCTGACTCGTTACAATCCCTAAATCAGGATATTCGAATTCCCACCAATATAGATGAGCACGAACATTAACTACTAGATTTTCCGGATTACCATCTGCATCCTTTTTACCAATAGCGGAAACATCTCCTTGAGAGAACGTAACAGCTACTGTAGGAACAGAAAGAATAATAACAAGAATGATTGGAATAATTGTCCAAACAAGTTCTAGTTTATGACTTCCTTCAACTTGTTTAGGAATTTTATTTTCCTCACCTTTTTTGCGGCGGAAACGTATCATGACATAAATAAAAATAACAGTTACTACGACAATAACTAGTGTCATAACAGCTAAACTAAACATTATGAGATCATATTGTTGTTCCGCTACTTCACCCGCTGGTTTTAATGCGGACAAGTAGTTCTCGCCACATCCAGACAGGATAAGTGCCAGAAACGCAAGAACTGACACGATACGCATTTTTCGCAGCCATTGTTTCATAATTTCATCAAACCCCTCTTTCATTCAATGTCTTAACTTAAGGTCAAGCCTTTTAATATATGGATTCCTTATAAATAAGAAAGAATACCCCTAATAATTCAAACTATCATTGCTTATTTCCATTTGTTAAAATACAGAAAGAATTACCATTCCTGTAAACAGAATCGTCAAATAGTTCAATGAATATACAAACATTCGAGTCGCCCATTTTATATTATCCATTGTCTTATAACCAATTAATCCAAAAACGAGCCAACCTATATTTAATATAGTTGCTAAAATAACAAAAGCCATTCCCAATTCTGTCATAAAAAATGGTGTAGGTAATAATAATAATACCCAAATAATAATATGACGTTTCGTTACTTCAAATCCTTTAACAACTGGAAGCATTGGAATGGAAGCTGCTCGATACTCTTCAACCCTTCTCATTGCAAGGGCATAAAAATGTGGAGGTTGCCACACAAACATAATAAGGAATAGCATCCAAGCCATCGTAGGTAATGTCGGATCAACTGCTGCCCAACCTATTAAAGGTGGTACTGCTCCTGATATACTTCCAACAATTGTATTACTAACATGTCTTCTTTTTGACCACATACTATATAGCACTACGTAACTAAAGACCCCTATTATACCGATGACACCTGTTACTATATTTGTTAGAAAGAGCATTAATAATCCAAGGCCGACTAAAGTAAATCCAATTATTAATACTTTAGAGCCACTAATTTTCCCTGTTACGGTTGGTCTTCCCTTTGTCCTTTGCATTATTGGATCAATATCTCTATCGATAAAATTATTTAAGGCACATGAACCAGCAATAATGAATGCTGACCCTACTAAGGTTAAAATAACTATATCAAGAGATTGGAGAAAGTGTTTCTCTGTGAACATAAACGCTAACCATAAACCTGTAAAAGTAGTGATTAAGTTCGAGTTCACTATTCCGATTTTGATTAATGCCGTAAAATCACTCCAAGTAGTTTTTGCAGGACTTGATGTTTCATCGATTGTTGTAATTGTACGACTATTCCCCATTCAACCCCTCCTCTCTTCTAAATATCTTCTACAATCTTTACTATAAGCCATAATACTGTTATTTTCTCTATTTTTGGAGAAGTTTCAGTATTTGTTCAATAAGTGAACAAGCGTTTGACGAATTGGAAAATGTATGTATTTTAAATCGACTTACACATTATAACATAATTCGTCAAAAAATCATTATGGAGGATTAATAGTGGTCGCACAATACAATATTAAACCATATTCACGTCTTTTACTGCTATAAATTTTGATAAGTGTATGGCAAATCTGTGACAGCTATTAATACAACGTACCATTAAAGAATCAACTCTATTGTACAATTTTTATAGTGATTTTCAAGCAATCCGTTTACACAAGAGGAATTGTAACAATTTTGTCGGTTGTTTTTTAAAATAAGATTCGGTAGTATCAGTTATGGTATTAAAAGTATAAACCTATCAAGATATCACAATTAAGTATAGTAAGAAGGTGGAATATTGTACCGTAAGTTAAAAGGGTTTTCCGTTATCACAACTCTTATTATGATTGGTGTATTATTGGGAGGAGCCCTAGTTACTAAAACAGACTCAGGTATGGGGTGTGGTCGATCTTGGCCGCTTTGTGAAGGAGAACTAATCCCTAGTGTTATTACACCAGAACTAGTGATTGAACTTGCTCATCGACTCGTATCCGGAAGTGCTGCTATATTCGTACTTATTTTAAGTATTTGGAGTTGGAAGGTTATAGGACATATTCGCGAAACAAAACTATTAGCGATTTTGTCTATCTCTTTTCTAATCATTCAGGCTTTAATCGGAGCAGCTGCAGTGCTTTGGCCACAATCAGATTTTGTTCTAGCCTTACACTTTGGAATTTCACTCATATCATTTGCAGCAGTATTCCTACTGACACTGCTAATTTTTGAAGTCGATAAAAAATTTGATACCGAAAAACTTATTATCGACAAACGTATGAAATTTCATATTATAGGTGTGACTATTTACAGTTATTTTGTAGTATATACAGGCGCTTTAGTAAGACACACTGAATCAAGTCTAATTTGTCATGATTGGCCAATGTGTGTAAATGGTTCATTTACATTACCAGTGAATCAATATGAATGGATACAAATGGGACATCGCTTAGCAGCCGGATTAATTTTCATCTGGATTGCCTACGTAATGATTATTGCTATAAGAAATTATAAACATCAAAAAGTTTTATATTTAGGCTGGATTATCGCTTTTATAATCGTTTCATTACAAGTCACTTCTGGTGCGATTGTCGTCCTAACAGGTCTTAATATTTATTTCGCTCTGCTCCATGCATTATTTATAACACTTCTATTTGGGTTATTATGTTATTTCATCATGCTTTTATCACGAAATAAAGTGGTCGCATCAAATCAAGCTGCAATTCAAAACAAAATGGATAAAAAGAGTTTTTAAACACCAAAAAAAAACTTGCATATATGAATATGCAAGTTTTTTATTTACCGAAAATTGTTTTCATAATTCAAAGGGATTGATGGTGACACTGGCTTATCCTCTACTTTTTGATGTTTATATTTTTCATCATAATTTTTAAACATCGCGACATTAGATAATATCCCCATCGCTATCGATAAAACTAATATAGAGGATCCACCGTAACTAATAAACGGCAATGTTACACCTGTGATTGGTATTAAGCCAGACATTCCACCTAAATTAATAAATGATTGAATTCCTAACATAGACGCAATACCAATTGCTAACATACTTCCAAAAGGATCGCGACACCTAATGCCTATATAGATTCCTCTTAAGACTAGGTAACTTAATCCACCAATTACTATAATAACTCCAGCTATACCTAATTCTTCGGCTATAATTGCCATAATAAAATCAGTATGTGGTTCTGGAAGATATCCTAATTTCTGGACACTTTGTCCAAGACCTACACCTTTGAGCCCACCAGATCCAATAGCTAAATAAGAATTAACTAATTGGTAACCTTCCTTTTGAGCAAGTTCAAACGGATGTAAAAAGCCAGTAATACGGGCCATATTATTATCAGTTACGATAGAATCAAATTTAAATAGGATAAACGGAACAAACAATAATGCAAGTCCTCCTGCAATAGCTGCTAGTTTCATTAATGTTTTAAATTTCATTCCAGAGCAAAGAATTATCGTCATACCTATTAAGAAAGTAATTACTGCAGATCCATTATCTGGTTCGATTTTAATTAAAAAACAAACAAATACTAAATATATTATTGGTGGTAATACACCTTTATTTAGCTGGTTTATATATGCTTGTTTATTAGCATATACTGCAGATAAATAAATAATGACAGACACTTTGACAAACTCAGATGGCTGAATACTTCTAAACCCAACACTAATCCAACTTTGTGCATTATTTCCGACATAACCATAAGCGGACACTGCAAATAAAGCAAGTATAGCAGTTATTGTCATCGTTATTAGGAACTTTTTATTTCTAAAAGCTTTATAAGGAAAAAAAGCAAAAAATAAAAATGCAGCGAATGCAATAAGTAAGTTAATTTTTTGTTTATCGTAAAAAAAATCAGCTGGATATCCATAACGTTGGACAGCCATTACCATGCTCGAACTATATATCATGACAAGTCCAAACAAACAAAGGAAAATATAAACACCTATTATTGAATAGTCATGTGATTTAAGCATTTTTTTAAACATATAATTCTTCCAATCTATTTAAATAAGTTCGGCATAAAAGAAATAACACCTTTCAAAATCTAGGCTATCACATATTATTGAAAAAAACTCAAACAATTTCAATAAAATGTTTGAGTTTACATGATTTTTTGCGTTAAAAGTAAACTATTTATATGTTTAATCTACGAGTTATTTATCAATTGAAGCTTCATGAAGAGCTGAAAGTTTTCTTTCTAAAGAACCAATTAATTCTTTCCCATCTTTTTCATCCACAAGTCCTAAACGTACAGCGAAATCTATTTCGCGAGACAATCCAAACATTTGAGTGTCTAGCACTTCTTCATATAAAGGGCATTGCGGCATTGTTAAATTATCCATCTGTACCTGTATAAGACGTAATATCTTTTCAGCATCCGCCTTTAATATTTCGTAGGCTTTTTCACGATGATTTATTTGAGTTTCAGACACCACATTAATCCCCCTATCTCCTATCACGCATTAGCGCTAGAGTCCCTAAAAAATATGTAAGCAATTCTTATAAAAGGTCAGTATTATCTATAAATTTTACAACTAATATCAAAAAAAAGCAAGGGATTAGAGAATGAGGTAACGGAGATTTATAACTTACTAATAGGAAATGAACTAGACTCTTTTAATTTATAAATGTTAGCGCTATAATTTATTAATAGGAAGGAAGGGATATTACCGTGGATTTGATTATGAATATTAAAGGAAAAGTAAAATTTCCAATAACTTTAGATGTAGGTGCTTGGATTTTTGATGATCGCAGAATTGATTTAGATACATATTTCAATCATTCAATTGATGAAAATGAGGAAGAAGAAGAACTTACAATTGCTTCTAAACATTGGGATAGAGTAATTAAAGAAGGCTCTGTTGCCCCACCAACATTAAAGACCGAACGCAAATATGAAAAAATTAAAATGTTAACTGGTACATTTGGTATTATTTTTAGACCATTCTTACATAATTCCGAACCATTAAAAGATGCTACCACATTAATTTTTGAAACAGATAAGGGAGAATTTTCTTTACCTTTAGAGCAAGGGTATGACGTCATTATCCAATTCTCAAAGGAAGGAAAGCCACTACGTGAAGACGGCCCTGTCCACATTTTATTTCCAGATGGATCCAATCGTGATAATCCAATTAAGCACGTCAAAGGATTTAGAGTTGAGTAGAATCAAGCAGGCGGACGCACCCGCCTGCTTTTTACATTACAGTAAGTCTGCAGCTAATTGAGCAAGTCCTGAACGTTCCCCCTTCACTAATTTAATATGACCAGCAACTGGTTGTGATTTGAATTTCTCCAGTATATATGTCAATCCATTATTATATTCATCCAAGTATGGGTGATCGATTTGTTCAGGATCTCCTACAAAAACAATTTTACTTCTTTCCCCTACTCTCGTTAATATCGTTTTAGCTTCATGTTTTGTTAAGTTTTGCGCTTCATCAATTATGATAAATTGCTCTGGGATACTACGACCTCTTATATAAGTTAGAGCTTCCACTTCAATTGAACTCATTCCAGCTAAAATTGCATCCAACTCACCAGGTTTTTTTGTATTAAATAAATATTCTAGATTATCGTATATCGGCTGCATCCACGGTCTTAATTTCTCTTGCTTCTCCCCCGGTAAATAACCAATATCCTTTCCAACAGGAACAATAGGTCGCGCCACAAGCAGTTTTTTGTATAATCGCAAGTCTTCGGTTTGCATTAAACCAGCAGCAAGGGTAAGTAATGTTTTCCCCGTACCTGCTTTTCCAATCATCGTTACTAATGGAATATCCCTTCTAAATAATAATTCCAAAGCCATTGTTTGTTGAGCATTCCTTGGCTTGATACCCCAAATGGAATCATATTGATTGATGAGTTTCTTTAATGCTGTACCTTTCTCATTTACAATACCAATCGCTGAAGCGGAACTACCGAGTTCATCTCTTATGATTAAAAATTGATTTGGATAAAATCCATTACCACTGCACTCAAGTAACGGTATTTCACCGTGTTCATAAAACATTCCAATTTTATCTATATTGACATACATTTCTTGTACACCAGTATATATGTGATCTAATTCGACCACTCGGTCACTCAAGAAATCCTCTGCCATCAATCCAAGTGCATCTGCTTTTACACGGAGTAATGCATCTTTACTTACGAGTATAACAGGTTTCCCATCCGTCTTTGTTTCTTCTTCAAGGGCAATATTTTTTGCTACAGCTAATATTCGATTATCATTCGTTTTCTCTATAAAGATTTCTTGGAGTTGTTGAAAGGATCGATGGTTTAATTCGATACGCAATGTCCCTCCATTCTCTAATACAATTTTTTCATGGAGTTTACCTGTACCCCTAAAACCATCAATCATTTTTGAGACGATTCTTGCATTCCTGCCAACATCATTTAAGTATCTTTTCTTTGAATCCACCTCTTCAAGTACAACTGCTGGAATTACAATCTCATTGTCTTCAAATGAGTAGACCGCATTGGGATCTTGCAGTAAGACATTTGTATCCAATACATAAATTTTTGTCAAAATCGATGCCTCCTGCTCCTTTTTTATAATATATGTGGCTCCAAGTTGGCCGGTTCCTGAAGAAATTACTTCAAACAGTTCTTCCTATTTTTATGAAATATATGAAAGTCAGAATAAAGATAGAAGATAAAAGCAAAATAATAAAAAGTAATGAAGATTTTTTTAGGAGGTATTGTGTGTGAGAAATGTACTATTTATTGTTTTATGTTTAATTATACTGTCTGCATGTACTCAGAATAATGCTGACTCACAAAACGAAAATAAAAATTCAAATAATAATGTTCCAAATTCGGAGTTTATGCCTAAAGGTGTTTCCGTTAGAGATAGTCATTTAAACACCGATACAACTAAGGCATCAGATGAAGAAAGAGCTCAACACTTAGCAAATCTAGCTGCAAGTGTCCCTAATGTAAATGATGCTACAGCTGTCGTGTTAGGAAATATCGCCGTTGTTGGTATCGATATTGATGGAAATGTGGAGAGGTCCCAAGTAGGTACTATTAAATATTCTGTGGCTGAAAGTTTAAAACATGATCCACATGGTGCAGGAGCTGTTGTTGTAGCAGATCCTGATATTAACGCAAGATTGAAGGAAATAAGTGAAGATATTAAAAACGGCAAACCTATCCAAGGACTTATGAATGAATTGGCAGACATAGTTGGTAGAGTTATTCCTGATATTCCAATACAGGAAAAAGGTAAAAATCCTGAGGATTCAATGGATAATCAAAAACAAGACCTGAATAATACGAAGGAGAATAAATTAGAAAAAGAACAAGAGGAGCATTCTAGCGGAAATAACATTTAGTTTTCACAATCTTTCATGATATACTTGGATAATAATATTGCATTTTATCCAGGAGTGTATGATATGAAAGTACAATGTGTCATATGCGATGGTCAATCTCAGCTTGATGATGATTTGCCACTCGCTAAGAAATTACGTAACCGACCAATTCATACGTATATGTGCCATGATTGTTATGAAAGAATTAAAATAAAAACCGAAGCACGCCTTGCTAGCGGTAACTTCCACTTATATCAATATGACACAAAAAACAATGAATTCTAAACAAAAAGTGCTTCTGTCGATTTCATTTACAATATTAATAAATAAAATCGAAAGAAGCTGAAACATAAGTATGTAGATAGAACAAAAAGCCAAACTATTGCTTGAATTAATCAAAAGCTAGTTTGGCTTTTGGCGTTTAAATAACTAGTGTAAAATTCGAGTCAATTGTTTTTGCGCTTAACAGCGTGGTGTATTTTCACAACGAGTTAATTGCACTTACATATACCTAGTCTCTTTCTTATTAAATAGCACCAGATTTTCTTTCACGATGGAGTCTAATTTTATAAATGATTAAGATTAATGCAGCAACCATTAACCCTTCTGTAATTGGCAAAAAGATCGCTAAAAAGGTTAAAAATAAGCATCCAGCTATTAAAAAGGTATATATGATAGCTGATTTCAAAAGAGGTAGTTTTTTCGCAAACCCTAGTTTATATACTACAATAGTTAACGCGGTTATCGTAATCCATAGTAACCAATTTGATATACTTGGACTATCTGTAAGTAGATAATAAAAACGCAAGGTTGGTGAAAAACTATCAATTGCCTTTTGATCACTTACTGCTCCAATCAGGAAAGGGATATTTATCATGAGGTTCATTCCTGTAATTGCCCCCTCTACTAATACTAAAAAAATACTCGAACCTAACAATTAGGTCCGAGTATATCATAACATATAAGCAGGATATTGCTTCAACTATTACTCAACTTCTTGTAATTTTTTCTTCTTTGCTGCCTTTTCTCGTTCATTTTTGTCTAATATTTGTTTACGTAACCTAATGGATTGCGGAGTTACTTCACAATATTCATCGTCATTTAAATATTCTAAAGCCTCTTCTAATGACATAATTCTTGGTTTTTTAATAACAGTTGTTTGATCTTTTGTTGCTGAACGAACATTCGTTGCATGTTTCGTTTTTGTTATGTTAACTGTAATATCATTTTCCCGAGTGTGTTCCCCAACAATCATACCCTCATATATTTCGGTACCAGGCTCCACAAATATAGTACCTCGGTCTTCTACCTGTAAGATTCCATATGAGGTAGATTTTCCTGTTTCCATAGAAACAAGGACACCTTGTCTTCTTCCGCCAACTTTACCTTTTTGTAATGGTTGATAACTGTCAAATGTATGGTTCAAAATTCCATACCCTCTTGTAATGGACATAAATTCTGTAGTATAACCAATCAAACCACGAGCTGGAATATTAAATATTAATCGGACTTGGCCATTACCATTGTTAATCATATCTAACATTTCACCTTTACGTGTACCAAGTGATTCAATCACACTTCCAGTATGTTCTTCAGGAATATCTATTTGCACACGCTCAACAGGCTCACATTTTACTCCGTCAATTTCTTTCACAATAACTTGTGGTTTCGAAACTTGAAGTTCAAATCCTTCTCTTCTCATATTTTCAATAAGAATAGATAAATGTAACTCACCACGGCCTGAAACAATCCAAGCATCAGGGGAATCCGTATTTTCAACGCGAAGACTCACATCAGTTTCAAGTTGGCTTCTGAGACGTTCTTCTACTTTACGTGAAGTAATAAACTTCCCTTCTCTACCTGCAAATGGACTATTGTTTACTAAAAATGTCATTTGTAATGTTGGTTCATCAATACGTAGAATTGGTAATGGTTCTTGATGTTCTACCGGACAAATCGTATCACCGACATCAATACTTTCCATCCCAGAAACTGCAATTAGATCTCCTGCTGAAGCTTCTTGAATCTCTACCCGTTTTAAACCAAAAAACCCAAACATTTTAGTAACACGAAATTGCTTTGAAGTACCGTCTTGTTTTAATACGACAACTTGTTGTCCAACCTTCATGCTACCACGGAAAATTCTTCCAATTCCAATTCGACCAACAAAATCATTATAATCGAGTAACGAAACTTGGAATTGTAATGGTTCTTCTTTATTATCAATAGGTGCAGGAATATTTTCAATAATTGTTTCGTAAAGTACTTCCATATTTTCATCCTGGGAACTTGGATCTTTACTAGCAGTTCCTTGAATACCAGAAGCGTAAATAACAGGGAATTCTAATTGTTCATCATTGGCATCTAATTCAATAAATAATTCAAGAACTTCATCTACTACCTCTTCAGGTCTAGCGAAATCACGATCAATTTTATTTACAACAACAATTGGTGTTAAGTTTTGTTCAAGTGCTTTTTTTAGCACAAAACGAGTTTGTGGCATACATCCTTCATAAGCATCCACAATTAGTAATACGCCGTCCACCATTCTTAAAATACGTTCTACTTCTCCACCAAAGTCAGCGTGTCCTGGTGTATCCAAGATATTTATTTTAGTATCTTTATATTGAATGGCAGTATTTTTCGCCAAAATTGTAATACCACGTTCTCTTTCAATATCATTGGAATCCATTGCCCGTTCTGCAACTTGTTCATTTGTACGAAATGTTCCTGATTGTCGTAATAGTTGGTCAACCATTGTCGTTTTTCCATGGTCAACGTGTGCAATTATGGCAATATTACGGATATCTTCTCTAAGTTTCAAGTTTTTTTCCTCCATTAATTGGGATTAACTGAAGTATTATATCATATACAGTAGAAGATTTGTATTATTTTTTGTACAATAGTATTACACGAGGGGGTAATGTCATGCAAAATATTCAGTGGAACTTTCTAGCATTAGCCATTTTAGCTGTTGCATCAATTATAGGAATCGGCGTTTTCTTAGGAAGAGGAAGTTTATTAGGAATTGGAATTTGCTTCATCCTGTTCATTGCAATCATGGGAACTGGATTTACATGGAAAAGAAACCTACGTAATAAAGAAAATTAATATAAAAAATAGGCTCACCATAATTTGGCGCCTATTTTTTTATGTATGATTTAAATATTTGTTCATGTAGCCCTGATGATGTAACGAGTACTGGGCTTTTTTCTAATAAATTTAATGCTTTTCCATCCAAATCAGTAACAATGCCACCGAGTTCTTCAATGATGATCTTCCCACCCGCAAAATCCCAAGGAGCGAGACGCATACTAATATAAGCATCTAAACGACCTGTTGCAACATAGGAAAACTCTAATGCAGCTGATCCGTATGAACGTGTCCCTCGTACATCCTTTACGAGTTCGATTAAGGCTTCCCCTTTATTCGTATCTTTATTCTCAATGAGCCATGTAGCACTTATTCCAACAATAGCTTCATGTATAGGGACATCCTTTATTGGAGGAATTTTCACTTCATTACAATGAACACCTTCCCCCTTTTTACCATAATATAATTCATTATGTACGACATCATATAAATAACCGAGCTGTCCAACTCCATCTTCATAAATACCAATAGAGATGAAGAAATTTCTTTTTTGGTGCACGAAATTCATCGTTCCATCAATTGGATCGATTATCCAAACTACACCATCAAGCTGTTCGATCTCATGTCCGATACTCTCTTCTCCAAGTATTTCATGACTTGGAAATTGATTTCGAATATTAGTAACAAAGAAATTTTCAATTTCTTCATCCATATTCGTAACTAAATCATTTGCATCCGACTTTGTAGTAATTGTTAAAGTACTTTCAAATGAAGCAATAATCTTTGATCTAGCTTCCTGTAACCATTCTTTTGCAAACTTGTCTATCTTATTCCAATCAGTCAATATAATCAATCCTTTCAAGATAGATAGCCGAGAGTGTTTGTAAAATCTAATAAAGTTTAGCAGGTTGGATATTGTTGATTTACACATACAGTGCATATTTCTCAAGTTGAAGAAAAGTAGTGATGAAATTTTCTCTCGAATAGCAAAAAACGAACTTCCTTTATATATAATACATCAGGAAGTTCGCTTTATCATACTATCAGGAAAAAAATCACCCAATTTACGATTCAAAATGCTTCTAATTTTATTAGTTCTTCACGCAGTCTTTCCAGTTTGCGTTTTGTTTTTAATTGTAGATCTTCATCATTTTCCTGAAGTGCCTCATAAAGAACAGCTAATTCATAATTTAACTCTAAACGGAGTACCGCAAGCCTTTGTCTATCTAAGTTTTTCTTCCGATATGCATTCACTACTTGTTTCATGGAAAAACACCCCTTCCGAAATTGATTAACGACCATTCATCTTTCGGGAATTACTTAATATATTCTATGTTACCGGTACTATTGCCGTAACAAAATTGTGTGTTTACCTATGTAGTGTACTAGCTATTGGGTGATATTTATTATTTCTGTTATTATTTTGTACCCAATTTTTCTCTCCAATAAACTTTTCTTATGAATTTCGACTCTTCTTACTTACTCATCTTTATTTTATCCATTTGGTCTGAGCTTTTCGCCTGTTGGATTGTTCTATAGGCAGAATATCCACTTTCCTCTTCAAACTCATTACAAATATTTCTTTCATCTGCTTTCCCTGGAACAATCACCTTAAATTTCCGATATGCTTCCATAAGTTCTTCTTTTTTAATCCCTTTTTCATACGCAGCCTCTATAGCGTGAAAAAAAGCTACCACATCCAAAATTTCTTCTTTTGTCCAGTCGATTGAGAATGGATAACGATATTCCATTTTTTGTGCCCCCATTTCCCCTTCTTTGTATTATTGTTGGTAATCTCAAACTATCATATACCAAAAAAAACATAAATTATTTATTGTATATTCGGAGTTTGGATTAACTTCGGATCCACAGGTTCGTATCCTTTTTCAAGTAATCCTGTAACAATACTCTCTAACCCCTCAGCAGTCCATTTACGATCATGCATGAGTAAGTTTGATCCATTCGCTAATAAGGGAGTATTAACCATAATATCCGCAATCGCTTCTTTTGTCATATATTGTTTATCCCAATCATAACCAAATGACCAGTTCATTAAAAGCATATTCTCATCTGCAGCTATTTGTTGACTTACTTCGGTATTAACCCCAAATGGTGCTCTAAAAAACTTCGGCCTTTCACCTGTAATTTTTTCAACCATATCATTTACTGAAATAATTTCCTCTTTCTGTTCTTCCGCACTTATTTCTTTTAGATTAGGATGTGTTGCTGTATGATTACCGATTACAAACCCTAAATCATAAATTTCCTTTAATATTTGTTGTTTTTCAGGCGTTTGTATAAAATGACCATTCACAAAAAATATTGCTGGAGCATCCAACTCCTTTAGTGTTTTCGCCATTTCTAACGAATATTTATCCGGTGCATCATCAATTGTAAGTAACACTACTTTTGGATTCGCATCATCGATTGGGACGATGGAATAAATTTCATTCATTTTATATTGTGGTTCCTTCGTAATCACATCATTTTGTTCTTCCACTTCATCAGATATAGAATCTGATTCATCCACTTCACTATCTTCCTCATTTTGTTCTTCTAAGTTTATATTCTCGTTTTTGTCATTTACATTATCTTTCGTCTCATCTATTGATGATTCTTTTTCTGTAGAACAAGCACCAAGAAATATTACGACCAAAACAAGTAATATATATAAAGACTTCTTCATATTTACCTCTCCTTTATACCGAATTTTCCACTTCCATTTTACTCTATCTTCTATAAACTTTAGAAGAGGATTTCTAACCTATTTAACGTATCTAGTATGAAATAAACGATACCGTATGCTCCCAAACTCGTTATCGTAACAATGATTGAAATTCTATTCGATTCCACTATTTTTCTCGCAGTAAGAAATGCTAGATAAAGAAAAACTATAAATAGCACCAATTTATAAATGAAGTGATCCTTTCCAGATAACCACTCAGCAACTGTATACCCACACCAGAAAAATGTTTGGATTAGCATGGCAACATATTTTTTCAACATGGACCGCAACACCATCTTTTCCTAAATAGATTATTACTCTGATAATATGCGGGACAATTTATAGAATAAACCTTTACTTGTCTATAAAATAAAAAGGTTGTTTCAGCACAACAAAATGTGCTGACAACAACCTTTTATATATATTCACTATTACATAATATGGATTGGAGTTCCTAAAGCAACTTCCGCTGCTTCCATCGTAATTTCACCTAAAGTAGGGTGAGCATGGATTGTTAAAGCAATATCTTCAGCTGTCATTCCCGCTTCAATTGCTAGACCAATCTCAGCGATCATATCAGATGCACTTGCACCAGCAATTTGACCACCAATGATTACTCCATCTTCTTTACGAGTCACAAGCTTTAAGAATCCATCTGTGTTGTTTAAAGCGAGAGCACGGCCATTAGCTGCAAATGGGAACTTAGCAGCAACAACTTCTAACCCTTCTTCTTTTGCTTGTTTTTCAGTATAACCAACAGTCGCAAGCTCTGGTTCAGAGAATACAACAGCAGGTATTCCTAAATAATCAATTTCAGAAGGCTCACCAGCAATAGCTTCGGCTGCAATTTTAGCTTCATAAGATGCTTTATGAGCAAGTTGAGGTCCTGGAACAATATCACCGATTGCATAGATATTCGGTACATTTGTACGACATTGTTGATCGACTTCAATTACACCACGATCTGTCATCTTAATGCCAACTTGTTCAAGGCCTATTTCGTCTGTATTTGGACGACGACCAACCGTTACTAGGACATAATCAGCTTCAATTGTTTTCTCTTCTCCATTTGCTTCATACGTTACAACTACACTGTCTTCTTTTTCTTCTGCGCCTTTTGCCATTGCACTTGTAACAATTTCTGCGCCTTTATTTTTCAAGTTCTTCACAACAACAGAAGTCATTTGTTTTTCAAATGCACCAGCAAATAATTCACTGCTACCTTCAAGAATGGTAATTTCAGTTCCGAAGTTAGCATATGCAGTTCCAAGTTCTACTCCGATAACTCCACCACCAATAATCACTAATTTCTTAGGGATTTCAGGTAAGTTTAATGCACCTGTTGAATTGATGATGCGCTTTGAGTATTTAAATGATGGTATTTCAATAGGACGGGATCCAGTTGCAATAATCGCATGCTTGAAAGTATATGTTTGTGCAGATGATTCATCCATTACGCGTAATGTATTTTCATCCACAAAATATGCTTCACCTTTAACGATGTCAACTTTATTACCTTTTAATAAACCACCAACACCTGATGTAAGTTTGTTTACAACTTGACCTTTCCATTCTTGTACTTTAGAAAAATCAACTGATACATTATCAGCAGTAATACCAATATTATCAGAGTGTTTAGCTGTTTCATAACGATGACTAGCAGTAATCAGTGCTTTTGATGGAATACAACCAACATTTAGACATACGCCACCCAAATCAGCTTTTTCTACAATCGTTACTTTTTGGCCAAGTTGTGCTGCACGAATTGCAGCTACATACCCGCCTGGTCCTGCTCCAATGACAATTGTATCTGTTTCGATCGGAAAATCCCCTACTACCATTATTTTACGCCTCCATTAATAAAAGTTCAGGATCACTTAGTAGTCGTTTAATTTGGTTAAGTGCATTTTGAGCAGTTGCGCCATCAATTGCACGGTGGTCAAAGCTTAGTGATAGAGCTAATACTCTAGCTGCAACTATTTCTCCATTTTTAACAACTGGTTTTTCTGCAATTCTACCAATACCTAAGATAGCGACTTCTGGATGGTTGATAACTGGAGTGAACCATTGACCTCCTGCAGAACCAATATTAGAAATTGTGCAAGACGCACCTTTCATTTCATTTGGAGCAAGTTTTCCATCACGTGCTTTAGCAGCAAGTTCATTAATTTCATTTGAAATAGCAAATACAGATTTTTGATCCGCATTCTTAACAACTGGAACTAGGAGACCTTTTTCCGTATCAGCCGCGATTCCGATATTGTAATAATGCTTTTGTACGATTTCATCTGTTTTGTCGTCAATTTCAGTGTTCAGAACAGGATACTCACGTAATGCACTTACAAGAGCTTTCACTACATAAGGTAAGAATGTTAATTTAATACCTTTTTCAGCAGCAATATCTTTGAATTTCTTACGGTGATCCCAAAGTTTAGATACATCAACTTCATCCATTAATGTAACATGTGGTGCAGTATGTTTGGAATTTACCATCGCTTTAGCAATAGCTTTACGGATTCCACTCATCTTCTCACGTGTTTCTGGGAAATTACCTTCTGGAATTGCAGGTTTCGCTGCAGCAGTAGTAGTTTCAGCTTTTGGTTCTTCAACAGTCTCTGCTGTAGCTGCTGCAGGTTGTCCACCAGATACAAATGTATCAACATCTTCTTTTAAGATACGGCCGTTTTTACCTGATCCAGTAACCTTTTGAATATCTACACCTTTTTCACGTGCATATTTACGAACAGATGGCATTGCAATAACACGTGTGTTAGGATCTGCAGCTTCTTCACTTGCACTAACAGCTTCTTTAGTAGCTGGAGCTTCCGCTTCTTGTGCAGGTTGTTCTGGTTCCTCTCCAGAGTCCCCTTTGAATTGAAGATCTTCATATCCAGGAGCATCAAATTTAATTAGTACGTCACCAACAGTAGCAGTTGCACCTTCTTCAACTAATATTTCCAAGACAGTACCTGCTACTGGAGAAGGAAGTTCTACTACAGCTTTATCATTTTGCACTTCACATAGAACATCATCTTCTTCTACTTTATCTCCTGGTTTAATAAACCATTTTACGATATCGCCTTCGTGGATACCTTCACCGATATCTGGCATTTTAAATTGAAATGACATTGATTTTCAACCTCCTGTTTATTCATAATCGAATTCTTGGTGTCTTAATATTCTAGTACTTTTTTAGCAGTTTCGATGATATCTTTGTGATTTGGTAACCACACAGGTTCTGCTTGAGAGAATGGATATACAGTATCAGGTGCTGCTACACGTAACACAGGTGCTTCTAAGCTTAAGATAGCTCTGTCATTAATCTCAGCAACAACATTTGCTGCAATTCCTGCTTGTTTTTGTGCTTCTTGGACAACGATAGCTCGATTTGTTTTTTCAACAGAAGCAATGATTGTTTCGATATCTAGTGGGCTAACAGTACGTAAGTCAATTACTTCTACTGAATAACCTTCTTTTTCTAATTCTTCCGCAGCTTTAAGAGAATCATGAACCATTGCACCATAAGTAACGATAGATAGGTCAGAACCTTCTCTTTTCACTTCTGCTTTACCTAATGGAATTGTGTATTCCTCTTCAGGTACTTCTTGACGGAATGAACGATAAAGTTTCATATGTTCTAAAAAGATAACTGGATCATTATCACGAATCGCAGAGATCAATAGACCTTTTGCATCATAAGGTGTTGAAGGAATAACAACTTTCAAACCAGGTTGCTGTGCCATCAGACCTTCTAAACTGTCCGCATGCATTTCTGGTGTATGAACACCACCGCCAAATGGTGAACGAATTGTAATTGGAGCATGATATGTTCCACCTGAACGATATCTCCAACGAGCCATTTGTCCACTAATGGAGTCCATTACTTCATATACAAAGCCAAAGAATTGAATTTCCGGAACAGGGCGGTACCCTTGTGTAGTCAATCCAATAGCCAATCCGCCGATGCCTGATTCGGCAAGAGGTGTATCAAAAACACGATCTTCGCCAAATTCTTTCTGAAGACCCTCTGTAGCACGGAAAACCCCTCCGTTTACGCCAACGTCTTCACCAAAAACTAAAACATTTTCATCGTTGCGCAATTCAGTGCGAAGCGCATCCGTGATAGCTTGAATCATAGTCATTTGCGCCATGGCTTACTTCGACTCCTTCTCTTTATAAATTTCATACTGTTCTTGTAAGTTTACAGGTAACTCCTCAAACATATTTGTAATTAAATCTGTTACTTTTTGCTTAGGAGTATCATCAGCCTGTTTAATTGCCTGTTTAATTTCTTCCTTCGCTTGTTCGATTACTTCGTTTTCTTTCTCTTCAGTCCAAAGACCTTTAGATTCAAGATAAATTCGGAAACGAACTAGTGGATCTTTCTTTTCCCACTCACTGTCTGTATCGGATGTACGGTAACGTGTTGGATCATCCCCAGCCATTGTATGTGGACCGTAACGATAGCACATTGTTTCAATTAAAGTTGGGCCACCACCATTAATTGCTCGTTCACGCGCTTCTTTTACTACAGCATAAACTGCAAGTGGATCCATACCGTCTACTAATACTCCTGGAATCCCAGCAGCAACTGCTTTTTGTGCGATTGTTGTAGCTGCAGTTTGTTTTTCACGTGGAGTAGAAATAGCAAACTGGTTATTTTGCACGATAAATACAGCTGGTGCACCGTATGCTCCTGCAAAGTTAATTCCTTCATAGAAGTCACCTTGAGAAGAACCACCATCACCTGTGTATGTAACAGCGACTGCTTTTTTACCACGCTTTTTGAATCCAAGTGCTACTCCAGCTGCTTGAACATATTGAGCACCAATAATAATTTGAGGTGAAATAACATTTACACCTTCAGGAATTTGGTTACCTACAAAATGGCCACGGGAGAATAAGAATGCTTGATATAATGGAAGACCATGCCAAACGATTTGTGGAACATCACGATATCCAGGTAAGATAAAGTCTTCTTTTTCTAGTGCAAATTGAGAAGCTATTTGAGAAGCTTCTTGACCTGCTGTAGGTGCATAAAAGCCTAGACGCCCTTGTCTGTTTAAAGAAATACTACGTTGATCGAGAATTCGCGTATATACCATGCGACGCATTAATTCAACTAGTTGATCATCAGATAAGTCAGGCATTGCCGCATCATTGACAATCTCACCTTTTTCATTCAAAACCTGAACCATTGAAAATTGACTTTCAATATTTTCGAGCGTTTTTACTGCATCGAATTGTGCCTTCTTTGTTTTAGAAGCCATTGAAGCCACCTACCCTTTCTAATCAAATATTTGTTTACGGATTATTAAAGAGTAAGATTTCATTCTATTTCTTTAATATGCCGTTTTCCATACTAGTATAGGTTTTCCACATTTCTTCAGAAGAAAAACAGAAAAACTTTCCCATCTAAAATTACAAACTGTACTAATGATTTTTTAAAAAAATATAATACAATACTTGCATAATTAAGAGTACATGAAAACCACTTTTTCGTCAATAAATTTACTTTGACCTACGAAATACTGAATTTCCAGAATTTTAATTTCTAAAACTGTACTAATAGAATTTCGTAAACTGTTTTATAAAAAAACTTTTTTTGTGCATCTGTTATACATTACAATTTATTCCAACCAATACCAAAAACAGGAAACGATACTCTTATCGTTTCCTGTTTTTCTTGTTTTACACTTCAGAAGTGATGTTTAATCCAGAATCTTTATAAAACTGTAGTTTTGCTTCATTAAATTTATCTGTTGCTTCATTAAACTTTTCATTTGCTTCTTTTACTTTTTCATATGTCTCATTACGGGCTTCAATTTGTGCTAATAAATCTTCTTCTTTAAGATTTTCATCTTTTAACAATTCATAAATCTTACGATCCTCTGCAAGAACATTTATATTAGCGGTATATAATTCTTCATATGCTTGATATCGCTCATCCATAATACTTTTTAAGTCTTCTGCTTGCTTCTTTAAATCAGCATCTTTTATTTTTTCCATTTCATCTACTATTTTATTAAATTCGTCATAAGATGAAGAAATGGATTCTTTTTCTTTATTAATATGCTCTTCTCTCTTATCTATATTTTCTAATGCATTATTAGATAGAGTAGAGATTTGTTCAAATTCCTTTAATCCAAGCGCAATGATTTCATCAAAAAGATTCTTTTCTTCTTCTACTAGGTCAGCAATAGGCTTCTGCTGATCCTCAAAAACTTTTTCTTCCTGAGCACTTGCTTCAATTATTTCATAAATGGTTTCTTCAGGTGATGTACACCCAGCTAAAATTACCGAAAAAATAAATATAAGAATTGCTATATATTGCTTTTTCATCCAAACCCTCCTAACCTTTTCCATTAATACTATACCGAGATATACTTAATTTGACAACATTCTTGAAAATAAATAAGATGTTTTTATTCAGCTATTATTTTTTATTTTGATATACTTACTATATTATTATATTCGATTTTTTAGGAGTGATGAAATGATTCTTATGAAAGACATCGTAAGAGAAGATCATCCGATACTTCGAAAAGTAGCAGATGAAGTCTCTCTTCCCCCTAGTAATGAGGATAAAAATACGTTAAAAGAAATGCGAGAGTACTTACTAAATAGTCAAGATCCTGAACTAAGTGTTAAATATAACCTACGCCCTGGTGTTGGACTTGCTGCCCCACAGATTAATATATCGAAAAGAATGTTTGCAATTTATTTAGAAGATAACGAAAAGTTATATGACTATGCATTAATAAATCCCAAAATTATTAGTCACTCTGTTGAAAAAGCATACTTAACAAGTGGAGAAGGCTGCTTATCTGTAGATCGTAATGTGCCAGGGTACGTACATCGATATGCACGAATCACTATCACTGGTTATGACGTGAACACTGAGCAAGAAGTAAAACTACGTTTAAAAGGATTACCCGCAATCGTGTTTCAACATGAGTTGGATCATTTAAATGGTGTTATGTTTTATGATCATATTAATCCAGAAAACCCTTTTCAAATTGAAGAAGGTGCCAAACCAATTAATAGGTAGATACTAGTATTTGTGCGGATATTCCTGTTGCAGAAATACACTTCGCTTTCCCGGGCATAGAAAATTGATAAACGCTTGGAACTTGAAGGAAGGCTAATCTCATAACATCCTGTTTGCAGGCGAAGCGACGAACTGTCGCTTCGCCTGCACTAGTACGTCCTGTAAAATAGATTACATAAAAGACTATTTTTTATTACAAACTATTTTCTCCAAAACACAGATACATCTTTTGCAATATATATTTGTCGCTGTTTTTATATAATTTCAAAACTGTCATCTAGAAGTCCAACCTTCTTCAAACCAACTGCAATCCCATTATTCTCTACGCGCTCCGTGACTATATCAGCATGTATTTTCACTGCCTCATGAGCATTCCCCATCGCTACACCAGTTCCAACAGTCTTTAGCATTTCAATATCATTTAAACCATCACCAAATGCATACACATCTTCCATCTTAAAACCTAATCTTTCAATTAATATTTTAATACCTTCTGCTTTTGAACCACCTTTTGGAACAACATCCATTGCTTCTTTATGCCATCGAATGAAAGTATATATGTCCTCAAATGCGGATAAATATTCCTCTTCATCTTCCTTTGCATATAATAATGTTTGATAAATATCTTCTTTTACATAATAATCAGGATCAACATCAGGATGTACAAGCTGAAGAGAAGCCATACTATCTGCAATTCTCTTATCTTTTTCAACATTCCCCTTTAATGTTTTTTCACTCATATAAACTAGCGGATGATTACGTTTATTTGCTTCACTAGCAAACCTTTTTAATTCTGTTGGATTAAATGGATTTTTATAGATAACTTCTTTCTCAAATACAACAAATTGACCATTAAAAGCTACATAAGAATCAATATCTAGTTCATTTATAACTTGTGTTACCATAAACGGCCCTCTACCAGTTGCTATCGCCGTATAAATACCATTTTTCTGCAATGCTTTTACTGCTGCTTTTGTTGATGACGGTAAATTTTTGTCATCATCCAACAAAGTTCCATCAATATCAAAAAACACTATTTTACTCATTTTACAGCTCCTTAAAAGTTTAATACCAATCTTTACTAGTATAATTTTTGAGTGACTTTTCATAATGAGCATATAATAAATTTAACAAAAATGCACAAAATGAGCGCTTATCATAGTAAGTTACTTTTACTTTAGACAACAATCGGTTAAAATAGAATAATAAGGAGTGAACCCACAATGTTTAAGAGGCTACGTAAGAAGCTTTTAAAACAGTGGAAAGATTTACTTAGAAAAAAAACAATTGCCTAATTCAATTTTTATAAGTCCCTCTCATATAAGAGGGCTTATTTATTGGAAGGATTCTGTATTACTAGGTTATCTCATCTTATAAAAATCCTTTAATAAAAATATGCCTGTAATAGCTGCTAAGCTTTATATATTACAAAACTAATGAAATGGAGAGATTCACATGATTTTTAAAGTATATTATCAGGAAAGTAAAACTGAAGTTCCAGTTCGAGAAAACACTAAAACATTATATATGGAAGGAGAAAACGAACGAGAAATTAGAGAAAAATTACAAGGTAAAGATATAAATATCGAATTAGTTCAGCTCCTTGAAGGTGCTTACCTCGAATATGAAAAACAAAGTGAGAACTTCAAAATACAGGAGAATGTTTAATATGAAGTTTGTAAAAAATGACCAAACTGCCGTTTTCGCCCTTGGCGGCTTAGGCGAAATTGGTAAGAACACCTATGGAGTTCAGTTTCAGGATGAAATAATTTTAATTGACGCAGGCATTAAGTTTCCTGAAGATGAACTTTTAGGAATTGATTACGTCATACCTGATTATTCTTTTCTTGTTAAGAATGCCGAAAAAATTAAAGGATTATTCATCACACATGGACATGAGGACCATATTGGTGGAATTCCGTACTTATTAAGAGAAGTAAATGTACCTATTTATGCTGGAAAATTAGCTATTGGACTTATTCGAAAAAAACTCGAAGAACATGGACTACTAAGACAAACTAAGTTTATAGAAATTAAAGAAGATGACATTATTAAATTCAGGAAAACTTCGGTCTCTTTCTTCCGAACTACTCATAGTATTCCTGACTCGTACGGGATAGTTGTTAAAACTCCTCCAGGTAATATTGTACATACTGGAGATTTTAAGTTTGATTTTACACCAGTAGGTGAACCTGCAAACTTAACAAAGATGGCTGAACTTGGGAAAGAAGGAGTTCTATGTCTTCTATCAGATAGTACAAATGCCGAAGTTCCACAATTTACGATGTCAGAAAGACGTGTTGGAGATAGTATTCACGATATTTTCCGCAAAGTGGATGGTAGAGTTATTTTCGCTACATTTGCATCCAATATTCATCGCTTGCAACAAGTAACAGAAGCAGCTGTTGCAAATGGAAGAAAGATTGCTGTATTTGGAAGAAGTATGGATGCTGCGATAGAAATTGGTCAAGAACTTGGTTATATTAAAGCGCCTAAGGATACATTTATTTCTGCGCAACAGCTAAATCGGCTCCCAGCAAATAAAGTTACAATTCTATGTACTGGAAGCCAAGGAGAACCAATGGCTGCACTATCTAGAATAGCAAATGGTTCTCATCGTCAAATACAAATTCAGCCTGGTGATACAGTCGTTTTCTCTTCTTCACCAATTCCTGGAAATACGATAAGTGTAAACAGAACTATAAATCTATTGTATAGAGCAGGTGCTGATGTTATTGCAGGATCTCTAAACGATATTCATACATCAGGACATGGTGGTCAAGAAGAGCAAAAGCTTATGTTACGATTAATGAAACCAAAATTTTTCATGCCAATACATGGTGAATTCCGTATGCAGAAGATGCATGCTCAATTAGCGATAGATTGTGAAGTTCCAGAGGAAGATTGCTTTATTATGGATAATGGAGATGTATTAGCATTATCGGCAAACACTGCAGAAATAGCTGGAAAGATACCATCTGGTAATGTGTATATTGATGGAAGTGGAATTGGAGATATTGGTAATATCGTGCTTAGGGACCGCCGAATTTTATCTGAAGAAGGTTTGGTAATCGTTGTCGTAACAATAGATATGGAGAACAACCAAATACTTGCTGGTCCAGATATTATTTCACGTGGATTTGTTTATATGAGAGAATCTGGGGATTTAATTAATGAAGCACAAAAAATGATTTCCAAACACTTGAATAAAATCATGGAGCGAAAAACAACACAATGGTCAGAGATTAAAAATGAAATAACGGATACAATCTCCCCATTCTTATATGAAAAGACAAAAAGAAGACCAATGATTTTACCAATCATTATGGAAATTTAAAACATACTAAAAAAGGCAGTTAATCATCTGCCTAACTTGTAATTATTGATTTCTAGGACATGCTAGGGTACTAAGTTCATAACTAAATGGCATTAGGTGCCCTGCTACACCCTATAATCAGCAATAAAGGTATAATTCTATTTTTACATGGAATTATACCTTTTTTATTAAAGTATTTATTTGATTTTATTCCATTATCCTGTACTCACTTAGTATGTATGTCTGGCTCTCTACTTCACTATTCGAAAAAGCAAATGTCAACATAGAATTATCTATAAGTCAGACATGCGATTACAGTAATAGTAACCCTTTATTAAATTAATTCATTAATTTTGTTTCGAAACGATTTATATCCGAATCAGCGCCAATTACGATTAGAATATCTTCTAATAACAATGGGTCGGCAGCAGCCGGTGAAACAATTATTTCTCTCTTCCTTTTAATAGCTACGATATTAAGGCCGTACTTCGCTCTCACGTCTAGTTCTATTAATGATTTTCCAGCAAGCTTTTCATTTACTTTTATTTCAACAATACTATACTCATCAGAAAGCTCTAGATAATCCAGTACATTATTAGACACAATATAATGCGCAATTCTCCTACCCATATCACGTTCTGGATGAACTACATGGTCTGCACCGATTTTACGTAACACTTTCTCATGGTAATCATTTTGTGCTTTTACCGTAATATGCTTTACACCAATTTCTTTTAACATAAGTGTTGTCAAAATACTTGATTGAATGTCCTCACCGATTGCAACGATTACATGATCAAAATTTCGCAAGCCTAAATTCTTCAACACATTTTCATCTGTAGTATCAGCAATAACTGCATGAGTAGCAATAGAAGCGAATTCGTTTACTCTTTCCTCATCTACATCCATTGCTAAAACTTCCATACCTTGTTCTAATAATTCTCGACAAATACTTCCTCCAAAACGGCCAAGCCCAATAACTGCAAATTGTTTATTCATTAGTACCTCCAATTAAGCTCCTATTCCTATAAAACGAACTATTATTTCTCAACCAAATGATTCTTAAATGCGTAAATAGCAGCTTGTGTCCTATCTTGTATTTCTAATTTACTCAATATATTACTAACATGGGTTTTCACCGTTTTCAATCCAATAAATAATTCTTCTGCAATTTCTTGATTTGTCTTCCCCTCGGCAATTAGCAATAATATTTCAAATTCACGATTGGTAAGTTGATCATGTAAAATTGGTGTTTGCCTTTTTCTCATACCCTCCATCATTTTCCCCGTAACTTCAGGTTCTAAGACAGATTGACCTTTATATGTAGTGCGAATTGCTTCAGCAATTTCATCCGCAGTAGATGTTTTTAATATATAGCTTGTTGCCCCTGCCTCTAAGGCCGGATAGACTTTATCATCATCTAAAAAACTAGTAACAATAATTATTTTAGCT
The DNA here is from genome assembly GCF_042655485.1 of Lederbergia graminis. Lineage (NCBI taxonomy): Bacteria > Bacillati > Bacillota > Bacilli > Caryophanales > Bacillaceae > Lederbergia > Lederbergia graminis. Next base: position 772,301 of record NZ_JBHSMC010000001.1, read on the forward strand.
GTAGGCCATTGTTCAATAATTTTTTTTGTTGCCTCAATACCGTCCATTTGATCCATCACTAGGTCCATTAAAATAATGTCTGGGCGTAATGAGAGTGCTAGTTCAACTCCTTTTGCCCCATTTTCTGCTTCACCAACAACTTCAATATCTGGTTGAATTGACAAGTAGGCTGATACGCCAATGCGCACCATCTCATGATCATCTACTAATAGTACCTTTATCATTTCACTCATCCTTTTGTATTATTATCGGTACTTTTACTTCAATATTGGTCCCACTTCCAGGGATAGATATTATCTTTACACTCCCCCCAATTTCCGATGCTCTTTCTTTAATATTATTAATACCATATGAACCTTTATTAATGTTATCCACATCAAAGCCTTTCCCATTATCCATTATTTTCAGGAAAACAACTTGATTAATTTGTTTTAAAGTAACTTCTAAGGAAGTCGCTTTGGCGTGTCGTAATGTATTAGAGACTGCCTCTTGTACAATACGGAATAAATGATCCTCTACGCCTTTATCTAAGGAAACATCCTGTATATGCCAAAAAACTTCTAATGGAAGTTTAGATGTTAATTCGGATAGCAACTCTTCCATTCCACTTTTAAGTGATTTTCCTTCTAATTGGATAGGACGTAAATGGAGTAGTAATGCTCTCATTTCTGTTTGTGCATCATTGACAATACCTTCTACTAGTTTTTGTTGCTTTTTCATTGTTTCACTATGCTGATCTGGATTTTGATTTATCGCAGATAAAAGCATTGTTGCGGCAAATAATTGTTGACTTACAGAATCATGTAATTCACGTGCTAATCGATTTCTTTCCTTTGTAATCAGTTCTTCCTTTAATTGATTATTCCATTCCACACGCTCTGTTGCTAACTTTTGATGCACTTTTGCTTGCTCCTTAAAACGAGTGGAAATTGCATTAATACGCTCCCAAACAACATAAAAATCATCACTTTGTTTCCATCCTGCAGGCTTTAAATCATAATTCCCCTTTTCAATTTCAAGCAAGCTTTCTGCAATAGCGTTTCTTTTCTGTACAATAAGCATTCCAATTATCCATCCTGTAACTGCGCCAAATAAAATACAAGTAAGTATAATTACCAGGCCTGTCGGAATTAAAAAAACCTTTCGTTGAAATAAAACTTCCGTCCAATTAGCATCAATAAGATAAATTAATGATCCACCAACAAAGATTGAAGCAATAAACATGGCTGAAGCGAAATAAAGAGAGAAAGTGGCTTGGATTCTCATATTCGCCTCACCTCAAGATTTCCAACCACAATGTTAGTAATAATTTTTATAGTTCGAATGGAAGATTCGTCCTGGTTCGGATGATAAATGACATTACTATTAAATAATTCTGTTTCTTCCTCTTCAAATACTTTTAATTTTCCACTAACAGTCGAGTGATTTATGATAACTGCAGCATCGAAAGGAATAAGTAATTGTATATTTCCTACCAGCCCTCGTATTACTACAGTACTTTCACCTTTTGGAAGCATTGTCATTCCTAAATCCACTACTGTATCTCCGAAACCACATTGAATATTTATATCGTCCCATTCATAAATTTCATTTACTATCCGTTGGTTGCCAGCAAAGAAATTTCTAATAAAAGGTTGTTTCTTCTTAAAATGTGTCGTTTTTTGACCCGGTTCAATTGTGTTAACCGTAATGGTATTCACTTGCTTCTTCGATTTAGAGTATTCGTTTAACCCATAGATAACTACAACAATAATAAATAATTTCAAAAATGTAGAAGATAAAATAGGAATTGCTAATAATGAATAACCGGCAATTAATAGTAGTGTTCGTTTATTATCACGTAAATCCTTTTCATTTTTCACATGATACAGTATGAAAATGCCTATTAAAAGGGGGATGAGTAGCCACCATTGAAAAAGAATTTCTAATCCCATTCCAATTGCAAATATTAATATGGTCCATCCGATAATACTAGTTTTACTCATATTCTTCATGATTCTGGTTCCCCCTTTCTTGTTAGTAACTGTTCAAAATGAAATAGACGAAAAAGGCGCATGTTTAACGCCTTTTCTTCTTGTTATTGTACCACGTTTTCATCCAAACTGTTTTGTTTTTCAACCTTATTCATCTCTTTTGCAAGTTGCTGAATTTTTGCATCGAAGATAGAGATATCATATTCCTCATCTATATTTGTTTCTTTTTTCTTCATTTCAGATTCAACATTTTCAAAGTTTTTAGCAGCATTTCCAAACTCAGACTCGTCTAATAAGTTATTCATCTTCTCTTTCATTTCAAGAAGATTTTGTTTTCCCATTAGTTCTAGACGTTTATAATGCATATCCTTTACTTTCATTTTCATTTCTTCATACTTTTCTTCCAATTGTGCAAGCTGTTCTAAGGAATTCTCATATGACTTTTGTAATTTTTCTGCTTGCTGTTCCGCTTGTACTTGGAAACGTAATGCTACCTCCGCTAAATCATCTTCTCCAGCCTGAATAGCAATATTAGCTTGTTCTTTACGCTTGTTCGCCAATGATTCCGCTAATTTCCATTCCTTATGGAATTCATTTCTCAATAAACGCTGTCTTTCCACTAATTTTGCTGCTTTTTCAACTTCTGCTTCACTATCACGTACATATTTATTTAATTGATTGATTGGGTTTTGTGGTTCATTTTTCATGTCGTTAAAATCTTCTAAGATTGATTTTTTTATTTTTTCAAAGATGTTTGTCATTATAATCTCTCCTTTTATTTAAGCCCTTGTAGTTTTTTCCATTCTTTATCAAATCCTGCAAACGGATCTTCTTGTTTTGATGACATTTCATCGCTCTTCCAGTGTTTATATCCAGTGTAAAGAATGTATACTGCAGCGATACCTGCTAATGCTGGCAGATTTGCTAACAATCCTGAAAAACCAATTAATCCGAGGATTGCCCAACAAACTTTTGCTCCTGTAGAATTTGTTGCTGTAAACTTCTTAAGTGAGTAATAGACAATTAATGCACTTATTGCCATCCCTATCATTGGTCCAATACTTGATAGTGCGATAATTGCTAAAACTATAGCTGCTGTGATCAATAAGAATTGTTTCATCAAGTTTCCTCCTTCCGTTCCTTATATCTATACTTTAAAGAAATTTAGTGATTTGCTTAACCAGCCCTAGCTGGATTTTCATCTAAGACCTAAGACCGATTTGAAAATAAAAAAACGACAATTTTTGCCGAAAATATTTCTAAAGAAAAAAAGCCAAACTATCTTGATTAATAAATCAAGCAATAGTTTGGCTTCCCAATCTCTTCGTTTATTTATTCTTTAAATGTGTCCAGCCGTCCTCTTGTGTAATTTTGCCTTCCTTCATTAGTCTACCGAGGGCGCGTTTAAATGCTGCTTTACGCATATTAAATCGTTTATTGATTTCTTCAGGCAAGCTCTTATCCCAATAAGGCATAGAACCTCCCCTACTTTGTAAATAATCATATATAGTATTTGCATCGTCATCCATTTGTTCATGCGTTCTTGGTAACAAGCTAATATTAATTGATCCATCGACTTTCACGTCAATGATTCTTCCACTTACTTTTTCGCCTAAGCGCGGTTCCCTTTTCCGCTCAGAAGAATGGATAAAACCTAAGTAGCCTTCTTCAGTTATTAAAAATGACCCTTCAAGAAGCAGACGATAAATATGACCAGAAACATTTTTGTTAAATGCACTACGATCAGCTGGTTTTGAAATAGACCGCATCACATTCTCTGTACCTAACTTACCAAACAGGCGATTTTTATTATCAACCTTTAAGGAACAATATAACTTATCTCCCTTTTCTGGCCACAATTCAAACAAGGCTGGTAAATCATCCATCGAAACTAAAATATCTTTCTTCAAGCCAATATCTACAAATACACCTAGTTTTTTATTTACTTCCACCACTTCTACCCAATCATACAGATCTATTTGAACAGATGGAATTGTTAATGTTGCTGCAAGTCTTCCTTCATGATCTTGAAAAATAAATACATCTAATTCTTCATCTAATGTTATTTCATCATTTACTTCCGAACGATGCAGCAATATATCTTCTTCTCCATTAGATAAGAAGAAACCAAATGGCACCTCACGAACAACTCGTAGTCTCTTAACTTTACCTGGTTCCATAACTATTTTCCCTACTTTCACTTCACATACTTAATATTTACTTATATCATGTCACAAGAATTTACTATCATTCAACTAGGAGGCATGCTGCTAGTTATGTTGTGTTAACACTTTTGATTGCTGTTTTCTTTCTTTTAAAAACATAAATAAAACAATTGATGTGCCTATTAATGCTGATATTGAACCTAATTTATAAATTAAGCCCCCACCGTAATATTGCATTAAATATCCTCCAGCAGAACTTCCAATAATGGAAGCTATTCCTGTAAATGTAGCAAAATAACCAGTCTGACCTGTTGCCAGCATTTCAGGTGGGATGATTGAGGCTATGTATTGTAACGTAGCTACCATAAAAATAGCAAATGTGACACTATGCATCGCCTGTGTTATGACTAATAAAAAAGGTTCTGTAATAAACCCATATAAAAGCCAACGAATGGAATAAAAGAAGCCTGCAATACTTATTAAAGCTAATAAGGGTAATTTCCGCATTAAAAGATACATAATTGCAATTACAGGTACTTCACTTAATGCTGAAAAGGTCCATGCCAGCCCAACTTGACCCTCAGTTGCTCCAAGTGATTTCATATATAAAGCTAGCATACTGTCATTCATTCTATGAGGAATTGCAATAAACAATACTGCTATTAATATTCCTACATATTTAGGATTCTTAAAAGCTTTCTTGAACCCTTCAGCAGTTACTGGTTTTCTAGCTGCTTTAGAATCTGATAAGGATAAAGCAAGAATAAAAGAAATAATGATTATTATTATGTATATTACCCATAAATATTGAACCCCAATCTTCCCTATAATAAAACCTATTGCTAAGGACGATGAGGCAAATCCCAAGGAACCCCATATTCTAATCGATCCGTAGTTTCCACCATTTTCTCTAGAGATATTTGTAGCAAGACTATCCATTAGTGGTTGTATAGGAGCCATAAAAAATTGAAATAATAGCATTGAAACTATTAGTAAGATCATAGTGGAACTAAAGAAAACTGACATCCCTAATAATAATGATGCTACTAAAAGAAGTAATATTATTTTCTTCACTGTTTGATATTTATCTGAAATGATTCCCCAAAGTGGTTGTGAAAAAATAGCAATTATTGGTGCCGAAGCAATTACTACTCCTATTTCAGCAGGTGTTAATCCTTTATAACCAAATAATAAAGGCAAAAACACATTCACAATTGTCATCGACCAATAAAAAACAAAATAGAAAACCGATAACTTTATCAAAATAAGCATCTCCTAAAAACTAATAAAGTACCTTGTACATTCTATCACGTAAAAACAGCAGAGTGAACAAATAGTTTCATAATATTTAATAAACAAAAAAGGCTGTGCAATGAATTGCACAGCCTTTTTTAAGTTTATATTGCTCTCATAACTTTAAATTGAGCTTCAATTAGACGGTAATATTCACCTTTGTGTAGCATTAATTCATCATGATTTCCTTCTTCGATAATATTACCTTGCTCGAGTACAAAGATTTTATCTGCTTCTCGAATTGTTGAAAGACGATGAGCGATAATAATGGATGTTCTTCCTTCTAGAAGTAATTTTAACGCTTTTTGAATTTGTACTTCTGTTTCAGTATCAATACTTGCAGTTGCTTCGTCCAAAATGATAATTCTCGGATCCGCTAACAACGCCCTTGCAAATGACAACAATTGTCTTTCTCCAACAGAAAGTATATTTCCGCGCTCTTCTACTTCCGTATCATATCCCATCGGTAATTTTTCAATAAATTTATTTGCACCAATCGCAGTTGCTGCTGCAATTACTTCTTCATTCGTCGCTGTTGGTCTACCGAAGCGAATATTCTCCATAATAGTACCAGAGAAGATGAACGTATCTTGTAGCACAACACTGATTTGATGACGAAGACTAGATAATGATACATCACGCAAATCATGTCCGTCGACTAAAACTGCACCAGCAGTAGGATCATAGAATCGAGAAATTAAGTTAGCTATTGTAGACTTACCAGAACCAGTATGACCAACTAGAGCAATTGTTTGGCCTGGCTTCATTTCTAGTGAAATTCCTTTTAGTGCTTGACGTTTATCATCATATGAGAACTCTACATCTTTAAATTCAATTCTACCTTCAATATCATGTAATTCAATTGCTTCTTGCTTTTCATCGACAATTGGACGTTCATCTAAATATTCAAAAATACGTTCAGACGAAGACATTGCCATTAATAACTGATTATATAACTGACCAATTCTCGATATTGGTTCCCAGAACATACCTAAGTAGAAAGCAAACGCAACAAATTTACCAAAAGACAAGCTGTCTGTTTGAATTAAATGTGCCCCATACCAAATTAACACAGCAGATCCAATTGCATTTGTTAATTCAATTAATGGACGGAAGTAGGCACTTTTCTTGGAGGCGTTTCTCCATGCCTCATAGTTCTCTTCATTTACACCATTAAAGAAAGCCATGTTTTCTTTTTCCTGAGTGAAACTTTGAGTAACTCTAATTCCTTGAATACTCTCATTCAAATGAGAATTTAGCTTAGATTGCTTTAATCTCATGAACTGCCAAGATCTACGGATATTGCGACGTAGTTTAGTAGAAATTAAGAACATTAAAGGTAATATAATTAGAACAGCCAACATTAACTGTGGACTTAACGTAAATAAAATAATAATAACCCCGAACAACATCAATATATCCATAAAGATATTAATAACACCATTTGTAAATAAATCTTGAAGTGAGTTAGTGTCGTTCATAATCCTTACCAAAATTGATCCGGCTGAACGTTGATCAAAAAAGTTATGGGATAAATTTTGAACATGTGTAAAAATATGCTTCCTTAAGTCATAGACAACATTTTGTCCAAGCTCATTACTCCATTTTATACGGTAAATATTGGCGACATAAGAAATCAAATATAAGACAGCAATTGCGAATACTAGCCACATTAGCATGGAGAAGTCTCTATTCTCCTCAATCGCCTTTTCTAAAGCATAAACACCTATCATGATTGGTATTATTAATCTTACGATCGTTGTAATTAAAACCGTGATAATTGATTTTAGCAATAAATTTTTAGAATATGGTTTTAAATATTCTATTAGTCTCCCCATTTGTTTCCAGTTAAACGGCTTCTCAATTAACTGTTCAGAGGAATATCGGAAACGCTCTAACACAAGTGGATTGACTTTTTTTGTTTTATCCATCTTCATTCCTCACCCTCGCTGACCTTGCAAAATTGCTTGCTGATCCTGGAATTGGATTTTATATACACGTTCATAAGGACCGCCATTTTGAAGAAGTTGTTCATGCTTCCCTCTTTCAACAATTCTACCATTATCTAATACTAGTATCTCGTCCGCATGTTTTAAGGAAGAAATACGATGAGCAATTATAAATGTTGTTCTTCCATTCATTACTTCACGGAGTGCACCTTGTATTTTAAACTCAGTCTCCATGTCAACTGCACTTGTTGCATCATCTAGTATTAAAATGCTTGGATCTTGGCAGATAGCGCGAGCAATAGAAATACGTTGCTTTTGACCACCTGATAAACCTAATCCACGTTCACCAAGTACTGTGTCGTATCCTTCAGGTAAGTCCATAATAAAATTATGTGCATCTGCTCTTTTTGCAGCTTCCATAATGTCTTCCATCGATGCTTCAGGACGACCATAAGCGATATTAGCCTTAATTGTGGAAGAAAATAGAAAACTTTCTTGCATCACAAAACCGATATTGCTTCTTAATGATTTTAAGGAGTACTCATTTACATTTCTTCCATCAATTAGTACTTCGCCTTTCTCGGCTTCATAAAATCTAGTAATCAACTGGGTAATACTAGTTTTTCCGGAACCGGTTGCACCCAATAATCCAATAATCTTTCCAGGCTCTGCTTTAAAGTTAATGTCTTGTAACGCTTCGTTATCATCACCTGCATACCGAAGAGATACATTCTTAAATTCAACTTCACCTAACAACCTTTCTGGAGCATAGGCATCCTCTTTCTCTTGGATTTCTTCCTTCACTTCGAGTACTTCTAGTAATCTTTCACCAGAAGCCTTAGACTGAGAAAACATGTTAATTGTAAATCCAAGACTCATGATTGGCCATAATACAAAACCTACAAGACTGTAAAATGCTACTAATTCACCTGGAGTTAAGCTGCCATTGATTACAAGGTAACCCCCGAATGAAAGCATCACTACAACACAGAGGTTTCCGAGGAATTCCATCAATGGAAAATACTTCGCCCAAATTCCAGATGTAAAGATCATTTGGTCTTTGTAATCCGTATTCGATACATTAAATTTACCATTTTGAAATTCTTCACGTGACAAAGATTTGACTGTGTTAATCCCAGAAATATTCTCTTGAACATTCGTATTTAATCTTCCGAATGATTTTCTAATCCCTCGGAATGCAGGATGCACAGAGCGATCAAACTTATATACGACAAAGAGTAGAAAAGGTAATGATACCATTGTAGCAAGAGTAAGTGGTACAGAATAAAAGAACATAACCCCGAATGCTACTGATAACATTAATATGAATCTAAATAACTCGGAAAACCCCATAGATAAAAAGAATCTGAAAGTCTCCACATCTGCTGTTAATCGTGACATTAAATCCCCTGTTTTTGCGTTATCATAATAACTAAATGGCAAAAACTGTAGTTTTTCATATAGTGCGTTCCGCATTCTATACACAGATTTAATTCCAAATAAATCACCGGTATATTGCTGGATATATGTTGCTATTCCTTTGATAACCATAATTCCAAGAAATCCTAAAGTTAGTGTTGGAATTAAATCATACTGACCCTTATATATCACCTTATCAATCGTTTGTTGTAGTATAACCGGATATACTACTGTGAGTCCTGTTACAATTAACAAGAAAACCATTGAAAAGATGAAGTAATTTTTATATGGCCAGTAGTATTGCCTTAACTTTTTAAAAACTTCCACGCAATTCCCTCCCTTATGCCAAATGACCATGATAATAAATATATCGGTTTACGAATTATTTTTCCAGTATTTTTTCAATTATTTTCATTTTTCCATCCAATTAACGAACCCCCCTACATCAAAAGTCTGAGAAGAAAAAAATCATAAGTTCATTCCAAGCAAGTTTTTAAAAAAAGTGTAAGTTAAATAAAAAAAGAATGCCCTAAAAATAATATGGGCACTCATAACATCTAATGAACTTTGATTATTATTCTTTTTGATTAAATAGCAACCTATTTATTTACTACTTTTTCATTTGAATCAACGTTCATTCTAGGCAATAGGAATATAAGGAAAAAACTAATAAGTGCCACGAAAAGTATTGTAATGTATACCGTGTGAAGCGATATCTCTAATCCTTCTTGAAGTAAATTCTTAACCTCCGGTAAAAGAGTATTTCTTTCTTCTTCATTCAATAACTTATTCGTCGAGTCCAATGTCAAGAGCTCACCAATATCGTTTCCTTGTTTTGAAAAATAACGCATAATTTGACCATTTAGAATTCCACCTAAAAGTGCAGCACCAACTGTATTACCAAGATTCCGCATAAACATATTAGATGCAGTAGCAATGCCTCGTTGTTGCCATGCTACAGCTTCTTGTATTAGTACAATAAAAGATGTTGATGTTAGTCCCATTCCTACTCCTACAAAAAAGGATGAAACAGCTGCTCCTATAGGACCGAACTCCGGAACAATGAATACAAATAAACTGCCACCAATTACTAATGAGATACCTCCTAAAATGGAGGTATTTCGAAAACCAATTGTAAGTATCAATCTTCCTGATAATGTCGATGCTATTGGCCACCCAATAGACATGGCTGTTAATGTAAAACCAGCAATAGTTGCATTCTTCTCCATTACACCTTGAACAAACGCAGGCAGAAAACTCGAAATACCAATTAATATTATCCCTGTTAGAAACGAGACAATATTAGCTATTAATATGGGACGAGTATTCCATAATGAGAAAGGCATCATTGGTTCAGGTGTTTTTCTTTCCTTTAAAATAAATAAAATAAGCGTAACGAAAGAGATCATTGATATTAATATTGTCTCCATCGAATACCATTCCCATTGTACTCCTCCTTCTACAAGGACGAGCATACAAGCAGATACTGAAACTGTAAGCAGAATCGCTCCTACATAATCAATAGATGCTTTTCTTTTTACATTAGATTCCTGTAGAAAAACCCATAATCCAATCATCGCAATGAAACCGATAGGAATGTTAACCCAGAATACCCAACGCCAGCTTACATATTCAACGAGCAAGCCACCTACTGCAGGACCCATTACTGCTGAAATTCCCCAAACACTAGATAAATACCCTTGTATTTTAGCCCGTTCCTCTTTCGGATAAATATCTCCGATTATAGTAGTTGCAATCGGCATAACTGCACCAGCACCAATGCCTTGTACAAAGCGATAAACAATCAACTGATTCATTGTTAGAGCAAATCCACAAAGTACTGACCCAATAAGAAAAATGATAATTCCAATTGAGATGATTATTTTCCTTCCAAATAAATCTGCTAATTTCCCGTAAATCAGAACTGTAATCGTTGTCATTAATAAATACGATGAAAATACCCAGCTATAATGTGAGAAGCCACCCAGATCACCAACAATCGCAGGTATAGCGGTAGCAACAATTGTTCCTTCAATTGCCCCCATAAACATTACAAGCATAACACAGATAAGTACATAGACTCGCTTCGTTTGTTTTGTATTGGATATTGTATGTAGGCTCAACTAACATCCCACTCCATTCAAATCGGGAAATAGTAAATGTAGCCCCTACATCCAGGAGCTACATTTATTATTGATTAATAATATGATGTTTCAATTCTTTCAAAAGAATCCTTCTCGTGAAAATGCCCTCAAAAAAACCTTCACTATCCTCAACACAAAGAAAAGGATGGTTAATCAATAAATCAATCGCTGTTTCGAGGTTCTCTTCCAAAGTAATTTTGGGTATTTTAACTAACATTACATCTTCCACTTTTTTATCGGCTAATTTTTCAAATTCAATCCGTTCTAGTCCTAAAAGGGATTCTGTAATCATTGCAGAACTAATGAGTCCATGTAAACGAAATCTGGCATCCAGAACTGGTATAGCGGAATACCCACTCTTTGTCAGCACTAGGAGTGCATGTTCTAGACTATTCCCAATTTGTACATGTGCAACCTTTTCTGCGGGTATCATATACTTACTAATTTTTGGTTCTATAAAATCTTGATTATGACGTAAGGAAAGCATCGAAAAACTCCCTCATCTCTATATTTCATTTCTAATTCATTTTAACATAATTGTATATAGAAGATTGGGTTAATGTGTAAATTCCATTAAGAATTCATGAAGATGATGTTTTTTCCTCTTGTACAATCTCAAAGATTTCAATGGCAGCCATATCAATATCATCAAATTGATATTTTTTCTTATAACGATCTTTATCATATTCTTCTACTTCATACATATTAGTTGCTGGAAAGTATTTAACCTGACATAATACCTTCCCATTTACTTCAAATAACCTTTGTGGTAAATCCTCATGATCTTCTGATTTTTGCATTGATTGCAACCTTTGAATTATTCCTGCTAATTGAGACATTTAAAAACTCCTTTCTTTGGAAAGCCACTTGTTATTATAAAAGAGTTTGGTATGTGATTGCAAACATCAAAAAATTCACTTTTATTAATATTAATCAATACTGTTAAAATCTACTTCGTTCTCTTTCCTTATAATAAATACAATGATATAATATGCATAATTTAGTTTCTTAAAATAAAGAAAGGTGAAATTTAATGGATTATCGAACCCGTAATTCAACCGAACTTACTGTATCGAACCTATCACAAGCCATTTTTACCGTTAATCGGCATGCAAAAACAGCTACTAATCCTTCATTTTTATATGACCTAAAAAAAACAGCAATTAACAAAATGATTCGAGAAAAAAAAGCAACTAAAATAGGTCTTCATTTCTCAAGAAACCCGAAATTTAGTCAACAAAGATCTGATGTACTTATCGAATGTGGTGACTATTTGTTTCATATTCCCCCAACAAAAGAGGATTTCAAAGAATTGCCTCATCTTGGTCAGCTAGACTCAAATTTCCGCAACCCAAAAACCTACATGTCTCTCAGTATAGCAAAAAAAATACTTCAACGTTATACCGGCATAAAGGAAGACAATAAACCTCAAACAAGGACACCTAATAAACCGGTATTTAAGAAGCTTGGGGAAAGTTTTTATAATTAGAAATAGCCCGGACTCCTTCTATAAGGACTTCGGGCTATATTTCTTTTGCTTTTATGCTATATTTTTGTGATTTTGAATTGTATCCAAAACCTTTGTAAAATCTACTAATTTTATCGCTTCTTTACTACCAACCTGTACTTCAGCAATTATGAATGATTCTTTTACATCTTGCGCATCCTCTATTTCTACTATTTGTTCAGAGGATGCTCGAACAATATCATTAACTTCTTCTACTGGAAAAACAACACTGTGTCCTTTCACTTTGGCAACAATAAAGCGTGTATAGTTTAGATGTAAATCGTTGTTATTCAATAATCTACTAAAGTCAATAACAGGTAGAATTTCTCCCCTAAGCTGGATTATTCCCGTTATTGCGGGGTGTGCATATGGAATTGGTGTAATAGTAGTACTCTGAATAATTTCTTGTACTAGTAAGACATCTATTCCGTAACTTTTCCTAGCTAACCGAAATTCAATCATTTCTTTACTTTCATCTTTCATATACTCTTCAAACCTTTCATATTCAATGCCGATTTTATTCCCAAAACTTAATTAATGCTTGTGTACCACTATTTTCTTCCCCATTTTGAGCAAGGGTTGCATACATTTGTTTCGCTAATTTTAGTCCTGGTAATTGTAGATTCATTTTCTCAGCTTCCTCAATAGCAATGCTCATATCCTTAATAAAATGCTTAATAAAAAAACCAGGCGAATAATCCTTCTTTAATACACGAGGAATTAAATTTGACATAGACCAACTACCGGCTGCACCATTACTAATGGATTTTAATACAGTTTCTGGATCGAGACCTGCTTTTTGTGCATAGACAAACGCTTCTGTAACACCGATCATATTGGAGGCAATTGCAATCTGATTACACATTTTTGTGTGTTGCCCAGACCCTGCAGGACCTTGAAATACAATATTCTCTCCAATGACTTGGAACAGTGATAATACTTTATCAAAAGTACTCCTGTCCCCACCAACCATAATAGATAATGTAGCATTTTTAGCTCCAATATCACCACCTGACACAGGTGCATCTAATGCTTCCACTCTGTGCTCTTTAGCAAGCTGGAAAATTTGTTTCGCTAGTGTCGGTGTTGATGTTGTCATATCTACTAATATAGTTCCCTCTTGAACTCCAGCAAAAATTCCCTCAGATCCTAAATACACTTCTTCTACATCATGAGGGTACCCAACCATAGTGAATATAACATCTGATATTTCAGCTAGCTGTCTAGGACTGTCACACCATTTTGCTCCTTCTGTAAGTAACGTATTAGCTTTTGATTTTGTTCTAGTATTTATAGTTACAGTAAAGCCGTTACTCATTAAATTACGGACAATACTCTCACCCATTACACCTATTCCAATAAAACCAATTCTAGTATTAGTATCCATCATAATAGTGTCCTTCCTTTTATGTAGCAAAGAGAAAACCTTTACAGCTACATCTAAATATTATTTTCCCTCTATATTTAACTCAATCAAATTATTATCTGGGTCAGTACAAAATACTTGGACAAAACCACTTTTCGTCCCTTTATTCTCAAAATACGGAACATTATTTTCTCGTAAACATGTAATTGCTGCATCGTAATTTTTCACTCTAATTGCAAAATGCCCATCTTTTGTATCTATATTTTTTTTCGCTCTAAATGTACTGGATTCAGGATAGGCGATTAGATGAAGCTGTTGATCTCCAATTTGATACCATGCTCCTGGAAAATCAAATGGTGGACGCTCTATTTCTGTTAATCCGAGAATGTTTCCATAGAAATGCTTACACTCCTCCAGTTTTGTTACTGTAAGACTTACATGGTGCATCCCAACAATTTCAATCATTATGCTCTTCCCCTCTCATATAATTCTAAAATATTTCTATTATTACCATACTATTCTCTCTAAGCGAATACCATTATTTTTTACTTAATTAGAACTTCACTTGAGCTACAGATAAAGATTGGATGATTTCACTAATAGTTATTTTCATTCATAACATAAAAAAATCCGCTAGACAAATGTCTAGCGGTAAAAAGGGGGAAAAATGAGAATGAAATGACTAGGAATCGTCATATCAATCATGATTATTAGTCTATACCACCTTTTTATAATTTATACACTCAGATAACATTACAATTATATTACAGTTTTGCTTTTAACAAGCTCGATAACTTCCTCAACTGTACCTTTTGTTAATGCTTCCTCAGCTAACTGGGCCATTTCTTTTTGATTAAGACCCTTTATTTGGCTTCTTGCTTTTAATATAGATGATGCACTCATAGAGAATTCATCTAAACCTAGCCCTAGTAAGAGTGGGATTGCTATCTCATCTCCAGCCATTTCACCACACATACCTGCCCATTTACCTTCACTATGTGCAGCATCAATTACCATTTTAACTAGTCGTAATATTGCCGGGTTATAAGGCTGGTACAGATAAGATACTTTTTCATTCATCCGGTCTGCAGCTAGTGTATATTGAATTAAATCATTTGTACCGATACTGAAAAAGTCCACCTCTTTAGCAAATTGATCTGCAATTACAGCTGTTGATGGTATTTCAACCATAATTCCAACTTCTATTTCTTCTGAAATCGCAACACCATTTGCCTTAAGTGATTCTTTCTCTTCTAATAATATTGCTTTAGCTGCTCGGAACTCATTTATAGTAGCAATCATTGGGAACATAATTTTTAAATTCCCATAAATGCTTGCTCTCAATAATGCTCGAAGCTGGGTTCTAAATAAATCCTGTTCTTCTAAGCAAAGTCTAATTGCTCTAAATCCTAAGAATGGGTTCATCTCTGTAGGCAGATTTAAGTAAGGTAGCTGTTTATCTCCACCAATATCCAGTGTGCGAACTACTACAGTTTTTTCTCCCATTTGTTCAAGGACCGTTTTATAAGCTTCAAATTGCTCATCTTCAGTAGGTAACTGATCCCTTTCCATGTAAAGAAACTCTGTCCTATAAAGACCGACACCTTCACCACCATTAGAAATTACCGACTCTACATCTTGTGGAGAACCTATATTAGCAACAAGTTCCACTTGTGTACCGTCTTTGGAAATAGATGGCTCGTCTTTCAACAATGCCCATTCTGACTTTTGCTTGATAAAATCTTGTTGCAGATTTTTATACTTTTCGATCGTTTCTGGTGATGGATTGATATATACTTCACCATTAATACCATCTACAATCACCATATCTCCATTGGCAATCGTTTGAGAAGCAGAATTTGTACCTACTACAGCCGGAATTTCCATCGAACGCGCCATAATCGCTGAATGAGATGTACGACCACCAATATCAGTCGTAAATCCTTTAACGAATTCTTTATTTAATTGAGCGGTATCTGATGGTGTTAGATCTGTAGCGATTATTACTACAGCCTCATTTATTAATCCTGGATTTGGGATTTCCACTCCTAAAAGATGAGCAAGTACACGCTTGGATACGTCTTTTATATCTGCTGCTCGTTCCCTCATATATTCATTATCCATTTGTTCAAACATTGTGATGAACATATCAGCAGTTTCTTTCAAAGCAATCTCTGCATTAACCATGTCTGAACTAATTTTACCTTCAATGGAAGATAACAATTCTGGATCGCTTAATACAAGCATGTGAGCATCAAATATTTGCGCTTTCTCTTCTCCAAGCTCATTTAATGCCTTTGTTCGAATTATTTCCAAGTCCGACTTTGCATGACTTACTGCAGTTTGAAATCGATCAATTTCATTTTTTGTATCTGAGATAGTTTTTTTCGTGATTGTAAAATCTGGTTCTACAAGACGGTATGCTTTTCCAATAGCAATACCACTAGATGCTGCTATCCCTTTTAAGTTTTTCATTAGTTTGCAAGTCCCTCTTTATTGAGTAATTCTTCAATTGCAGTCATTGCTTCTGCTTCATCATTGCCTTCTGCTGAAATTGATATTGTTGCATCTTTACCAATTCCAAGTGACATAACACCCATAATTGATTTTAAGTTAACTTTCTTACCTTTATATTCCAACTGAATATCTGATGAAAATCTACTAGCAGTTTGAACTAATAATGTAGCAGGTCTAGCATGAATACCAGTATCAGCGATAACAGTAAATTGTTTTTCTTGCATTTACTTCATCTCCTTATTAAGATTAATTTTTTACTTCTATACAAAATTAGCGAATTTTTGCCATTTCGTCAAACAAATCGAATGAAAAAAGCGTTTTATTATCAAAAATTTGTATGAGTTATGAAGAAATTATTTTTAATCCTTGCACTTTCAAACATATTAGTGCAAAATATGGTAAAAAAGCAAAGGGGGAAATTGTATGAGAGTCGCAGAAAGAGGAGATATTATTGAATTCAAGGATGGGCTAAAAGGAATCGTAGAAAAAATCAATGAGAATTCTGTTATTGTAGACTTGACTTATATGGAAAATTTTCGAGATTTGGATCTTACTGAAAAAACCGTTGTTAACCATAAAAATTATAAAATTATCAAGGAATCTATTAAAGCATAAATGCAAGCGCTTACGGATTCTATTGGTTTTTCTTATCATCACTCATGGCAGATTATTCATGAGTTAGTTATAATTATGAAAGACTAATAGAAAGGATATTGTAATGAATACACGCAATATAGACTGGAAATTACTAAGCGGAATAGTATTAGCATACATATTTATCTACTTTAGCTTTGATCATACACAAGTATTCTGGTATTTATATACTGCTAATATATTGTTTTTAGTTAGCTTCTCGATTCTTAACGAGAAACTAGATGAAACATCTATTTCATTAGAAAATCTTATCTGGGGGTTAATATCAGGTATTTTCCTATATGGTATTTTTTATATCGGAAGCTCATTCCTATCATTATTTCCATGGAATATTAATTATCATATTGAACGATTATATACTTTATTTAAAATGAAATGGATTTGGCATTACTTTGTACTAATACTTATTATTATTCCTGGAGAGGAAGTGTTTTGGCGAGGTTTTATACAGAAACGAATCAGTAGACATTTGACTCCATTCCGAGCAATTATGACTACTGCTCTATTAAACAGCCTCCCCTATTGTTTCACTGGTTACCCACTCCTTATAATCGCTGCTTTTTTTAGTGCTATTGTTTGGGGTTGGTTATACGTTTGGAAGCGAAATATCATGCTAGTAATCATATCGCATTTAATATTTGACGTATTACTAATCATTCTTTTTCCACTAAATTAAAAAATTAATGTGAATGGAATTAATTAACCAAACTTTTTCTTGAATTGTTTTTCAAGAGAGTTTGGTCTTTTTTTTAGCTCTGTTAAACTCTGTTGTTGATTTTCGCTCCTGTACACTCGCTTTCCGCGGGCACGGCCTCAGCTAACTTGGCAAAGAAAACCGCTTTGCCAAGTGGATCTTCGGCTCGTGCTGTTCCCGCAGGAGTCTCGTGTACATTCGCTACAATCAACTAAGTTGTTAACAACAATGAACTTTAACAGAGCCTTTTTTTTAAAAAAAATAAAATAAAAAAATGAAACTGAACGTAAATATCTCAGAACATTTGCTTGTCTCGGGCCACACGTTGCGGGTCAGGAAGGCGTTGCGAAGTACAAAGGACTTACTAGTGCAGGCGAAGCGACTGGACGTCGCTGTTTGAGCCTGCCCACAGGAAGATATGAAAATTAGCCTTCCTTTGAGTTCCAAACGCCTTTCGCTTTTCTAAGCCCGTGGAAAGCATCCGACTAGAGCGGAAAACAACTATACAATTTGTTTAATTTTCAAATGACTTTTTGACTTTAAAAAAGTATAGTGTTATTTATTGCTCTAATTTATCTATCTAATTAAGTTAACTTTATCCCTTCCACATTTCATTTTTTAACGGGCTTAAGCCATAGAAGTACTAGAAATATTAAACTTATATAACCAAAAGCCGGATATAACAAACTAAGCAATTTCCCATATTCTACTCTACTAATACCATATACAATCATGATAATTCCTAGATAAATAAATACACTCTTAACAGATATATATTTTTTTATTTGTTTTTCTAAACCATATAGATTGCCAATAAGGGATGTAAAAATTTCTCCATAGATTATGAATAAATAAACAACATAAATACTACTTATAGTGGACTTAACGATAACTGCCATCGGAATTTCAAATATCATTAGCTCAGGTAGTGACAATAATGTTACATGACTAGCAGCTAATATAACTGTTAGAAAAATCCCTCCTAGTATTCCACCACGCTTAACTATTTCTTTATCATTTACTTCCGTTGCGATAGGTACCAAAACAGCTTGTGCTAAAGTGAGATTAAATGCACTATAAGAAAAAGCAGACATAATTACTCTCCAACTAAATTGTTTATCGGATGTTAACCAAAAATTTTGTATAAAGTAATCATTTGTCAGAGTAACAATCAATAAAGTGATATTAAAAATAATTAGCATCGGTACAACAAATGTATTTACAGCAAAAATTCCTCTCACACCCATTGCCATAACTAATAATGCTAATGTAATAGTAATGATAGAACCGATTGATTTTGACAGATGTAATTGTTCCACAAATAATGCTTCTGCACCAGATAACATCACTGCACAAACACCAATTAGCATCAACATCGTAAAGATATTCATGATTTTAGCTAGTTTCTTTCCAAATAAATATTCATTGAATTCTTCATATGATTTTGCACGAATCTCTATTGAGATCGTCATAATCTTTGATCCTAGAAAGATAAATAAATAACCAACAAGTAATATACCTATAAATCCAGCGATTCCATACTGTGAAAAAAACTCAACAATTTCTTTTCCTGTAGCAAATCCCGCACCAATGACTGTTCCTACATAAACAGCAGCCACTTGAAAAGCGCCTGTCCATTTTTTCAAAGGTCTTCCCCTCTTCATTTTTATTCTCTTCTAACACCATATGTTTCATTTTAGAAAAATAACCAACTTTTTTTCTTGAAAGTCAAAAAAGGTCAGTGTATAATAAAATTACCAAAGGTCAAATTAAGTCAAACTTAATTGACTATCTTTTTTCACTAATTGGTCAAATATAGTCAAATACGGAGGATTGATATTTATGTTATGTAGTAAATGCAAACAGAATCATGCGAATATTCATCTCCACTTAAATATTAATGGTAAAAAGCAAACTCTACCTTTATGTTCAAGTTGTTATGCGATAGAAAAAAACAAAATAGGTTCTATTCCAAGTTCAAACTTTGGGTTCAGTGGATTTGACGATATATTTAATAAACTTGGATCCTCACCAATCAATAATACGACGCAAAAAAATGATAGCTCTACAAATAATGGCTTCTTAGACCAATTCGGAAAAAATCTGAACAACGCTGCAAAAGCTGGTCTCATTGATCCTGTAATTGGTCGAGATGAGGAAATAAAACGAGTAATCGAAATATTAAACCGTCGTAATAAAAATAACCCGGTGCTCATTGGAGAACCAGGAGTCGGAAAAACTGCGATTGCGGAAGGACTAGCATTAAAAATAATTGAAAAAGATGTCCCTGCAAAACTGTTGAACAAGCAAGTTTATATATTAGATGTAGCTTCATTAGTAGCAAACACTGGTATTCGAGGTCAGTTTGAAGAGAGAATGAAACAATTAATTTCAGAACTCCAGCAAAGAAAAAATGTCCTATTATTTATAGATGAAATACATCTTATTGTAGGTGCTGGATCTGCTGAAGGTTCAATGGATGCAGGAAATATACTAAAACCTGCTCTCGCAAGAGGAGAATTACAAGTAATTGGTGCAACAACATTAAAAGAATATAGACAAATTGAAAAAGATGCCGCACTTGAACGTCGATTCCAACCTGTTCAAGTAAATGAACCTTCTATTGAAAAAGCAATAGAAATACTAGAAGGACTAAAAGATAAATATGAAAACTTTCATCAAGTCACATATAGTAATGAAACAATACGTGCTTGTGTAGAGCTTTCCAATCGCTATATTCAAGATAGGTATTTGCCTGACAAAGCAATCGATTTAATGGATGAAGCTGGTTCAAAATTAAACCTTACTATTAAGACGCCTACTAAAGAAGAAGCACAACAACGTCTTTCGGAAATTGAAAAAGAAAAACAGAGTGCTTTGGCTGAAGAAAATTACGAATTAGCAGCTGAACTCCGTGATGAAGAGATGCAGTTAGAAAAAGAGTTAAGTGCTGATACAACAGACAAGATGATAGAAGTAACCATCGATCATATTCATGATATTATTGAATCAAAAACAGGTATTCCTGTAGGTAAACTTCAGTCGCAGGAACAGCAAAAAATGAAAAACCTAGAGGAAAATTTAGCGAAAAAGGTAATTGGACAAGAGGAAGCTGTCAAAAAAGTTGCAAAAGCAATTAGACGTAGTCGTGCAGGTCTAAAAGCTAAAAACAGACCAATTGGTAGTTTTCTCTTTGTAGGTCCAACTGGTGTTGGGAAAACAGAATTAACCAAAACCCTAGCTAGTGAATTATTTAGAACAGAAGATGCATTAATCCGACTTGATATGAGTGAATATATGGAAAAACATAGTGTATCGAAACTAATCGGGTCCCCTCCAGGTTATGTTGGACACGAAGAAGCAGGACAATTAACAGAAAGAGTAAGAAGAAATCCATATAGTATCATTCTTCTTGACGAAATAGAAAAGGCTCACCCAGATGTACAGCACATCTTTTTACAAATACTAGAAGATGGCCGTCTAACTGATAGTCAAGGAAGAGTTGTTAGTTTTAAAGATACGGTTATTATCATGACAAGTAATGCCGGAACTGGAATTCAAGAAATTACTGTAGGATTTGCTAATAGTACAGCAATTAAAGAGTCTAACATTCTTGATTCACTTGGATCATTCTTCAAACCAGAGTTTCTAAATCGTTTCGACAGCATTATTGAATTCAATAAATTAGAGAAACCTCATTTAGAAAAAATAGTTTCATTACTATTAACTGAATTGCAACATACTCTACAAGAACAAAATATAACGATAGAATTCTCAGATCATGTGATAGATAAAATTGTAGAGTTAGGATATCATCCTGAATTTGGAGCTAGACCATTGCGCAGGGTAATTCAAGAACAATTAGAAGATCAATTAGCGGATTATATACTAGATTATCCAGAAGAAAAAATATTCTCTGTTGATGTGATAGAGGATAACATATCAATAAAACCAAACACAGTAAATGTTTAAGTCAAATAAAAAAAGATTGCCTTTATGGCAATCTTTTTTTATCCGAGTTTTTTTACAGACAGACCTAACTTTTTCAGTAAGGTAATAGCAGTTTCAATTTCATCTGGTTCAAGGGCTGACATTAATTCATATATTCTTTTGGAATGTTCGGGGAAAAATTGTTCTATGAAGTTCTTACCCTTTTCTGTAACTTCCGCATAAATTACTCTACGATCTTCTGAACTCGCATTTCTTTTTACTAATTCTTTCTTTTCAAGCTTATCAACTACATACGTAATACTCCCACTCGCCAAGAGGATTTTACCACCTATTTGCTGAAGTGGTTGTTTGCCCTTATGATAAAGAAGCTCTAATACTGCAAATTCAGTTGGATTTAGACCTGATTTTTGAATATGTTTATTAACCTCTTCATTCACAGATCGATAAGCACGAGATAAAACAATAAAAAGCTTTAATGACTCTTCATATTCTTTAATCATCATATCAATCCCTCTACATTAATTACTCATAATCCAATATTAGCAGATTACTGAACTATTTGTAATATGTTGGGTAATGTTCCTAAAATAAATTTCAGCTTTTTATAGAAGGGTTTCTGCACCGTCAATATATATTTCTGAACCAGTAATATGACTAGAAGCATCAGATGCTAGAAAGTGGATTAAATTAGCAACTTGCTCTGGTTGTCCTGGAGCACCTTCTAACGGATGACTACCTTCTGGATATTCTACAGGGATTTGTACTTTTTTAAGCTTTTCTTGATCTGGGTGTGTGTTTTGACCAATGTTCGTTTCTATTGCACCGGGACAAATAATATTTACACGTATTTTGTAAGTAGCTAATTCTAGTGCTGCCATTTTTCCAAATGCCATTTGACCAGCTTTAGAGCTACTATAGGCAGACATCCCAATACCTGAGAACTTCCGATTACCATTAATGGAACTCGTAATAATAATGCTCCCTCCATCTTTCTTCATGTGAGGTATAGCATATTTTACTGTCAAAAAAGTGCTTTTTAAATTTGTTGAAATTGTATGATCCCATTCTTCAGGTGGAAAATCCTCAATCGGTGTAACTACACCATTTATACCAGCATTTGCAAAAACAATATCTAGTCGCCAAAATTCCTTTACAATTTCATTAATTCCATTATCGATACGTTTCGGGTCAGACAAGTCCACATCTACTACATGTGCTTGTCCCCCCATCCCTACTATTTCTTTCTTAACATGTTCTGCTCTTTCTTCTTTAATATCTAGTAATCCAATTGCTGCACCAGCTTTAGCTAGCCGAAGTGCAGAAGCTTTGCCTATACCAGATGATGCACCAGTAACAATTGCAACTTTATTCTTTAATGAAAAAATTTGTTCTTCCATATGTACCTCCAATAGAGTTTATTTGATAGTTTACCCTTTGAGATACATTCCATGCCTATATATATAACAGTAAACGATTACACGTACGTATATGTATAAATCATTTTGCAGTAAGAAGTAAGTGTTGTTGTTTACTAAAAATATTTGATACTGATTTGAGAGGTAAAGAAGATTTCTTCTTATTCGTAGGTGCTTGAAATAAATGATAGTATTCGTTTAATAATGCATCTAATTCCTGACTACATTTAATCGTCTCGGTTGCATTTAATCCATAAACTTCTCCTAAAATACACATTAATTCTCGCTTTTTTTGGATGCGAATTAAAAATCGCATTTGTTCCTTACTGCTGAAATGCATTCCTTTTCTCCCCCAATTATTTTCCTATTAATTCAACCTCGTAATTATCTCAACTCTCCTATCAAAAGTAAATAGATTCGCAAAATTAGACATTTTTCTTAAAAGAATTCACTATTCGTTAACAATTAGTCCGCATTTTATCAAAAAGATTAAAACTAACTGATGAAATTTCTAAATTATCGCCTTAATTAAGCAAAAATTTTAGTCCATATTTTCTATGGTAAGAAAAACCTATCTGCGTGCTTAATCAAATGTTACATATCTTTTCGTAGTGTTTCATTACTGTTTCACTTGAAAAGGAACTGTTGGAGAACAGTAATGTTATTCCTATATTTATGCGGGTAGAATGAAGTTATGGAGAGGTGATTACATGGCAAAAAGAGATTATTATTTTGATAATGCAAAGTTCATTTTGATATTTTTTGTTGTGTTCGGCCATTTACTTCAATCCTATATTGGTGCTGATACGTTTATCTTTATACTATATAAAATTATCTACACATTTCATATGCCGGCTTTCATATTAGTTTCAGGTTTTTTTGCAAAAGGATTTTACGAAAGAGGTTATATAAGTAAAATCGCTAAAAAGTTGATTCTCCCTTATATAATATTTCAGATAATATATTCTGTTTTTTATTATTTCTTATTTAGTGAGTCTATGTTAGAAATAGACATGTTAAATCCACATTGGTCGCTATGGTTTTTAGTAAGTTTATTTTGTTGGAATATCTTATTAATCCTTTTTAATAAATTAAAACCGCAACATGCGATAATCTTATCGATATTGATTGGTCTTGCAGTCGGATATGTGGACTTTATTTCTAATTACCTTAGTCTATCTAGAACATTCGTTTTCTTCCCTTTCTTCCTTATCGGCTATTATATGAAGAAGGAACATTTTCAATTGATCACAACAAAAAAAGCAAAGATAATTTCTGGAATGATCATTTTAATGGTAATCACTATCCTATTCTTTTTTCCAGAAATGAACGAAAAATGGTTTTTTGCTTCAAAACCGTATAGTGAATTCACTTCTATTGCAACAATTGGCTTAATAAAAAGAGTAGGAATTTACATGATGAACTTTATTATGATTATAGGATTTTTCGCATTTGTACCTAAAAACAAGCTTTTCTTTACTCGATTAGGAAAAAACACATTGTATGTTTATTTACTCCATGGTTTTATTGTCCGGACTTTTAGAGAAAGCAATATAGAGGAATATTTGAAGGATTCACAACCAATACTGCTTGTTCTGCTTTTTACCATTCTACTAACGATTTTCTTATCAAGTAAATTTGTAAAAAACACAACACAACCATTAATTGAAATGAATTGGGTTAGTAAAAAACACTTATTTAATCAATATAGACAATAGTTAGGAACAGTGTAAAAGCTGTTCTTTTTGTATGATTTTCTAGTCATTGTGATTTCCTATAAACTCTTGTAAAATAGATTAGATATATTAATAAAGGAGCACTTTGATCAATGAAAATTATTGCAAGTACACTGAACGCGAAATATATACATACTAACTTAGCAATACGGTACTTAAAAGCATATGCAGCACCTGATTTCGATGTAGAATTAGCCGAATATACTATAAAAGATCCTACTTTGAACATAGTTACTGATTTGTTCAATAAAAAGCCGGATGTAATAGGTTTTAGTTGTTATATTTGGAATATCGAAGAAACAATTAAGGTAATTGAAATTATCAAAAAGATAACACCAAATGTGAAAATTGTGTTAGGAGGACCCGAAGTCTCCTATGATGTCATTCATTGGTTAAATAGACTACCACAAGTGGATTGTATTGTTATGGGTGAGGGTGAAGCAACATTTAAAGAGCTTTTAGAACAATTTCATGGAGAAATGAATCTTGAAAATATCCAAGGTATTGCTTATATGAAGGACGGCAAGCCCATTATTAACACTGTTCGACAAAAAATTGATTTAAGAGAATCTCCCTCTCCTTTCCGCTTTAAGGAAGATATTCCTCATCTCTCCAAACGAGTTACATATATAGAAACTAGTCGAGGATGCCCATTTAGTTGTCAGTTTTGTTTATCATCGATTGAAGTTGGTGTTAGATATTTTAACCGTGAAAAGATTAAGGAAGATATTCGTTATTTAATGGCAAACGGGGCAAAAACAATTAAATTCGTTGACAGAACATTTAATATTAGTAGAAGCTATGCAATGGAAATGTTTCAATTCCTTATTGATGAACATCTCCCAGGTACAGTGTTCCAATTCGAAATCACTGGAGATATTATGCGACCAGAGGTTATCGAGTTTTTAAATAATGAAGCTCCTGCAGGACTATTTCGATTTGAAATTGGGGTTCAATCCACAAATGATTTAACAAATGAACTAGTGAAGCGGAGACAAAACTTCGAGAAATTAAAGAGAACCGTGACAATGGTGAAAGATGGCGGAAAAATTGCCCAGCATCTCGATTTAATTGCAGGTTTACCAGAAGAGGATTACCAATCATTCCGTAAAACATTTAACGATGTGTTTGAGCTTGGGCCAGAAGAATTACAGCTTGGCTTCCTAAAAATGTTGCGAGGTACTGGTCTAAGACTATCTGCAAAACAGTATGGATACACATATATGGACTATTCACCATATGAGATTCTAGGAAATAATGTCATTGATTTTAATGATATAGTTCGTATTAAGCAAGTAGAGGATGTCCTAGAAAAGTACTGGAATGCCCATAGAATGGATCACACTATTCAGTATTTAACTAGCTATTGCTTTGAAACACCATTCGATTTTTTCCAAGAATTTGGAACCTATTGGGATAACAAAGCATGGTCTAGAATTGGTCATCAATTAGAAGATTTATTCAAACGCCTAAATCAATTTCTACAAGAAGAAAAAATTCCAAATGCTGAAATTGCAGCTGGATTAATGAAATACGATTATTTAGTCAACCAACGCTACAAACCAAGAAAAGCATGGTGGATTGATATAATTGAAAGAAATGTAAGGTCTAAAACGTATCTAACAATTATCGACGACCCAAAAATTGTTGGCAATGGGTTCATTGATTTAAAATTGAATGAACGTGACCTATATAAGCATACACTAATCGAATCATTCCCATTTTGTATGAAATCATATCAAGAGCAAGGAATTATCGTACAAAAACCATCCCTAGCGTTAATTTACTTCGAGCCTACTACAGGTGACTCAACAATCTATCCAATTGTTAGAAATAGAAGTTGAAAAAACAGAGACTGGCACAAAGTAATATAGATGAAACTAAAAACCGAACTATCAACTCAAGATAGTTCGGTTTTTTTATGATAGGACTGTTTGAATATTGAATACGAAGTGTATTTCCAAAGCGGTATTTATAATAGCTCTTTTCTTAATTGTTCTGGAGACTTAGACGATAATAATCCAATAGGTACATCAAATACTGTTTTGGCACCAGCTTGTCCCATTTGATTCATCTTGAAAGCAGCTCTCGCATATGCAACTAAAACACTTGCAGTATATTCCGGATTGCTATCAAGTTTTAAGGAATACTCCACAATCTCTTTATTTCCTGCACCTGTTACTCCACTTCGAATGACGAAGCCACCATGCATCATTTTGGAATGATTATTTTTCAGTTCCTCTTCAGAAATAAAATTTACAACCGTCTCATAATCTGCAAAGTAGTTCGGCATTGTTTTAATTGTTTCTTCAATTTCACGAAGATCTGCTCCATCTTCAGCAACTACGTAGCACTCTCTTAAGTGCTTTTCCTTTGTTGTCAAAGTTGGATTTTCTCCATTTCTAACTCTATTAACTGCTTCTTCTATTGGAATTGTATATTGCACACCAGCTTTTACACCTGGTACTCGGCGAATAGCATCTGAATGACCTTGGCTTAAACCTTTTCCCCAAAAAGTATACGTTTCTCCTTCAGGAAGAATTGCTTCTCCAAGTAATCTATTCATAGAAAACATTCCGGGATCCCAACCGACGGATATGATACTAGTTTTCCCAGAATTTGTTGCTACCTTATCTATGGCTGCGAAGTATTCTGGAATTTTTGCATGTGTATCAAAACTATCTATCGTATTAAAAAATTGAGCAAACTCGGGTCCTTGTTCTGGTAAATCTGTTGCTGAACCACCACAAAGTATCATAACATCAATTTCTGCTTGATAATCTCTTGCTTCAGTAATCGGTAATACCTTAACAGATTTATCTTCTACCCCAACACTCTCTGGATCACGACGAGAGAATACAGCTACTAATTGCATATCTTCATTTTGCTTTATAGCAGCTTCTACACCTCGCCCTAAATTTCCGTATCCAGTGATACCAATTCTAATCTTCTTTTCCATATTATCCCCTCCTGTTGCAGAATAAAATATTACGTAAAATTTTATTATTTGTCAAATTACTAAAAAGTCTAATTTTAATTTAACCGATAATCACTCTCTCTTTTGGATAGTGGAAATCTGGTCGCTTTTCATTATCTGACATCGACAATAAAAAGGATAAAATACCAATTCTTCCAATGAACATTAATACAATTAAGACCAATTTTCCGAAAACTGTTAAGGAAGAGGTAATTCCCATGGAAGCTCCACATGTTCCAAACGCAGAAGCGACTTCAAATATGATAGAAATTAAACTTGCGTCCTCTGTTATCGATAAAATTAAGATAGATCCTCCTGCTAATATTACCGCTAATAACAAAACAACAAGAGATTTTAAAAGGTCGTCTTCATGTATTTCTCGTTGAAACACTTTTATTGATTTATGTCCACGTGCAAAATGAATTAAAAACAAAATATTTAATGCAAATGTTGTTGTTCTGATTCCTCCTCCTACAGAACTTGGAGAAGCACCAATAAACATTAATAGCGACATGAACAATATAGTTGGTGTAGATAAATCATTCACATTTAAGGTCAATAACCCGGCACTTCTCATCGTTGTTGATTGAAATAGCGCATAGAAAAAAGATTCATGCCATGACTTACCAACAAAGAAATGATTATATTCTAACAATACAATAAACAGAGTACCGATTATTAAAAGCAGAAAATATGTAGTTGTTGTAATCTTCGTAAACAAACTGAAACGAAATCTTAATTTGTTATCCTTATGAAGGATAAAATTTTTCACTTCAATCCATACTGGAAAACCGATTGCCCCTAGTACAATTAAAATAATAGTTATAAATTGAACAAAATAATCTTTAGCAAATGGTAATAATGATTCTCCACTTATATCAAAACCTGCATTTGTAGTTGCACTAACGGAAGCGAATAAACCTTGTAAAAATGCTTCTTGCCATGTTGGAAAGTATTTTAAATAATATGTACCAAGTATGATTGCACCAACTAATTGAATGATTAAAATTAAATACAATATTTGTTTTAATAAAGAAACTAGTCCAGACATATTAATTTGATTCTGATCGGTTTTTATTAATTGCCTTTGTTTCAATCCAATTTTCTTTCCGAGAATTAACCAGAAAAATGTACTGATTGTCATAATTCCTATTCCACCGATTTGTAAAACCAACATTAACAAAAATAGCCCTGTTGTACTAAATGTTTCTGAGACATTAATTGTTGTAAGACCAGTTACACTAACAGCACTAGCTGCGGTAAAAATCGCATCCATAAAAGTCCAATCTACATTTTCATTTCTGGCAAAGGGCAAACTTAAAATACATGCAGAGAAAGCTACCGTTAAAAAATAATATGAAACAAGAATTCTAAATGGAGTAAACTTTGTGAAACGCCTTTTTGCCTTCATAATAATACTATCTCCCTAAATTTATTAACCATGACTATATACTAAAGAAAAATGTATGTGATTAAAAGTTTTTTTTAATATTGAATGCTTTCTTTTACCAGTAATGGTTTTGGTCACAGCGTACATACTATTATTACAGCTTGTTAATAAAGTATTAGGAGGAAAATTATATGGCTAGACAAAGTAATAAATTGCTCGTTCCTGGAATTGAACAATACATGGACCAAGTGAAATATGAAATTGCCCAAGAATTCGGAGTAACTCTTGGATCTGATACAGTATCTCGTGCAAATGGATCAGTTGGTGGAGAAATTACTAAAAGATTAGTTCAACAAGCTCAAGCTCAATTAAAAGGTCAATAATAAAGAAGGAGCCTATTCCTTTATGGAAAAGCTCCTTCTTTATTTAATCTTTATTTAATACTGCATTAGAAACATATTCTTCTGTATGCAGTTGACTTCCCTTCTTTTTCGAAATCAGATATCCACCTACTGCAATTGCAATTAAAACTACCCAGAAGATTGTTTTCCAAGCTGCTGATTCCGGAAAATGTTCATCTAAGATTGATACATTTGGATGAGCTAAAGTGAAAACAGTTAGCTTAACCCCAACCCAACCGACAATTAAAAATGCTGCAGATTCTAATGTAGGATATTTTGCCAACAACTTAACAAAAGATGTTGCTGCGAAACGCATAATGATAACTCCGATTAAACCACCAAGTAGCATTACTGTAAACTGTCCACCGTCGATACCACCAACTTCAAACCATCCTGTTGGTTTTAATGTTACCGCTAAAGCTACTGCAGCTAACATAGAATCAATTGCAAAGGCAATATCCGCTACTTCTACTTTAAGTACTGTTACCCAGAAAGAACTCCCTTTTCTTTCTTTCGTTTCTGAATCTCCTTCTGCAGGTTTCCGCTTTTTCATAAAGTGGTGAGCTGCTAGGAATATTAAGTATGCCGCTCCAAGCGCTTGAATTTGCCAAACATTGACAAGAAAAGAAATTAAAAATAATGCAGCAAACCGGAATATGAAAGCACCGAACAATCCATAAAATAAGGCCTTTTTCTGCTTATCTGGTGGTAAATGCTTCACCATTACAGCCATAACAACGGCATTATCAGCTGCTAAAATTCCTTCTAACCCTACTAAGACAAGTAGGACCCATCCATATTCTAATAACATCGACATTTCCAAAAAAATTCCCCCTCTGTTTTACATTTCATACGGCAGAATTTTTTTGAAAAACAAAAAGACCTCTGCCGTACAAGGCAAAGGTCTTGCTAGACATTTTTAAATGCCAACAAAGCCGGTGAATTACTTCACGAAATGACGACTTTGTTTCAGGTGAATCTATATTCACCTAACGCTACTCCCCTTTGACTGAAAGTCAAATGTATTAATTTATAATTATTATAATAGATTCATAGTGGGCATGCAACTTTTTTTAACACTCGCATATATTAATTATTTACATTGTCGCTCCAACGTACTTTTCTTCGGTTCATTTTCCTTGTTTCTTTATCAAAGAGACTATACACAATAGGTATGATTAATAAAGTTAAAAAAGTACTACTAATTAATCCACCTATTACGGCAATTGCCATCGGCTGGTTCATTTCTGTACCTTCACCAATACCTAAGGATAAAGGAATCAAACCAAGAATTGTCGTAAGTGCCGTCATAAGAATTGGACGCGTTCTCACTTTTACAGATTCAATAATTGCCTCATAACTAGCTAATCCTTGTTCCTTTCGCTTGTTTATATAATCCACAAGCACGATTGCATTATTAACTACAATCCCAGCTAGCACGATAATGCCAATGAACACTGGTACACTAAGTTTTGTCTGTGTTATGAATAGTGCTACTCCAACCCCAATAGCAATTAGCGGAATAGTAAACATAATAACAAAGGGATATTTAAATGATTCAAATTGAGCTGCCATCACAATGTAGATGAAGATGATCGCCAATACAAGTGCCAAGATCATATCATTTATGGAATCATCTAACATTTCTATTTCACCGCTATATGTTATTTCCATACTATCTGGTAGCTTGAGCTGGTCAAATTCTTTCTCTATCAGTTCTCTCATCGCACCTAAATCAATTTGATTATCATAAATTAATGTAAATTGAATGGAATCTTGTTGGTTAATCCTTTGTATATTTAATGGTCCATTTCCAATTTCAATATCACTAATGTCTCCTAATTCAATATAATTCCGATCAGGCTTTCTTATTAAAAGTGTAGCTAATTTGTCTATTTCCCTAGTAACATCTTCATCATATTGCACGATAACGTCTAACACGTCTGATTCGTCTGTCATAATTTGAGAAGCATGTACACCTCTTGTAACATCATTAACAACCATCGCAATCTGCGCAGGATTTAATCCTGCTTCCATCGCTTTTTCACGATTGATCTTAATTTTTATTTCCTCTACGCTATCCTCTGTATTCGTATTAATATCTGTGACATGATCCAAATTGCTCAGGGAAAACATTATTTTTTCACTATATTCATCTAACAATGATTTATTTGTATCTTTTATATAAAATGTTAATGTTTGTGGTTCCAGACCTGAAGATGTTGGGATATTGAAATCAAGGTTTACATTTGTATTTATATCATGTACCGCCTTTTCTATTCGTGGTTGAATTTCATCTACAAACTCAAACAAGGATACTTCTCTTTTATCAAGCGGTTTTAATTTAATATACATTTCTGCAGTATTAGCCTTCCCTACACCTTGAAAACTTGACTCTTGTGTTGAGCCAACTAAACTAACGTAAGTATCTACAATTACCTCGGATTTTAATTGTTCCTCCATTATATTGATTACTTTTTCTGTTTCTGTTATTGCAACACCATTTTCTAGCTGTACACGAATACTAAAGAAGCCTTCATCTGTTGGAGGTAGGAATTGTACACCAACTGCACGTACAACATACATTCCTCCAACAAATAATAAGATCGCACTTACTAGCACAATAATGCGGTGTTTTAAAGACCAACGTAATGATCGTTCAAAGAAATTCATTTTTGCCCTTCTTCTAGAAACTTTATAATTTCCCCTTGGTTTTTTTATAAAGCGACTAGCTAACATAGGAATTACTGTTAGGGCTACAAATAACGATGCAAATAAACTAAAGGAAATAGTTAAGGCAAACTCTTTAAATAATTCACCTAACAATCCACTAATAAATACAACAGGTAAAAAAACAGCCACAGTTGTAAGTGTAGATGCTGTAATGGCTCCTGCAACTTCTTTCGTACCAACATGAGCAGCCTCTTTACTATTCTTACCTAATGAGAGATGGCGATTGATATTTTCTATTACGACGATGGCATTATCAACAAGCATCCCAATGCCAAGAGCTAATGCACCAAGTGTCATAATATTAAGAGCAAAATTAGCAAAGAACATTAAAACGAATGTCACTATGACGGAATAAGGAATAGCTATACCGACAATAAGAGGACTTTTCACATTTCGCAAAAACAGAAACAAGATAAGCATAGCAAAGACTCCTCCAAAAAGGAGAGATGTAGATATATTACTTATTGCAATTTGAATATAGTCTCCTTGATCAAATAATACATCAGCTTTAATATCCTTAAATTGATCCTGTTCTAATAAACGCTCCAACTCTTGTTGAAATTCTTTTGAAACTTCAGCGGTATTCGCATCTGTTTCTTGTAGGACGCTCAATAAAAGCGCAGGATTATCATTTGTTCGAGTGCTAGTGTATTGTTCCTGTTCTTGTTGTTTAATTGTTGCTACATCACTTAATAACACCTTATGTCCTGTCACTGGATTAATCGTAACAGGTAGATCTGCAATTTCTGCAACTGAATGTAATGCACTAACAATACGTGTTGTTAGTTGCTTTCCATCTGTTAACACTGTTTCACCAGGCAGTGAAATATTATTTGCTTGGATTATCGTTACGATATCAGATTGTGAAAGCCCATGTTGCTTTAATGCTTCTTGATCAATAATGACCATTATTTCTTCTACAAATTTACCGTTTACATTAATACTTGCAACACCATCTACCTTAGATAATTGTGTAATTAGTGTATCTGATATCTTATGTAAGTTTTGTTTGTCAACATTTTCTGTACTTAAAGATAATTGAATGATAGGAAACTGGGATGGATCAAACTTTAAAAAACTCGGCTGTGTAGCATCACTAGGTAAAGGAGTTTGATGAATTCTTTGTTGGACATCATTCTGAATATCATCTATGGATGTAGACCATGAAAATTCTAATAAAATAAAATTAGATCCTTCTTGTGATATGGAGTGAATGTTCTTGATACCTGGTAGTGTTGCTAAACTTGCCTCAAGCGGCTTCGTTAATTTTTCGAGCACTTCATCAGGACTGGCACCTGGATATGTAGCTACCACGACACCAACTGGAGGGTTTATTTCAGGTATTAGTTTAAATGGTAATTTAAATAAGGAAACACCCCCAAGGATGATTACTAAAACCATTGTTACAATTGTAAATACCGGACGCCTAATAGAAAATTTACTTAAGTCCAAAGAATGATTACTCCTTTCATCGTATCAAGTACTACCATAAAATTAGTATATCAATTAGAATGCCTCTTTCACATACTAGCAAAAGAGGCATCTTTATTTTATATTATTGATGTTCATCCATTGGATTAGTCAAAATTATTTCTGGATTTTTATCTTGAAACCATCTAAGAGCAAACTCATTCTCAAATAAGAATAATGGCTTATCATATCGATCTTTTACAAGTAAACTTCTTTGACTTGATAGGTTCTCATCAAATTTTTCGTTTTCTATCCATCTTGCTATCTTAGAGCCAATTGATTCCATAATAACATCTGAATTATATTCATTT
Organism: Lederbergia graminis; assembly: GCF_042655485.1. Lineage (NCBI taxonomy): Bacteria > Bacillati > Bacillota > Bacilli > Caryophanales > Bacillaceae > Lederbergia > Lederbergia graminis. Next base: position 806,366 of record NZ_JBHSMC010000001.1, read on the forward strand.
TTCATTCGATGTTGAAATACTTCGAACTGAAGCTGACCAACAGCCCCTAAAATATAATCTTCCGTTCTATATGTTTTGTATAATTGGATTGCACCTTCCTGTACAAGTTGCTGCACGCCTTTATGAAAACTTTTTTGTTTCATCACATTTTTAGCAGTTACTCTTACAAACAATTCTGGAGTAAATTGAGGGAGTTTTTCATACTTAACATTCATCTTACCTTCAAAGATTGTGTCTCCAATTTGGTATGTTCCTGTATCATATAATCCTATAATATCTCCACTTACAGCAGAATTCACAGTACTTCTATCATCCGCAACAAACTGAGTTGATTGGGATAGTTTTATTTGCTTTCCCGTTCTTGCAAGAGTTATGTTCATACCTCTTTCAAATTGTCCTGAACAAATACGCACGAATGCAATTCTATCACGATGGGCAGGATTCATATTTGCTTGAATTTTAAAGATGAAGCCCGAAAAGCCTTCAGAAGCAGGATCAATGATGCCTTCATTTGCAACACGCGGTTGTGGAGCTGGAGCAAATTGCAAGTAAGTTTCAAGAAAGGTTTGAACACCAAAATTGGTTAAAGCACTACCAAAGAATACAGGTGATAGAGTCCCATTATTAATTTTCTCTACAGAAAATTCATTTCCTGCTTCATCAAGAAGCATTATTTCTTCTAATGCTTGCGTATATAGAGATGTTTCTTTAATTTTGTGATCTCCAATCACTTCTCCATTTTCATCTAGTGCTAAAAATCTTTCCTCTTCATTTACACGGAATTGCTCTATTCGTTTATTATGACGATCATATATTCCGTAAAATTCTTTTCCCATTCCGATTGGCCAATTCATTGGATATGATTCAATCCCTAATACTTCTTCTAATTCAGCTAACAATTCTAGTGGTGGTCGACCTTGACGATCAAGCTTATTAATAAAAGTGAAAATTGGAATTCCACGCATCCTGCAAACCTTAAATAACTTCAATGTTTGCTCCTCAATCCCTTTTGCGGAGTCGATTATCATCACCGCACTATCTACTGCCATTAATGTTCTATACGTATCTTCACTAAAATCTTGGTGCCCAGGGGTATCAAGTATATTTATACGAAATCCATCGTAATCAAATTGCATCACTGATGAAGTTACAGATATACCACGTTGTTTCTCAATTTCCATCCAGTCAGATGTTGCAAATTTACCGGATTTTTTCCCTTTTACGGTTCCGGTATCACGGATTGCGCCACCAAAATAAAGTAGTTTTTCCGTCATTGTTGTTTTACCGGCATCCGGATGAGAAATTATCGCAAAAGTTTTTCTTGACTCTACTTCTGCTTTCAATGTTTTTGCCATATACATATTCCTTCCGTTTATAAGTCTTTTCCTATCATAATTCCTCCACTATTGAAATTCAATCATTAAAACAAAAACAAACCTTAATCAAAATATTTCGACTAAGGTTTGATCATTTTATATTGTTGTAATGGGTGATAATACATATGCATATAATAATTTTTCTGTATTCATTAACGACGTTTCATGTGTTCTTTCAAATGCATGTGATGCTTCAATGCCAGGCCCAACCAAACCATGGACGATGTCATGACCTGATCGTATAGCTGCTGATGCATCTGAACCATAATAAGGATATATATCAACTTTATAATCAATATTATGTTGTTTGGCTAAATTAACTAGATGTTTCCGTAAGCCAAGATGATATGGTCCACTAGAGTCTTTTGCACAAATAGAAACTGTATATTCATCTGAAGCTTGGCCGTCACCTAAAGCGCCCATATCAACAGCCAAGTATTCAACTGTTTCAGGGCTAATATTTGAGTTCCCGCCATATCCAATTTCTTCATTATTAGAAATAAGAAAATGTGTTGTATATGGAAGCTTAATTCCTTCCTCCGAGATTTGTTTGATTAAACGTAATAAAATGGCAGTACTTGCTTTATCATCTAAATGACGTGATTTTATGTAGCCACTTTTCGTAATTTGAACGCGTGGATCAAAGGAAACAAAATCACCAACATTGATACCTAATTTTCTCGTTTCTTCTTCACTATTTGTAAGCTCATCAATACGTACTTCTATATTGTCTTCGTTTCTTTTTGCATCCCCTGCATCCTTATATACATGAACAGATGTCTGCTTCATTAAAATAGTCCCTGTATAAACTTTTCCTGATTCTGTTTCAATTTCACAATATTCACCTTCAACCGAATTCCAGCGGTAGCCGCCAATCATGGAAAGTTTCAAACGTCCATTTGCTTTAATTTCCTTAACCATAGCACCTAACGTATCGACATGAGCCGTTAACATCCGATGCTGTTGATCATTTTCTCCAGGTACTGTGATTAGTAAGCCACCTTTTCGATTTCGCTTCATTTCTATTTTCGAGTTAGCTAAATATTGCTCACAAAAATCGATAACTCTTTTTGTATTTCCCGAGGGACTTGGTATAGAAACGAGTTCTTTAATTAATTGCATAGTTTCATTTACATTAATATTTGTATTCATTTTCTTAGCTCCTAACTGTTCCTATCTAGTTGTTGGAATTGATTAATTCAATAAAGCGAGCAATATATTCCTCATTCTTTGTTGTAATCGGAATACATAGTATTTTATCTGATTCAGGCAAAATTTCATCAAATAAATTAATTGCAGATACTTTGATACCTACTACATCATTAGTATCATGCTTTGAATAAATAACTTCTTCATCGGAAAATGTAAGTTCCTTTAAGCCACTCATTTCGAGAAAAGAATGAACTTGTTTCTCTTCGTTCATTTGCTGAAAGACTTCTTCATCAATAATATAGAAGTCAATCATACCAGCAGCCATTTGAGCTGTTAACTTTTGTAAATCTATTCCTACTTGCATATTTGCATCGTTGCCAGAAGATTGTAATGTTTGAATAAATACACGAGAATCATCTTGCTCATCTTCAGATAATAGTGCTTTATTTACTTTTTCTTCAAACTGTTGAACTGCATCTGGGAATATTAATTCATTCGTAATTACGATATTTAATACATCCTCCTTTTTGGATGTTGCATCATAAATAATGTAGGAGAGAACTGCAATTACTATTATCCCAATAATGAAATGATAACGATAATAATCCCAAATATATTTCATCTTATCTTTTGTACTTAATGGTGCTAATATTTCTCTTAGCGGCTTTTTCAAAAATCTTCACTCCACTTTCCAAGCAATATGAATATTCTTTATAATTTATATTTTACAATACAATCTATTTCTTTTCTATTTAAGTTTCTTCATTTTTAAAAAAGAAAGAGATTAAGCATTGATATGTGATTCGCGATACCATAAATCTTTGTGTTTCCTCTCGAAAGGCCATCAAATATGGAGAAACAATCGCTGCTAAATCCAAGTATTTCGCTGTAAATAATCATAAACTGCAATGTCATGGCATTGTAAGTTTTTTAATAGAAATCTATTGCATATTTCCGAAAATTATAATAGAATAATGAAAATTGGACCAATAAATTAATACGTAATCTTATCAAGAGAGGCGGAGGGAATTGGCCCTAAGATGTCTCAGCAACCGGTCATATTGGCAAAGGTGCTAATTCCAATAGGCAGAAATATGCCTAAAAGATAAGAAGAATGACTCAATCAAATGGATCTTCTTCTTATAGAAGGTCCATTTTTTTTATAACTTCATTTTAAAAGGGCTGATAAACATGACGAAAAAAATAGAAACTAGATTAGTTCAGTTAGGTAATAAAAGTGATCCTAAAACAGGTGCAGTGAGTACACCTATCTATTTATCTACCGCTTATCAACATGAGGGGCTAGGTAAATCTACTGGTTATGATTATTCACGTACCAAAAATCCTACACGCGCTATTTTAGAAGAAGGAATTGCTAATCTAGAGGGTGGAGATGCAGGTTTTGCATGTAGCACTGGCATGGCAGCTATTCAATTAGTTTTATCATTGTTTCGCTCTGGAGATGAATTAATTGTACCTGATGATATTTATGGTGGCACTTACCGTTTATTAAAGCAATACGTAGAGATGTACAATATAAAAACAACTTATACAGAATTTAAAGATGTTCGGGAAACAGAACAACTCATTACGAATAAAACGAAAGCTCTTTTTATTGAAACACCAACAAACCCTTTAATGCAGGAAATTGATATACAGGAATACGCTGAACTTGCTAACCGTCATCAATTATTATTGATTGTGGATAATACATTCTTAACTCCATATTTCCAACAACCAATCACTTTAGGTGCTGATATCGTAATTCATAGTGGAACAAAATATATCGGTGGCCACAATGATGTTCTAGCAGGTATTGTTGTTGCAAAAGGGCAAGAGCTTTGTGATAAATTAGCTACTAACCATAATGCGATTGGAGCAACTCTCTCCCCATCAGACTGTTGGTTATTAATAAGAGGACTTAAGACACTACATTTACGTATGAAACAACATGACTACAATGCAAAAAAAATTGTAGAGTATTTAGAACAAGAACCTTTAGTAACAGATGTCCTATACGCTGGTAAAGGTGGAATGGTATCTTTCCGTCTAGCAAAGAGCGAATGGATAGCTCCGTTCCTTGAAAATCTGCAATTAATTACCTTTGCAGAAAGCCTAGGTGGTGTGGAAAGCTTTATTACCTATCCTTCTACTCAAACACACGCTGATATTCCAGAAGAAGATCGAAACCGACGTGGTGTTGATAATCGTTTATTAAGGTTTTCTGTTGGTGTGGAAGAAGTAGAGGATTTAATTGCTGATTTACAACAAGTCTTTACATTATTAAGTAAAGAAGTACACCAAAGCTTATAATAGTAAAATATTCATGCGCCTCAGCGTAGAAAATAAAGATTGCTATAACCAATAATAAAAAAGAGCAGATATCATTGCTATGATTTCTGCTCTTTTATGCGTTTATTCTATTAAAATACTACGATTATTAATTACAGTATCTAGTAAATTAATAAGAGTATTTGCAGATTTTTCATCAATATGTTTTCCAGTATCTTTCATGATTTTATCTTTTATTTTCTCCAGATTTTCATATCCTTTTGACTCAAAATGATTTGATTGTTTTTCATTCCCCTTTGCTAAGAAACTTTTTGCTTTTGAAAAATGCCGTTCCGCATTAGCCAACTGAGCTAATAATGAATTGCGAAAACCATTATTCGTTATTTCTACTTGTTGAATTATTTCTTTAACATACGGAAGTTGATACTTATTAGAGTATTTGCGAACTATATTAGCAATTTTGTCATTGCGTGTATACGAATTAACAGTTGTAACATTACTCCATTTTGATTTTATAACTTCTTCACTATCAGTAAAGATATCAACTTTTGTAGGATTACCTGTATACAACCCCCAACTACTACCAATACCAGTTACTTTATATGTCCAAGTTATATAACTCCAGCCTTGTTCTTGAAACAGGTTTAATGCATAATCCCAGCTTTCGACATTATTGAAAAAAGTAAATTCACCTACAAGTAATGGTACATTATAATCTGTTTCCTCTACCATTTTTACTTTTGAATCAATAAATTCCTTTTGATATTGAAAATTGTCTATATCATCCCATCCATAGAAATGGTATGAATAAGCAACATTTTCCCAACGATATACTTCGGGATTTGGCAAGTCTTTAGGTTCCCAGATTGCCTCGATAAAAATGACATGATTCTTATCAATTTCACGAATCGCTAGATATATATCATTATAAAAATCAAATTGCTCTATTCCGCTTGCTCCACCTGGTTCATTTAGGAGGTCATACCCTGCTACCCATTCTTCATCTTTATATCTATTTGCAATTTCTTGCCATAGGAATATAGTTTTATCCATATTTTCTTTATTCCCGTACAGATTACCTTTATCAGGTCGTCTAGTATCACCTGAATGATCTTTTCCATTTTGTGATCCCGGAGCTCCGTGCATATCCAAAATAACATAAATATTTCTTTTTGCTGCTTCATTAATAAACCAATCCAACCTATCAAATGCTGTTTCTTTTAAACTACCATCGTTATTCATCATTTCAAAATAAGTAAATGGTAGACGAAGGACATTCATACCTTCTTCATTAATGTTATCGAAATCAGATTCCTGCCAATATTTATCCTGGTATAGGTTAATTAGATTCCAGGCTTTTTCTTCACCAAACCTGTCTGTCAATGTCTCAATGGTAGTAATTTGATCAGGTGAGTTTGTAGGAGTCATCCATGCTTCCATTACTAACCAACCACCTGCATTTGTACCTTGTAGTACAACTTCATTTCCAGAACCGTAATTATTGCGTAATTTTTTCCCATCAGCTTTTAGGTAAGGTGATGATTTTTCATTAAATTCATATTCTAAAACCGCTATATCACTTTGCATATGCTCATTTACAGCAATTGCTTTAATAAGTGTATGTTTTGAGATCTTAATTGGTTTAGTATACTTTGTACTTAATGTAGTTGGATTACTGCCATCCAATGTATAATAAATGTTGGCATCTTTTAGAGTACTAGATAAAGCTACATTTTGAATGCTAGAATAAATACCAGCTCCTGGATATGCATATGGTTTTATAGAATTACTATTTTGATTAATCGTATAGTTAAATGAGCTAACTTCACTATACATATCATGATCTGGATTATACACTACTGCTTTTAATGTAGAGGTCGTATCAATTCTTATGAATCCTTTATATATTGTAGATGTTTTGTCTGGTACTGTACCGTCCAGTGTATAATATATCGGAAACGCCCCTTGTTCCGAGATAAGTTCTACAACTACATAATCGTTATATTCTCCTGCTGGTTTATAAACTGTTGGCTTATCTAAAGGTGTTGGTGGAGTTTTTGTAGAAAAATACATTTCATCAATATAATAGATGCCTTCATTCCACTGTCCAATACGTACATTTGTTATTGCAGTTAAATCTACACCACTAAACGCAGTTAATGGTACTTGATAGTAAACCCAATCATTTTTCTTTGTATTTTGTGATTGCCAACTAAAATTACTTGATGCACCATTAATATCCGACAATGCAACTTTTATTGTATTAGATCCTTGAGTATCCTTAATTGAAAAAATCAAATACTCCATACTCGAAACATCGATTGGCCCATTGATTGATAAGATATCCATACTTCCTCTACTTTCATTTGGATCACCACTAGAAGTAACTACATATTCCAATGACTTCTTTCCTTCAAATACTTCTGTAGTCGACAGACTTCCACTTACACTTTCACTAGGTATGAACATATCATCTCCTGATTCAAAGTTCTGAAACAAGATTGCACCATCAGGAATTTCAGCATGCTTAGAATGAGGGGTTAAAGTGATAATGATTAAAAATAATAGAATCAAAGATAATAGGTTCCAGATTGATTTATTACGCATCTACACTCCACCTTTTTTTCATTTTTTTATACGAAAAATCATCCATTCCCTTTAAGTTCCAGCCATTGTACAGTCAATATCTCTAATTTCTATTTTTCTGTTACTTTCATAAGCTATAGTAATTTGATTTGTATTAGCTATTATTTTTGCATCGAGTGTCCATAATGGAACAAATACTTCAAATACAATATTCTCAACAATATGATATGTTTTATATGTTACTTCTTTATTTTGCTCATTTTTTATTTTTACTGAGAGACTGTCCCTACTCTCTGCATCAAACACCGATATTTTCAAATAGTTAAATTTAGTTAGATCAACGGAATGTTCAAATGAAAATTTCACACTGCCCTTACTAATTTGTTTTTCTTTAATTTTCAATTTCTCCATATTTTCATACTTTTGTATGATACCGAACCCTTTATTCTCAGCGGTTAATCGCTGATGATCATTCACAAAATATTGATACAATGGTTTAGTTGTTTTCCTATCCATCCTCAACATTCCCATTGTTTGATAAAATTGATTATGATTAACAAACCAATCAAATGCAGTCCAATAGTCCATTCCTGCAATGTAACCATGATCATTTACGATACCTTGTGGTGAAACTGTTGCTTTTTCTAGTAAAGCAAGTTGTACATCACGATAAATTTCAACTTGTTTATCTAAAAAGCTATTATCAGCATTACTCCATATTCCATACTCCGTATTGATAATAGGCTTATTTGGCCATTTTTGATGTGCCTTTTCTATGAAATTTCTTGTGCCTTCGTATGGTGTACTTCCATGAAAAATTCCAAAGTACATTGTCCAACCTAGAACATCTAGTGGTTCCATTGATTCATCTTCAAACCCTGGCTGATCAGCAGCTGCACTCTGTGTAATCAATCTTCCATCTTTATATAACGTTCGAATTTCATCCGCTAGATTTTGGTTATAAATTTTCCGCAGTCTTACTTCTTTAGATTCATTTTGTGTGCTCCACATAATAATGGATGGTCTATTAAAGTTTGAAAATACCATTTCCCTAAACATTTGATAGGATATTTGTCTTTCTTCTTGTACTTCGTAATGTATTTTTTCAAATTGCCATAAAGGAATTTCACTCATCGCTGTTATACCAAGACGATCAAGTACTAAAAAAGTATAAATATGATTAGGGTAGTGAGCGGTTCTTACCATGTTAACAGAGAGATCTTTTATTTTTAAAAAGTCTCCGATAATTCGTTCCCATGATGCCGTTCTTCCGAATTGCGGCCATTCTTCATGACGTGCTACTCCAGCTAAAAAGATAGGTTGTTCATTCAAACATATTTTAGTTTCATTTGTTTTAATTGTTCGAATCCCAAACTGCGTATAATGTTTATCGATTTCACGATCCTTATTACGCAATGATATTTTAAATACATATAAATTTGGTTTTCTAATACTCCATAGCTTTGGATTCGGAATTGTTAGTTGATAATTTACAACCTGAGTTTCCATTGGCGATAATGTAATAGTTTTTTCATTTAGACCATTAATAGGAATTTCATTATTACAAATTGTTTCTGCGAGCGGACTTGATAACCAAGCTTCTCCGGTTTCGTCTGTATCAAAAATTGCACCTGTTAAGGTAACAGAACTAAATTGTTTAGTCCGATTCTCTATAACTACAGATACGTCAATATCGCCGTTAATATTTTTTGGTGTAATATCAGTCCTTACAACATGTACTCCTTCCGTAGCCTCAAGATAAATATCATGAATAATCCCTGTATAGTTAAAAAAGTCATTGTTTTGTGCTGGAATTGTATCAACTCTTGTTGTCCATGGAGGATTATCGACTCGAACTACTATTTTATTCTCGCCTTTACGAACAAATTTGGTTATATCAAATGAAAAAGGGGTATATCCTCCTTCGTGGTATCCTACGTATTTATCGTTTATCCAAAAATCACCAATATACGATAAAGCTAGGCATTTTAATGTAATAATTTTTTCATCCCAACTATCATTTAATACAAAAGATTTTCGATACCAAACTCCATTTTCATATGTTTCAGCACCATTTACTTCTTCTTTTCCTGTAAGTTTATTTTCTGGTAGAGGAATTAAATGGCTACTCCACTCACTGTCATCATAGGAAGTTGATATAACTCCACTAGATTGTTTTTCGGTCTTATCAACCCATTCTTGATTCCTTAACATCATGGACCAATCATGATCAGCATTGAATCGAAGCTTTTTCCACTTTCCAGCTAATGATTTGATTAGCCTATTTTGTGGTTCGAATGATGGGTATGGAATCCCATTCTGAAATGGTACTACTTTATTATTAATCTTTTTAAGTTCAAGTGTGGCTTGCAAACTTCCTATGTTTTGTGGTTTCATCCTTGCACCTCTTCATTTGTTTATAGCTCTGTTAAACTCTGTTGTTGATTTTCGCTTCTGTACACTCGCTTTCCGCGGGCACGGCCTCAACTAACTTGGCAAAGAAAACCCGCTTTGCCAAGTGGATCTTCGGCTAGTGCTGTTCCCGCAGGAGTCTCGTGTACATCCACTACAATCAACTAAGTTGTTAACAACAATGAACTTTAACAGAGCCTTGTTTATAAAGGAGGATCAAGGCTTAATACCTTGATCCTTAGTGATAGTATTTAGTTGAGACCTAGTTTTTCAATATTTTCTTTTATTTTTTCATTTCTAACTTTAACTATTGCATCGAAATTATTATCTTCTAGGAACTTTTCGTACTCTTTCAAGGTATCATTAAATTGACCTTCATTTTCTACTCTTAATAATGTAGCTAGTGTTGTAGCCCATCTTGAATTGATATTTGTTAAGCTACGAGCTTCTGGAGTACCTTGATCAGGGTCAATATTTTCTATAAGAAATTGTGGTTTTAACTTTCCATTTGCCCATTCATGTATTTGTTCAATAGATTCTATAGGTTTTTTTACACCATTTTTTGCTGAAAATGTGTCATGTCCAAAGAACCAAAATTCACCTAATCGATATTTTTTCTTAAATTCATCTGGATTATCAGTCTGTAGTTTCACCACATCTGGTTTAAGCTCTGCCTTCCCATCTTTATTAAATTCAAATGTCTCTCCCTCTACACCAAATGTAGTTAAATACTGTCCTTCATCACTTAAAAGATAAGTGAATAATTGTATAGCTTTTTGAGGATCTTTTGCATTCTTCGTGATATAAGTGACGGACCAACCTGAAATTCCTGATTGACTTAGAGTCGGTTCATTTCCAACTGTGCTTTTTGGACCATCTATAGCGATATATTTCCGCTTTGGATCTGCTGCTAAATTCTTTTGTAATGCTCCAGATAATTGTGCAGCTCCACTAATATGCATTGTTGCATATTTTCCAGCTGCAACCTTTTCTTCGAAAATTGTGTTGTCATCTGAGAAGATATCTTCGCTAATATACCCCTTTTTATATGACTCATTAAATGTTTTGATCCATGTCAAATAATCTTCGTCAAGATTACGATTTAACCATTTACCATCAGATGTCGTAATAGGTACTCCAATATGATTTTGAAAAGATGATCCTAATGAACCTGTATCTCCCTCAGCGGAAAATCCTCTAAAACCAAAAGGAGTTACATCAGGAAATTGTTTTTTAATTTTTTCCATTGCATCCAGAAATTCAGCCGGAGTTGACATACTAGGTTTTCCTATCGCTTCATAAATGTCTTCTCTAATCACAAATGCATCTTGACCTGGTATCATCCCACTATCATAGTGTTCTTTTGTATTAGAATAACTAGGATATCCGTAAGTATTTCCATCGTCTAATTTATACCAATCTAACGTTTGTTGCTGAGCAACTTTAAAAAAGTATGGATCGTATTTTTCTGCTAGCTTATTCAAAGGAAGCGCCCATGAAGCTGCTCTTTGTGCCGTCGACGAAGTACCACCAAAGATTGTAATAATATCTGGTAAGTCCTTACCTGCAAAGTACGTATTTAACTTTGCATCATCACCAGTTAAAAACTTGATATTCAAATTAAGATCCTCTTTTAATTTCTTAGTTATTGTGTCATTGCCGTAATCAGTATTAAACCAATCCGCATTAACATACCAAGTTAGTTCCACATTTTCCTTCTCATCTAACTTCCAAGCTGGAGTGTTTTCATCAATTTCATATCGGACTTCTTCATCTAAACCCTTTCCTGCATTAGATGATTCCTTATTACATCCTGCTAAAATAAGAATGATAGATACCAATATTAAAAAGCTAGTAGAGTATATACGATTATTATTTTTCTTCATTACCTTTCCCCCTCTTAATTATTGACAGATCAATGAATATTCATCAGTCTTTTACAAATGAAAATTAAAACGTTTTTATTCACCCCCAAACTCGTTGTTAATAATAAATATCTTTAGTACTATTCTTTCACTGCACCAATCATCATCCCAGAAATAAAATACTTTTGTAGGAACGGGTAAACTAAAACGATTGGTACTGTTGCAATAACAATAGTTGCTAACTGAATAGATTCTGAAGTTGTAGGGATTACTACAGATGTTGCCGTCTGCATATTAGCGGCTGCCTGTGTTTGAACGATAATTTCATATAATTTCATTTGGATTGGATATAACGCCTCATTACTAATATAGATCTTAGCAGTCATATAATCGTTCCACTGAAATACCCCGTTAAACAATGCAATTGTTGCTAGAACTGGTGTAGATAGCGGAAGAATTATTCTAGTAAAAATAGTCCAAACACCTGCACCATCCATCTTTGCAGACTCTTCAAGCGACTCAGGTATTTCCCGGAAGAAATTCATTAAAATTAACAAATCATAATAACTAAAAAGTGATGGTATAATATACACCCAGAAACTGTCTAGCAAACCTAGCGATCTCATTAATAAATATGTTGGAATCATTCCACCACTAAAAAACATTGTTCCAATTCCTAGTGCAGTATATATATTCCTCCCAAGTAAATACTTTTTACTCATTCCGTATGCTACCATCGAAGTAAATAATACGTGTGTTACGACACCTATAACGGTTTTTAGAATAGAAATAACAAAGGCGTTCCAAATCGTAGGATCATTAAATACTAATTGGTAGTTAACTAATGAAAAGTCCTTTGGCCATATACTTATACCTACATTAGCGATTGTATCGGGACTGCTAAATGATTTAACGACTATATTCCAAATTGGATATATAATAATGAAAGTAAATAAGCTTAAAAATATGATATTAGTTATATTAAAAATTCTGTTTTCCTTTATTTTGTCGTTTCTTTTAACCTTTACATTCACCATTAATTTTTTATCAGTAGCGACTGTCATAATATCCTCCTAGAAAACAGATTTATCATTGACTTTTTTAGTGAATTTATTTGTGATTAAAACCAAAATCAATGAAACAATTGAAACTGCTAAACCTACTGTTGTTGCATATGAGAAATCTCCCTGAGCTAACCCGACTTTATAAACATAAGAATTAATAACTTCCGCATGTGATGCATTTAGTGGGTTAATTAATACTAATGTTTGATCCAAGTTAGAACCTAAAATACCTCCAACTGCTAATATGAACATCAGCGCTATAATAAATTTCATTAAAGGCAAGGTAATACGGAAAATTTGTTGCATTTTTGAAGCTCCATCAATCTTTGCAGCTTCATAGTATGTAGGATCTATTCCCGCCATTGTAGCTAAATAAATAATTGTCCCCCATCCAACTCCCTTCCACACATCAGAGAGTACTGCAATCATCCAATAACTTTCAGGCTCAATCATAAAATTCCGTGGGTTATCTAAAATTCCGATATTTACTAAAAAGGTATTAATTATACCTGAAGTAGATAGCCAACTTAATAGCATACCACCCACAACTATCCATGATAGAAAATGTGGTAAATAAGAAATCGTCTGAACCATTTTTTTGAACCATCCATTTTTCAATTCAAAAATCATAATCGCTAATATGATAGGGGAAGTAAATCCAATTAAGAGTTTTAAGAAACTAATCGCTAACGTATTAACAACAGATTCCCAAAAAAACTTATCAGCAAAAGCAATCCTAAAGTTTTCAAATCCAACCCATGGTGCTGATGAGATGGTATCTACAACGGAATAACTTTTAAATGCAATAACAAGACCATAAATAGGAATATAACAAAATATAATCATAAATATTATTCCAGGAAAAACCATCATTTGTAGTGGTAATTGCGACTTAAATTCTTTTATAAACCTTTTTGATTTCAATATTATTCGCTCCTTTTTGTAGCAGGACAATAATTTTAAGCGCTTACAAACTGTTTTAAAATATTAATCGAGTCAAATTACTCGATTAAAACGTTTTTATTTAAAGTACAAGAATTTCTTACAACTAAGTTACCTTCTAGTTTTTCTAATATTCCATGACTTTTTTTGCCTTGAATAATTTCTATTAAACTATCAACTGCTAATATACCTTGCCTTGCAATTGGATTGTTTACAGTTGTCAGTAACGGCGATACATATTCACTTAAATCAATATTATCAAAACCGATTACACTTACATCATCAGGCACAATTATTCCCTCTGATTTTAATGCCTTCATGCATCCGATGGCACTTAAATCATTCGCTGCTAAAAATGCATCTGGCAGTGCCTTTCCACTTTTCACGTATGCTTTTACAGCGGCATAACTAGCTTCTTCTTCAAAATAACCAACTAATAAGTCATCATGAGAAAATAATATACCTGACTTATCAATAGTATCTATAAATCCCTTAAATCTTTGTACATCGTCATATAGATTTTCATATCCCCGAATATAGCATATTTTGCGGTGACCTAAATTTAAAAGGTAACGAGCAACATCCTGCCCCCCTTTATATGAATCAAATACAATACTTGAAATAGTTCTCCCTACGAATTCCCTATCTAAAAATACAGTAGGGATATTGGCTTGTTCTATTTTTTCTACATGCTCTTCTCTAATGTATTCATTTGATATTATTGCACCGTCAATCCTTTTACCAAAAATATTAGCTAATGCAGTAAATTCGTTTTTAGTAAGAAATATATTTAATTCATAACCTAATTTTTCACATTCTTTATAAATGGCATCTGCAAGAATCCCATAGTAAGGTCCTTGCATACTCGTGATAAAAAGCCCTAACACTTTAGTAGCATTAGATTTAAGATTCTTTCCGTTTAAATTAGGAATATAATTCAACCGTTTTGCAACTTTTAATACATGCTCTCGAGTATTTGGATGAAGTACATCTATACCATTTAAGGCGTTTGATACTGTTGAAATCGATACCCCTGCTTCTCTTGCCACATCTCGGATGGTTACCTTAGATATTGGATCTCCCCTACCTTTCTACATTATTAAAACGTTTTTATTTTTTAGCATAATAAAAACGTATTTATTTTATTTCTTCAATTATTTCTTGAGAAAAAGAGCCTTTTTAATGATTTTTGGCTATTATTTCATAAAAACGTTTTAATTTATGTCACAAGATTATCACAATTAAATCATTGAATCAATATAAAAATTAATTATTTTCTAAAAAATTTTATTAATCTTACTTTCTGTTATGCTATTATTTATTAAAGAACAATCCATATAGGAGGAGTACGAATGGAATCAAGCACATTAATAGGAAGATTATACATAGTTAGTGAATGGATTGTTAGATTCACATTATCTAATATTCTATGGATACTCTTTAATTTACCTATCGCTTACTTAGCGTTTAACAGTATTGTCATTAATACACCTGAACAATTAATTGTGAATTTTGTAATCATTGCTCTGCTTTCACCATTCTTATTCTTTCCATCCACTACGGCACTTTTTGCGGTAGTAAGGAAGTGGATAATTGGAGAGTTAGATATATCATTAATAAAGTCTTTTATAAAATTTTACAAAGAAAACTATAAAAAGAGCATGTTCGGAGGTATGATTTTTGTACCTCTTTGGGGCATCTTACTTTTTGATTATTATTATTTTTCAACACTAAACTCACCTTTATTATATGTATTTTTACTTGTAAGCATGTTTATGTTAGTCTTTACAACAAACTTTTTTTGCAATCTAGTTCACTATCATTTGAGTTTTCTATATGTGTTAAAAAATTCATTTTTATTATCGGTTGGAAAACCGTTACAAACGATAGGGATAACTTTAGGATTCATCATACTTGTATATGTGAGTTTTAATCTTTTTTCTCCTCTTATTTTACTAGGGTTAGGATCACTAATTGCTTTTCTTAGTTTTTATTTATACTACAAGGGAGTAGAGCAGGAGCAGGTTCATGAAGATTCTTAAAGTTTTGCTAAGAAACTATATTCTATTTGAAAATTAATATTGATTCCATAGCAAAAAAGAAGTCGAGAAGAAAATGTAAGTTTCTCTCACTTCTTTTTTTACAATATTTCAATTTGGATTAATTTAAACATTTGGATTTAGTCTTTTCTGTTCCCGTTGCTGGTTTAGCATTTGCTCTAATATTTTCTGAATTACTTTCGCTTCGACTGTGGCATTTGTTGGATGAGCTAAATTTATTTCTTCTAATGGATCTCGAGTAATGTTATATAATTCGAATTCATCTTCTACTGGCGTTGTTTTTATTTTCGTTACAGAGATAGAAGCTTCTGTATCATCTGTGATAGGAACTCCGTCTTTCGTTCTAACTTGAACATCTTCAACACCTGGATTACTCCAAAACTGTGGATTATCAAAGTAACGAGAAAATTTCCAGATTTCTTCTACTTCATTTCCTGGTGTCTTTAACTTTGCAATTACTGCTTCAATATGATTGGGCTGCTCGACGGACTCATATGGTTGACCGATTAAACTTACTTGATTTAAACCTCTTGTTACGTCATCGTCTGTCATAAAATAAACTGGTTCATGAATACTAGAACAATCACTCTCATTTTTTATTACGGAAGCTAAATTTCTCCCTACAAACGGACGAACCTCTGTATGGTCTTTACTTAATATTTTCTTTACTTCCTCCACTTCAATATTGGCAAGCCCGAGTAAAGTAGGAATAACATCCACATGACTTGTTAAGGGTTCAAATGTATTCCTCCCTGAGAATAACTCCGGACTATGGATGATGAAAGGAACATGGGTTGTTTCTTCATACGTGTTATACCACTTTTGGAATAGTCCTCCATGGGCACCAAGTAAATCACCGTGATCACTAGTAAAAATAATGATGGTATTATCATAGAACTTTGATTGTTTTAATGTATCTACAATTTTATACATTTCGTCATCTACTTGTTTCTGTAATGAGAAATAGAGCTGTCGCAAAAATTCACTGTCTTTAGTTGGTTGAAATGCCTGTTGGTACACTTCTTTATAACTTTGTTGTGCTACTGGCTTGGTTAATAATGACTCGTTTGCTGTTGGAGCTGCGGGAATAGCAGGCATATTTTCACTCACATTAAATTCAAAGCGTGGATCAATACGTGAGAGAAGTCCATAAAGCGTAATATCATGTGGATTCACAAAGGATGATACGATTAACCAAGGTGAATCATTTTCATCTTCTTCGAGTGAATCAATTAATTCGACAACTTGCTTTGAATATATTACATCCCTTCCACTGACACCATGTGCAGCTGATGAACCTGAATTTCTTGGATCACTACCATGTGGTTCAGGTCCTACCCAGCCATCAAACCCATAATCATCTAATCGATTAGCATTTACATAATATTGTTCTTTTTCCTGATTTGGTATACCGGTATGTTGATCATAGCTCGTTAATCCATTATGGCTACCAGGTTGCAGAATATCTGCTTCAGAAATATGCCACTTCCCTTTCCAAAAAGTTCGATAACCTGCTGCACGAAAATAATCACCTAGAGTTGGAACTGTGTTTGGATCTAGCCAAAACACATCGGGATCATATCCCCCTTTTGCAATTCCTGTCGTTTGGGTAACACCATGTAAGGAAGGATATTGCCCTGTAAATAATGTAGCTCGACTAGGAGCACATGCAACACTACCAATATAATGATTCATAAACTCGATACCATTATCCCGTAATAGTTCATGTGTCCTTAAATTTTCTTTACACCATGCTTTAAGTTCACTATTATCATAAACAGTTGGAAAACGTTCTTCATCTACCATCAAAAAAAGAATATTAGGTCTTTGCTTTTTCTTCTTTTTGGACAACAATCATCACTACCTTCATATGAAATTCCTTTTATTAACATATGATGGTATAGAGAAAATGGTTTGGATGATATTAAAATATTATGAAAAACCTTCCTCATATTGCTCTTATCATTGTTTTTAGAAAGTCAGCTTTAAATTCGTTATAGTTGAAATCAAAAGCTATTTTATCAATTGTTTCAGCAGGCTCTTCATCTGGATTCGCTCGAAAGTCAGCAATCGTTCTGCCTCTAGATTGTTCTGAAGTATCTATCGTAACCCTTCGATTTACATAAACAAATTGTTCTGGAGCAATAACAGCGTATAAAGTAAGAACATCATGTACAGGTGGTCCAGCTAGACCAGGTATTAACTCTTCATATGCTTTATCATAGTATCGAAGGGTAGCATCTAAAATATTTTTAAAAGGATTGTCTGCATTTTCCTTAATATATTGGAGCATCTCTTGGTCCACAACTGCTTTATTTGTAATATTTAACGGAATGATGGTAACATTTCTTCCTTTTTCCAAAACTAGATTACTTGCAATCGGGTCACCGTAATAATTAGCTTCGGCAACAGCCGTTATATTACCGGGATACAAAAATGCTCCCCCCATGGAGAAGATACTATTTACAGAGTTTACCACTTCATCTCCTGCCAATATAAATGCCATTGCAAGTGATGTTGATCTACCTGTATCAACAATTGTCAGCTCATTTTTATATTCATTTATTATATCAATCGCTTTTTGAAAGCCGAATACTTTTGGATTTATATCCTCCGGAACCTTAATTGGTCCTAATCCATCACTACCGTGTATTTCCGGATAGTATGTGACAAACTCACCTGAAAACGGTCCCTTTGCACCACCAATGATTGGAATGTCCTCTCTTCCAGCTAAGGAGAGTAAAAAAGCGGTATTATCCCTCGCCTGCTCCTCTGTCACATTTCCATATCCTGTAACTACTCCAACTAAATCAAGCTCAGGATGTAGTAAACAATACATAATCGCTATGGCATCATCGATTCCTGGATCACCAAATAAAAGTATTTTCTTCACCCAAATCACCTCTAGACAAAATATGATGTGAAAAGGGCGATTGTCACTATATAAATACTTGAAACTAAAAAAGAGACCAATGGCCTCTTTTGTTTGTTACTTTCCTTTATCTACTTCATCTGCTAACTGCTTTAATGATTTTACTTTACCATGAGGATTTTGAGATTGTTTTCTATCTTTAAACCGACGTTCTTCTTCTCGTTTCGGATGGCTCATATAAGGAAATTCTCCTTTGCTTAATAATTAGTGCATGCCTTTCCATTCACCTTGGTTTTTAGATGCCTTTTCTTTTTTTGCTTTATTTTTATGAGCTTGGTTTGCTTGTGCGCTTCCAAACTCTTTCCCAAATTCACTATCTACTTTACTAGAGTCAAACCCCTTTTTATTTTTCTGCTTTGCATCATTTTTCTTCGTTCGTTTAGCCAAGTATATCCCTCCTTTTTTTGTAGTATGATAATTGCCGGAGGAAATATACATCTTATTGGCATACAATATTCAGTCGGTTTTATCGATATTTTGTTGTAACTGAATCATCTCATTTGCTAAGTTATGTAGCCTTTCGATAATATTTTTATCGACTAATTCACTTTCGTCATCAAACGCATCATTTGTTACAAAGACATTACTGTAAGGGACAATTCCTTTTAAATAAGCAAGGATAGGTCTTAATTGATATTCCCCTACGAGAAAATGTTTTTCTGAACCAGCTAACGTAACAATCCCTGTTACTTTTGATTTTAATCCATTTATAGGCAAATGATCTAACAGATTTTTCAGAGAACCTGTAATGGATGCCTGATAAATTGGGCTACCAAATACTAACAAATCAGCATTTACTATTTTTTGAACCACATTCCAAGTATCTTTATTATAAAATGATAATGGACTTCCATTCACCAATTCGATTTCATAATCCTTTAAATCAATTAATTCTGTTTCGATCGTAGGGTCAATCTTCTTTGCAGCCGATAATACTTCTTCAATAACATTGTATGTTTTCCAACCTGCAAGAGATCCCGATATACCGACTAGTTTCATTCTGCTCTCACCCTTATCTATTATTACATAAATTTTAACATAGAATTGAAAAAAGCCGTAAACCATTGACTGAACCGTCTCCTTGTTGGGATAGGTTCACCGGCTTACGGCTATGTTCTATTCAAGTAAATCTGCGATTCGTACCCATTGTTTTGTTTGTGAGGATTGTTCTACTGCTTCCAATACAGCTGCGTTTCTTACACCATCTTCAAAGTTTGGAAGAGGATTATACCCTTCTGCAACCCCATTTAAAAGTTCTGTTACTAAGTTTATGAATGTGTGTTCATAACCAATTATATGCCCTGCTGGCCAATATGCGCCTGCATATGGATGAAGCTCTTCAGTACAATTAATCGTTCTGAAGCCTTGTAGACCAGGTTCATCATCATGAAAATATACTTCTAAGTTATTCATGTTTTCCATATCCCAGCGAATCGAACCTTTTTCTCCGTTAATTTCGATACGGTTTCCGTTACGGTTTCCACCTGCAAAACGAGTTGCCTCAAAAGTACCAATCGCCCCATTTTCAAATCGTGCGATAAATACACTTGCATCATCTACTTCGACTTTACCAAATTTGTCAGTGGACGCGCTTCCTGACAAACCTGAGCTTGATTCTACTATTGGTCGTTCCTTAATAAATGTTTCTAAAATACCGGTTACTTCCTCGAACTCACCGACTAAAAAGCGTGCTAAATCGATAGAATGAGCTGCTAGGTCTCCATGAGATCCTGATCCACTAATATCTTTATTTAATCTCCATACTAATGGAAACTGTGGATCCATTATCCAATCTTGTAAATACAGGGCACGAACATGATATATTTTCCCTAAGCGACCCTCATCTATTAATTTCTTTGCCATTTGAATAGCTGGAGAAAAACGGTAGTTATGATTAATCATGTGTATGACACCATTTTCCTGTACTGCCTTCAACATTTCCTTTGATTGCTCTAAAGTTAAGGCTAATGGTTTTTCACAAAAAACATGCTTCCCGGCTTTTGCTGCAGCAATTGCAATTTCTGCATGGCTATTATTTGGAGTAACAATATCAATTAAATCGATATCGTCTCTTTCAATTAATTTTCTCCAATCTGTTTCATAACTGTTCCAGCCCATCTTCTCAGCTGCTTGTTTCAAATCCTCTTCTTGGCGACCACATATAGCCTGTAAAACTGGTTCTACTTTCGGATCAAAATAAAAGGATACATCTCGGAAAGCATGTGAGTGTGCCTTCCCCATAAATTTATAACCTACCATTCCAATTCTAAGTTCCTTTTTTACATCTGCCATACATCACCGCTCCCTTTTAATAATATTATTTGAATTTATTTTTTGATTGAAACGAAGAGACCATCTTCTGGTACCGGATTTGGTGAATCACATTGATTTTGCATTTGATGGTGAATACCTTGTTCGCTAGCAACATGGAAACCATGCATTGCCTCTAAAACATGCAAGGCTAAATTTCCATTTGCTCGATGTTCTTTTTCTTCACGAATGGCTTGTACCATATCTAGTACACCGATTCCTCGAGAATTGCCTGAATGCTGATGTGTGATTGAAACTTCCGTCCAATCTTTTTCCCCGCGTTTTCGCAGCAATACAGGCCCTCCAAAATGGTTCGGATCCGGAACACGTAAATTACCTTCTGTTCCATAGATTTCGATATTAGGAAAGTCCACTCGGGTAAAAATATCAAAACTCATAATCATTGTTGCTACTGGACCATTAACAAAGTCAATCGTTCCTGTTAAATGTGTAGGTGTTTCAACTTTAATTTTCTCACCATATTTTGGTTGACTCGTAATTGTGCGTTCTGTATAAGCTTTCGTTGCACTACCAGTAACTCGTTTCATTGGACCCAATAATTGTACTAAAGCAGTCAAATAGTAAGGTCCCATATCAAACATTGGTCCACCACCTGGTGCATAATAGAATCCAGGATCTGGATGCCACATTTCATGTCCAGGTGCCATCATAAATGCAGTTGCTGATAACGGTCTACCAATTGCACCTTCATCAATTAGCTTTTTTGAAGTCTGAATACCAGCACCAAGGAATGTATCAGGGGCACAACCAACCCTTACTCCTTTTTCTTTAGCTAGAGCAAGTATTTCCTCTCCATCTTTTAGTTCAGCAGCTAGAGGTTTCTCTACATAAACGTGTTTACCAGCAGCAATTATTTGCTTACAAACTAGAGCATGCACCTTAGGAATGGTTAAGTTTATTACTAGTTCAATTTCCGGATCATTAAGTAATTCATCAACCGTATAAACAAATGGAATATTAAATCTTTTTGCTTGTGCCTCGGCTTTTTCTGCCACTAAATCAGCACATGCCTTTACTTCAACTTCCGTAAATTTGTTCAAGTTTTCAAAATAAATACTACTAATATTACCGCAGCCTATTATTCCAAGTTTCATTGTTTTCATATAGTAAATAACCCCTCATGTGTTAGAATCTCTTACTCTTCATTATTAGCATTTCTTGCAGCCCATGTCATGCCATTTCTCATTAATTGCATTACTTCGGGCATGCTCACTATTTCTGCTACATGTCCCAATGAGCAATAATACACTTTTCCTTTTCCCCATCTTTTAGTCCAAACAACAGGCATATCTACTTCACCATTAGAAGCATAAGGTCCATCAGCAACTGGGAATCTCGTCGTTGCATGTACTTTTACTGCTGGATCAACATGCATATAATACTGTTCTGAACATACATTAAAATCTTCCATTCCTGCAGTTAGTGGGTGATCTGCATCTAAAATATTAACTACGTAATCTATTTTGTCATTCCCAGGATGTGCTACCCATTGGCCACCAGTCATAAACTGATAATCTACTGCCATTCTAAAGCTGTCACCCATACCACCATGAAGTCCCGCTAACCCAACCCCACCTGCAATCGCTTCCAATAATGGGGTTAATTGTTCATTCGTTATTTGTCCTTGTGTCCAGTTAGGAACAATTAAATCATATGAAGACAAATCATCCGTTGCTAATGTTTCTAATGTATCGGTAATTTTTACTTCAAAATTCTCTTCTCTTAAAATCCCAGCAAGAATATCGGCTGTTTTTTCAGGCTCATGCCCGTCCCATCCACCTTGAAAAATTAATGCCTTTCTCATGTAAATCCCCCTAAGTATGAAATATTCTTTCACTTAACTATTATTATAAATATGAAAAAATAGTAATACTACACACAATTTGTTTTCCACTACTCATATTTTGCTCTATATTGTGAAGGGGTGAATCCATTTATCTGCATAAACCAGCGATTAAATGTTTGAATACTATTAAATCCTACCTTAAATGCAATTTCACTAATAGGATCTTCTTTATTTTGCAATAATATCATTGCTTTTGTGATTCTAGTTTCATTTAAAAATTGAATAAAATTAACTCCAATTAATTTTTTAAAAAGACGGGAAAAATGAAAAATGCTTACTCCCGATATGTTCGCAGCCTCTTCAAGCGTAATTTCTTGATCATAATTTTGGTCAATATGTATTAAAACACGTTCTAATAACTTTAACTGTTCCAGCCTCTTCTTTTTTTCATTATCCATTAATTGCTTAACGGGCACATATTTAATGATGTTTCCAGCAAGTTTATTAATTTCAGCTTTTAAGAATAGTTCACCTCCAAGTACCTTCTCATTACGTAGGTTTACTATTTTTAAAATACTTTCTCCTAATAAACGATAGAATTCGTTTGTTGGTTCTATAATTGGAGTTGGAAACTCACTATTAAAAATATAGTCTGAATACGGTTCAAATATGGATCTGCCTAGATGAAAAATAATTAGACTACTTGAAGAAGATTGAAAAGGAAAAGAGTGTACCTCACCAGAACCTATTAATAATATATCTTCTTCTTTTAACGTATACGTTGCTCCAGACAACTCCACTACCTGCGTGCCCTCTTTCACATAAATAAGCTCTATTTCTGCGTGCCAGTGTTTCGGAAACTCTTGAAAACGTGATTGAATAATATTAATTGGGTTAAACGGTTCCAACGATAATTGCTCATGAATTATTTTCATCCTCTACCACCTATTTATTATGCATATATATTATTATATCAAACATTCAATTAATATAGATAATTGATTATTTTTCTACTCTGTAAATCTGAGTACATATATATTTCAATAAAAAAGAAGATGTGACAGAGGTATATGGTTGCAAATAAAAACCGAACTATAACTTGATTTCAATACAAGGTAGTTCGGTCACTTTTTCAATTATAAATATATTATAGTTATCAGCGGAGGAAATACATATAGACTCCTGCGGGAACAAAGGCCTCGATGAGACCCCGCAGACAGAAAAGCGAAGGCGACTGATCAGCGGCGTACGAACGGGAGCCAATCCTGTACTGTGGATAAAGAAAACACGGCGAGGGCCCACAGGATGTGGGTCACGTCGACGTTGTGACGTACAGGATGTACTAATGCAGGCGAAGCGACAGGACGTGCCGCTTTTAGTCGACGTTCCTCTTGCCGATGTTGACTTATCGTAGGGAAAGGATTGGATCGTTCGCTAGCCGCTAGGAGCCTAAGCTAGACAGGCGTTAAGCGTCGAGGAGGCTCATTAGCCTTGTCTAGTTGTGAATAAATTAATATGGATCTGCCTCGTGACTCTCTTTCACCGCGTCTTTTGTTGCTGCATTGGCATCGATTGAGCCTTGTCCATATTTAGAAGCCCCTGCTTCTTTTCCTGGAACATTATTTGTCTCCATTCCTTGTAATTCTTGCATTTTCTTTTCAATGCCATCTTTTACCCGGCGACCGTAATCTTCGTCTGCTTGTGTAAAATGCTCAATCATAGCATCCTGTATGCGTTTGTCACATATAGCTAGTGCTTCTGAAAGATTTTTAATTAACTCATCACGTTCCCATTCATCGTAGCTTCTGTATGTCTCTCCTGCCTGACCATAATTATTTGGTCGATCAATTGGCTCACTCAATACAGCAGCATTATAAGTTGGCTGATGCGGAGGACGTTCCTGCTTACTTGCTTCCTTATATCCACCTAGCATGGAAGGCTCATAGTTAATATGAGCGTTATCTTTAAATTGTTCTGGATCTCTTGGATCCATTTGTCCTCTTCGTTGATTTGTACGAACAGGAGTATTAGGAGCATTCACCGGTAATTGTAAATAGTTTGCTCCAACTCGGTGTCGTTGTGTATCAGAATAGGAAAAAGTACGACCTTGAAGCTTTTTATCATCGGAGAAATCCATACCGTCTACAAGAACTCCTGTACCGAAGGCTGCCTGCTCTATTTCTGCATGATAGTCTATAGGGTTACGATTAAGGACCATACGACCTACAGGAAGCCAAGGAAACTTATCTTCTGGCCATAGTTTCGTATCGTCAAGAGGATCAAAATCAAGTTCTGGATGATAATCATCCTCCATAATTTGGACAAAAAGCTCCCATTCAGGATAATCTCCACGTTCAATTGCTTCATATAAATCTTGTGTTGCATGACCAACGTTCTTTGCTTGAATTTTTTCTGCTTCCTCTTGTGTTAAATTACGGATACCTTGTTTAGGTTCCCAATGATATTTCACTAAAACAGCTTCACCCTTATCATTCACCCACTTGTACGTATTTACACCAGAACCTTGCATATGCCGATATGTAGCTGGGATTCCCCAAGGAGAAAACAAAATCGTAATCATATGTGTAGCCTCTGGTGTTCTTGAAACAAAATCAAACATCCTTTGTGGGTTTGGTACATTGGATGCCGGATCAGCTTTAAATGCATGTATCATATCAGGGAACTTCATCGCATCACGAATAAAAAATATCTTCAAATTATTTCCGACTAAATCCCAATTCCCATCTTCTGTATACATTTTTACTGCAAATCCACGCGGATCTCTTGCCGTTTCTGGTGAATCTTTTGCCCCAGCTACAGTTGAAAAACGTACTAAGACTGGTGTTTTCTTTCCAGCACCAGAAAATACTTTCGCTCGAGTATATTTTTCAACCGGTTCATTGCCGACTTTTCCATATGTTTCAAAATATCCAAAAGCACCAGCACCTCTGGCATGTACTACACGCTCAGGTACTTCTTCGCGATCAAAATGAGAAATTTTTTCAATGAAATGATAATTTTCAAGTGTAGCTGGACCACGATTACCAACCGTACGAATATTTTGATTATCTGTTACCGGATGACCTTGTCGATTTGTTAGTATTTCACGATCTATGTCTTGATTTAATGAATCTTGATTCTCTTCATTATTTGCCATAAAGAAAACCTCCTAATTTTAAATATAAACACCACCTAGCTTTCCATAAAATTTAAAATTTTATGCTGTTTCTATTAGTACTTATGATTACTATTAAAAGGAAAAAAGCGCTGCATCATCACAAATGAAACAACGCTTTTTGTATTAGTGATTCTTATAGGGTTCGAACCCAATATGCTGTGCACTTCGGAAAGCGTAGTGTATTTCCGAAGCGATATAGTTTTACTTCCATTGTTCAGATGTTATTGTCCTAACCTCTTTAACTTAAACAGAGTATTTTTCTGCTGATTCTACTGTTTGTTTCAACAAAGTAGCAATAGTAACTGGACCAACACCACCAGGAACAGGTGTTATTGCACTAGCAACTTCATAACAAGTTTTATAATCAATATCACCAACATTCCCTTCGTTATAACCTGCATCTAAAATGATTGAACCGTCCTTTAGCCAGCTACCTTTAATAAATTCAGGCTTTCCTACTGCTGCAACAACAATGTCTGCTAGTTTTAAGATTTCAGGTAAATTGGAGGTTCTTGAATGGCAAGTGGTAACAGTCGCATTTGCATTAAGAAGTAAAGCAGAAACAGGTTTACCTAAGATTGGGCTTCTCCCTACTACTACAGCATGTTTACCATCAATTTGGATCTGGTAATGCTCTAAGATCTTCATGATTGCTGCTGGCGTGCAAGATGGATATTCTCCGAATCCTAACGCTGTCTGTCCGTAACCTGTGCTTGTTACACCATCTACATCTTTTCGAATATCAATTGCTTCAAATGCAGTGCGTTCATCAATATGTGGTGGTACTGGATGTTGTAAGAGAATACCATGAACCGAGTTATCATTATTTAATTCTTTTATTGTTTCTACCAACTCCGATGTACTTGTTTCTTCGGGCAAATGCACACGAATAGACTTCATACCTAATCTTTTACAAGCATTCCCTTTCATTTTTACATAGGTCTCTGAAGCAGGATTATCACCAACTAATATAGTAGCTAGGCATGGTATTAAACCATTTTTCTTTAATTTCTCAATACGAGTTTTCAAGCCCTCTCTTATTTCTTGGGCAACAACATTCCCATCCAAAACGATTTTATCCATAACTACGCCTCCTTAAAATATAATAAAAAAAGAGATAAGGATATATCCTTATCTCTGCCCAGACGACCCGACCATATATAAAACACAGCTTCCTTGTGGTCATTTCCACAAATGTCGTCAGTTACTGTGTCTACTTCCTTTATATAAATAAAAGATAACATATAGGGATTAATTGTCAAATTGAAAATATTATTTTTGTAATAAGTTTCCCCAATTCCCCCAAAACAGCTGTACTAATATTTTGACTCAAAACTGTATCAAAAAAAAACTGCTGAAATCACTTTGTTTATAAGCAATTTCAGCAGTTTTGTATTAGTGATTCTGATTGGGTTCGAACCAACGACCTCCACCCTGTCAAGGTGGCGCTCTCCCAGCTGAGCTACAGAATCTTAATATGTATTTTATTTCACACAATTAAATATACACTGAGGCTCTCCTTTTGTCAACAATACAAAACTGTATTATACATAAAAAGGCACCTAGTTTATCCTAGATGCCCCATCTCGATGGAGTTCTTATTCTGTAGAAATCCCTTTTTCTTTAAAGTATCTCATTGCACCTGGATGTATATCGAATGCAGTTCCATCTAAAGCTTTGTCTGCTGTAATAAATGTTCCTTTTGGATGGCCAAGTTTATCAGTACTTTCAAATAAAAGCTTTGTCACCTCATAAACTAGGGCTTCTGATATATCTGAATGAACGACTAACATAGCTTGTACTGCTGCAGTATGAACGTTTTCAACCGAGTCATATGTACCCGCTGGAATAGTATCCTTTTGATAATATGGATATTTGTTAATTAACTGCTCTAGCTTATCATCTTCTAGATTAATAATTACAATATCTTTTGTAGCTTTAAGCCCTTCTATTGCTCCTGTAGGGGTCCCACTAGTAAGAAATGCAGCATCTATTGTACCATCTTGAAGAGCTGTTGTAGAGTCGTCAAATGATAAATGACGAGTATTTACATCATCTATTGACATTCCATAAACCTCTAGGATCTGCTCTGCATTTGTTTTTGTACCTGATTGCTCTGATCCGATCGAAACAATCTTCCCTTTTAAATCTGCAACAGAATGAATTTCAGCTTCTTTTGTTGTAACAATTTGAATCGCTTCTGGATAAAGTGTACCTAATGCTTGAAGTTTAGTTACTTTATCACCTTCAAACATATGAGTACCCTCGATGGCAAAATTGGCAATATCCGATTGTGTGAATGCAAGTTGAGCATCACCTTCTTCAAGTAATTTCAAGTTCTCTACAGATGCTTCAGAAGTAATTGCATTTGTTTCGACACCTGTAGAATCTGTTATTAATTTGGCTAGATTGCCACCTATAGGATAATATGTACCACCAGTTCCACCTGTCGCTATCCTTAAAGACTCAATCCCATATTCACTTTCAGCCTTATCTGTATTCTTATCTTCTTTTTTCGTTCCTTCACAGGCAATCAATATGGATGATAATAGGAATAGAAAAGCAGTAAATAAAACAAATCTTTGTTTCAAAAGAACTCCTCCTCATGATGTAATAAAAAACAATTGCAAACATAATGGAATATGATAATTGTCTTTTTTCACAAACCATGAATTTCTATGATAAAATTATCACCAATATTAAAATTTCTATTCTATTATGGAGGACTTCAAATGGGAAATGTTCAAGGAACAATCAAGGAATATACTTTAAACAGTCGGGAATTAAATGATCAAATGATAACACTCGTTTATACACCTGCTACATTTTCACCATTTCTTGATTATTCCGTTCTGATTGTCCAAGATGTAAAAGATTATATACAAATGGGAAAACTTACACGTTTTACAGATGAATTAATCGAGAATAACGAAATAAAAAATATAATTATCGTTGGAACACATTACAAATCGATAGAAGATCGAAGAAATAAGTATCATCCTCAAGGGGAAGAAAATGAAGCTTTTATTCGATTTTTAGCTCATGAACTTGTGCCATGGATTGATAATAAATTTCCAACCACTGCGTTAGGAAAAGATAGATATATAATGGGGGATAGCTTGGCTGGCACTGTAGCATTCATGACTGCTGTTAAATACCCCAATATATTTGGTAATGTCATTATGCATTCACCTTATGTAGATGATCATGTGCTAACAGCAGCTAAACAGCATCCAAACCCTTCCCTCCTTTCCATATACCATGTGGTCGGAAAAGATGAAAAGGTAGTAAAAATCTCTAATAATCGCGATTTTTTAACACCTAATCGCAAGCTAAACGCAATTTTAGTGGAAAAAGGATTTCAATTATTTTATGATGAGTTTGATGGTGGCCACTCATGGAAATATTGGCAGCCAGATGTAAAAAGAGCCCTACAAAAAATGTTCATATAACGACTATGTAAAGTTTTGCTAATATTTGTTATAGTATAAGAGTAAGAATTGGTTTACTAAAATAGGAATAGGAGGATATGAAATGAAATACGGTATTGTTGTTTTTCCATCAAAAACATTACAAGATTTAGCTAATTCATATCGAAAAAGGTACGATCCTCACTATGCATTAATACCTCCACATCTAACACTACAAGAGGCATTTGAGACAGATATAGATGCTGATAAATTAACAAATATTATTTCAGAAATCGCAAAAAAATATGAACCGTTTCAATTAGAAGTTCATAAGGTAAGTTCATTTCAACCAATAAATAATACGATTTATTTTAAAGTGAAAATGAATGATGTCCTCCAAAATTTACATGAGGACTTCCAACAACAATTACCTTGTGAAGAATCAAAACACCCTTTTGTGCCGCATGTGACAATCGCACAAAAGTTATCTAACGATGAACATTCAGATGTTTACGGTTCTCTTAGAATGTTAGGAGTAGAACATAGTGAAGTAGTAGATCGATTCCACCTTGTTTACCAATTAGAGAACGGTTCTTGGACCGTTTATGAAACATTCCGACTTGGAAAGGATTAATCGTATAATGAACGTAATAAAAGTGAACAACGAAGAACAACTACAGGATGCTTTTGCAATTAGAAAAAAGGTTTTCGTAGAGGAACAACAAGTTCCCATTGAATTAGAAATAGATGAATATGAACAAGAGGCTACACATTTTGTTGTTTATGAGGAAGACAATTCTCCAGTGGGTGCAGGGAGATTTCGTGTTCTCGATCATTCCGGAAAAGTAGAAAGAATCTGTGTGTTACCCACATATCGTGGAACAGGTGCTGGAAAGAGAATGATGAATGCAATTGAAGATTATGCTAAAAGCCTAAAATTACCAAGCCTCAAGTTAAATGCACAAATTACTGCAATACCTTTTTACGAAAAATTAGGGTACGACGTTATTTCGGAGGAATTTATGGATGCTGGAATTCCTCATAAAACGATGAAAAAAACGATCACAGTTCCCACTACTTCCGTATAATTTTGTTCATGAAATCTAGCCTTGTACTCCTACGTGAATACAAGGCATTTTCATTACTTACACATATATGTCTATATTTTCACCTAAGCCGTCTTCTGTTACACCGGAAGTATTTTTTATTGTGTTATTAGATGTGCAAAATTGATGAACAGCTGATTGTTGAGTAAAGTTTTGCTTTAACTGTAGCGGTGGAATAGAAACTACCTCTGGACTTTTATTAGTGTTTCTAGTCTTCAGCATTCTTTCCCGATATTGCAGATATTGGGTTTGGTTTATTGGTAAAATATAGCCCATCTAAATCCCCCCATCACTATTCTTATAAACTTTACCCTCTTTCATTAACCTTAAACATTTTTATTTTTTATTCATCATTTTTGATATTTGCCCCATGTCTAACTTATTACCGTCTTTTGTGATGGATTCAACCATTTTGTCTTCGATTTCTTTCGATACTGGCTTATTCGCAATTTTTGATACCCTCTTAATAATCATACGAACTGTTTTTTCATCTTTAAAATTTGCATTTTGTAATGAATTCGCTAATTCAAAAATCTCATTCATGTTGACACCAGATTTTTTTTCAATGTTTTTAAAGAATTGATTTTCCATTTTTCGCCGCTCCTCCCTTAAATCTTTATATTGTATGAAGGAACTTGAAAGAAAGTGAAAGCGAAATAAAATAGAAAAGAAAGATGGAATAAATGAGTATCATTCATTCCATCTTTCTACGTCTTCATATTAGCAAAAGCTTGCGCCAACAATGATTAGTAAAATAAACAATACAACGATCAAAACAAATGAATTTCCGTAACCATAACCGCCACCATAGCCGCCATATCCGTACATTCACTTTCACCTCACTTTTATTGGTTCTTTCATAATTTATGTGAGGAGATTGTTTTCTGTATGGGCATATGTGCTAACTTTTATTTTTTATCAGCAATTAACCTTTAGGTTTGAATAATAACGCCCCGATAAATCCGAATACAATTGCTGCAGAAATACCGGATGATGTGACCTCAAACATACCAGTCAGAACGCCAACCAATCCATGTTTTTCTGCTTCGTTCATTGCTCCTTCTACAAGTGAATTTCCAAAGCTAGTAATCGGTATTGTTGCTCCTGCACCGGCAAAATCAATTAAAGGTTCATATAAACCAAAACCGGCTAAAATCGCTCCACTTACAACTAATATACTTAAGGTATGTGCAGGAGTTAGTTTGGCTACATCAAATAATAATTGTCCAATTACACAAATTAATCCACCAATGACAAAAGACCAAAAAAACATTGCAAGCATAGCTTTCAATCCTTTCTAACAACCTACTTACTCAAACTCAATTGCAATTGCATGTGCTATACACGGTATTGTTTCATTTTGTTGTACTGATAAAGGTGATAATAACGCACCTGTAGCAACAAATAATATTTTCTTATAAACTCCGGCTTTCATCTGATTTAATAAATGACCATACGTTACGACAGCAGAACAACCCGGGCCACTTCCACCTGCAAAGACTTCTTGATCATCATCATATAACAGTAAGCCACAGTCTTTAAATTGTTCATCTTTTATTTGCAGTCCTTTTTGCTCGAATAGTTTTAATGCTGTATTTCGTCCAATTTGAGCTAAGTCTCCTGTTACAATTAAATCATAATGACTCGGATCTAATTGTAAGTCAAAAAAATGTCGTTGAATCGTATCTGCAGCTGCTGGTGCCATTGCTCCCCCCATATTAAAAGGATCACTTAAACCCATATCTACTACTTTTCCAATTGTAGCAGCTGTAATTCGAGGATAAGGACTGGAGATTAAGTCACCGGAACCAATTAAGGCCACCCCAGCTCCCGTCACCGTCCATTGTGCTGTAGGTGGTTTTTGTCCACCGTATTCTGTTGGATATCTAAATTGTTTTTCAGCAGATGCGTTGTGACTTGCTGCTCCTGCAAGAACGTATTTTGCTCCACCACTATTGACGATAAGCGATGCGAGTGCTAATCCTGCTGTTGATGTTGCACATGCACTAAACAAACCAAAATAAGGAATTTGATTTGTTCGAGCTGCAAAACTAGTCGGTGTTATTTGATTTATTAAATCGCCAGCTAAGAAAAATTGTACATCCTCTTCCTTGAGTGCTTTCTTCCGTAATGCAATTTCAACGGCATCTTCTAATAAGATTCGTTGCGCCTTTTCATAGGAATCTTGTCCCATCCATAAGTCATCATGAAATTTATCAAAATCGGTTGATAATTTACTATCCTTTTCAAATGGGCCACCTACTACTCCTGTTGACAAAATTACTGGTTTATTATTAAATACCCATGTTTGAGCACCTTGTAGCAATTAAAACCCTCCCCATGTTGTAAGGATTGTTTTTATTAAGGCCACGACAAATGCAGAAAAGACACCAAATACAATAACAGAACCAGCTAATTTAAAAATATTACCTCCTACTCCTAAAACGAATCCCTCGGACCGATGTTCGATAGCAGAAGAAATAACTGCATTTCCAAAACCTGTTACTGGGACTGCACTACCAGCGCCTGCAAATTGACCTAGCCTATCATAAATACCAAAGCCCGTAAGTAGCATGGCGAAAAATACCATCGTGGATACTGTAGGATTTCCTGCTGTCTGTTCAGTGAAATCAAAGAAATATATATAAAAATAACTAACTGCTTGACCAATGAGACAAATAGTCCCACCAACCCAAAAGGCGCGGATACAATTTTTTAGAACAGGTCTTTTTAATTCTTGCTGTTTTTGCAATTTATCATATTCAATTTGTTCTGGCGTTTTTGTCTTATTCTTACTGGGCATTTTAAGTCATTTCCTTCTGTAATTTAATTATTTTATCTAATCTTTTCTTCGCATCATCAGCGGATATATTGTTTGTCTCAAGATCTTCTTTTAATCTAATTGTTTCCAGGAAAATTTTGTAATCACTTGAAACGATAAACTGATTATCAGGGTATTTTTCATGTAAAAAATCAGTTATTTTCTTTTCGATTTTTTTCATGTTAAAGCGATATAGATGTCTTACTTTGTACGAGACAACTACATCTTTATCACCTTCAATGATTGCAACATCATAAACTTCATCAAAATCTTTTACATCTTTTCTAACTTGGAATGCAATCGATTTATATTTGTCACGATAGCTAATTTCAACTGGAGCAGGATTAATAGACTTCATTAATGCACCCTTTGCTTTATCTCCGTCATTTTTAGATGCAGCAGAACAACCAACCAGTAACAGTGACAATGCTATAAGCACTACACATATCATTTTTTTACGCATAAGGCCCTCCCAAATTAAAAAACATCAACACATGTTAATATTTTTTACCACTATCGATAAATTATGAATGAAAATATGTAGGAAGAAGATGTACATTGAATAATAAAAAAAAGGAATCACATTTTTTGTGATCCCTTATTTTTTCTTTTATTGAGGTCTTTTTGGTTGCTTTTTTATTCGCTTACCACAACCGCATCCACGTTTCTTAGGAGTAGGAGGTGTAACTGGCCTTTGATTTCCTTGTGGTCTCTGCATTATTTATTCACTTCCTAATGTTTTTTTCAAAAGCAGCTTTCATTATATTTTATGTGGTAATAGAATGATTGGTCTTTATAATAGCCTTAATCCGAAAGAATTCTTTGTATAATTGTTTCGATGATTGCAGCTCCCCCTGCAAATGCAAAAATGAGAATAACTGGTTCAGCAATGTTGGGATTGAATTTCCATAATATGAAAACAGCAATTGCTACCCAAACTCCCGTACACCAGTAACAACTAAGCAATTCACCAATCCAGCCACGAATCCCCTTACTCCGGGGAATTAAATAAACTTCTGTTTCCCCTCCCTCCATTTCCTCCTCATATTCCTCCATAAATGGTGCCCTTATGAAAGCCGTTATCTGATCATATACAATCAACCTTGTTATTCTAAACACCGCTAGAACAATTAACACAAGTTGTAACCAAGAAATATCCATTTTCTCCACTCCTAACCTGCCTATTTTCCCAAAATGGGTATCTGTCTGTAACTCATTTGTCTCTACTCTAATATGTTATTAGTGTAAATGAATCAATTATGATAAGGAGGAAATGAACTATGGGTTTTGAAGATATGGAATCAAGCGATGTGCTTGGGGTAGATAGAAACAACCACTGCGGATGTACTTCAGGTTGTGTATGTCAAGTAGTACGCGCTATAAAAGATATACAAGATGAAGCCGTAGAAGATGAGTGCTTAAGCTGTACATCAAGCTGCTTTATTGAGCCTCTTGGCGACCTAGCACTTCCAACCCGTGAACGTGCAGATACACGTGTATTCACGTTAACAAATAAAGATGGCGATCTATTCAAAGGACTCTTTAGAGGTCATGATGGAAAGTGTGTTTCTGTTTACTTTAGAGTAGAGGAAATCTTCGATAACTGCTGTGCTACTTTACGTGTACTCATCCCACTTAAGAAAGATAGAACAACTGTTGTTAAAATAATGAATAACGGCAAAATCGATTATGAAGAACTATGCTCAGTTCGTCACTGGGCTAGAAGCAACAGCTGTATTACAGTAGATCTTCATTGCTTCTGTGCAGTACAATGTATCGCTGATGTTGATTTAGAAATTTGTGAGTAAAAATTAAATGGAAATGGAGAAAATTCTCCATTTCCATTTTTCTATTCTGAGTTTTATAAAATAATGCGTATGCCTTTAATTTCATTCACTTGTAATTCCACTATTTCTCCTTGGGAATTTCGTATGCCCACTTTCCCTTCACCAAAACTATCTAGAAAACCACGAGCCCTATTCGATTCAGTGATAAATTCACAAGCATATGGTGGTTGACTTTTTGGGAATCTTGATAAATATTGAAGCTTTTCTGGTATAGACATGCTTCTAAATGATTTTACCGGAGATAATTTCCACGTCTTTCTTTCTTTCAAATCTGGGACTTTCACATCTTTCCCTTGTTCAATCGATTGCTCTCGGAAATAATCAGCTGCTTTTTTTTGTACTACTTCTTCTTTAACACTATTTTCGTTGTTAACCACTTCATTACCATCAAGAGTATGAGTATCTTGATTATGTGTATTAAGATTAATGCCTTCGACTTCTCTTTGTATATCCCTAGAGGTGATAAATGTATCTTGCATTTTTATTACTGGTTTCGGAAAGTTTGGCTGATGAATGTATAATAAAGGTTCCCCTTTTTTTTGTATTGATTGATCCTCCATGAAGGAGCACCTCCTCTTCTTTTTACTTCGTTTATATGTATGCTACAAATGGGCTAATGTTTCAGAATGAATATAAAAAAGCAACTGCCATCCGATGATGACAATTGCTTTTTATTATACTCCCATAATATGGTAGCCACTATCTACGTGGATATTTTCACCAGTAATTCCACGAGCTAAGTCACTAAATAAAAATAATGCTGTATCGCCAACCTCTTCTGGCGTTGTTGTTCTACGTAAAGGAGCTTTTTCTTCAATATCTTTCAATACGCTATTAAAGTCGCTAATTCCTTTTGCAGATAAAGTTCTGATTGGTCCAGCAGAAATCGAATTTACACGAATACCATATTTTCCTAAATCAGCTGCAAGGTATTTCACACTTGCTTCAAGGGATGCCTTTGCAACACCCATTACGTTATAGTTTGTAACGACACGTTCACCACCGAGGTAAGTCATTGTTACTACACTGCCGCCCTCTGGCATAATTTCTAAATTCTGTACTGTTTTTAATACAGCTGTTAGAGAATAAGAGCTAATATTTTGTGCTAATAAGAACCCGTCACGAGTTGTATTTAAATATTCACCACTTAATTCCTCTTTATTTGCAAATGCGATACAATGAGCAATTCCATGAATATGACCTACTTCTTCCTTAATGTTTTGGAAGCATTTGTCAATATCTTCATCCTTTGTAATATCACAAGGTAATACGAGTGACTTTTCACCATCTAATGAATCTGCTAGTTCACGGACACTTTTTTCAAGTCTTTCTCCAGCATATGTGAAGATTAGTTTTGCTCCTGCACTATGTAGAGATCTTGCAATTCCCCATGCAATACTACGTTTATTCGCTACACCCATTACTACATACGTTTTTCCATTTAAAGAAAGAGTCATGATTTTATATCCTCCTAATTTTAATACAAGTTATTAGTACCTAGTACTAATCATACACGAGAAGTTTCTATGTTGTAAAGACTGAGCACAAAAGAATTCATCTTTTGTGCTCATTAGTGTTACGAATATTGAAGTTCTCTTTTTAATTCATCTACATATTCTTCTGTTCCAGATACGACTAATCGATCTTGCATATGCAGTTCTGTATCACCATGCGGCACTAGTGAATCATTGCCACGGAAAATCCGAACAATAATTACATCGCCCATAAATGGAAATTCTCTGAGCTTCATATTATCATAATTTCGATTTGTCATTTCAATCTCATATAGAGCAGTTTCCCTATTTGTCATGATATCTGCAATATGTGGTGATTCTATTAAGGCTTTCATAAGTACCGTCGTTGACAGAATTGTTGAGAATACTTCTACTTCATTTTCTTCCAGTGTATCTTCTAAATCCGGACTTTCGATACGTGCAATAACTCTTTCAACACCACGCTCTTTTGCACTTATTGCTAACAAGGAATTTAATTCCTCATCACCTGTCGATATGAATAAAATATCAGAATCAAATACTCCTGCAGTCTCTAGTTCTTTTTCTGAATAATCTTCTAGTTCCACAATATTAAACGCAGAATCTGTAACTTGGGAATCTGGTTTTTCTAGCTTTTTATGAAATACGGTTGTTTCAAATAGATCTGTTGATAATTCTTTTGAAACCGGTAGTGTTAACTGATTAGCACCAATAAAGGCCGTTTTTTGTTTTCTCTCATAGCCATTTTCTTTTGGAAACCACTTTCTAAAGAAAATTGGTGTGATAATACAAGAAATTACAGCAACTAAAATTAACATCCCGCTCATTTCCGGTGTAATAATCTCCATACCTTCTGCAATCTTTGCTGCCGCGATTACAAGTGACAGTGTAGAGGTTAGTAAAAAAGCAGATGCCATTACAGTTTTCAGATCATACCATTTTCTTAATATCAAAACTGGTATCACTTTTGATATGAGAAGAGCAATTAATAATAATGGAATAAAGAGCAACATCTTTTTATCACTCAAAAGTGACCATAAGTCTAGTTCTACACCAACCATTACAAAGAAGATAGGTATCAAGAATCCATAACCAAATGAATCTAGCTGGTGTATCATTTCTTGTTTTGGATTTAAAAGAGATACAAGTGTTCCAGCTAAAAATGCTCCTAGTATATTTTCTGCACCGACAGTTTCAGATAATGCCACTAATACAATAATTAACGTAAAGATAGCTCTAGTACCAATTTGCGTTGTACCAGTTGATAACTTCTCTACTAATGCGCGATTTTTAAAGCGTCTTCCAATGAAATAGATTAATACTCCAGCGCCAAATAAGATTAGTAACAACCACATATTGCCTTGGTCTTCACCAGAAATGGATACAAAGACTGCAAGAAGGATCATTGTTACTAAATCAGCGATAACAGCAATTAATAAGATGATTTGCCCTATCCCAGTTTTTGTTATATTTGCTTCCTTTAAAGTAGGAACTACAACACCAAGTGAGATCGTAGAAATAATTAATGTCATAAGGAATATATCATCGATTAATCCCATTGCAACAAATAGGTACGACAATCCAACTGATGCAATAAATATTCCTAGGAAAATAATCATAGAAACACCTAGACGGTTGGGCTCTACTTTTCCATTTGGCAAAATTATTTTCTTTTTGGTTGTTTTAAAGGCTGAAAAATCAATTTCAACTCCACTTAAGAACATTAGAAAAATAAACCCTAATGTCGATAATGTTTCCAGCCATGATCCACCTTCAATTAAGTCAAAACCACTCTTACCTATAATTAAACCCATAATTATTTCTGCAATTACGACAGGTATAAAAGCTAATCGAAATCGATGTAAAATAAATGGAGTTAAGAATGCCACAATCAACACAATAACAAGCGAGCTTAAAGATTCATGTTCCATAAAAAAGTACCAACTTTCTTTTTAAACTAAATAACTCATAAACATGGTTGCTAAACCAAAATAAATCAAAATGGATGTAATATCATTCATCGTTGTAATAAAAGGTCCCGAGGCAACTGCTGGGTCAATTTTCAACTTATGCATTACTAATGGGACAAGTGCTCCGGCCATCGTTGCAACAAATAAAGAAGATAAAATAGACACGCCTACGAGAAAACCTAGAAACAACTCTCCCTTCCAAACAAATACAACAAGAGTCACTACGATTCCGCAAATAGAACCGGTTATTAGTCCTGTGCCCGCTTCTCGAATGATTAGCTTAAACTTATTTGCTTCTTCTAGTTCACCTGTCGCGATTCCACGTACTGCAACAGCTAATGCTTGTGTTCCAGTATTTCCTGCCATTCCTGCAATAAGCGGAATAAATACAGCCAAGATTGATACTTGATTTAGAGTATCTTCAAAGCGACCAATTAAACTCGCAGTAAACATCCCTAGGAATAGTAAAATAATTAGCCAGGGTAGACGTTTTTTAGCAGCTGTAAATGGACTGCGATCAATTTTATCCATATCAGATACACCAGCAAGTTTCGAATAGTCATCTGATGCTTCCTCATCAATAACATCAATGATGTCATCAACTGTAATAATACCCAGTAAATGGTTTTGAAAATCGACTACTGGTAAGGCTAATAAGTCATAATCTCGCATTTGCCTTGCTGCTTCTTCTTGGTCCGTTCCTACGGAAACAGAGATGATTCTGTCGTACATAATATTAGCGATCATTGTATCATCATCACTAATAATTAAATCCCTTAATGATAATACTCCAACAAGTTTACTATCTTCGTCAACAACATATACATAATAAATAGTTTCTGCTTTTGGAGCCAAGCTTTTTAATATTTGCATTGCAGAACGGACGGTTTGGTTTTGAGAAATTGCTATGTACTCCGTTGTCATGATACTTCCTGCTGTATATTCAGCATAGTGGAGTAAGCCTTTTATGTCTTGAGCAGCTACTTTATCCATAATTGTTAGGTAACTTGCAGCTTGATCTTTATCTAGATTATTTAATACGTCAACCGCATTATCTGCATACATATTTGCTAACATATCAGCAGCATATTTTGGTTCCATTTCTGCTAATATATCTTTATACTCATCATCATCTATTTCTAACATTTCAAAGAAATCTGCTAGCTCTTTAGGTGATAGATAATGGTAGATTTTTAACCTAATTTCTGGCTCAACTCGAAAAAAGAATTGGGCTTGATCAAAATGATGTAGTTTCAGAAATTCTTCACGAAAAGTTTGGAGGTCATCTTCCGTTACAGCCTGAATTAATATTTGCTCATTTATTTGTTCATTTACTTCTTCATTTACTTGCATGATGAAGCCCTCCTCTCCATTGTCCACACTATCCTAACAAATTAGAAAGCATTTGTCTTCCAAAAATAGAAACATTAACGAAATAATCATGTATCCAATCTTCTTTTTCCATACAAGCATTATAAATGAAAAGTTGTTATAGTTCCATTTGAAAAGGTTATCCTATAAAATGTACAAAGTTGATACTTTTTAGGTGATGAAATGAAATTAGATATTATTGGGGATACTCATGGATGTTATGAAGAATTCAAACAATTAACTGAACAATTAAACTATGTTTGGACGGATGATATTCCCGTACATCCTGATGGTCGGAAACTTGCGTTTGTTGGAGATATTACGGATCGTGGTCCACATTCTTTAAAAATGATTGAAATCGTTTGGAAGCTTTGGAAGAAACAGGATGCGTTCTATGTGCCGGGAAATCACTGTAATAAACTTTACCGTTATTTCTTAGGTAGAAAAGTACAAATTACTCATGGTCTTGAAACTACTGTTGCTGAACTAAAAGCACTTTCCTTTAAAAAAGAAAATCATGTCAAAAAAATGTTTATGGAACTTTATGAATCGTCTCCACTTTACCACATTCTAGATGATGGTAAACTTGTGATTGCTCATGCCGGGATAAGAGAAGATTATATCGGTAAGCAAAATAAAAGCGTTGAAAAGTTTGTATTATACGGAGATATTACTGGAGAATTTCATGACAATGGCATGCCTGTTAGAAGAGATTGGGCAAAACATTATAAAGGGAAAGCACTTATTGTTTATGGTCATACACCTGTTGATAAACCAAGGCGAGTAGGAAATACAATAAACATTGATACCGGTGCTGTCTTTGGTGGAAAATTAACCGCACTTCGCTATCCAGAAAATGAAACAATTTCAGTACCATCCAGCCTTCCATTTATACAAGAGAAGTTTAATAAAATTGATTAAGCATTTGACAGCATAAGAAAACCTTCCAAAAAAATCACAATGATTCTTTTTGGAAGGATTCTTTTAGTTGCAGTAATTGCTTCATATCATCAGGCAATGGAGCAGTAAGTTGCAATAATTTTGATTGAAATGGATGGTGAAACTGAATCTCTGAACAATGAAGCGCCTGACGCTCCAACAACACTACATCACCACCATATAAATCATCTCCAATTAATGGATGATTAATAAATGCCATATGAACTCTGATCTGATGGGTTCTACCAGTTTCTAATTTTAGTCTAACATGAGAAAAGGAAGGATACTCAACGAGCTTTTGAAAATGTGTCACTGCATATTGCCCATCCATTCTAACTTCCCTCTCGATAATACTATTTGGATTGCGACCAATTGCAGCGTGAATGGTCCCCATTTCTTCTAACCCAATGCCTCCGACAAATGCTTCATAATATCGCTTAATTTCGTGTCTTTGTTGCATGATACTCAAGAGATGATGCGCATGCCTATGTTTTGCAATTAATACTAGCCCTGATGTATCACGATCTAGCCTAGTGACAATATGAATAGCTGCATGGATTCCCGTGCTTTCATAATAATGAACAAGTGCATTTGCTAAACTTGCAGTTGGATGCTCCCGCGAAGGAATTGTATTCATATATGGAGGCTTATTTATCACTAAAATGTCTCGATCCTCATATAAAATTTCTAAAGGTATGTTCTCCCCTAGCATTTGTTGATTCTTATCCTCCATTGGAAAAACAACTTCCACTATATCTAACTGCTGCAATTTATATTTTACTGTTTTTTCTACATTATTTACTTTAATGAATCCACCCGAAAATTTAATATCAGTTAACGCTCTACTAGATATGTTTTTTTCCTTCAAAAAAGTTTTTAACTCTTTACCAATATCATCATCGGTAATATGCCAGGTTAATGTAAATTGCTCCTGCACGTTAATTAGTCCCATCTGAAATAAATGAATCGTGTACCCTTTTCCAGAAAGGGAAAGGTCTAAATCTAGCAAAACGCACTTTTTCATCGGCCACACGAAACTGTATAGACTTCACATCTCGGTGCATAACAGTTAAATGATCAATTGTTACATGAAAGTCAAAGTCCTTAACTGGCTTTAAAACAACTGTGTGATGATCTGGCAATATAAGTGGTGAACCTACTGTACGAAAGACACGATTGTTGATGGAAGCTATTTCAGTTAACTGAATTGCATGTAAAGATGGATGGATGATAGCTCCGCCTAATGCTTTATTATACGCCGTACTACCAGATGGAGTAGAAATACATAATCCGTCACCACGGAAACGTTCAAAATGATCTCCCCTAATCTCAATGTCCATAACAAAAGTACCTACAAGACTTTTCACTGTAGATTCATTCAATGCAAGATATCTTGTTTCTTTACCACCATGTCGATAACGAATAATTGTTTCCAATAACGGGTATTCAATCACTTGGTAATGTGTTTTCGCTATAGCGATCACTAATTTTTCGATTTCACTTGGTACCCAATCAGCATAGAATCCTAAATGACCAGTATGCACTCCGACAAATGCAGTCTTATCTAATCTTGAACTATAACGATGAAACGCGTATAGCAATGTTCCATCACCGCCAACCGATATAACAATATCTGGTTTCCCCTCATCATATATTAGTTCAAAGTCTTCTAAATACGTTCTCATTTTTTGCTTTAGTGCATTTGATTCTGGATTTCCTTTTGAAGTTATAGCAAATCTCAAAATACTCATCCTTTCATAGGAAGTTGTACTACTTATCGATCTTTTTTCCCGTTTCCTTATTTTTTGTAAAATAAACTTGAGCTTCTTGAATCTCATCTTTTATTTTTGACATTTCTTCATCCAGACGAAATGCTGCCTCAGCAGCACCTTGAAGTCGTTTATTAATTTCTTCTGGAAACTGCCCCTTATATTTATAGTTTAAAGAGTGCTCAATAGTTGCCCAGAAGTTCATCGCTAAAGTTCGAATTTGTATTTCAGCTAATATTTTCTTCTCCCCTGTAATTGTTTGAACAGGATATTCAATAACAACGTGATAAGAGCGATAGCCACTTGGTTTTTTATGAGAAATATAATTTCTTTCTTCTACAATTCGAAAGTCGTTTCTATTTCGCAGTAATTTCACCACTGTTTCAATATCATCTACAAATTGACACATCATGCGTAGCCCTGCAATATCTTGCATTTCTGTCGCTAATTTATCCAGTGGAATATTCTTAATCCTTGCTTTATCTAATATGCTAGCAACCGGCTTCACACGACCCGTTACGAATTCAATTGGGGAGTGAGTATGTTCTTGTTCAAATTGGCGTCTCATCCCCTTTAACTTTATTTTTAATTCTTCAATTGCTTGTTTATATGGTGCTAAAAATTGGTCCCAATTGTTCACTTACATGTCACCTCTTCAAAGTTAAACACAATCTCAATCATTTATAATAGAATAATCGCCTCTTTATTTTAGCATAAACATTATATTTTCCTATTAAAAACAATTGAAACAAAGAGAATTTAAAAGGATAATACTGATAAGAACTTGTAAGGGGACATACGTATGTCAAGAAACTTGGAAATTGAATTTAAAAATATTGTATCGAAATCGGAATTTGACTATCTGATCGAGTCATTTCAGATTTCAGAAAAGGATTTCTTCACTCAAATTAATCATTACTTTGATACAAAACTACTTTCATTAAGGAATGTTGGTGCTGCTTTAAGAATTAGAGAACTCCCTAATAGAAGTGAGTTAACTTTAAAGATTCCTCAAGGTCAAGGTTTACTGGAGATAAATGATCATCTTACTGAACATCAAGTTAAGGAGATTATGACATATAGCCACTTCCCACCATGTGAAGTACTCAATGAACTACGAAAAATGGAAATTGAGCAAGATGAAATTGAATGTGTTGGTTCATTGCGTACTGATCGTGCAGAAATTCCCTATAAAAACGGAACATTAGTTTTTGATCATAGCTATTATTTAGGGAAAGAAGATTTTGAGATAGAATATGAAGTAGCTAATTGGGATGAGGGAAATGATATTTTCAGACAGTTATTAATGGAGTATAATATTAAAGTGAGACCTACATTAAGTAAAATTGCCCGTCTTTATGAACAAAAAATGAGGTGAGACTCTATGAATACATTAGGTCAAATAAAATCATTAATGGAACTGCAATTACTACAGGGATTCTCCCGCTCTAATAACAAATCCACTAATAGCCAGGATTTTCAACAACTACTACAACAAACGATATTAGAATCTACATCTAACTCTGCAAGAAACGGATCTATAAATCATCATGTATTAGGTACTGTTCAGTATCTGCAATATCAACCCTCATTTGCCAGAACAGAAATTGATAATGCAATGGTTCAAGAAGCAACTACTAGTACATTTGAAGCATCTTCTAAAGAGATAGATGACATAGTGGAAGAAATAGCAAAAAAATATAACCTGCCCGTAAAATTAATTAAATCGGTTATTAAACATGAATCTAACTTTAATCCTACTGCAGTTAGTAGTGCAGGTGCTTCAGGACTTATGCAACTTATGCCTAAAACAGCCCGTGGACTAGGAGTTACAGATATATTTGATCCTGTACAAAATATTAATGGTGGTAGTAAATATTTACGAAACATGCTTGATAAATATAATGGTGATTTAACACTCGCGCTAGCTGCCTATAATGCTGGTCCTGGTAATGTTGATAAATATGGAGGTATCCCTCCTTTTAAAGAAACACAAAACTATGTAAAAAAAGTCTTAGGAACATTTTATAGCTAAAACGACTAGACTTATATCTGTGCAAGTACATCTGCAAACGGAAATACACTTCGCTCTTCTAAGCACCTTGGAAAGCGAAGTGTATTTTCTCCGTGGTAGGATTCAATTCCTATTAAATATCCCTTCAAAAATAAGCTGTATTTTGTATTCTTGAAAACCCCTCTTATAAGAACCACACTCGAAATTTCACAGCAGTGACGCTTTCCTACAAAATACCTGCA
This sequence comes from Lederbergia graminis, assembly GCF_042655485.1. Classification (NCBI taxonomy): domain Bacteria; kingdom Bacillati; phylum Bacillota; class Bacilli; order Caryophanales; family Bacillaceae; genus Lederbergia; species Lederbergia graminis. The sequence continues at coordinate 851,324 of NZ_JBHSMC010000001.1, forward strand.
AATTTACATGAATTAGTTCAATTAAAAATCTTGTCCATATTTTCCCTAGCCTATTTCTTTCCTCTTCTTTTTTTGTGATTAGATTCACACAGTACTATTTATTTGAGTTATTAAAAAGTCGTTGCTACAATATACATACTAATTAACACAACGAAAAAAGGAGCGATTCATATGGTTTCGAATAGTAGCATGCCGTATGACTCGAATTTAACTAATAATAAGCCTTTGGAGATATATTTATTCATCGATCCATTTTGTTTAGATTGTTGGTCACTTGCTCCAATAATTAGTAAACTACAAATGGAATATGGCGATTACTTTACGTTAAAGTATGTATTATGCGGAAAATTGGATGTACTTAATAAAAAAATAAGTAACATTTCAGAAGATCAGTATAATAGCAACTGTCACTCTAGAGAAATTGATCATAGTTCTGATAAATGTGTTTTCTTACCTCATTTAGCTGCGATAAGTATTAAAGCTGCTGAATTACAAGGGAAAAGAGCTGGCATTCGTTTTATCCGGAGACTACAAGAATTACTTTTTGTTGAGAATAAAGATATTACAGATATTAATGTGTTACAGCATTGCGCACAAAATATTGGGTTAGATCTAGATGAATTTATACGTGATATTTATTCACCTAGTGCTGCAAAAGCTTTTCAATGTGATGTGCGAATCTCAGCTGAGATGGAAGTAAATGAAATGCCAGCGATGGTATTCTTTAACGAAAATATTGAGGATGAAGGCTTGAAAATCACAGGTCTCTATTCCTATGATATTTATGTTCAGGTTTTGACAGAACTGTTAGAATGTAAACCAAAACCAGCGGAAAAGCCACCATTGGAACTATTTTTATCGATAAACCCAATTATCGCTGTTCAAGACTTAGCTATGATCTATGATCAACCTGTCCACAAAATAGAAAGACAAATGAAGCAACTACAACTTCAAAGAAAAGCACAGAAATTACAAGCTAAAAATGGACCAGTATGGAAATATACTTCTAAATGTTTATATTAAACAGAGTTTAGGACCATTTTGATAAGCATCCCAGACAATTTACAGTTTGAACAATATTTTTCCAATAAGATTATAGAAGGAAATTCGAGCCGAACTAACTTGAAAAAAATTCAAGTAATAGTTTGGCTTTTTACTTATTTTCATTATCCTCCCAGTTTTATTCTTCAGCATGTTTATAGTATATAGGGCATATATTAAAATAAAAACAACAGATGGGAGATTTATCCTTGCATAAGTTCGTGCTTATTTCACTTATCATCCTTTCCGTCATTTGCTTCTTTATCAATATATTAGGGCTAATGAATATCATCCCGTTATTTATCACCTCTCCACTACTATTTATCACACTACTTGGACTACTTCTTTTTCTTAACGATAGAAATAAATTTAGAGGCTTTCATTAATAATGTACAAAGAGCTGTGTAACCAACACATTAACCACGTTTAGCCTAGTTGCAGCACTAGCACAAAAAAATCACATAAGAAATCAAGAGATTATGCGTATAAAAAGATAGGGACTGACGAAAAAGTCAATTTTATGACTTTTTTCGTCAGTCCCACTATTTTATTCTGCAAGTAATGCTTCCATTTCATTAAGTTTTTCTTCAAAGACTTTACATGCAGCTTCAATTGGTTCAGATGTAGTCATGTCGACTCCAGCTTTTTTCAAAACTTCAATCGGATAATCCGAACTTCCTGCTTTCAGGAATCCAAGGTAGCGTTCAACCGCTGGTTCTCCTTCTTCAAGAATTTGTTTCGACAATGCAGCTGCAGCACTGAATCCAGTTGCATATTGATACACATAGTAATTGTAATAGAAATGAGGAATTCTAGACCATTCTAGTCCGATTTCATCATCAATAATAATATCTTCCTCACCGAAGTACTTTTGATTTAATGCATAATATTCTTTCGTTAACATTTCTGCTGTTAATGCAACACCTTCTTGAGCTTTCTTATGGATTAAATGCTCGAATTCAGCAAACATTGTTTGTCTAAACACAGTTCCACGGAAGCCCTCAAGATAATGATTAATTAAATATAATTGTTGCTGTTTGTCATCCGTTTGTTTCAGCATATAATCTCCAAGTAATGCTTCATTACAAGTTGATGCAACCTCTGCAACAAATATTGAATAATCTCCATAAGGATATGGTTGAGTTTTCCGAGTGTAATAACTATGCACACTATGTCCAAACTCATGAGCTAAAGTATAAAGATTATTAACATTATCTTGCCAATTCATCAATATATAAGGATTTGTCCCATAGGTACCAGATGAGTAAGCACCACTGCGCTTCCCTTTATTCTCTTCCACATCGACCCAACGATTTGAAAATCCTTCTTTCAGAATGTTTACATACTCCTCTCCTAAAGGCTGTAGTCCAGCAATAACTAATTCTTTTGCTTCGTCATAGGAGATCTCCATTTTCACATCTTTCACTAATGGCGTATATAAATCATACATATGCAGCTTATCAACACCGAGAACCTTTCTACGGAGTTTAACGTAACGATGCAATAAGTGCAGATTTTTATTAATCGTTTCTACTAAATTGTCATACACGCTTTCCGGAATATTATTAGCGGCTAATGCTGCTTGTCGTGCTGATTGATAATTTCTAGCACTTGCATAGAAATTATCCTTTTTAACAGTGCCACTTAATGTACTAGAGAAAGTATTACTAAATTTCCCATACGTTTCATAAACCTTTTTAAAGGCTGCTTCACGAACACTTCTATCTTGGCTTTCCAAGAACTTCACATAATTCCCATGGGAAATTTGAATATCATTTCCATTCTCATCTTTAATAACTGGAAATTCTAAATCTGCATTATTTAACATTCCAAATGTTGTACTGGAGGATCCTAGTACTTCAGAAGCTTGTGCAAGAAGAGCCTCTTGTTCAGCAGATAATACATGTCCACGTTGTAAATTAATTTCTTCTAGTGCATGTTTATAGAGTTGTAAATCTTTATTCTCTTCTACAAATTGCGCTAGTTTACTTTCATCTATATCTAAAATTTCTGGAACGATATATGAGAATTCACTTGCAACAACTGAATATAGACTTTCAGCACGTGCATTCAAACCTTGATAATGGGAATTACCAGTATCCTGATCATATCGCATATGAGCATATGTATACAGCTTACCCATTCTTTCGGATACTTTGGATTGGAATTGAAGAGCTTCATATAATGTCTCAGAGCTGTCACTTAGCTTACCTTTATAATTACCAGCTTCCTTTAAAAGTCCTTTAATATCTTCATATTCCTTTTCCCAAGCATCATCACTTTCAAAAATGTCTTCTAATCTCCATGTCAATTCCTCAGGAATTTCTGAGCGCGCAGGAAGAGTTTTTACTGCTGTTTCGTTGGCCATTGCCATCCTCCATTCTAAATAACACTACTTTTAAAATTCTTTCGAAAACCGAAAGTTTAATTACATTACTTATTCTACTAAATATTCAATAATCCTGCCAATTTTAATTATTTCGTTAGCTTCTTTATATCGGATATTCATTCTTTTAATTGTATGAATTATCTCTCCTATAACTAGTATGACCAAAGCTTATATTCCTATATAAACTTTCCTCTTGCTTTTGTAATTGTTCCATCGTTTGTGGAATCAAAATATTTCTTTTCTTTTCAAATAAATCTATTCCCTTACGGTCGAAATATTCCAGTTTAGAAAGTACATGGATATATTCTGCCAGCGCTTCCTTCCATCTCTGTTCTTTTTCTAGTGGTAAATCTCTTGCAATAATGTGACCTGAACGTATTCTGTTCTCGATTTTATGATGTACATACTTCAAAGAAAATGTTTGACCAATTTTTATGTTCTTCAAGGAGTCTAAGTAAGTGTAAAATTGCCATTCTACTGGATGTGAGTGAAAGTATTCTTTATAGAGAGTGGGAATTCCTATAATTGGTGGTAAGTGAAATGGATGATGTTTGTGGATATATACATTTTTTAGAAAGGGATCTGATTTTAAATTTCCATAATAGACTTTTGTTTGTAACCAGTTATTTTTTTCTTGTATCCAGCGTTTAACATTTAAGGATTTTGGATGGAATACATTTCTTGTGTATGAATTTCCATTTAAAGATTGCACCTGATAAGATGCTGCAATTTTTCTGGACGTTAATGAAGTAATGCCAGTTAGATAATGGAACATCTCATCACTTGGATCATAACTTATACTAGATAGCCCACTATTGCCCCGCTGTTTTACAAAACTCCACTGAAAGTCAGATAATCGAAAGAAATTCTTTGAATATTGCTGCTGAAATGGTAAGCCACCAATAATCCAAATTGGAATAATACCAGCTGATAAATAACCATTTGTTCTCTTTCTGATTATGTCACGAGATATTGGGCTACATTGGAACTCAATCGCATAGGAATGATTCTCTTGCTTAATAAAAATATCTGGTCTTTGTTTGATTGTTGGAAGATACACCTCTAAGTACACACTTTTAACTTTACTCTTAAAAAATGTAAAAAGCTGTTTCTTTCCTTGCAAATGCTGGTGGCTTTCAGGCTCTGATACTGAGGAACTACAATTGGAGAATTTGAGGTGGGAAAAGTGGGGAATCCGTATTTCACCTACTTTCAAAATTACACGTTCTTTACATATTGGACAATAGAAGTTTTGGTTTTGTAATGTACTTCTAATTTGTTGAGGTGACATGTCACCTGCTAATGAAATAAAATTTCCATTTTCATTATAAGCTGTTAACAACTCACCACTTCCTTTCTTACACTAATATTTCTACAATCATTCATAAAATCCTTTTTAATTACAAGAAAAAACCGATTTCAATTTGAAATCGGCTTAATTAATTAAAGTATTGATTTATTGTAGAAAACACATTATCCTTCATCACAACTTTACCATATTCCTCCAGGAAGAAAGTGGTATATGGACTATCTACTCCATATTCTAGAAGTAAGCTTAATGCATCCTCAATTGTGTCGTCGTCAATATTATCGGCCAAGAACTTAATATATAGATGATACTTATCATCATAAGAATAAAGCGTTGTTGTTACATCTTCAAAATTTTGAACTTTTGCTAAAGAAATGACATGTTCTAAATCGTTAAACTCCATCATAAACTCAAGAAGTTTATCGTCAATTTTCTCAATTGCTCCGAGTTTGAAATTTTGATCTAAATAATCAGCCATATTCTCATTAAGAGGAATGCTATCTATTTTTGCATCAGGAATAGGTAGTTCCAATCGACGCCCATCCTTAGAAATTTGTGCTTTTGTGACTATAACTTCTAGTCCCTTATCTAAGGCTTGAACTTGAATCCAAAGTGGTCCTTCAGGGACAAATTCATCTTCAAGATGAATTTCCTCCATCATCTCCCAGAAAAGTTCTTCACTCTTCTCGCGATTGTACCAGATCTCTTCTCGATCAAAGCCTCGCTCTTCTATGTCAACATACGAAATATAAAACTTAACCGTATACTCATTTATTCGTTCTATTTCCACACATCAACACTCCCTTCTAATTTTTGGTGGTGAAGGGATTTTAATCCCGTACAGGAGATGCATTTTCTTATTAGTAAAATGTATTTATTTCTCCTTGTACTCATTTTATGATAAGCACTACAAAATTGGAAACAATTAATACTCCTATTTACAAAATCGTTCATTTGCCTATCTAAATAGTTCATGTTTTGCTTATTTTAACTAACATATGGCTGAAAATCAAGTTTATTCATAAAATTTAATATACATAATAAAAAGAGCCGACTAAAAACCCTTTTAATAAAGTTTTTACTAGCCGCTCTTTTGAAATACCATTTGCAGTATATATTTATCCTTTTCGGTTCATCCATAATTATTCTTATTATCCAATGCTTTGTAATATGTGTGTATTGGTTTCAATTTCCACAAATTTGCAAGGATACGAATGGATGAAAAGTAGTAATTGGTGATTTAATTAACTAATTTTTGTGCTTCTCTAAGTTGATATGATCTTACTTTTCTTGGTAAGAATCGTCTAATTTCATCCTCGTTATATCCAACTTGTAATCTTTTCTCATCCAAAATAATTGGTCTTCTTAAAAGCCCAGGATTTTTTTGAATCAAATCATATAATTGTTGAAGTGGAAGAGAGTCTAAATCAATATTTAATTTCTGAAATATTTTCGAACGAGTAGAGATGATTTCATCTGTACCATCTTCCGTCATTCTTAATATACCTTTAATTTCATCTAAGGTAAGTGGTTCAGAAAAAATATTTCTTTCTTTATATGTAATTCCTTGATCCTCTAACCACATTCTTGCTTTTCTACAAGATGTACAGCTAGGTGAAGTGTACAATGTTACCATAATATAACTCACACTCCTATTCTAAAAATGATTGCATATTTATATGCAAAAAATATATATATCGTTAACTATTTTCAATCCTATTCCATTTCACTGCTTCTTATCTAATAGAACAGTATATATGTATTATACACCATAACTGCCAGAATGAATAGGTGTTTTAAGGTTTTTTTCCATCTGTTACTATAATTTTATATAAGCTGTTATAGTCACTCACCTTTGTGGAATATGTACCCCATTTTATTAACTGTTAAACATTAATCGATTAATTCCAAGTTAATATTTCCGACAATGTCAATAATATACATGTTTTTTTCACACAAGAAAGGGCTAGCGGCATACTTTGCCGACTAGCCTATTTACACTTATTCTGGGGTATAATCTGCATCAGGAAAATAAACATTGGATGGATTCCATAAAAGGTATTCCTGTATACCTTCATCGTAAAGAGCTTTTATTTGTGCTTCTATCTCAGCCTCAGTATACTCTTTATAATTTCCTTTCCCTAAATATGATGCAGTGAAATTTTGTAACCATGGTCGGGAGACAGGGGGATTTTCAATCTTTCCTAGAACTTCATTTTCTACCTTTGCATACTCCCTCACTAGTTTGTATGGTTCCAAATCAGGCTTTGCTATACCGAAATAAGGTGTCCAATGACTAGGATATATCATAGATGAAATCACATCGACATTTTCAGATATCTTTGTGAAGTTCTGTCCAATACCTGGTGCTTCCGGAATTGTTGCAGTATATCCAAAAATATCAACAGATACTTGCACACCATAGTTTGCTAGTTTTTCTTTCGCATAAGCAACGAAGTCACTAACTGCTGCAACACGTTTTTGCACATCATCTTCTTCTAAATCTGCATATTCACCAAGACCATATTTAAAATCATCTGCTCGTTTTTCGAATCCTTCTGGAAAACGCACATAGTCAAACTGAATTTCTTGGAAACCTAGTTTTGCCGCTTCTATTGCTATATCTATATTGTAATCCCAAACTTCTTTCATGAATGGATTAACGAAAGATTCTTCTCGACCATTTTTCCACACTTTTTCTCCATCAATAAATGAAAGATCTGGTCTCTTTTCTGCCAATACAGAATCTTTAAAAACTACGATTCTTGCAATTGGATAAATTTGTTTTTCCTCAAGCGTATCCATCATTTCTACAGGGTCTTTAATATAATTTCGGCTAATATCAGCATTTGGATGATTCTCTGGAAGCTTATATGTAACATTCCCCCAATCATCCTTTATATCAATAACCATTGCATTTAATTCCGTTGAATCGACTAGGTCTACTAATGTATTCCATCTACTTGCACCAGCGGAATGGCCTGTTACGTATATTCCACGAACAGCGTCTGGATATTCAAATTCTCTCCCTGAATCATATGCAAAACGTGGCACTTTCGCTGGAAGCTCTTTTAGTTCCAACGTAAATTCACTTATTTGATGTTTGTGGATTGTATTACTTTCTGCGGCGGTTTGGACTGGAAGCATACTTAAATAACTGATCAATAACCCCGCAATAACCAACAGTTTTCCCCAACTCAAAAGACTTCTCCCTCCTTAAAAACAAGAAATTTGTCGGTACTATGTTGATTCTTGTCTATTTATCTATTTTAACAACTTTTACTGTTGAAGGGAACGAATATCTCCAACATGAGAATATTCTACTATCTTGCTTGTCATATTTTCAGCAGGTATAATAAACAGTACATTGTCCAACAGGCTTCTTATTAAACATATGGGTAAAATTATGTACATATTACTTCGTGCTTTTATACAAATGCTTTCAATTTGCACGGATGCTTTTTATTTTTTAGAGGAGGTTTATTTATAGTGAAAACTATCTTTTCTGGTATTCAACCAAGTGGCGTTGTAACTCTTGGCAATTACATAGGAGCTATTAAACAATTTGTTGATCTACAGCATGATTACGATTGCTATTTCTGCGTTGTTGACCAACATGCTATTACGGTTCCACAAGAAAGATTAACATTAAGAAAAAACATTAGGACGTTAGCTGCAATTTATATTGCTGCAGGATTAGATCCTGAAAAAGCTACACTCTTTATCCAATCTGAAGTCCCTGCACATGCTCAAGCTGCATGGATGTTGCAATGTATTTCTTACCTTGGTGAGTTAGAAAGAATGACACAATTCAAAGACAAAGCACACGGAAAAGAAGCTGTATCAGCAGGATTATTAACATATCCTCCTTTAATGGCAGCGGATATTTTGTTATATAATGCTGACATTGTTCCTGTTGGTGATGATCAAAAACAACACATCGAATTAACTCGTGATTTAGCAGGAAGATTCAATAACCGCTACAATGATATATTCACTCTTCCTGAGGCTAGAATTCCAAAAGTTGGGGCAAGAATCATGTCTTTACAAGACCCAACTAAAAAAATGAGTAAATCTGATTCAAATCAACGTGGATTTATTACGATTTTAGATGAGCCAAAACAAATTGAAAAGAAAATTAAATCTGCTGTTACGGATTCTGAAGGAATTATTAAATTTGATCGCGAAAACAAACCAGGTGTATCAAATTTACTTTCCATTTATTCTATTCTAGGTAACAAATCGATAGAAGAATTAGAAGCTTATTATGATGGTAAAGGATATGGAGATTTTAAGAACGACTTAGCTGAGGTAGTTGTAAACGCACTTGCACCTATACAGGAACGTTGTAAAAACTTACTTGAATCTTCAGAACTAGATGACATACTAGATGCTGGGGCAGAAAAAGCTGCTAGAAAAGCGAATAAAATGCTAAAGAAAATGGAAAATGCAATGGGATTAGGAAGAAAAAAGAAATAAATTATTAAAAGAGGGCTTGTCCAATGTAAATGGATAAGCCCTCCTTTTGTTTAATTAACTTTTGAATCATATTCCATTTCCCATAGTTTTTCAAAAAAAGGTTGACCTTTTACGAGATTTTCACAAAGCATGACGTGTTTTTCCGTCCATCCCTCTTTCGTTTCTTCATAGAGAGATTGCCATGCTTCTTCAAAGTCCATTGCTTGAATATCGTTATACCGATGCGGTGACCACTCTGTATACCAATAGCGAATTTCTGCTGTATTTTTAGATGTGTATAACTGATCCAATGCCATAAACATTAAATTTTTCAAATGTCTTTCTTTCCTTGTTAAGCCGGACATTAATTCAGGAGCAGGAGATAAAATATGATATTCCTTAATAGAATCAGGCTTAAACTTATAGATTGTTGGATTGTTATCTGCAATCATTTCATAAACAAGTTGCTCTTGACGAGGTATTAACCTACTTTTTCTTAATGGGATTGTGTAACCTATCGTATCCACTGCTAAAATTCCTTTTCCATCTGTTACTACAAAACAATACTCTAATTGCACTCTTTCATGATTTTTTCGTAAATATGCTTTTTTATAAATATCATTAAGTAATGCCTGTGGTAACTCTGCTAAATTGTTTTCAATGTAGTCAAAAAGAATTGGTTCGATATACAACAATGGAACTTGATCTAGGAGTTCGATTACATCTTCTCCCCTTCTCCATTCATGAAAATGGCATACATTGTAACCGTTCTCTTCACCTTCAAACCAATTCACCCAAACATCATGAAGATACAGCATCCTTAACCCCTCACTTCATTACTATTTGTCAATCAGTATAGGCAGGCTGTAGTAAAATTATTCCTATAAGTAACAGCTACTCTGATTTTTTATTCGAACTATAGATGGAGGATATAATAATCACTAGTCCAGCTAGCAGGATATAAAATTCAAACCTTGTTAAGATAAAGACAAAATAATCTCTATATCCTACACCGGTAGTAATCATATTTAAGTAACTTACTACACTAACACCACCTGCTAAAGAGAAACATATCCCGATTAGCAATAATGATATGCGATATATCATAAATAAACACATCCTGTAAATAGATTGTTGTTTACTTATCATTCATGTAAATATATATGATAGAGTTAAGGACTAATGCAGTATCCAACAAGATTCCTTCGTTCAGAAACATCATTTCTTATTCTTTATCGAGAAAGTGATTGTTTCTCAGAAATTCCTCCGATTTCATTTCAAATGAGTCCAACAGTGTTATCTTATTGTTTTTCACATATCCTTTCACAAGCTCAAAACCAACAGCATATCCTAACATTTTTGGAATCCCTCTCCTTCCAAAGAGAAAGTCATCATGTGAGCGATCTTCTCTCGTTACCGATAGATTGGGTTCATATATATGTTTCATAAAATATGCTATTCTTTCATTCGAGAATTCCTTCGTCCATTGCGCCAAATACTTTTTACCACAACAATTCAATACAGCTAATTCAGCAAGTCCTTCAAAAATGATAGAATCTAACAATGTATATTGTTCAAGCTCTTTTTTATATTTTCTCATTCTTGTGACATGGTGATATTCATGTACAAACAACGCTTCTAATTCTTTTTCTTCTAGCCCATTTTTAACAAATAAAAATAATTTATTTGGAAATGCAATCCCTGACTTCCCTTTTAATTGTCCCATAAAAAAATGTTGATTTTCATTTATAGGAAATATATATATATCCACATTTGGTCCACGCCATTTTTTTCGGTAATTCTGATAAAATTGATCTACTTTACTCCAAATTTTCTCTTTCTTTAAAATTCCAATTGTTTTCTTTGTCTGTTCAGATGGAGTATACATTCCAAACAGTCTTAAATATTTATAAAAATCATTGGCATCTTTTACGCCAGGGTTCGCCTTTTTGCATAATTCTATTGGATTATCATGAAATTCATCTAACCATTTATCTGTTCCCACTACCCCATTTTCGAAACCACCTCTCCATTTCATACTATTTTTTGAAAACAGAGTTGGTTACAAAATTGCAAACCTCAAAAGGAAAGATGGTGGAGCACTTTTTATCATTCTATGTAACTCTAAATATTGTTTAATTGAGGAAAGTCATGCTTGCAAGCCATATCTCCAGAGTAAAAAGTATTTAGAATCTGTGGGAAAAGGAACAGGAGTAGTAAACACCTAATAAATCGAACAATAAAAAAGAGACTATCCGAATTCATCAAATTTCGAATAGACTCTTTTTATCACTATTTATTCATACTTCTTAAATACAATCGTCGCGTTATGACCACCAAAGCCAAGTGAGTTACTCATAACAGCTTTGACTTCCGCTTTTCTTGCTTCGTTTGCTACATAATCTAAATCACAATCTGGATCTGGAGTATCATAATTGATTGTTGGTGGCATTACACCATCTTTAATCGCCAGTACAGAGAAGATGGCTTCTACTCCACCTGCAGCACCTAATAAGTGGCCAGTCATTGATTTAGTAGAACTTACACCTAATTTATATGCATGTTCACCAAACACTTCTTTGATTGCCATTGTTTCATATTTATCATTATATGGTGTACTTGTACCATGTGCATTAATGTAATCAACATCTTCAGGTGATAGTTCACCATCAGAAAGTGCGATTTTCATAGCACGCACTCCACCTTCGCCACCTGGTGCTGGTGCTGTAATATGGTGGGCATCTCCTGTAGAACCGTAACCAACGATTTCCGCATAAATTGTTGCTCCACGTTTTAAAGCATGTTCTAATTCTTCGAGAATGACAATTCCTGCACCTTCGCCAATAACAAAACCATCACGATTTGCATCAAATGGTCTGCTTGCTTTTTCTGGATCTGGGTTAGTTGAAAGTGCAGTATTTGCACAGAACCCAGCAACTGACATTTGTGTAATTGGCGCCTCTGCTCCACCAGCAATCATCGCATCTGCATCCCCGCGTTGAATTACTTTAAATGCGTCTCCTATCGAGTTTGTCCCCGTAGCACATGCAGTAACTGTACATGAGTTTACACCTTTTGCTCCTAAATAAATCGATACTTGTCCTGTCGCCATATCTGGAATCATCATCGGAACAAAGAAAGGACTTACTCTTCGATATCCACGTTTTTGGAAAGTCTCAAATTGATTCTCGAATGTTTCCATTCCACCTATACCGGAACCAATCCAAACACCAATTCTTTCCGCATTGCTCTCATCAATCGTTAGTTTTGCATCCTCTATCGCCATCATGGATGCTGCAAGAGCATAATGCGTGAAACGGTCCATTTTACGCGCTTCTTTTCTTTCTACATATTTTTCAACATCGAAGTCTTTTACCTCTGCAGCTACTTTTGCTGAATAGTCATCAGGATTTAATCTTGTTAATGGACCAACTCCAGATTTTCCAGCTAGAATATTTTGCCACGTTGTATCGACATCGTTTCCTAGAGGAGTTACTGCTCCTATGCCCGTTACAACTACTCTTCTTTTCATATTCATTCAGCTCCTAGTATTAAGGTGTGTTATTTTCTTATTTACCCCATCTCATCGCTATTGCTCCCCAAGTGAGTCCGCCACCAAAGCCGACCATAACGACGATGTCATCATCTTTAATTTTCCCATTTTCTAAATCATCTGCTAAGGATAATGGAATGGATGCAGATGAAGTATTTCCATACTTATGCACTGTTTTAGACATTTTTTCTTCAGGTAATTCCAAACGTTGTCTAGCCGATTCCATGATTCGAATATTCGCTTGATGTGGAATTAGAAAATCTACATCATCCTTTGATAGCCCTGCTTTTTCAATCACGTTAACGGAAGATTCACCCATTTGTCTAACCGCGAATTTAAATACTTCTCTTCCATTCATTACAATATAATCATCTTGATATAAGTGCTTACCACCTGAGCCGTCTGCTCCTAATTCAAAAGATAATATACCACGGCCTTCTGACACAGTGCTCATTACACATGCACCTGCACCATCGCCAAATAATACTGCAGTATTACGATCATTCCAATCTGTTATTTTAGACAATTTCTCAGATCCTACAACCAAAACATTTTTGTATGCATCATTTTCAATGAATTGCTTAGCAGTTATCATTCCATACATGAAACCTGCACATGCAGCACTTAAGTCCATTGCAGCTGCTTTCGTACAACCTAATTTTTCCTGAAGTATACATGCTACTGTCGGGAATGGTTGATCTGGTGTGATCGTCGCAACTAGTATTAAATCAATATCCTCTGGTTGTAAACCAGAATCTTCAATTGCATTTTTTGCTGCTATATATGCCATATCTGACGTATTTACATCATCTGGAGCAATACGTCTTTCTTCAATACCTGTTCTTGTTCTAATCCATTCATCTGATGTATCCATTCTTAATTCTAAATCTTTATTCGTAATAACTTGTTCAGGAACATATTTCCCAACGCCAATGATACCAGCATTCATAATAGCAATCCCTACTTTCCTATCTAAATTCACACATGTTATTATTATCAATTATTATGACTTGGTACTAATTATAGCATCGAAATATATCCTTGTAAAATACGCTCGTCCATTTTTTCAATAAAAAAAATGCCCAATTTCTATGTAATATTTGAAAAATCAGCATGTCACACTCATTATTACAAAATCTTTTCAATTAGAAATTGAGCAATTTCATCATAGTTTTGTAGTTCCTTTTTCGTCCACTTATGTGCAATATTACTAGCTTTATAATATAGCGCTCCATCAGCTTGTTCATAATCCATCGTTATACAGTATTCTTTAACATTTTTATGATTTAATTTTAGTTCTTCTATCCCTTTACTTATTTTACAGTTTCTCGAATGAATTGCAGTTGGACCTACTAATAATATAGTTGTTTTAGCAAAAGATGGTTTCGTTATTATTCCTTGTAACTGGATTAGTAATTGTTCATTTATGTTAGAATCATCACGTTCATAAAAGTCAATTAAAGGAACAATTAAAAAATCTACATCTTCAGATATTAAATCATGATCATCATCCACATAATCAAAATGTAAATTAGCATTTCTACCGATGTACATCCAATTTTCTTCACACTGCTCGTTTTGCCAACTTGCATAGTCTTTACCATATACAACGAATCCGCTGTCGAGTAATTGGCTACAAATTCGAAATCCAAGCGATTGACGTGCACCAACGACTATTGCAGTTCTCATCCAATTCTCCTCCTTGTTCCCGTCATTACATCCTATGCAATTTGTACAGATTCTGACATTTTTGTTCAGATTTCTAACATATTTTTCATTTGAAAGGAGTTTCACATTTACAATAGTTATGATATGATTTGAAGTATATTTTAATTATTTAGTATGAGTTTACATACATTTTACATATGAGATGGGGGTAACTATTGATGAAATTCGTAATGACAGCTGTATGGGGTTTCATTTTAACGCAAGTGCTAACATACGTAGCAAGTTCCATGTTAAGTATTCCATATGACTTTGCAACTGGATCCTTACTTGCAGTGGGCTTAATCGTCCTAATCATTCTACTTGGCGCAGTATCCAGCACAAATACAACAGAAACACATTAAAACACTGAAACCAAAGATTCCAAATGCAAATGAAAAGCCAATCTATGCTTGAAATATTCAACATAGCTTGGCTTTTTTATATGGATTTAACTTATTGAAAATACATTTATGTAGTATCTTAGTTTTTTTCTCTCAGGAAGGATATGAAACTTAAGTTATTGAAAATACAAGCGGAGGAAATACACGGAGACCCCTGCGGGATGTACGGTAGCCGGGAGACCCCGCAGGTGCGTTCAGCACCGAGGAGGCTTCCGAACCTTGTTTAGCTCAAGCTCCTAGCGGCTAGCGAACGAGCCATTCCTTTCCCTACGATAAGTCAACATCGGCTCGTTCCTTACCGTGTTTCCTTTATCTCAGTACAGGAATGGCTCCCGTTCTTACGCCGCTGATCAGGAGCCTTCGCTTTTCTAAGCCCGCGGAAAGCGTAGTGTATTTCCGTAGCGATATTATTCCACTTAAATTTTTTTAAATTTAACCAGTTAAAAAAGTTACTTGCTTTTTTAATGCTTTTTCACCGTAATAATTAATGAACCATCCACAAGATCAACTAAAAGCGTATCATAAGGATGAGCATTCCCTGCAATAATCTCTTTCGCTAAACGCGTTTCTATATGACTTTGTAAATATCTCTTCAATGGACGCGCTCCATATACTGGATCATACGCAGCATTTGCAATATATTCCTTCGCTGCCTCACTGATTTCCAAGCTTAAATTTTGTTCACTAAGTCGATGTTGTAATTCCTTAGCTAACTTCGTGACAATTCCTTTTATATTTTCTAAAGAGAGTGGCTTGAAGATAATAATATCATCGACACGATTTAAAAACTCAGGACGGAATGATGCGCGCAGTTGTCCAAGAACCAAATCTTTTGTATTTTCATCTAATGAATCATCCTCTCGTTGAGCTTCCAATAAATATGTGGAACCGATATTCGAAGTCATGATAACAATAGCATTTTTAAAGTCAATTCTGCGCCCTTGTGAATCTGTAATTCTTCCATCGTCTAATACTTGAAGTAGAATATTAAATACTTCTGGATGTGCCTTTTCAATTTCATCGAGTAAGATAACGGAATATGGTTTTCTTCTTACAGCCTCGGTTAACTGACCACCTTCTTCATAGCCTACATAGCCAGGAGGAGCTCCAATTAATCTAGAGACCGCATGTTTCTCCATATATTCAGACATATCAATGCGTATCATTTGTTCTTCACTATCAAAAAGTGTTTCTGCTAATGCTTTTGCTAATTCTGTTTTACCTACACCAGTTGGCCCTAGAAAAATAAAAGAACCTATAGGTCGATTAGGGTCTTTAATTCCTGCTCTTGCCCGTAAAACAGCATTACTAACTAATTCTACTGCTTCGTCTTGACCAATCACTCGATTATGAAGAATACTTTCCAGTCGTAATAATTTCTCCCGTTCCCCTTCGACTAATTTCATAACGGGAATTCCAGTCCACCGTGACACAATTTCAGCAATCTCATCTTCCGTCACTTCTTCTTTTATTAAGCGGTTTTCATCTGATTGCTTCTCTGCTAATTGTTCATCCAGACTTCGTAGTTCTTTTTCTAATGCAGGAATGCGCCCATGTCTTAATTCAGCAGCTTTGTTTAAATCATAATCGTTTTCAGCATCTTCTAATTCACGACGCAGTTTATCTAGTTCTTCTCGTTTTTCTTTAATATGTAGAATTTCTTCTTTTTCTGTCTGCCATTTCGCCTGCATCGCATTCGCTTTTTCTTTCAAATCTGCTAGATCTTTTTGTAAAATAATTAAGCGTTCTCTACTTACTTCATCATCTTCTTTTTGAAGTGCTGCTTCCTCTATTTCCAATTGCATTACTCTTCTTGTTACTTCATCGAGTTCACTTGGCATAGAATCGATTTCCACACGAATATTAGCACAAGCCTCATCTACTAAATCAATCGCTTTATCAGGTAAGAACCTGTCTGTTATATAGCGATTTGATAAAGTTGTAGCAGCTACAAGAGCACGATCCTGAATATTTACACCATGATGGATTTCAAAGCGATCTTTTAATCCACGTAAAATAGAAATCGTATCTTCTTCTGTTGGCTCTGGAACAAGAACTTTTTGAAACCTTCTTTCCAAGGCAGGATCTTTCTCAATATATAAGCGGTACTCATCTAACGTAGTTGCACCAATACAGTGTAGCTCTCCTCTAGCAAGCATTGGTTTCAACATATTTCCTGCATCCATTGCTCCTTCTGTTTTTCCAGCACCAACGATGGTATGAATCTCATCAATAAAAAGAAGGATCTTCCCTTCACTTTTCTTGATTTCTTGTAAAACAGCTTTTAGACGTTCTTCAAACTCACCTCGAAATTTAGCTCCAGCAATTAAGGCTCCCATATCTAATGCAAAGATTGTCTTATCTTTTAATCCTTCCGGAACATCCTTCCTTACAATTCTTTGGGCTAAACCTTCTACAATCGCTGTTTTTCCAACACCTGGCTCACCAATTAAGACTGGATTGTTTTTCGTCTTCCTTGATAAAATCCTAATCACATTTCTAATTTCATTATCTCTGCCAATAACAGGATCTAATTTTCCCGCTTTCACCTCTGCTACTAAATCACGTCCATATTTTTGTAATGCGTCATATGTTGATTCTGGATTTTGAGATGTCACGCGCTGTCCCCCTCTTACTCGTTCTACTTCACTCTTCAATAATTGTTTTGTTAAACCGTGTTGTTTCAAAAACTTAGTAATGTCCACATTTTCTTGTTCCCATAGTCCAAGAGCAAAATGCTCTACAGATAGGAACTCATCCTCTAATGCTTGCTTTTCATTTTCTGCATTCGAAAGTAATTGCTGTAAACTTGAAGTTAAATATTGACCTCCTTTTACATTTGAACCAGTAACTTGTGGCTTTTTATTTATTAATCGGTTTAGTTCTGTATCTAATTCATTTCGACTAACACCGAATCGTTCATATAATTGCATAAGGAGGCTGTCAGTTTTATTTATTAAAGCCTTCCAAAGGTGATCAATATCAATTTCAGGATGATGATTACTTACTGCAGTTTGCTGAGCTTCGATAAACGCATCTTGCATTGTTGTCGTCATTTTACTCAAATCCATATTTATCATCCTCCTTTCTTTTACAAAAAAGCTCTGTAAAACTCTGTTGTTGATTTTCGCTCCTGTACACTCGCTTTCCGCGGGCACGGCCTCAGCTAACTTGGCAAAGAAAACCGCTTTGCCAAGTGGATCTTCGGCTCGTGCTGTTCCCGCAGGAGTCTCGTGTACATCTGCTACAATCAACTAAGTTGTTAACACCAATGAACTTTAACAGAGCCTACAAAAAAATAGCGGACGCTTCCACCTAGGAGCATACCGCTATTATTATTTCACCATTTCTGCAATTCATCATGCACTCTATTCTAATTTAGGAAACTCCAAGAGCGATTTTAGCATAACGTGACATTTTATCTTTTGTCCAAGGTGGATTCCATACAATATTTACATCCACTTGTTTCACTTCAGGGATATCTACAAGAGCAGCATTCACTTGATCCACAATTACAGGGGCAAGTGGGCATCCCATAGATGTTAATGTCATTGTTACTGTCGTTAGACCTGCATCATCCATTTCAACATCATATACTAATCCCAAATTCACTATATCAATACCCAATTCCGGGTCAATTACTTGTTCTAAGGCACCATAAATATTCTCTTTCAAAGCCTCATCCATTTCTAACCACTCCTTTTCGAAATAAATTGCTTTCTAACATTATCATACCAAAATTATGAAAAAAATAAAGTTATACCACTTATGAATTTACTTTATGCAGCAGATGTTTCTCAAACCAATCAATGGTTCTCAATAATGCTTCTCTTGTTACTTTATGTGCAGCTTGTTCATCTACTATGAATTCAATATTAGATGGTGATTCTGCATAATCCGATTTAACCTGTTCATAAAAATTAAATGTCGGTTGAAAAGGTACTGTAGGATCTTTTTTACCGTGCCAGAAAAGAATTGGTCTTCCAGCAAGTGCTTCTGGCTGAGCAGTGATATCATATTTTCGTAAGCTAGAATAGATACTGTCAATTTGCTCCTGGGTTAGTGGAAGGTCTATCTTTGCTTTCCTAAAATGGTCTATTTGCATTCTGGCAAATTCTTCATACGCAGGACTTCCCATTAATGAAACAGCGGTATTAATCCATTTGTATTGAGTCAAAGCACCGAATGTAATTACTCCACCCATGGAAGTTCCAATTAATCCAATCCTTTCTTCTTCCACTAAACCTTTTTCTACAAAAGCATCCTTTAACGTATCTAATTCCAAAATACTGTGAGTTACAATATTCCAGAATTTAAATTGAATGATATTTTTACTTTCCCCAGTATGCCTTTCTCCATGAAAAATAACATCTGGTAAAATCACTCGAAAACCTTTCTCTGCAAGTAAATAAGCAAAGTGTAAATTATGCTCTTTCGCCGATGTAAATCCGTGGATAAAAATAATGAGAGGTAATTTATCGTTAGTATTTCCGTTTTTAACGACATGTAAAAGTGGAATGCCTTTTACAACTTCATTATGAATTTCTATCATGGCTTTCCCCCCCTATGAACAATTATGCACATACTTATTTTAGCACTCCCTTCCGTTTTATTCCAAAGAGATGTGATGTAATTTGCCATATCTTTCTCGTTATTTTTATTTATTTTACACAAACAATACTATTAGAACGCAAAAGCGTTCATATTCATTCCAGCTTTCTAAATCTACAAAGGCGGTGTTTATGAATGGGTAAGAAGAGCAAATCAAAGCGTTTTATCCAGCACGGCAAAAACTCTGTAGAAAAACATGCTGAACGATTTACGTATCGTTCAACATTGGAAGAAAGGGAACAACAACGGAATGAAGACTTTTATTATGGGAGTAATGGCTAATGGGAAAAAATAGACTATTTCAAGAAGCCCGTCACTTTGTCGAAATTGCAGAAGAGGCTTTTGCAAGTGGAAGTAAGAAAGATAAATCAAAGGCAATTTCCGTAGCCAAGAATGCCCTTTCCTCTGCATATGCGAATTCAACTGTAGCTGAACAAAAGCAACTTAGAGAATTCCAAGATGCATTGGATAAATTACAATAAGCAATATTTATAAAAAGGAATGTCTCAAAAATCAACCATGTTTTTGAGGCATTCCTTTTACCTATTCTCTTCTGAATAATCCAAACACAGCTGTAGTTTGAACAATATTAGTAAATGCGTGTGGATCTACTTCTTTAATGATATGTTCTAATTCGAACAATTCATATCTCGTTAAGACAATCATCATCATATCTTTATTTTCGTTGGAAAATGCTCCTTTTGCAGGTAGAACTGTAATACCCCTTACAAGGCGACTATGAATGGCTTTTTTCAATTCAGGTGACTTTTTCGTTACGATCATCACAGTGAGTTTTTGATGACGTGTGTGAATCGCATCAATTACTCTTGTTGATACATATAATGATACGAGTGTATATAGCGCCTTATCCCATCCATATAAAGCACCTGCAGATACGACAATGATTCCATTAATAATAAAGATATATATTCCAACTGGTTTATCATTCATCCTTGATAAAACCATCGCTACAATGTCTAGACCTCCGGTAGAAGCACCCACTTTTAGCGTAATACCAATTCCAATCGCAGATATTACTCCACCAAATACAGCATATAAGAGAATATCAGCAGTCTGTGTTTTAATAGGTAAAAACTCTAGGAAAATGGTCATGAACAATACAGATACGAAACTGTACAATGTGAATGATTTTCCAACTTTCATCCAGCCTAAAATGATCACTGGTATATTAAGCAAGAACACTAATATTCCGGTAGAGAGTTGGATAGGTGTAAAATCGGTTAACACATTGGAGATAAGCTGAGCAGCTCCAGTTACCCCACTTGCGTATACATTTGCTGGAATGAGGAAGAAGTTCAAAGCAATCGCATTTAAAAACGCTCCAACTAAAACAATTATTGTAATTTTCACATGTTCTCGAACCGAAAATTGGTTATTTGACATTCCATATCTCCCTTTCATATAAAAGCAAAAATAATTTGTATTACATAATTGTACTTTTCATCAGAAGTATGTACACTAAAGGGTATAGTATAATTTTCTGAATTGTTCTTTGCAATCAGAAGTTACATTATTTTATCACGAAAGGTGATTTTTTATGAAAATGAAACTATTTGCTGATAGCGCATGTGATTTACCTCTATCCTTCTTCCAAGAAAATAACGTACAATTGATTCCTTTACAAGTTCATATTGGAGATGAAGAATATTTAGATTTAGAAACCATTCAGCCGGAAACTGTTTATGATGCAATCAATTCTGGTAAAATGCCTAAAACTTCTCAGGCATCACCACAACGGTTTGAACAAGTTTTTACCGAATTAGCTAAGTCTGGGGAATCTGGTCTATATATTGCATTTTCATCGGAACTTTCTGGTACATATCAGACGGCTGTAATGATTCATGACCAAGTAAAAGAAGAGTATCCAGACCTCGATCTAACTATTATTGATTCAAAATGTGCTTCGATTGGTTATGGTTTATGTGTACAGGTCGCAGCGAAGTTACTGAACGAAGGAAAAACAAAAGAAGAAATAATAGAAAATGTTACATTCCACTGTGAACATATGGAGCATTTATTTACTGTTGAGGATTTAGACTTTTTAGCTAGAGGTGGAAGATTATCAAAAGCTTCTGCATTTCTTGGCGGATTACTAAATATAAAACCACTTCTACATGTCGAAGACGGAAAGTTAGTACCTATTGAGAAAATCCGTGGTAAGAAAAAATTACTGAAACGTATTATTGATTTGATGGAAGAGCGTGGCGAAGACCTGGCTAACCAGACGATTGGTATAAGCCATGGAAATGATATAGGGATTGCAAATGAAATTAAAGCAATGATAGAAGAACGATTTGGTACAAAGAATTTCTATATTAATATTATTGGTTCCGTTATTGCTGCTCACACTGGTCAAGGCACATTAGCAATATTTTTCTTGAACAAGAAACAATAAAAATGTTGTTCTCATCATTTTCTCCTGATTCTTGGTAATACTATTAACTGTTTAGCCCAAGAAAGGAGAAATTCAAATGCGCTATAATACATCTGATAATGACAAAAAAGCAAAAGATAATCAACGTGTCCATGAAGAAAAAAATGAACTACGTGAAAAGAACAGACAAGCAGGAAAACACCAATATTCAAAAAAGACTGACCATCTCTAATTTTATAGCCGCTAAGTATTTCGATACTTAACGGCTATTTTTTATGCATAAATAATAATCAACGGGGTATATCAACTATGTAAGAAAAAAACCTTTTACAACTAAGCTAAAGGGAGTGCTATTATGTCTCAAAACAACAAAAACACGATGCCTAAACAACAGCAAAACAAACAACCTGGGATTCAAAGCGAAATGAACCCAATACCAGAATCAATTAAATCCACTTATAAAGGTAGTGGCAAACTTACAAATAAAGTTGCCATTATCACTGGTGGGGATAGTGGAATAGGTAAAGCTGCAGCACTTCACTTTGCAAGAGAAGGTGCTGATATTGTCATTTCTTATCTTAACGAGGATTCTGATGCTGAATTAACAAAGCAGGAAATTGAAAATGAAGGAAGAAAATGTCTATTAATTCGTGGTGATATTGGACAAGAACAGCACTGCCAAGATATCGTCAAACAAGTAATGGACACCTTTAATCAAATTGATATTCTTGTTAACAATGCAGCAGAACAACATCCACAAAAAAGCTTGCTTGATATTACAGAAGAGCAATTAGATAAAACGTTTAGAACAAATATTTACTCTTTCTTCTTTTTAACAAAAGCAGCATTACCACATTTAAAAGCAGGAAGTTCAATAATAAATACTGCATCCATTACTGCTTATGCAGGAAGCCCTGAATTACTAGACTACTCCTCAACGAAGGGAGCGATTGTTTCTTTTACTAGGTCATTAGCTATGTCACTAGCTGAGAAAGGAATCCGAGTAAATGGTGTAGCACCAGGACCTATTTGGACACCACTTATCCCTGCTACTTTCGATGCAGAAAAAGTAAGTAACTTCGGCTCCTCACAACCAATCGGCCAACGTCCTGGACAACCATCCGAACTAGGACCTGCTTATGTTTATCTAGCTTCTGAAGACTCTAGCTATGTTACTGGTCAAATGATTCACATTAACGGAGGATCTGTTGTTAATGGATAAACAACGTTCGTGCAATAAAACTGATCCACATGCAAATATATACTTTTGAAAGAGGTTGGGACATAACCATTTGACTTGAATGTAAATCCGAACAATGTAAGTGTAGCTATAACGCTTCGGAAATACACTTCG
Source organism: Lederbergia graminis (assembly GCF_042655485.1). Classification (NCBI taxonomy): domain Bacteria; kingdom Bacillati; phylum Bacillota; class Bacilli; order Caryophanales; family Bacillaceae; genus Lederbergia; species Lederbergia graminis. The sequence continues at coordinate 874,542 of NZ_JBHSMC010000001.1, forward strand.
CTTTCCGCGGGCGGCTAATGA